>NZ_CP133111.1:1320000-1980000 GCF_033001325.1 Rhodopseudomonas sp. BAL398
CCGCAGTCAGTGCGGCGACCCAGGCGATCGGTTCGTGGTCGGCGGCAAAATACACCGCGATGCCGGCGCCGAACGCGACCGGCACCCATGGCAATAGCCGCCCTGCCCCGGCCTCGGCCCGCACCCAGTTGCTCAGCCGCGCCAGCGCCGGCCACGCAGTGAGGTCCGCCGCGAACCCGCCCGCTGGCGCCGCGTCCCGCACGGGCCAGGTTCTGGCTTTGCTGTCGGTGTCCCGCTTCGCCACCGCGCTCGCTCCTCGACAGGCGCGGCAGCAAGCCTAACCGGAAACCGATCGGGAGCAACTGCCCGAGCTGGCGGCGTGCGCTCAGGCCTTGCCGCCGACCTCCTTGGCGAAAGTGTCGCGCAGCCCGATGGTGCGGTTGAAGATCGGCTTGGCGGCGGTCGAGTCCCGGTCGCGGGTAAAATAGCCCTGCCGCTCGAACTGGATCGGCTCCGACGAATTGGTCTGGGCGATCGCCGGCTCGACCCTGGCGTCGGTCAGCACTTCGAGCGATTGCGGGTTGAGGTCGGCTTTGAAATTGCCGGCGTCCGGCGACGGCGTCGCAAACAGCTGATTGTAGATCCGGATCTCGGCCGGCACCGACTGCGCCGCCGGCAGCCAGTGCATCGTCGCCTTCACCTTGCGGCCATCTAGAGCGTTGCCACCACGGGTTTCGGGATCGTAGGTGCAGCGCAGCTCGACCACCTCGCCCGCATCGTTCTTCACCACCTCGCGGCAGGTGATGAAATAGGCGTAGCGCAGCCGGACCTCGCGGCCGGGCGACAGCCGGAAGAATTTCTTCGGCGGATTCTCCATAAAGTCCTCTTGCTCGACATAGAGCTCGCGGCCGAACGTGATCTTGCGGGTTCCCGCCTCCGGATTGTCCGGATGGTTGATCGCCTCGAGCTCTTCGCTCCGGCCTTCCGGATAATTCTCGATCACCACTTTGAGCGGCCGCAGCACCGCCATCCGGCGCAGCGCGCTCTTGTTGAGCTCTTCGCGAATGCAGAATTCCAGCATGCCGACATCGACGACGCTGTTGGCCTTCGCCACGCCGATGCGCTTGATGAATTCGCGGATCGCCGCCGGCGGCACGCCGCGCCGCTTCAGCCCGGCGATGGTCGGCATCCGCGGATCGTCCCAGCCGGTGACATGGCCGCCGCGCACCAACTCGGTCAGCACCCGCTTCGACAGCAAGGTGTAGGTGATATTGAGCCTGGCGAATTCATATTGCCGCGGCTTCGACGGCACCGGCAGCTTGTCGAGCAGCCATTCATACAGCGGCCGGTGATCCTCGAATTCCAGCGTGCAGATCGAATGGGTAACGCCTTCGATCGCGTCGGACTGGCCGTGGGCATAGTCGTAGCTCGGATAGATCGACCAGGCGTCGCCGGTGCGCGGATGGATGGCGTGCAGGATGCGGTACAGCACCGGGTCGCGCAGATTGATGTTGCCCGCCGCCATGTCGATCTTGGCCCGCAGCACCCGCGCGCCGTTGGGGAATTCGCCGGCTTTCATGCGGGCAAACAGGTCGAGATTGTCGTTCACGGAACGGTCGCGGAACGGGCTGTTCATGCCCGGCTCGGTCAGCGTGCCGCGGGCGATCCGGATTTCCTCCTGGGACTGGTCGTCGACATAAGCGTGGCCGTCGCGGATCAGCTGTTCGGCCCAGCCATACAGGCGCTCGAAATAATCCGAGGCATAGAACAGGTCGGTCCCCCAATCGTAGCCGAGCCAGTGCACGTCGGCCTGAATCGAATCGATATATTCCTGCTCTTCCTTGGTCGGATTGGTGTCGTCGAACCGCAGATGACAACGTCCGCCGAATTCCTGGGCGATGCCGAAATTCAGCGCGATCGACTTGGCGTGGCCGATATGAAGGTAGCCGTTCGGCTCCGGCGGGAACCGGGTCACGATCTGGCTGTGCCTGCCCGAATCGAGATCGGCCTGCACGATGTCGCGAATGAAGTCGCGCCCTGCTTCGGCCGTTGCTGCGTCTACCGTCGTCATAAGATGATTTTCCTGCCTGTCGGAACCGCTGGCGTATCTGCCAAATCCGGCGCCCGCCGCCAAGCCCTGGCTGCGCCAAGGAAGACTTTAGTTATGCGCCGTTCCTGCTATACACCCTCCGCGCCGCTGCGGCGCGCCAATCGTCCGGGCGCCACCGTGGCGCGCCAATCATCCAGGTATCGAATCCCGATCGCATGACCCGTCCCGTCGTCACACGCTTTGCGCCCTCGCCGACCGGCTTCCTCCATATCGGAGGCGCCCGTACCGCTTTGTTCAATTGGCTCTATGCGAAGAAGCATGGCGGCCGGATGCTGCTGCGCATTGAGGACACCGACCGGCAGCGTTCCACAGAGCCGGCGATTGCGGCGATTCTCGACGGGCTGAAATGGCTCGGCATCGACTGGGACGGCGACACCATCTACCAGTTTGAGCGCGCCGCGCGACACCGCGAGGTCGCCGAGCAATTGCTGGCCGCCGGCAAGGCCTACCGCTGTTACGCGACGGCCGAGGAATTGACCCGGATGCGCGAAAGCGCCCGCGCCGAGGGCCGCTCCAAGCTCTATGACGGCAGCTGGCGCGATCGCGATGCCTCCGAAGCGCCACCCGACGTCAAGCCGACGATCCGGCTCAAGGCGCCGCTGACCGGCGAGACCGTGATCGAGGATCAGGTCCAGGGGCGCGTGGTGTGGCAGAACGAGAATCTCGACGACCTGGTGCTGCTGCGCGGCGACGGCAACCCGACCTATATGCTCGCGGTGGTGGTCGACGATCACGACATGGGCGTGACCCACATCATTCGCGGCGACGACCATCTGATCAACGCCGCGCGGCAGAGCCAGATCTACGATGCGCTGGGCTGGGAACTGCCGAGCATGTCGCACATTCCGCTGATCCACGGCCCGGACGGATCGAAGCTGTCGAAGCGTCACGGCGCGCTCGGCGTCGACGCCTACCGGGCATTGGGTTATCTGCCGGAGGCGCTGCGCAACTATCTGGTCCGGCTCGGCTGGAGCCATGGCGACCAGGAAATCTTCTCGACGCAGGAAATGATCGACGCCTTCGAGTTGTCGGCGATCGGACGTTCGGCGGCGCGGTTCGATTTCGCCAAGCTGGAAAACCTCAACGGCCATTACATCCGCCAGGCCGACGATCAATCCCTCGTGACCATGCTGGAAGATCTGCTGCGCTATATCCCACACGGTTCCGAGATCGCCGCCAAGCTCAATGACACCACGCGCGCGCAATTGTTGCGGGCGATGCCGGGGCTCAAGGAGCGCGCCAAGACCCTGATCGAACTGCTCGACAATGCCGGATTCATCATCGCCGACCGCCCGCTGGTGATCGAACCGAAGGGATTGGCGGTGCTGACGCCGCCAACCCGGCAATTGATCGGCCAGTTGCATGACGCGCTCGAAAGCGTCGCGACGTGGACCTCGGAAACCACAGAGGCGGCGATGCGGGCCTTCGCCGAGCAGAGCGGGTTGAAACTCGGCGCGGTGGCCCAGCCGTTGCGCGTCGCCTTGACCGGTCGCACCACTTCACCAGGTATTTTCGACGTTCTGGCGGTACTGGGGCGCGAGGAATGCCTGTCCAGGCTTGCCGATCAGGCGCAGCGCTAGGCTACCGCCGGCCGGTCGGCCCGCCTTGCAGTGCACACGGCAATAAGCTACCCATTTGGCCTGTAGTTCTAATTCATTCCAGCTTCGCTCGGCGTGTCGTCAGGCTGTCGCGCGCGCACTGGTTTCGGCAACGATCTCATCGGGGACCACACGATGGACGCAACAACAACCACTAAATCAGCCACACTCACGGTTGGAAACAACAGCTACGACCTGCCGATCCTGACCGGGACGATCGGGCCCGACGTGATCGACATCGGCAAATTATACGCCCAGGCCGGAATGTTCACCTACGATCCCGGCTTCACCTCCACCGGCAGCTGCCAGTCGAAGATCACCTATATCGACGGCGATGCCGGCATTCTGGAATATCGCGGCTATCCGATCGAGCAGCTCGCCAACAATGGCGACTTCCTCGAAACCTGCTATCTGCTGCTTTACGGCGAACTGCCCAACAAGGCCCAGAAGGAAGATTTCGACGAGCGCATCACGCACCACACCATGGTGCATGAACAGATGGCGCGGTTCTTCCATGGCTTCCGTCGCGACGCCCATCCGATGGCGGTGATGGTAGCGTCGGTCGGTGCGCTGGCGGCGTTTTATCACGACTCCACCGACATCAACGATCCCAAGCAGCGCATGATCGCCTCGATGCGCATGATCGCCAAGATCCCGACGCTGGCGGCGATGGCCTACAAATATTCGGCCGGTCAGCCGTTCGTGTATCCGAAGAACTCGCTCGACTTCGCCGCCAACTTCCTGCGGATGTGCTTCGCGGTGCCGTGCGAGGAATATGTCGTCAACCCGGTGCTGGCCAAAGCGCTCGACAAGATCTTCACCCTGCACGCCGACCATGAGCAGAATGCCTCGACCTCGACGGTGCGGATCGCCGGCTCGTCGGGCGCCAATCCGTTCGCCTGCATCGCCGCCGGCATCGCCTGCCTGTGGGGCCCGGCGCATGGCGGCGCCAACGAAGCCGCGCTGGCGATGTTGTCCGAGATCGGTTCGGTGGAGAACATTCCCGAATTCATCAAGCAGGTGAAGGATAAGAACAGCACCGTCCGCCTGATGGGCTTCGGCCATCGGGTCTACAAGAACTACGATCCGCGCGCCAAGATCATGCAGGATGTCTGCCACCAGGTGCTGGCGGAAACCGGCCATCATGGCGACCCGCTGTTGAAGATCGCCATGGAGCTGGAGAAGATCGCGCTCAGCGATCCGTACTTCATCGACCGCAAGCTGTATCCGAATGTCGATTTCTATTCGGGCATCACGCTGAAGGCGATGGGCTTCCCGACCGACATGTTCACCGTGCTGTTCGCGGTGGCGCGCACCGTCGGCTGGATCAGCCAGTGGAGCGAGATGATCGAGGATCCGCAGCAGAAGATCGGCCGGCCGCGCCAGCTCTATACCGGCGCCGCACGCCGCGACTATGTGGACATCTCGAAGCGCGGTTAATCGGCGCCCGAGTCCAACACACCATCAATCGGCGAACCGCCCCGCGGTTCGCCGATTTGCTCTGAGGCCTGCCGCGCCGCGACGAAGCGGCTCGAACATCAAGTGGACAACAGCCCCAGGACGATGTCGGCGGCGCGGGCGCTCGGCGATTGCTCGCCGGTGGACATGATCACGTCGATCCGCGCAAAGCCGTCGAGCTGGCGCTGCCGCTGCGGGGTGTCGGCGAGCACATCCTGCAACGCCGCCGCCAGCGCTTCGGGCGTACAGGCCTCCTGCAGCAATTCCGGCACCACATTGTCGCCGACCACGAGGTTGGCGAGGATCACCGAGGCCGAGCGGATCACCCGCTTGGCGATCCATGCCTCGATCGCGCCGCCCCGATACGCCGCCACCATCGGAACCCCGGCAATCGCCACTTCGAGCGTGACGGTGCCGGATTTCGCCAGCGCGGCGCGCGCGATCCGAAACGCCGCCTTCTTGTCGTGGTCGCCGACGACGATTCTGGGCTGCACCGGCCAGGTCTTCACCGCGGCAGTGACCGCGTCCTGCAGATGCGGCAGCGTCGCCAGCACCAGATCGATCGGTTGGCTCTTCGCCAGCAGCAGGCCGAGCGCCTCACCGAACACCGGCATCAAATGCGCGATCTCGCTGCGCCGGCTGCCCGGCAGCACCACCAGCACCGGTGGCTGCGCCGCGCGCCGCGCTTGCTCCTGCGAGTTCGGCCGCAACGTATCGATCTGCTCGACCAGCGGATGTCCGACATAGCTGCAAGGCGGACCGCGCAGCTCGCGATAGGCCTGCGGCTCGAACGGCAGCAGCGCCAGCACGTGGTCGATATAACCGCGCATCTTGCGGGCGCGTCCGGGGCGCCATGCCCACACCGTCGGCGACACATAATTGACGATCTGTATCGACGGATCGCGGGCGCGGACGCGGCGCGCCACCCGATGGGTGAAATCCGGACTGTCGATAATCACCAGGATGTCGGGCGCCGCCTGATGGACCGCATCGGTGGTCTCGGCAATCCGGCGCAGGATCATCGGCAGTTGCCGGACCACCGCCGACAGGCCCATGATCGACAATTCCTCGATCGGAAACAGCGAGACCAGTCCCTCGCGCGCCATCGCCTGCCCGCCGACACCCTCGAACCGCACCGCATCGCCCAATCGCTGCCTCACCTCCGTCATCAGCGCCGCCCCAAGCCGGTCGCCGGATTCCTCGGTCGCGATCAGGAACAGCTTACGAACGCCCTCGGGCTTGGTCGGTGCCCCGGCGTCGGATGCGGATGTCGGCGATGTCATGCGGTCAGGCCTGTAATGAACAGGCCTGCTCTGTCGGCGGCCTCGATCGTCATCTGGGAGTCGGCGACCAGCGTATTGCCGGCGACAACGGCGATGCCGGCAAGGCCGGCGGCCGCGACGCCCTCGATGGTCCGCGGCCCCAGTGTCGGCAGATCGAAGCGCAGATCCTGGCCGCTCTTGGGCGCCTTGACCAATACGCCACGGCGTATCCTGGCCTGGATCGCCCCGGATGCACGCAGCCGCGCCACATTGGCCAGCAGCGCGTCGGTGCCGCCAATATCCTCGAGCGCCACCACATGCCCGTCGATCACCACCGCCCCCTGCCCGATATCGAACGGACCCAGCGCCGCCAGCACCGCTCGCGCCTTGGCGATGTCGGCCAGTTGACCGGCATCGGGTGTGGTGTGCGTGAGGCTGCCTGGCGGCATCAGCAAATCGGGAGCGACGTCCTTGATGCCGACCAAGCGAAAACCATCGCGTTCGAAAATCCGGCCGATGCTGGACAGCAGATGATCGTCACCGCCCCGATAGGCCGCCAGAATGCCGCTCAGGACCCGAACCGTTCCCCAGTCGAACCGCACATGCAGCAGCGACGGCCGCACCAGGGAGCCGATGAACACCAGATCGCGGCAGTTTTCGGCGCGCAGCAGCCGTTTCAGCCGACCGAACTGGCCGAGCGAAATCCAGTGGTGCCGAAATCGCGCGACCCGCTCGGGATCGCAAAAGCCGCGCAGCGCGAACAGCGTCGGGGTGATGTCGCGCGCCAACAACGAATCGGCGACCGCGAATGGCAGCACGCCGCCGCCGGCGATCACACCGACCGGCGAGCTTATCGTGCAAACTTGATCGATCATCGGCCGCCTTGCGTTGCGAGGTCAGGCGTCGGCGGCGCCATCCGCCGCCATGCACAGCGGACGCTTGCCGCCACTGATGAAGGTCAATATCTCGGCGATTGCCGGATCCTCGTCGCCGCGATGCTGCACGCTTTGCAGCCGATCCGCAAACAATCCGGGACGGTGGAACAGCTCGTCGAAAAACGCCCTGATCAGCGTCAGCCGCTCGCGGCTGATCTTGCGGCGTCGCATCCCGACAATGTTCAGCCCCTCCAGACGCGCCGGCGCGCCGCGCGCCAGCGCATAGGGGATGACGTCGTCGCGCACACCGCTCAGCCCGCCGATCATCACCTGCGGCCCGATCCGGACGAATTGCTGCAGCGCCGTGACGCCGCCGATAAAGGTGTAATCGCCGACCTCGCAATGCCCGGCCAGCGTCGCGGTATTGGCGAAGATCACGTCATTGCCGACGATGCAGTCGTGGCCGATATGGCTGCCGGTCATGATGAAGGCGCGGTCGCCGAGCCGGGTCACGCCACGGCCGCTGGCGGTACCGAGATTCATCGTCACGGATTCGCGAATGGTGCAGTCATTGCCGATGGTCAGTTTGGTCGGCTCGCCCTTGTAGCCCAAGGATTGCGGCGGCGTGCCGAGCGAGGCGAACGGGTAGATCGTGCAACCATCGCCGATGCTGGTGTGGCCGGTGATGTGGACATGGCCGATCAGCTTGCAATTGGCGCCGATCACGACGTCGCGCCCGATCATGCAATAGGGGCCGACCGATGTGCCGTCGCCGATCGTGGCGCCGTCTTCAACCCGCGCGGTGGGATCAATCTTGCTCATGGCTGCGATCAGTCCGTCAACATTGCGCCGACGTCGGCTTCCGCGACGACCACGCCATTGACCTTGGCTTCGCCGTGAAACCACCACATGTCCTTGCGGCGACCGATATTGCGCATGTGGTACTCGACCGTGTCGCCGGGCAGCACCGGCTTGCGGAACTTGCATTTGTCGATGGTGAGAAAATACACCGCGCCCGGTTTTTCGGTGCCCGACACCGAAAGGATGACGATCACACCGGCGGTCTGCGCCATGCCCTCGACGATCAGGACGCCCGGAAACACCGGGCGTTCCGGAAAGTGCCCCATGAAGGGAGGCTCGTTGACGGTCACGTTCTTGATGCCGATTCCGCTGTAATCACTGCGGACATTCACGATCTTGTCGATCATCAGGAACGGATAGCGATGCGGCAACGCTTTCATGATTGCGTTGATATCGACCGTCTCGAAAGTAACCGCTGCATCCATCAGTTTGATTCCTTGCCTGCCGGATTGCTCCGTGCCGCTACGGCCCCCTGCGGCAGAGGCTGATCGGCGGCTATGTCTTCGTCGATAATGCGTGCCGGCACAACCTTGGCGCCGTCACCAATTCGAACGTGACTGCGGATTTGTGAGGCGGCTCCCAGCTCGACCCCGTCGCCGAGGGTCGTCGAGCCGGCCAGGCTCGCCTGTGCGCCGAGACGGCACAGCCGCCCGATGGCGGCATCGTGCCCGATCCGGACCTGGCTGTCGATCTTGCTGCCTTCCCCGATCACGGTATCCCGCATGCTCCCGCGCTCGATCGTCGCGCCGGCGCCGATCTCGACGTCATTCTGGATCAGCACCCGTCCGAGATGCGGCAACCGCGCCGCGACCTCCGGGGCGAACGCAAATCCGTAGCCGTCCTGGCCGATATGGCATCCCGGCTGCAGCACGACATTGTTGCCGATCAAGGCGGATTGAACGGTGCAGGCCGGTCCGATCCGGCAGCCCCTGCCGATCCGAACATTGGCGCCAATGATCACTCCGGAGCCGATCACACTGTCGGCGCCGATCTCGACGCCCGGTCCAACCACCGCCAACGGATCGATCGCCACGCCGTCTTCCAACCGCGCGGTCGGATCCACCACCGCGGAGGCCGCGATGCCGACAATGCCGAACCAAGATTGCGGTGAAAGCCGCTCGCGATACAGTTCGCCCGCCACGGTGACGAAGGCCAGCAGCGGATCGGCGACGCGCAGCACCGCGACGTGTGGCGGCACAGCCGCCTCGAAGCGCTCGTTGACCAGACAGGCGCCGGCCAGGGTCGCGGCCAGCTGTGCGGCGTATTTGGCGTTATCGAAGAAGGTTAGGTGGATCGGTCCGGCCTCGTCGAGCGAGGCCAGCCCGGTGATGCGCTGACCGCCGCGGGACGCATCGATCAGATGCGCCCCTGCAATCTTGGCCAAATCAGCAAGGCTCATCGGTGGCGGAGGCTTCAAGAAACTCGGCTGTGCCATACCGTCCGTCGCGGCCCGGCCCATCGCCGAGACCTCAGAACGAGGTCCCGCCGCCGAACTTGAACTCCTGCACCCGGTCGTACTTACCCTTGGTGATCGGGATCGCGTAGTCGAACCGCAGCGGGCCGAACGGCGAGGCCCAGATCAGACCGACACCCACCGAGGTCCGAACCACATTGCTGTTGTCATACTGCAAGCCTGCGCAGGTCCCGACCGAGCTCTGGTTGGCCGGAACGCAGCCCGGCGCATTGACTTCGTTGGTGAGCCCCCAGGAGGTCGGGCCCTTGTAGTCGAACAGCGAGCCGGCGTCGGCATAGACCGCGCCCTTTAAGCCGACTTCCTTGGGCAGGAACCAGAACGGCATCTGCAATTCGGCCGATGCTCCCCAATAATTGGTGCCGCCCAGCGCGTCGCCGCCCTCGCCGTTCAGCGCATAGATGCCGATGTCACGCGGGCCGATGCCATTGGGTGCAAAGCCGCGAACCAGGTTCGGCCCCATCTGGAAATGGTCCAGCATGCGCAGCTGATTGCCACCATAGGTCGACAGGTTGCCGCCCTGCAGATGGACCAGGCCGACAATGTCGGACACCAGCGGCGCATAGTATTTCGCGTCGAAGGCCGACTTGATGAACTTCACGTCGCCGCCAAGGCCGGCGAAGTCCTGTTTGAAGTCGATCAACAGGCCGTCGGTCGGGTTCTTGGTGTTGTCGAGCGTGTTGTAGGTCAGGGTATAGCCGATCGACGAGGTCCAGACCGTGCCACCGGCCAGGCCGATGCGAACCGGCAGAGAGGCTTCGCCGTCGCCGTAACAGCCGTAGGCTCCGTAACCGGTGTTGTTCGGATTGCCCGAATTGATGAAAGCGGGGGTCGGGAAGTAGGACGAGCTACCCAGATTGTTGTTACAATTGTTGAGGTAGTTCGGCAGCTCGATGTCCTGCTTGTAGATCGAATAGCGGATCTGCAAGGCCAGATCCTCGCGCAGACCGAAGCCGAGGCGCGGGCTGAAGCCGAGGGTCTTGGTCGTATAGGAAATGTAGCTGTTGGCCTTCTGCTCGCGCTGGTACAGGTCGAGCCCGAGCGCGACCCGATAGTCGAGCAGATAGGGTTCGACCACCGACAGCGAATAGCCGCGGGCATATTGGCCATACTGCACCGTCGCCTTGGCGAACAGGCCGGTTCCCAACAGGTTGCGCTCGGAGATGCTGACTTCGGCCAGCGCACCGTCGCTGGTGGAGTAGCCACCCGAGACCGAGAAGTCGCCGGTGGATTTCTCCTCGAGGTCGACGACCAGGATGACGCGGTCGGTCGACGAGCCGGGCTCGGTGACGATCTTCACAGATTTGAAGAAGTCGAGATTCTTCAGCCGGCGCTCGGCGCGGTCGACCAGCGCCCGGTTATAGGCATCGCCTTCCGAAATATCGAATTCGCGGCGGATCACATAGTCGCGTGTCCGGGTATTGCCGCGGATATTGATGCGCTCGATATAGGTGCGTGCGCCCTCCTCGATCGAATACACGATCGACACGGTATGATCTTGGAAATTCCGGTCGCCGCGCGGGCGCACCGTGGCGAAGGCGTAGCCTCGCCGCGATGCCTCGACGGTCATCTCCTCGACGGACTTCTCCAGCGCTTCGGCGTTGTACAGCGAGCCGACGCTGACGCGCGAGAAGCTGCTCAGCGAATTGCCGTCCAACGTCGGAATGCTCGACTGGAACTCCACCGAACCGACCCGGTACTGCTGACCTTCCTCGATCTTGAAGGTGACCAGGAAGCCCTTGCGCTCGGGATCATATTCGGTCAGCGCGGCGACCACCTGCACATCGGCATAGCCATGCTTGAGATAGAAGCGGCGGATCAGGTCGCGATCAGCCTCGACGCGATCGGGATCATAGAGATCGCCCGACGCCAGGAAGCTGAGGAAATTGGATTCGTGGGTGCGGATGACGTCCTTGAGCCGATAGGACGAATAGGCATTGTTGCCGATGAACTGGATCGACTTGACGCCGGTCTTGGCACCTTCGACGACCGTGAAGACCAGATCGACACGGTTGTTGGGCCGCTCGATCACCTCGGGGGTGACCTGGACGTCGTAACGTCCCGAGCGGCGATAGATTTCGGCGATCCGCAGGGTGTCGGACTGCACCATCGGGCGCGACAGCGTCCCGCGCGGCTTGGACTGGATCTCAGCCGAGAGCTGCTCGTCCTTGATCTTCTTGTTGCCTTCGAACGCCACGCGTCCGATCACCGGGTTTTCCACCACGGAGACGATCAGCCGGCCACCGACCTGGTTGATCTTGACGTCACGGAACAGGCCGGTCTCGATCAAGGCCTTGAGGCCATCATCGATCCGCCCCTTGTCGAGGCGACCGCCCGGACCTGGCTTGAAATAAGAGCGAATGGTCTCGACCTCGACCCGCCGGTTGCCCTCAACCTGGATCGAAGCCGCGGTTTGCGCGGCAGCGGGCGAAGTCACCATCGACGCGGTCGCGGTAACGGCGACCGGAATGGCGAAACCCATCAGAGCGGCAACGAGGCCCCTCTTTAACACTCGCAATCTCACATTCATGCGCCAAGCGCCCTTGTCATTCCAGTGCCGAAGCGAAGCCTGTGCCTCGACAGAATCCCATTCATTGCATTGCTTGTAGACAATTTCGCCGGGAGGGCAAACGACCATTCGCAATGCGATTTCAATTTCATTCCAATACGTTGCCTATCGGCCACGTTCGCCATCAAAGTCACGACGACGCCAGGTGCAAGATGTCATTGTAGGTCGCGAACACCATCAGCATCAGCACCAGTCCGAGGCCGATTCGGAAGCCCATTTCTTGCGCCCGCTCCGACAGCGGCCGGCCGCGCGCGGCTTCGACCGCATAGAACAAAAGATGACCGCCATCGAGCAAGGGCACCGGAAACAGGTTCAACAATCCGATCGAGATCGACAGCACCGCAGCCAGATGCAGCAGCGGGGTGAATCCGATGGTCGCGACCTGGCCGGAAATCTGGGCGATTCGCAGCGGCCCGCCGAGCTGATCGGCGGCCTCACGGCCGGTGAAGATGCCGCCAATATAGGACAGCGTGCGGTCGACCACGAACCACGTCTCCTTAACGCCCATCACGAAGGCCGTGGCTGGATCGACCCGCTCGGTGGTGACTTCGCCGGCCGCGGTGGAGCGGCTGATGCCGAGCACGCCCTGCCGGTGGACATTGCCGAAACTATCCTTGAGTTCCCGCATTTCGGGAGTCGCCCGCAAAGTGACGGTGGAATCGCCACGCTTGACGGTGAAGGTCAGCGGCTCCCCGGCCTCGACGCTGACGGCGCGCTGCATCTCGGTGAAGTTGCGAATCGGATTGCCTTCGATCGCCACGACGACGTCGCCGCTCTGGAACCCGGCGGTCGCGGCCGGACTGCCGGCCTGCACCTTGTCGACCCGCGCCGAGGTGTTCGGCACCCCGAAAAACGTGAACAGGCAGGTGAAAATCACGATCGCCAGGATGAAATTCGCGATTGGGCCGGCGGCGACGATCGCCGCGCGCGGCGCCACCGGCTTGTGGTGGAAGCTGCCGGCACGTTCTTCGGCGGTCATTTTCGCCAGCGATTCGCCGGACGGCGTGCTGGCCTCGCTGTCATCGCCGAAGAACTTGACGTAGCCGCCGAGCGGCACCGCGGAGATCTTCCAGCGGGTGCCGTGGGAATCGTTGAAGCCGATCAGTTCCGGGCCGAAGCCGAGCGAAAAGGTCAGGATCTTGACGCCATTCCAGCGCGCCACCAGGAAATGGCCGAGTTCGTGGAAGAACACCACGATCGTCAGCACGAACAGGAACGGCACCACGTAACCCACGATTCCGTGGCTTAACGTATTGAAACCGTTTAGAAAAATATCGGCCATCCCATTCCCCTCAAGCAGAACCGACGGCTCTGTTCCCCATGCTCTAGGATGCCTTTGCGGCAATTTGAGGCAATAGGGTGGCGGCCATTTTTCTCGCCGCATGGTCAACGCCGATGGCGTCGTCGGCCGAATTCAGGGGCGCGAGATTTCCGGCCCTGATCCAGGCGTTCAACGTGTCTTCCACCAGCCTGGTGATCGCGCCGAAGCGGATCTTCTGGGCGATGAACGCCGCCACGGCGATTTCATTGGCGGCGTTATAGACCGTGGTGGCGCCCTGCCCGGTGCGCAGCGCCTCATAGGCCAGGCGCAGCGCCGGGAACCGGTCGAAATCCGGCGCTTCGAAGGTCAGCTGGCCGATCTTGGCAAGGTCGAGTGTCGCGGCGCGGCCGACGATCCGGTCCGGCCAGCCCAGGCAATGCGCGATCGGAATCCGCATGTCCGGCGCGCCGAGCTGCGCCACCACCGAACGATCGGAAAACTCCACCATGCCGTGGATGATCGACTGCGGGTGCACCAGCACCTCGATCTGCTCGGGCGACAGCGCGAAAAGATACGCCGCCTCGATCACTTCCAGCCCCTTGTTCATCATCGAGGCCGAATCGATGGTGATCTTCTGCCCCATGCTCCAGTTCGGATGCTTCAGCGCCTGCGCCAAAGTGGCCTGTTCGATATCGGCGGCGGCCCAGGTGCGGAACGGGCCGCCCGAGGCGGTGATGATCACCTTGGTCAGCTCGTGACGGTTGCCGGAACTCAAGGCCTGGAACAGGGCGTTATGCTCGGAATCCGCGGGCAGGATATTGGCGCCGGCGGCAAGCGCGCGGGTCATGAAGAAATCGCCGGCGCACACCAGGCATTCCTTGTTGGCCAGCGCGATGGTGGTGCCGCGGTCGACCGCCGCCAATGCGGGCTTCAACCCGGCGGCGCCGCTGATCGCGGCCATGATCCAATCCGCAGGGCGCTCGGCCGCCTCGATGATGGCGCTTTCGCCGGCACCGCAGGCGATGCCGGTGCCATCCAGCGCGTCGCGCAGCTCGCCGAGCAGCGACTCGTCGGCCACCGCCGCGAACTGCGCGCCGAACTCCTTGGCCAGCTTGGCGAGCCCCTCGACGTTGCGATTGGCGGTCAGCGCCTCGACTTGATAACGCTCGGGCGCGGCGCGCAGCAGATCCATCGTGCTGTCGCCGATCGACCCGGTGGCGCCCAGCACGGTGATGGAGCGGACGCCGGCCGCGGTGCTCTTGGCGTTACGTAAAGGGACTGCGCTCATATTTTCACCAAACCATAAGACCGTGACCGACGCCATCCACCCCGCCCCGCAGCGCGCCGAACAGGACGGCGAACACCGCCGCCGCGACGTAGCCGTCGAGCCGATCGAGCAGTCCACCATGGCCGGGAATGATGTGACTGGAATCCTTGACGCCGAACTGCCGCTTTACCGCCGATTCGAACAGGTCGCCGAGCTGTGACACGGTCGAGAGAACCGCGGCAAGTATCAGAAGCGGCGCGAATTTTCCGAATCCGAAGGCGGCGAAGCCGGCCCCGATCGCCAGGCTGGCGACAAATCCGCCAATGGCACCGGCCCAGGTCTTCTTCGGGCTGACCCGGGGCCACAATTTCGGGCCGCCAATGCCGCGGCCAGCAAAGTAGCCGCCGATATCGGTGACCCACACCACCAACAGGATCAGCATCAGCGCGACAAAACCATGGTCCGGATCGTTGCGCAGCAGAATTGAGGCAAACAGCGCCGCAGCGGCGTAGCAAAAGCCGGTCACGGCCCAGCGCCGCGGCGCCGGGGTCGACAATCCGACCGCCACCAGTCCGATGGCGATTGCGGCAAGCGAGGCATCGAGCCGGGCCAGCGCGAGACCGATCCCGCCCCCCGCCAGCGCAAGACTCCCGGTACCGATCAAAGGCCAGTTTTTGCCGGCACCGACCACGGTCAGCCATTCGACATAGAGCCCGATCGCCACCAGCGTCACCAGGATCGCCCAGGGCCAGCCTCCGATATAGGCCAAAGCGACCGACCCCGGCGCCAGCACCAGGGCGGTGCCCACGCGCATCAACAGGTTTCGCGAACCTTGCTCGGCCGCCGGCGCTGGCGCCGCGTTGTCCTGGTTCACGCCCGTCACGATCCTGTTTTCGCGGCCAGCCCGCCGAATCGGCGCTCCCGCCTTGCATATTCGGCGATCGCGCTTTCCAGCGCGGCCTTGTCGAAATCCGGCCAATGAATCGGCACGAACACCAGTTCACTGTACGCCGCCTGCCACATCAGGAAATTCGACAATCGTTGCTCGCCGCTGGTGCGGATGATCAGGTCAGGATCCGGAATCTCCGGCGCATCGAGATATCGCCCCAGGGTTTCGACGTCGATGCTGGCGGGATCGCGCGTTCCCGCCGCGACCTCCCGCGCCAGACGCTGCGCGGCGTTGGCGATCTCCTGCCGCGAGCCGTAATTGAAGGCGACGACGAGATTGAGCTTGGTGTTGTTGCGGGTCAGCTCCTGCGCTTCGTCGAGCAAGGCGCACAAATCGCGCTCCAGCCCCTCGCGTTCGCCGATCACCCGGACTCGCACCCCGTCGCGATGCAACGACGCCAGATCGTTGCGGATGAAGCGCCGCAGCAGGCCGAACAGGTCGCCGATCTCGGTCGCCGGCCGCGACCAGTTTTCCGAACTGAACGAGAAGATCGTCAAATAGCGGATGCCGAGCTCATTGGCGCCGCGGACCACGCGGCGCAGCGCCTCGACGCCGCGGCGGTGCCCCTCGGCCCGCGGAAGACCTCTGGCTGCCGCCCAGCGTCCATTGCCGTCCATGATAATGGCGACATGCGCGGGCGTCTCGGACAGGTCCGATCGGTCAGGCGCGGGCGCGGCAGCGTTCGACATAGGTCAATTCCCAAAGCGTGTTCCCGCGAAGAGGCTTCCCAATGGCCGCAAGAAATAGTCCAGATCAACGGGTTACGGAACTTGTCAGCGCGCCCCATCAGCGCCTTGATGGGCCTGTGAGCCACCCCGCGCGGCCAAGTCTGATTCCAGGCACGCTTAGACTGTATCGATTTCAAATTGCCCAAGCATGCCTTTTTGGGACGAATCGCGCCGCCGTGGCCGATCCCGTCAGTCGCCCAACCTAAACCGTCAGAATTTCCTTTTCCTTGCTCGCGAGCAATTGGTCAATTTCGGAGATCGTGCTGTCGGTCGCCTTCTGCACCTCGCCGTCCAGCCGCTTCTGGTCGTCCTCGGAAATTTCGTGGGCCTTTTCGAGCTTCTTGATGGTGTCCAGACCGTCACGGCGCACATGACGCACCGCAACGCGGGCGGCCTCGGCGTATTTATGGGCGACCTTGACCAGTTCCTTGCGGCGCTCCTCGTTGAGTTCCGGAATCCGCAGCCGCAGCACGGTGCCTTCGGTGGCCGGGCTGAGGCCGAGATTGGAATCGACGATCGCCTTCTCCACCGCCTTCACCATCGACTTGTCCCAGACCTGGACCGACAGCAGCCGCGGCTCCGGCACGCTCACGGTCGCCAGCTGATTCAGCGGCATATGGCTGCCATAGGCCTCGACCTGAACCGGCTCCAGCATCGAGGACGCCGCGCGGCCGGTTCGCAGGCCGCCGAGCTCATGCTTCAGCGCCGATGTGGCGCCGTCCATCCGGCGCTTCAAATCATTGATGTCGAATGGCATCCTACTCTCCTTCACAATTCTTATTCATTGATCGGGGCACGCGGCCACCGATGTCAGCCCGCCACGACGGTCGCGCGGCCTGCTCCACCGAGCACCGCGCCAATCGAACCAGGCTCGGCGATCGAGAACACGATGATAGGCAGCGACGTCTCGCGGGCAAGCGCGAAAGCGGTCGCGTCCATGACCTTGTAGCCGCCTTGCAGCGCCTGGGAATGAGTCAGACTGTCGAACCGCGTCGCGGCGGGATCGAGCTTCGGATCGGCGCTGTAGACGCCATCGACATTGGTGGCCTTGAGCACCGCCTGGGCGCCGATTTCCGCGGCACGCAAGACCGCGGTGGTATCAGTCGTAAAGAATGGATTTCCGGTGCCGCCGGCGAGCAGGACGATCCGGCCCTCGGCGAGATAGCGCGCGGCCGCAGCCTGGGTGAACAATTCGCAGACTTCCGGCATCGACAGCGCCGACAAAGTCCGCGCCGATTGACCGTGCCGCTCCAGCGCTTCGGCGAGCGCCAGGCAATTCATCACCGTGGCGAGCATGCCCATGGTGTCGCCGGTGGTCCGCGAGACGCCACGCGACGAGACTTCGACGCCGCGAAAAATATTCCCGCCGCCGACCACAACGGCGATGTCGACGCCGAGCTGCCGGGCCGCAATCAGATCGCCGGCGACGCGGTCGATGGTGGGCTGGTCGATGCCGTAGGACTGAGCCCCGGCGAAATATTCGCCCGACAGCTTGACCACGACGCGACGATAGACCGGCTCACCCATGATGCGATCGGTTCCGTTCGAAGAGTGCAACTCCCGGCCGCAGCGGCCGGGAGATCGTTTCCGCGATTACTTCTGGCCGCTGACAGCCGCAACTTCGGCGGCGAAGTCGGAGGTCTGCTTTTCGATGCCCTCACCGAGCGCGTAGCGCACGAAGCCGGTCAGCTTGATCGGCGCGCCGACCCTGCCTTCGGCTTCCTTCACCGCCTGCGCGACCGACTTGCCCTTTTCGTCATGGATGAACGCCTGCTCCATCAGGCAGACTTCCTTGAAGTAGGTCTTCAGGCCGTTCTCGACGATCTTTTCGATCATCGCCTCGGGCTTGCCCTGCTGCCGATACTTGTCGGCCATGACGTCCTTCTCGCGGCGCACCAGCTCCGGATCGAGGCCGGACGGATCGAGCGCCTGCGGGTTGGTGGCGGCGACATGCATCGCCAGCTGCTTGCCGAGCGCGTTCAGCTCGTCGGTCTTGCCGGTGGATTCCAGCGCGACGATCACGCCCATCTTGCCGGCGCCATCGATCACCGCGTTATGCACGTAGCTCGCCACCACGCCATGCGTGACTTCGAGTTGGGCGGCGCGGCGCAGCGTCATGTTCTCGCCGATGGTGGCGATCGCGTCGGCGATCGCGGCCGCGACGGTCGACGAGCCGACCGGTGCGGCATTGATCTTGTCGACGTCGGCGCCGACCTTCAGCGCCACCTGCGAGATCATCTTGACCAGGCCCTGGAACTGCTCGTTGCGGGCGACGAAATCGGTCTCGGAATTGACTTCCACGACGACGCCCTTGGTGCGCTCGGTCAGCGCGCCGATGAGGCCCTCGGCGGCGACGCGGCCGGCCTTCTTGGCGGCCTTCGACAGGCCCTTCTTGCGCAGCCAGTCGATCGCGGCATCCATGTTGCCGTCATTTTCGGTCAGCGCCTGCTTGCAATCCATCATGCCGACGCCAGTGGTCTCGCGAAGGTCCTTGACCATCGCAGCGGTAATCGTTGCCATCGCTAATACGTCCTTTGCCTGTCAGGGCGAACCCGGCGCAGCCACGGCCCGCGGTCCACCATCAGGAATTTATAGGAGATTTTGAAGACGGAACGTTGCGGCCGGGGCCCGGCCGCAACGTCGAGCGTTATTCCGCTTCGGCGGTCATCGCCTTGGCCTGGGCAACCCAGGCATCGGCGCGGCTCGGCAGGCCGACCTCTTCGCCGATCTTCTGCGCATTGTCGTGATCCAGTTCGGCCAGCTGCCAGAAATGGAAGATGCCAAGATCGTTGAACTTCTTCTCGATCTCGCCGGACACACCGGTCAGCTTCTTGAGGTCATCGGCGGTGCCGCGCGGACCCGCAAGACCCTGGAACGCGACCGGCTCGGTCGCAACCACCACCGGGACGTCCTCGCGCAGCGGCTGCATCGCCGCGCCGAGATCCATGCCGGAATCGCCCTGGGCGCGCGAAATGCCGTCGATCACCGCGCGGGCGATCAGATCGCAATACAGCGTGATGGCGCGACCGGCATCGTCATTGCCGGGGACCAGATAGGTGATGCCCTTGGGGTCGCAATTGGTGTCGACGATCGCCGCCACCGGAATGCCGAGCCGCTGGGCCTCCTGGATCGCGATGTCTTCCTTGTTGGTATCGATCACGAAGATCAGATCCGGCAGGCCGCCCATGTCCTTGATGCCGCCGAGCGAGCGATCGAGCTTGTCGCGCTCGCGCTGCAACGTCAGTCGCTCTTTTTTGGTGTAGGCGTTGGCGTCGCCGGAATTGAGCACCTCGTCGAGATGACGCAGCCGCTTGATCGATCCGGAAATCGTCTTCCAATTGGTCAGCGTGCCGCCGAGCCAGCGCGAATTGACGAAGTACTGCGCCGAGCGCTTGGCGGCTTCGGCGACGCCGTCCTGCGCCTGACGCTTGGTGCCGACGAACAGCACCCGGCCGCCCTTGGCGACGGTGTCACTGATCGCCTGCAGCGCGCGGTGCAGCAAAGGCACGGTCTGCGCCAGATCGATGATGTGAATGTTGTTGCGGGCGCCGAAGATGTACTCTGCCATCTTCGGATTCCAGCGGTGCGATTGGTGACCAAAGTGAACGCCAGCTTCGAGAAGCTGACGCATTGAAAATTCGGGTAGCGCCATCGTGATATTCTCCGGTTGGTTCCTCCGGAAGCGTGTGAGCAAACAAGCCTTGCTGCAGATAAGCCTGCAGCGCGGCCCGGATGCCACCGGACGGCGGTTAAGCCATGCTTCCGTGTGAGATGGCGCGGTATATAGCTGGATTCTGCGCAGAAGCAAGGCAATCCGGCGTCTGCGCGGGCCGCAGACTCGACATTCACCCTGCCCGGCCGCTCACAGCGATTCGACGTGCTCGACGCCGCTGACCGCCTTGATCGCCCCGGCCACCTGCGGGGAGACCTGGAAGCGGCCCTTGAGCTCGAATTCGACTTCGGTCAGCGGATCGAGCCGCAGCACGATCGCGACATTGCCGCCGGCCCCCATCGCGTCCGGCGCCTGCAAGCGTTTGGCTAGCGAATCCAACGGCTTGGTGTCGCGCAGGAAGATCCGCAACCCCTTCTGGGTCTTGGCCGCGGCAGCATCCAGCGGCTCGGCATGCAGCACCCGGGCGCGAACATCCTCGCCCTGCAATTCGGCGCCGAGCTGCAGCAGCACCGCGGCACCGGGCTCCAGCACGTCGCGATATTGCGCCAGCCCTTCCGAGAACAGCACCGCCTCGAAATGCCCGGTCGGGTCGGACAGGCCCATAATGCCCATCTTATTGCCGGTCTTGGTGCGCCGCTCCATCCGCGACACCACGGTGGCGGCGACCTTGCCGGCGGTGGCGCCGCTTTTCACCGCGCGGCAGAATTCGGCCCAGGACTGCACCCGCAGCCGCTTCAGCGCGGTGGCGTAATCGTCGAGCGGGTGGCCGGATAGAAAGAAACCGATGGCGTCATATTCGCGGCGCAGCTTCTCCGCCGGCAGCCAGGCCTCGATCTGCGGCAGCATGATGGTGGGCGCGTCGGCCATGCCGCCGAACATGTCGTTCTGCCCCATGGTGGCGGCCTGGTGGCCGCGCTGGCAGGCCGCCAGGATCGCCTCGGCGCCGCCAAATACCCGGGCGCGGTTGGAATCCAGCGTGTCGAACGCACCCGCCGCCGCCAGGCTCTCGATCACCCGCTTGTTGATGGCGCGCGGATTCACCCGGGCGGCGAAATCCGCCAGCGAGGTAAAGGCCCCCTTCTCGCGCGCCGCGACGATCAGTTCGACCGCCTGGGCGCCGACGCCCTTCAGGCCGGCCAGCGCGTAATAGATGGTGCCGTTGCTGACCTCGAAGGTGGGGCCCGAATGGCTGACCGAGGGCGGCTCGACCTTGATGCCCAGCCGCTGCGCCTCGGCGCGGAATTCCGACAGCTTGTCGGTGTTGTGAATGTCGAGCGTCATCGACGCGGCGATGAATTCGACCGGATAATGCGCCTTCATATAGGCGGTCTGGTACGACACTAGCGCATAGGCCGCGGCGTGGCTCTTGTTGAAGCCGTAATCGGCGAATTTGGCCAACAGGTCGAAGATGGTATCGGCCTGGGCCTTGGTGACGTCATTCTTCATCGCGCCGGCGACGAAGATGGCGCGCTGCTTCTCCATCTCGGCGCGGATCTTCTTGCCCATCGCGCGGCGCAGCAAATCGGCTTCGCCGAGCGAGTAGCCGGCCATCACCTGGGCGATCTGCATCACCTGTTCCTGGTAGATGATGACGCCGAAGGTTTCCTTCAGAATCGGCTCCAGCATCGGATGCAGATATTCCGGCTCCTCGTCGCCGTGCTTGCGGGCGCAATAGGTCGGAATATTCGCCATCGGGCCCGGCCGATACAGCGCCACCAGCGCGATGATGTCCTCGAAACGGTCGGGCCGCATGTCGACCAGGGCCCGGCGCATGCCCTGGCTTTCCACCTGGAACACGCCGACCACGTCGCCCTTGGCCAGCATCTGGAAGCTCGTCGCGTCGTCGAGCGGCAGTGTCGGCAGATCGACCACGACGCCGCGCTGCTTCAACAGCTTCACAGCGACGTCGAGCACGGTCAGCGTCTTCAGGCCAAGGAAGTCGAATTTGACCAGCCCCGCGGGCTCGACCCATTTCATGTTGAACTGGGTCACCGGCATGTCGGATTTCGGATCGCGATACAGCGGCACCAGCTCGCTCAGCGGCCGGTCGCCGATGACGATGCCGGCGGCGTGGGTCGAGGCGTGGCGGGTCAGGCCCTCGAGCCGCTGCGCGATGTCGAAGGCCCGCGCCACCACCGCGTCCTCGTCGCGAAACGCCTGCAGCTTCGGTTCGCTTTCGATCGCCTGCTTCAGCGACACCGGCGCCGCAGGATTTTGCGGCACCAGCTTGGTCAATTTATCGACCTGGCCATAGGGCATCTGCAGCACGCGGCCGACGTCGCGCAGCACACCGCGGGCCTGCAGCGTGCCGAAGGTGATGATCTGCGCCACCTGGTCGCGGCCGTAGCGCTCCTGCACGTAAGTAATGACTTCGCCGCGGCGGTCCTGACAGAAATCGATGTCGAAATCCGGCATCGAGACGCGTTCCGGATTGAGGAAGCGCTCGAACAGCAGGCCGAAGCGGATTGGATCGAGATCGGTGATGGTCAGCACATAGGCGACCAGCGATCCGGCGCCGGAGCCGCGGCCCGGGCCGACCGGAATGCCCTGGGCCTTGGCCCATTTGATGAAGTCGGACACGATCAGGAAGTAGCCGGCGTAGTTCATCCGGGTGATGACGTCGAGTTCGAACGCCAGCCGGGCGCGGTAGTCCTCCTCGGTCATGCCTTGCGACACGCCATGCACCTTGAGCCGGTTGCGCAGCCCCTCCTCGGCCTGGGCCCGCAACACATCGACTTCGCCGCTCGCGGCAGCCGCGGCGTCGGAATCGGCGCCGACGGTGAAGCGCGGCAGGATCGGCTTGTGGGTGCGCGGCCGGAATGCGCAGCGTTCGGCGATCTCCACCGTGGAGGCCAGCGCCTCCGGCAGGTCGGCGAACAGCACCGCCATTTCGGCCCGGGTCTTGAAGCGATGATCGGGCGTGAGCTGCGGCCGATCGGATTCGGCGACCAGCCGCCCGGCCGCGATGCAGAGCAAGGCGTCATGGGCCTCGAAATCGTCGGCGGCGGCAAAATGCGGCTCGTTGGTCGCGACCAGCGGCAGGCCCTTGGCATAGGCCAGATCGATCAGGCCGGCTTCGGCGCGGCGCTCATTGTCGGTGCCGTGGCGCTGCAACTCGACATAGAGCCGGTCGCCGAACATCTGCGCCAGCCGGTCGCAGCGCAGCGCCGCCAACCCCGCCTGATCGGCATTGAGCGCGAGCGCGATCGGCCCTTCCGGACCGCCGGTCAGCGCGATCACGTCTTCGGCCTCGCCTTGCAGCCACTCGAATTTGATATGCGGCGCCTGATGGATCGGCGTCTCCAGAAACGCCCGCGAATTCAGCTTCATCAGGCTGCGATAGCCACGCTCGCGGGTCGCCAGCAGCACGATGCGCGCCGGTGCCAGCGCATTGCGGGCATTGGGGTCCTGGTCGCCGAAATCGATCGCCAATTCGCAGCCGACGATCGGCTGAATGCCGTAACCGGCGAGCTTTTCAGAAAATTCCAGCGCGCCGAACATGTTGTCGGTATCGGTCAAGGCCAGCGCCGGCTGCCGATCGGCCTTGGCCAATTCAGCCAGCCGCTGAACTTTCATCGAGCCCTTCAGCAGCGAATAGGCTGAATGAACGTGCAGATGGACGAATCCGGCATTGGTCATTGGCGCGACAACGATTTCACGGGATCAGGTTATGGGACCGGCCGGCGCGGAACCCGCAACCGACTCGGCCCCATGGTGCGTCTGACAGCCGGCACTGTCCATGCAGAACTGGCCCGGCGGCCGAACGCGCCGGCTTATCCCCAAGGGGACGCGCCGGGACCTTCCGTCACCTCGCGCTCGAGCGACGGACTTTAGAGCTGTGGAATGACTTGCGCCCAGACTGCGATCATTCCGACGAAAAGCACGATCGACGCCAGCGCCGCCGCTTCTTCCACGAACGTCTTCAACATCTTCCACCTCCCTGGCCTAGAACATAAAGAGAACATTGTTCTCTCTTCGTTCTGGAGTCAAGCGGGCTTTTGGTGCGCGCCGAGAATGGCTGACAAAGTGTAAATCCGGCCGGCGCCAGGCCGATGGCTCCTGCGCGGCGAAGTGAGTTGACGCGGCGCATCAGGCGCGGCTTGGTCGGGTTTGGACGTCAGATTCGGCGATAGCCGAGCGGAGGATAAGATGCGTGCTGCACTTTTTGCGTTGCTGGCGCTCGGCGCCGTTTCGGCGCTGGACACGACGCCGGCCGAAGCAAGGGACTACCCGTTCTGCATCAAGGGACAGAACTATGACCAGACGCTGGGCGACTGCAGCTTCATGACCTATGCGCAGTGTCAGGCGACGGCCTCGGGACGGCTGGCCTATTGCGATGCCAATCCGTATTTTGAGGCTTATGTTGAGCCGGCGCCGCGGATTCGCCACCAGCGTCGGCACCGCCGCGACTGATCCGCAGGATAGTTTGCTTGCGGTTGCGGTTTTCCGGAACGGTGCTGGTTTGTTGGCGTTGCGTCGAGGCGGTGGCCCGACCGAATTGGTCGAATGGAGGTATCAATGCGTATCGCTTTTGTGGTTTTGCTCGGGGTGCTTGCCTTCCCCTCGGCGCTGCTGGCGCGGGACTATCCGGTCTGTCTGCGGATCTATCAGGGCTTCGCCGATTATTACGACGAGTGCGCCTATACCTCGATTCCGCAATGCCAGGCGTCGGCATCCGGGCGAGCGGCGGAGTGCTTGGTCAACCCGTTTTATGCCGGACCCGCGGCACGTTCGCATCGACCGCGGGCGCATCGCTCACGGGCGCATCGGCGAAATCGCCATCATTAAGGGGATGGATGGTCGATCTTCGATCGATCGTTCCGGCCATTCCGGCTGCCCCACTTGATCAGACTCGCGATTATTCCGGGGCACGCAGCGCGGTTCAAGTTCCAGCGTAACGGCGGGCTTCGCCAGCAGCGCGCAAATCGCGAACTATTCCGCGCTTTGCCTAATACAGCCCGCGGCCGGTCAGCAGGTCGCCGATCTGATCCTTCTGCACCGGTGCGTAAGCCGCCGCCGTCACCATCGGGGCGGCCGGCTTCGCCACAAGGCCGACGGTCTGGTAGGACACCGCGCGCGGATTGATCAGCTGGTGACCCGCCGATCGCGAACTGCGCGATGCCGAGATTTCCGAAGTGGCGTTGATCGAGGCCACATCCACGGCGTTATTGCCCAGCGTATAGGGGCGTCCTTCGGGAGTCGGCACGTCGCCGCGCAGCGCCCGTCCCCGGCTCGGGAATTCCGGCACGAACGAGTTCGCCGACGCGACCCGCACGGCCGACGGCGACGGCGCCGGCTGGCCGGTGCGCAAGGTCGCGACCAGCATGCGGTCGTCGGAGCCCTCCAGCGGCGCGCGGCCGACATATTCGACCCGCACATGGGCGATGCCCTTGCCCTTGAATTCGAGCAGAGTCGCGGCGCGGTTGGAGACGTCGATGACCCGGTTGCCATGATACGGCCCGCGATCGTTGACCCGGACGATCAGCGACTTGCCGTTAGCCAGATTGGTGACGCGGGCATAGCTCGGAATCGGCATGGTCGGATGCGCCGCAGTCAGCGACGTCATGTCGAACACTTCGCCATTGGCGGTCAGCCGGCCGTGGAAATCGTCGCCATACCAAGAGGCCAGGCCCTCGGCGCGATAGTTGGGATCTTCCTTGGGGACATAGACCCGCCCGGCCACCGTATAGGGTTTACCGACCCGATAGGTGCCGCCGCCCTTGGGCACCGGCTCGCCGAATCCGACCACACGCGGGCTGCTGGAGACGCCGTATTTCGGGTCGACCCGGCTGAATTGGCCCGATTGCGCGCAATTGGCGAGTGCCAGACAGGCGCCCATCATCGCGACAGCGCGCGCCGCGCGGCCCAACGAGTCTTGTTCGCGAATCCCCATGAATCCCCAAATATCATTCAATCGGTTGGTTGCCCATTGCGGACGAACCAGCCGCAGCCCCGATGCCGCCCACATCGCCACCAAGATCTGAACATATCGCAGCCGGAAGGCGGCGAAAATGGGGTGATGCCCGAGGTGGTGAATCAAACGTTGCGATTTAGTCACCCTGCTCCACCATGATGCGAGCTGCTCGCACCGGCTGGCGCCAGATGCTTGCCCTTGCGGCGCGTTTGACGGAACACTCGCTGCGAATCGAAAAGGATCGCACGTGACCAGTTCAGCACAAGACCGGACCGCGGCTCGCAACGACCTGGCCACGGCGATCGCCATCGGCGGCATCGCCGCAATCTGCTTCGCGGCCTTGCTTTATGCCTCCTGGTATTTCGCCGCCACGCTGTTTCTGATCTTTGCCGGGATCCTGTTCGGGGTGTTCCTGAGCGCCATCACCGAACTGGTCGGCCGCGTGATCGGCGGCCCGCAGGGCTTGCGGCTGGCGCTGGTCGGCGTGCTGCTGACCGGGCTGTTTTCCGGAATCGTGGTGCTGGGAGGCAATACCATCGCCGATCAGGCCGCGCTGCTCAGCACGACGATCAAATCGCAGATCGTCAACGTCAAAGGCTTTCTCGAGCTGCACGGCGTCGACACCAGCTTCCTCGAGCTCGGGACGGCGGCATCGACGACGCCAACCTCGACCGACCATTCCGGCGGCGTTCAGCAGCGTAGCAATCTGCCGAGCGCGGGCGCGATCGCGTCGGGTGGCGGCGCTATCGTCAGCCAGACCTTGAAGCTGATCCTCGGCACCGTGAGCGCGGTGGGCAATTTCTTTATCGTGATCTTCCTGGGCCTATGTTTTGCCGCCCAACCGGGGATCTACCGCGCCGGCCTGATCCGCACCGCGCCGCAGCGGCTGCGGCCGCAGATCTCCGCCATCGTCGACGACACCGGCGAGATGCTGCAGCGCTGGCTGCTGGCGCAGATGATCACCATGTTCGTGGTGTTCGCCGTCACCGCGATTGGCCTCACCATCATCGGCATTCCGGGCGCGTTCATCCTCGGCATCCAGGCCGGTCTGCTGGCCTTCATTCCGACCGTCGGCGCCATCCTGGGCGGATTGATTATCGTGCTGGCCGCGATCGCCTCGGGCTGGATCGCGGTGCTGAGCGCCTTTGCGCTGTTTCTCGGCGTGCACGGGCTGGAAAGCTATATCCTGACCCCGCTGATCCAGCGCCAGGCGATCGATATCCCGCCGGCGACGCTGTTCGCGACCCAGATCCTGCTCGGGACCGTGTTCGGCCTATGGGGCTTGGCGCTGGCGCTGCCGCTGATGGCGATCGCCAAAGTGGTGATCAACCATCTGCGGCCGGCCGAGGAGCCCGACGGCGCCACGGCGTGACGCCGCGCCGTCAGGTCGCCGAGGTCAGCACCGTGTTGGTGTGTTCGACCTCCGGCGGCGCTGCGAAGAACGCGCTGACCAGGCCGCGCCATTCGGCAAAACTTTCCGATCCGCGGAAATCCACCGTGTGGTTTTCCAGCGTCTCCCACTTCACCATCAACCGGTAGCGTTGCGGCTGTTCGATTCCGCGGTGCAATTCGAATCCGCAAAAGCCCTTGGATCGGCCGAACGCGGCGCGGGCCTTGCCGACCGCGGCTTCGAATTCGGCTTCGCTGCCGGGCTTGATGTCGATCTGGGCGATTTCGGTGATCATGCGCGTAGACCTTTGTGCGAGGATCTCGCCTCTTAGCCCATTCCGCCGCACAAATGAAGCAGCCGGCGCCGCGCGCGCCGCCGGCTGCGTCCATGGTCTACTCTTTCGCGGTGTCGGCGATGATCGGCCCGAACCGCTCCCAACCCTCGCCGTTGAACCGCGCCATCTGGAACTGCTTGTTGACGCGATAGTCCGTCGGCGTCGTGGTGATGCTGATGCCCGGCAGCAGCATGTCGAGCGCCACATTGGTCATATGGGTAGCCTGCTTCATCACATTGGCGCGGGTGAGGTCGTCACCACATTGCTGCAGCACATGCACCAGCAACTGCGCGGTGATGTAGCCATAGACGTTGAAGCTGGAACCCGCATCGCCGTCGGGATAGTACTTCGCCATGAAGGCATGATAGCGCTGCGCGCCGGGATCATCCTTCATCGACGGATCGGCCGGATCCTTGACATAGCCGACGCTGATCACGCCCTTGGAGGCCTCGAGCCCGGCCGGCTTCATCACTGCGCCGACCGACGAGGCGTTGATGTCGAGGATGTGCACCGGGTGCCAGCCGAGTTCGGCGATCTTCTTGATCGCCTGCGCGGCCTGCTTCGGCGTCGCGGCGCTGAAGATCAGGTCGGCGCCGGCATCCCGGATCCTGAGGATCTGTGAATCGATGGTCGGCTCGGAAAGCTCGTAGGAGGTCTCCGCGACGATCATCTTGGCGGCCTTGTCGCCGAGGCCGGCCTTGAGACCGTTGAGATAGTCCTTGCCGAGGTCGTCGTTCTGGTAGAGCACGCCGACCTTGGCGTTCGGATGCTCCTTTAGAATATATTGGCCGTAGATCCGGCCCTCGACGAAGTAGCTCGGATTGAATCCCATGGTCCATGGGTAGTGCTTGGGGTCGGTGAATTTTGCGGCGCCGGTGGCGGCGAACAGCTGCGGCACTTTCTTGACGTTGAGATATTTTTGAACCGCGGCGTTGGGTGCGGTGCCGATGATCTGGAACGTCAGCAGCACCTCATCGCTCTCGACCAGCTTGCGCACCTGCTCGACGGTCTTCGGCGGGCTGTAGGCGTCGTCGTACTGGATCAGGTTGATCTTACGGCCATTGATGCCGCCCTGCTCATTGATCATCCTCATATAGGCCGCCTGAGCCTTGCCGATCGTGGCGTAGGCCGAGGCGGGTCCGCTCAGCGGCACCGTCTGCCCCACCTTGATCTCGGTGTCGGTGGCGCCGGGGTCGTATTTTTTCTGCGCAGCTGCGGCCGAAACCGACAGCGCCATCGCCAAGGCGGCAGCCGCCGTCAGATTTAGAAAAGTGCCTCTCATCGCGTTTCTCCTGCTGTTTTTTGTTTTTCCAGTGGGCGTCTGCCGCGGCTAGACGTCGTCGACGAGGCCGCGGATCGTGTCGGCAAGGGCCCGCAGCCGCGGGCCGATCTCGGACTCGAGTTGTCCGGAGCGCAGCCGGTAGGCCGGGATGCCGCAATTGATGGCGAAGGCTTGTTGCTGGCCTCGGGCGTGAAACAGCGGCGCGGCGACCGCGTGAATCGCCGCCATAAACTCACCCGGACAGCTGCAGAAGCCGCGCTGCGCGCATTGGCGAAGGCCGGCGCGGTAGTTGTCGCCGCAGGCCGCCCACAACTCGGCATCGTCGGCCGCCAAGCGTTGCGCCAACAGCACGGCCTCGGCCGCCGGCAAGGTCGCCGCTGCGGCCCGCCCCATCGCGGTTAGGACCACCGGAATCGGCATGCCGATGTCGGGCACATGCGCGCCGAGGTCGCCCGATCGCGCGGTCTCGACATAGATCGCCGCGGTGCCATCGAGCATGCCGATCGACACCGTGCCGCGAACGCTTTGCGCCAGGTCCTGCATCAGCGGTCGGGCAACCTGGCGAAACCGCATCCCGGCGAGCAACGGGTGAGCCATCCGCAGCGCCCGTGCGCCGAGCCGGTATCTGCCAAGCTCGGGATCGTGACGCAAATAGCCGAGTTCGGCCAGCGTATGCGTCAGCCGCGCCACGGTCGGCCGCGGAATCCCGGTGCGGGCGGCGAGTTCCGCATTGCCGAGCAGCGCCGAGCCGGCATCGAACGCCTCAAGCACCACCAGCCCCTTGGCCAGCGTGGTGGCGAAAGCCGCGTCACCGGCCGATTGCGCCAGCACGAGTTCGGCCGAGGGCGGATGCTGAAACGACGCGCGGGCAAAAAAGCTCATAGCCAATAATGAGGCGAGCCACAGCGCTATGTCTAGCTATTATCCAAAATTGTAATATTCGTCCACTATGTGGACGGACCGGTGCCCGAAGCTGGCGCGCTGTGTCGTCTGCGCGCTACGGACAGACCTCGCCCGACACCACGATGCGGCGAACCACCCGCTGCGGCGAGGCACCTATCACCGGAGCCTCCGGCGTCGGTCCGACGGCGGTCGGAGCCAGCTCATCTCCCACCGCCACCACGCGGTTGCGACCGCTGCGCTTGGCCTGGTACAGCCCGGTATCGGCCGCCGCCAGCAATACGTCGAGTTCGGTGAGGGGCGCGGCGCTGGCGACGCCGATGCTGACCGTGGTGGTGATCGGCGTGTCGTCGACGCTGATGCCGCTGGTTTCGAACGCCGCGCGGACGCGTTCGGCCGCGATCACCGCCTCGTCGATCGAACACGGCAGCAACGCCGCGAATTCCTCGCCGCCGATCCGGCCGCACAGATCGGTGGTCCGCAGGGTGTTGGTGACGATCGCCGAGAACATCTTGAGGACTTCATCGCCGGCCGGATGACCGAACCGATCATTGACCGATTTGAAGTGGTCGATGTCGAAAATCATCACCGTCACCGGGCGCCCGGCCTTGGCCTCGCGCGCGATCATCCGCGACGTCGCCTCTGCGAAACCGCGGCGGTTGAACATGCCGGTCAGGGGATCCACCGAGGCCGCGGCCTTGTGCGCCCGCACCGTGCGCTCGGACACCAGCATGAAGATCACGAACACGGTGCCGACCGCGTAGAGAATCAGTTCGATCGCGAACGCCGTCACCCAGGCGCTGCGGGTGAAGCCTTCATCATGCGGCCATAGCAGGTCGCCCAGCAGGATTGGCAATAACAGCACGACGCCGTGCAACAGCGGAACCACGACCGTCAGCCAGCGCCGCCGCATCGCCTTACGGCGTTCGGCGGCAAGCTGGCTCGCCGTCAGTACCACATAGATCGCCACGATCACGGCGCCGATCGTCACCTGCGTTGTCGCCGCTTCGGCCGGCAGGCTCACGATCGCGGCCAGCCAGGCGACGGCGCCGAGAAACAGCCCCGGCCAATTCGGCCGACAGCCGTGGAATACCCGCGCTGCATTCCACACCATTCCGCACGCTACAAAACCGATTGCCAGCGCGATGATGTTGCCGAGCGCGTGACCCAGCACGACCCACAGCGCGATCGAGGCCGAGCCGAGCAGATAGGCGCAGCCCCACCAGGCCAGGGCCAAAATGCGTTCCTGCCGGCCGAAATATAACAGCAGGCAGCCAAGCAGCGCGCCCACCAGCGTCGCGACCAGATAAAGCGTCGAAAGATCAAGCGACATAGCAGTCCCGGCGATTTCCATTGCAGACCGATTCCAACGTCGCGCTGCGGTGGAAGTGCCTTCTGCGAATGATGAAATTACCGGCGACGGATTGAAATCCGGTTGTCGCAAAGCGGCGATTTTTCGAGAAAACTCGCATCAATTGCCGTGCAAATACCCACGAAAAAGGGCGCCCGTGGGGGCGCCCTTTGATAGTCCAGACCAGGCTGATTAGCGCTTGGAGAACTGGAACGAACGGCGGGCCTTGGCGCGGCCGTACTTCTTGCGCTCCACCACGCGGCTGTCGCGGGTGAGGAAGCCGCCCTTCTTCAGAACGCCGCGCAGGTCGGGTTCGAAATAGGTCAGAGCCTTGGAGATGCCGTGGCGCACCGCGCCCGCCTGCCCCGACAGACCACCACCGGCGACGGTGCAGATCACGTCGTACTGGCCGGCACGCGCGGCGGCGACCAGCGGCTGCTGGATCATCATCCGCAGCACCGGGCGGGCGAAGTAGACTTCGACTTCGCGGGCGTTGACCATGATCTTGCCGGCGCCCGGCTTGATCCAGACCCGGGCGACCGCGTCCTTGCGCTTGCCGGTGGCATAGGCGCGGCCGAGCTTATCGACCTTCTTGTCGTATTTCGGAGCGTCGGGCGCGGAAACCTTCAGCGACGACAGTTCCTCGAGGGACTGCATGGTATCGGACATCTTATGCGGCCCTCATGTTCTTGCGGTTCATTACGGCGACGTCGAGTGGTTCGGGCTGCTGGGCCTCGTGCGGATGCTCCGCCCCGGGATAGACGCGCAGATTGCCGAACTGGACGCGGCCGAGCGGCCCGCGCGGAATCATGCGCTCGATCGCCTTCTCGACCACGCGCTCCGGAAAGCGCCCTTCCAGGATCGACTTCGCGGACCGTTCCTTGATGCCGCCGATGAAGCCGGTGTGGTTGTAGTACATCTTGTTGTCGCGCTTGCGACCAGTCAGCACCACCTTGGCGGCGTTGACGATGATGACATGATCGCCGCAGTCGACATGCGGCGTATAGGTCGGAAGGTGCTTGCCGCGCAGTCGGTTCGCGACCAGCGTGGCGAGCCGGCCGACCACGAGGCCCGTGGCGTCGATGACGATCCACTTCTTCGTGACCTCGGCGGGCTTTGCCGAAAACGTCTTCATGTGAGGTTATCCGTGAAAAGGGGGAATTCGGCGCTGACGCACCGGACTAGACGAGCTTTTAGATAAGGCCGCGCCCCGCGTCAATCCCGGAGCAGCCTCTTTAATCTTATAAAATCAAAGACTTGCGATTACGGTAGGATATTACCTCGGAAATCATCCAACGATCGGAATGGAATAGGTGGAAGTCACGTGCGCGATCGGGTCCGCCGACGTGCCCGACAGCAGGGTCACCTCGCCGACCGCTAGCCGCTTGCCAAGTTTGAGCAGCCGCGCCGCCGCCAGCACGTCCTGGCCGGGCAGGCCCTTGCGCAGGAAATTGATGTTGAGATTGGTGGTGACCGCCAGTCCGACCGGCCCGATCGCCGACAACAGCACGACATACATAGCGAAATCCGCCAGTGCCATCAGCGTCGGGCCCGACACGGTGCCGCCCGGACGCAGCATCTGCTCGCTGTAGCGCTGCCGCAGCAGGCTGGTCGAACCGTCTGCGGTCTCGATCGAAATGTCGCCGCTGCTGAAGGCCTGAGGAAACTCGATATGCAAAAACTTCTCGAGTTCGGCTACGCTCATCTTCGCATTCGCCATCGTCTTCACAATGTCCATGTCGCACGCCCCCACGCTCGCCTGATGACGCTTGTTACAATAAGGTGACAGCCGTTCCCAGCATTGGATTCTCGCCCCGGATTGATCATGAATGCCCTGCCCGCCACCGCGACCGCCTCGCAACCTCCGATTCTGCTGCGCGAAACCATCGAAGGTGGCGTCGCGGTGCTCACGCTCAATCGCCCGGCGGCGCGCAATAGCCTGTCGCTGGAATTGATCGGCGAGCTGCACGCCGCGCTGGACCTGATCGGACGTGACGACGGCGTGCGCGCGCTGGTGATCGCCGCCAATGGATCGGCGTTTTCGGCCGGCCACGATCTGAAGGAATTGTCGGCCCATCGCAACGACGCCGACCGCGGCCAGGCCTCCTTCGCCCGGATCATGACTGCCTGCAGTGCGATGATGCAGGCGATCGTCAATCTGCCGGAGCCAGTGATTGCCGCCGTGCAGGGCGTCGCCACCGCAGCCGGTTGCCAGCTGGTGGCCAGTTGTGATCTCGCGCTCGCCTCCGAGCAGGCGACTTTCGCGACGCCCGGCGTCGATATCGGGTTGTTCTGCTCGACGCCGATGGTGGCGCTGAGCCGCAACGTGCCGCGCAAGCACGCGATGCATATGCTGCTCACCGGCGAGCCGGTGAGCGCCGCCACGGCGCGCGACATCGGCCTGATCAACCGCGTGGTGCCGGCCGGCACCGAACGCGACGCCGCAATCGCGCTCGCCCGGACAATCGCCGGCAAGTCGGCCCACACCGTCAAGATCGGCAAGGCGGCGTTCTACCGCCAGGCGGAAATGAACCTGGCCGACGCCTATCTGTATGCCTCGCAGGTGATGACGCAGAACATGATGGCGGAGGATGCCGAGGAAGGCATCGGCGCCTTCATCGCCAAGCGGACGCCGCAATGGAAGGATCGCTGACGCGGCGTCGATACCGCGGCCTCATCCTGAAAGTCTCACTGAAAAAGAAGCTAATGAAAACAACTGGATTTCGTCATTGCGAGCCGAGGACGGCGCATCGCGCCGTCTGAAAGCGAAGCAATCCAGGGGCGCCAGGCACAGACTGGATTGCTTCGTCGCAAGAGCTCCTCGCAATGACGACCTTGAAGGCCTCATTCTATTGATCCCTTTTAGAGTGAGACTCTGAGGAGCGGCCTCTGGCCGCGTCTCGAGGATGAGGGCTCAGCAATTGGATCATCCGATGAACCACGACTCTTATCCCGACGATTACATCCGCGAGATTCTCAGCAGCGTGAAGACCATCGCGATGGTCGGCGCCTCGCCACAGAATGTGCGGCCGAGCTATTTCGCGTTCAAATATCTCGCCGAGCGCGGCTACGACATGATTCCGGTGAACCCCGGTCAGTTGGGCAAGAGTCTGCTCGGCAAACCCTTCGTGGCATCGCTGCGCGACATCGATCGGCCGGTCGACATGGTCGACATCTTCCGCAGCTCCGAACATATCGCGCCGCTGCTCGACGAGGCGCTGACGCTGGCGCCGCTGCCCAAGGTGATCTGGATGCAGCTCGGCGCCCGCGACGACGAAGCCGCCGCCAAGGCCGAAGCCGCCGGCCTCAAGGTGGTGATGAACCGCTGCCCCAAGATCGAATATGGCCGGCTGTCGTCGGAGATTTCCTGGATGGGCGTCAATTCCCGCACCATCAGCGCCAAGCGCGGTCCGGTGCCGACCCAGGGGATGCGATTGTCGCTGAATCGCGCCAGCGTCGCCGGCGGCAACACGGTGATGTCGGATCGTGCGGCGCGCGCGAAGAACGATCCCGTCTGATTGCGCCGATCCGCAGCATAGTCTTGCCGGATGTGACGCGCGCGCAGCAATGCGATTTCTATTGAGCCACGGCGCCGTCGCCCGCTTGACTGCGCAGATCGCTACGATCAGCATCCGCCGCAACGAACCGCTGAATTCTTTCTTTCGATACGGAGCTAAAATGACCGAACGTACCCCCGGCTTTGCCACCCTCGCCGTCCATGCCGGCGCGCAGCCCGATCCCACCACCGGCGCTCGGGTCACGCCGATCTACCAGACCAGCTCGTTCGTGTTCAACGACGCCGATCACGCCGCGTCCTTGTTCGGTCTGCAGGCTTTCGGCAACATCTATACCCGCATCACCAACCCGACCACGGCGGTCTTGGAAGAGCGCGTCGCGGCGCTCGAAGGCGGCACCGCAGCGCTCGCCACCGCATCCGGCCACGCCGCGCAGATGGTGGTGTTCCAGCAGCTGCTCAAGCCCGGCGACGAATTCATCGCGGCGCGCAAACTCTATGGCGGCTCGATCAACCAGTTCAAGCACGCCTTCCAGAGCTTCGGCTGGAACGTGGTGTGGGCCGATCCGGACGATCCGGAGAGCTTCGCCCGCGCGGTGACACCGAAGACCAAGGCGATCTTCATCGAATCAATCGCCAATCCCTCCGGCAGCATCACCGACATCGAGGCAATCGCCGAAGTCGCCCGCAATGCCGGCGTACCGCTGATCGTCGACAACACGCTGGCGACGCCCTATCTGATCCGCCCGATCGACCACGGCGCCGACATCGTGGTGCATTCGCTGACCAAATTCCTCGGCGGCCACGGCAATTCGCTGGGCGGCATCATCGTCGACGCCGGCACCTTCGACTGGTCGAAGGACAACAAATATCCGATGCTGAGCGAGCCGCGGCCGGAATATCACGGCATCAAGATCCAGGAGACGTTCGGCAATTTCGCCTTCGCGATCGCCTGCCGGGTGCTCGGCCTGCGCGACCTCGGCCCGGCGCTGTCGCCGTTCAACGCCTTCCTGATCATGACCGGGATCGAGACGCTGCCGCTGCGGATGCAGAAGCATTGCGACAACGCCAAGGCGGTCGCCGAATTCCTCTCCACCCATGCGGCGGTGGCGGAGGTGAATTATGCCGGCCTGCCGGCGAGCCCCTACAACAAATTCGCGCGCAAATATGCGCCGAAGGGTGCCGGCGCGGTGTTCACCTTCAGCCTCAAGGGCGGCTACGATGCCGGCGTGGCGCTGGTGTCGAATCTGAAGCTGTTCTCGCATCTGGCCAATGTCGGCGACACCCGCTCGCTGGTGATCCATCCGGCCTCGACCACCCACAGCCAGCTCGACGACGCCCAGAAGACTGCCGCCGGCGCGGCGCCCAATGTGGTGCGGCTGTCGATCGGGATCGAGGACAAGGAAGATCTGATCGCCGATCTCGCGCAGGCGCTCGGCGGCTGACCACCAGCGCGGACCGGAACACGGCGATGAGCATCGGTCAGATCGAGCTGCGGCGGTTGGAGCAGCTCAGCAATACCATCTTCGGCGTCGCGATGACGCTGCTGGCCTATCAGGCGCCGCGCGAAAAATTCGTCGGTGCCGATCCGCAGTGGCACGAGCTCTGGCGCGTCTACGGCGCCTTCGGCTCGACCCTGCTGCTCAGCTTCATCGTAGCCGGGATGTTCTGGATGAGCCACCAGCAGCGGCTGGCCTATGCCAGCCATGCCACCCGCGGCGAGGTGATTCTCAATCTGCTCTTCCTGCTGTCGATCGTGCTGCTGCCGGTGACCTGCGGCCTGTACGGCAACAATTTCGAGGCGCGGAATGTCACCATCCTGTACAGCGCCAATCTGTTGCTGATCGCGCTGTTCAACACCACGCTGTGGACCATCGCGGCGGTGCGGCGCCGGGACTGGCCGACGCTGATCACACCGATATTCTCGCTGCTGTTGTTCGTTGTGGCGCTCGGCGTCAGCCTGATCGATCCTCGTTTTCCGAAATTCATATGGCCGATCGCATTCCTGACGCCGGCGCTTGCGGCCTATGTCGAGCGCCGCCGCAGCCGCCCGTCAACGCCGATCCCGGCAGACGCCCCGCCGGACTAGCCCCGCTGCCCCGCCGGCAGCGCCGCGGGCGGCATCGCGGTAGCGGCCTGCGGTGCGCTCAGCCGCTCGACCTGCATCACCGCCAGCGTCAGCACCACGATGCCCATCGCCTGATGCGTCAGCGCCAGGTCGATCGGCACCTGATGCAGCAGCGTCAGGATGCCGAGCACGGCCTGCAGCGTCAGCGCGACGAACAGTGCGATGGCGCCGCGCGCCACCTCGCCGGCATGCGATCGTATGGCATCGATCGCGTGCAGCAGCGCCAAGGTCCACAACGCATAGGCCAGCATGCGGTGATCGAACTGCACGGTGAGATGATTGTCGAACAGGTTCTTCCACCACGGCTGCTCGAACCACAGCCGCGCGGCATCGGGGATCAGCGCGCCGTCGATCTGCGGCCAGGTATTGTACATCCTGCCGGCGCGCAGGCCCGCGACCAGTCCGCCGAAATACAATTGCACGAAGGTCAGCACCAGCAGCGCCATCGCGGTGAATTTCAGCCGTGCCGCGGCGACGATCGGCGCTCGCTCACGCAACCGCCGCAGCGTCCAGACGATCGCGGCGTAAATGAACAGTGCCAGCACCAGATGCGTCGCCAGCCGGACTTGCGACACCTCGACGCGCTGCGACAGCCCGGACGCCACCATCCACCAGCCGACCGCGCCCTGCAGCGCGCCGAGCCCGAAGATCACCCACAGCGCCCGCCTCAGCGAGGTGCCGAGCGCGCCGCGCCAGATGAAGAACAGGAACGGCAGCAGAAACGCGATGCCGATAACCCGGCCGAGCAGCCGGTGGCTCCATTCCCACCAGAAGATGGTTTTGAATTGCGCCAGACTCATGCCGGCATTGAGTTCGCGATATTGCGGAATGGTCTTGTAGGCCTCGAAGGCGTCGATCCAATGTTGCTGGGTCAGCGGCGGCAGCGCGCCGGTGACCGGCTTCCACTCCACGATCGACAGCCCGGATTCGGTGAGCCGGGTGGCGCCGCCGACCAGCACCATCAGGGCGATCAGCGCCGCGACCGTCGCCAGCCAGAACCGAACGGCGCGGACGCGGGAGGTGCGGAGCTCCGCGGCAGCGGTCATAAAGCATACCTTGAATGAATTTCCGCGCACCTTATAGTCCCGCCGTTCCCACGCGCAAGGCGTTGCGAACGCCAGCAACGAGCACGTGAACGGCCATGACCATCCGGACCCGGAAGCTATTTGGAACCATCGCCCTGCTGGTGCTTGTGATCGTGTGGTCACTGGTGGCGATGGCGGTCGCACAGGCCCCGGTCCTGGCGGATTCGGGATGGCTGCAAGCCGCCTATTATGTCATCGCGGGCCTTGGCTGGGTGCTGCCGGCGATGCCGATCATCAGCTGGATGTCGCGGCCTGACGCGCAATCCGAATGACCGATTGAGCCCCGGCGCCGCGCGCTGACGGCGCACACCTCGTCACAGCCCCGACAGCATCACCCGCAACGCGCGCAGCGAGCGCCCTCGCCCGTCCCAGGTCACCCTGGGCAAGGCGTGCAGCTCCACCGGCTTGCGCCCGATCGTGCCGGGCAGCGCGGTGACGGCGCTGGCAAAGCCGGCCTGCGCGACAATGCCGACATGGCGAGCGTTGAACGAACCACGATCGCCGAACGGATAGCCGAAATGGGCGACCTCGCGGCCCAGCGCCGCGCGCGCCACGGCCCGCCCCATGATGATTTCCTTTTGCGCGGCGGAATCGTCCAGATTGGCGAGGATCGGGTAGTTCACGGTGGCGCTGCCGAAGCTGACATTGGGATCGGCGGCCAGCGTCGCAATGTGGTCCCAGTTTAGCGCCGCCTCGCGCGACACTTGCGCCAGATCGACCGCGTAGCGCTTGCACAGATCGTTGATCGCCGCCGACAGCTCGGCCGGCGGCAGCGACCGCAGCCAGCCGTCCAGATAATGATAGGCCTGAACTTTGTCCGCGACCGACGTCGTATCGAACCGCCGTTCGACGTCATCGATCAGCAGCGCGACGCGGTCAGTGGCGGCGATCACCTGTTCGAGCGCGAGCCACCACGCTTCGCCGACCCCGTCCACAAACGCGGTTGGCAGATAGACCGTGAACGGGACGCGGTGCCGCGACAGCACCGGATAGGCGAATGCCATCAGGTCGCGATCAGCGCCGTCGAAAGTGAGGCACACAAAGCGCCCGGCCGGGCCCGGATGCGCGATCCGCGCGCAAACCTCCTCAAGCGGAATCACCTCGCAATGCCAGCGCCTGATCGCCCTGATCAAGCGATCGAGGGCCTGCGGCGTGATTTCGCTGGATTTCAGCGGTTGAAAGCGCTCCTTGCGCGCCGGGCGCACCCGCCGGATTCGGAGGATCGCACCGGCGCCCCCGCCGGCCAGCTCCACCAGGCGCGACACCCCGCTGAAATAGGCCAGCTGCCGCGCAGCGGCCCAGATTCGGTTCCTCAATGCCAACGCCAAGCCCCTCGCGACGCCCCGCGTCGATCCCCGCTGGCGCATTGTCATTACTCTTTGTTGACATTTCTTTGCAAAGGTTCGCCCACCACGAAAAATGTAAATAATATGTGAGTACCGCAATGGCGATGACGGCCACTCTGATCGAGAGCCCGACGGTGGACGCCAATGCTTCATTGTCGGCATCTTCCTTGTCGGCATCATCGTCGCCGCGGATCCGGATTGCGCGCGTCGATATCATTCGCGACCTCGCCGCGGCGGAGCCGATCTGGCGCGCGCTCGAACAGCCCGAGCAACTGTCGACGCCGTATCAGCGCTTTGATCTGCTCAGCGCCTGGCAACGTTACGTCGGCGCCAGCGAGGCGCTGACCCCGTTCATCGTGGTGGCCTCGGACGCCGAAAGCCGGCCGCTGCTGCTGCTGCCGCTCGCACTGCAGCGCCGCCGTGGCGTCGGCATCGCCCGGTTTCTTGGCGGCAAACACACCACATTCAACATGCCGCTGTGGCGGCGCGATTTCGCCCAGTCCGCCAGCTCCGCCGACATCCACACGCTGATCGAGCTGTTGCGCGACCAGGCCGGCGGCGCCGATGTGCTGGCGCTGACCCAGCAGCCGCTGCGCTGGCGCGGGCAACCGAACCCGATGGCGTTGCTGCCGCACCAGGATTCGGTCAATGACTGTCCGGTGCTGACGATGCCGCCTGACGCCCCGGCCACGTCGCTGGTCAGCAATTCGTTTCGCCGACGGCTGAAGGGCAAGGAACGCAAGCTGCAGGCGCTGGCCGGCTATCGCTACTGCGTTGCGGGGGATCAGCCGGATATCACGCGTCTGCTCGACGCCTTCTTCAAGACCAAGCCGCTGCGGATGGCGGCGCAGAATCTGCCCAACGTATTCGCCGACCCCGGCGTCGCGGATTTCATTCGCACCAGCTGCTCCGTGGCGCTGACCAATGGCGGCCGTGCCATCGATATTCACGCGCTGGAATGCGACGACGAGGTGATCGCGCTGTTCGCCGGCGTCGACGACGGTCATCGGTTTTCGATGATGTTCAATACCTACACGCTGTCGGAGAATGCCCGCTACAGCCCCGGCCTGATCCTGATGCGACATATCATCGATCATTTCGCCGCGCGCGGCTACGGCGCGCTCGATCTCGGCATCGGCTCGGACGACTACAAGCTGCTGTTCTGCAAGGATCTGGAGCCGGTGTTCGACAGTTACATCGGGCTCAACATGCGCGGCAGCATCGCCGCCGGCGCGCTCGCCTCCTTTGCCCGCGCCAAGCGGATGGTCAAGCAGACCCCTGCCCTGATGCAGTTCGCCCAGCGCCTACGCACGGCATTGCGGCGCTCAGACGCGCCAAATCGCGCGGCCTCAGAGGCTGACTGAGAAATTCCCTAAATCAGTCCCAAATTCGTCATTGCGAGCCGAAGCCAGCGCGCAGCGCCGTCCGACGGCGACGCAATTGAGACCTGATGCCGAAGCGCTCCTCAGGTCGGGCTCTCAGGCCGCCACGGTCCGGGTTTCCGGCTCGCCCGCGTCGCCCGGCTGCGACGGCTTGCTGATCATCGTCACGCTCGAGAAACCGACCGCCTTGAGCTGCTCGGCCATCTGGTTGCGGGCCTCGTCTTGCATCGCCGGATCCGGCACCACGACGGCGCGGGCTTGGGCGGTCAGCAATTCGGCGGGCAGATCGGCCGCGGTGCCGGCATCGAGCAGCACCAGATCATAGACCCGCTGCAACGCGTCGAGCGCCAGCGTCAGCCGCGGCGATTGCAGCAGCGAGCGATCGAAGCCGGGCCGTCCGGCACCGACCAGATGCAGGCTCGACATCCGGTCCTTGGTGATGACCTGCCCGAACGAAGCTTCGCCTTGCATCAACTCGGCCAGTCCCGGAGCGGTCGAATCCACCGCCACCGCGCTCAGCGTCGCCGAGGATTCCGACAGATCGACCAGCACCACCTTGGCGTGCCGCGCCAGCAGACGCGCCAGGGTCAGCGCGGTCAGGGTGACGTTTTCAGTCGTGCCGGTGCCCAGCACCGTGACCTTGCGTGCGCCGTCGCCCTCGGCGCGCAATTGCTGCGCCAGAATCTCGATTTCACCGACCGGCGCGCCGAGTTCAGGATGGGTGTCGCGCAGCGCGGGCGCGGCGAGTTCCGCCTCGATCTCGGGTGCGACCGGCGGCGCGGCGACGACCGGAGTCGGCGCGAGCGCGACGGCGTTGTCCCCGAGCGGGCGGCCGCGCGGCTGGGTCATGCGCAGCAATTCGCCGGTCGCGATGCTGCCCGCCGTCAGCATCAAGGTGGCCAGCGTGACGATCAGCACGATCGGCAGCTTCTTCGGATAGGCCGGCGTATTGGAGACGATGGCACGGGAGATGATGCGGCCGTCGGCGGGCGCGGCGTCGATGGTCTCGCGGGTGGTCGCCTCGCGATATTTCGCCAGATAGGATTCGAGCAGATCGCGTTGCGCCTTGGCCTCGCGCTCGAGCGCGCGCAGCTTGACGTCGTCGCCGTTGCTCGAGGTCGCCTGCTGCTTCAGCCGATCCAGGCTGGCGCTGAGCCCCTCGACGCGGCTGCCGGCGATCCGGGCGTCATTGTCGAGCGAACGCGAGATCTTGCTGGCCTCGTCGCGCAATTGCCGGTCGAGATTCGCCAGCTGCGCCTTCAGCTCCTTGATCCGCGGATGGCCGTCGAGCAGCGTCGAGGATTGCTCGGCGAGCTGCGCGCTGAGCGTCACACGCTGTTCGGTCAGCCGCCGCACCAGCTCAGAGTTCATCACTTCCGAGGCTTCGATCGGTCGGCCGCTCTGCAACATGCCGCGGATCATCTGCGCCTTGGATTCGGCGTCGGATTTCAGCGCCCGCGCATTGTTCAACTGCGTGTTCAGCTCGCCGAGCTGTTGGTTCGACAGCGAGGTGTTGTTGGTTCCGATGAACAGGCTCGATTTCGAGCGGAAGTCCTCGACCCGCGATTCGGCCTCGTCGACCTTCTTGCGCAGGCTGTCGATCTCGCCCGACAGCCACTGCCCGGCCGCTTTGGCCTGCTCCTGCCGCGCCGCCTGCTGCAGGGCCAGGAAACCATCGGCAATCGAATTGGCGACCTGCGCCGCCAGTTTCGGATCGCGCGACTGGAATTCGACCACCACCACGCGGGATTTATCGACGGCGTAGGCGGTCAAGCGATCGAAATAGGCATCGAGCACCCGCTCTTCCGGCGTCATCGAGAACGGATCACGGCCGATCCCGAACAGCGCCAGCAGCGATTTCAACGGCGAGATTCCCCGCAGCACCGGATCGAATTCCGGACGCTCGGCCAACTTGTTCTTGGCGATGACTTCGCGCGCCAGATCACGCGACAGCAGCAGCTGCACCTGGCTGGTGACGGCTTCCGGGTCCAGCGCGTTGCGCTCGTCATTGCGCTGGCCATTCGGCCGCAGGAACACATTCTCGCGGCCATCGATCAGGATGCGGGCCTCGGATTTGTAGCGCGGCGTGATCAGGTTGACGGCGGCGAGCGAGATCACCAGCGCTAGCAGCGTCGGTCCGATGATCAGATGCTTCTTGCGGGCCAGCGCCTGGGTGATGAGGCGAAGATCGACATCGCCATTGGCGGAGGCGACAGCAGCCGGCACCGCCTTCACGTCGGTCTTCGGCGGCGCCTTCGGTTTCGGTGCTTTCGCGACTTTGCCCTTAGCCTTAGCCGTGGGCGTGACATCGGCGGACGACGCCTTGCGCGGTTCGGAGCTCTCACCTTTACGCCAAAACGCCAACCGCATTGCACACTCCCACTTGACGCGACGATTTCTCCAGCGGGGCCGATTACAAACGATTAAGGTTGCTACCCGGTTAATTTGCTCGCCCATCCAGATGTCATCACACTACCGATCGACAAACTTACTGTTTATTAACGGTAAAACCCTTTAACTGCATCTGTCCTCGTCAGGAAATCCTCGATGCAACGCCACCGCGCCATCATCCTCAGTCTGTTGGCCACGCTGGCGCTGGCCGGCTGCATGCGTTCGGGGCCGACCGCGATGATCTCCCGGCCAGGCGAGCTGGATTCGATGGCCTATGCGGCGAGCCCGCGCCCGGGCGCGGCCTATGGACCGGACTACCAGCTCGACGCCGGCGACCGGCTGCGGGTCGTGGTTTACGGTCAGGAAGGCCTCACCAATACCTACACGATCGGCCCCGGCGGCACGATCACCATGCCGCTGATCGGCGCGGTGCCGGCACGCGGTCGCACCCCTTCGGGCCTCGCCGCTGCGATCACCGGCCGCCTGCGCAATGGCTTCATTCGCGATCCCTCGGTCGCGGTGGAGATCGATTCCTATCGGCCGTTCTTCATTCTCGGCGAGGTCGCCGCCCCCGGGCAATATCCCTATGTGCCGAATATGAGCGTCGAGAGCGCGGTGGCGATCGCCGGCGGGTTCTCGCCGCGCGCCAAGCGTGACAGCGTGATCCTCACCCATCCAGAGGGCGCAAGCTCGGTGCGCGCCGCGGTTCCGCTCGGCACCCCGCTCAGCCCCGGCGACACCGTGATGGTCGGCGAGCGCTGGTTCTGAGCATGAATCCCGATCCCGATACACCGCGTCGCATCCTCCATGCGGTTCGCGCCCCGGTTGGCGGCATCATCCGGCATATTCTCGATCTGGCCAATGGACAGGCCGATCGCGGCCACCATGTCGGAATCATTGCCGACAGCCTGACCGGCGGCGAGCGCGCCGACGCCGCTTTGGCCGAGATTGCGCCGCGACTGTCACTCGGCGTTCACCGGATGCCGATTCTGCGCGAGCCGAGCTTGTCCGACACGCTGGTGTGGGGGCGTTTCGCCCGGCTGATCAACCACCTGAAGCCGGACGTACTGCATGGGCACGGTGCCAAGGCCGGCGTGTTCACACGGCTGATCCCGATCCCGAACGGCACCATTCGGGTCTACACCCCGCATGGCGGCTCGCTGCATTATGCGACCAGCACCCTGAAAGGCGCGCTGTACAGCCGCATGGAACGGCTGCTGATGAACCGCACCGAACTCTTTCTGTTCGAGAGCGCCTTCGCGCTCAACACCTATCAGCGCATGATCGGCTCTCCCGCCGGGCTGGTGCGCTGCGTCTTCAACGGCGTCACCGCCGGTGAATTCGATCCGGTCACGGTCGCGGACGACGCCTCCGACATCGTCTATGTCGGCGAGTTTCGCCAAATCAAAGGCGCCGATATTCTGGTCGACGCGGTGGCGCGGCTGCGCGCCGAAGGCAGGCCGTTGACCTTGACATTGGCAGGCGACGGCGAGGAGTCCGCGGCGCTGAAGGCGCAGGTCGCGCGGCTCGATCTGACCGACGCGGTGCGCTTCATCGGCCACGTCAAGGCGCGCGTCGGATTCTCCCATGGCCGGTTGCTGGTGGTGCCCTCACGCGGCGATTCGATGCCCTATGTGGTGATCGAGGCGGCCGCCGCGGCCATCCCGATGGTGGCGGCCAATGTTGGCGGCATTCCGGAGATCTTCGGCGCCTATGATGACGCCTTGTTCCCGCCCGGCAACCCCGTCGCGATGGCCGGCGCGATCGCCCATGCGCGCGACAATGTGGCCGCCGCGACCGAGCGCGCAGGACTGCTACGCGAGCGGATTTTCCAGAATTTCTCGCAAAGATCGATGGTCGAAGGCGTGCTGGCGGGCTATCGCGACGCCTTCGCAGGACGTTAACCGTTTCTTGCCGCGATAACGCTTTATTGCGATTTTTCCGCTATTCCGCGAGGGCAATCCATTTGACCCGCGGGGCGACATCTCTGCGCGACAACGGTGAGTGACGTGGAACCAATCAACGCGCGCGCCATCATTACGGACGCCTCGACCACCAAAGCCAACCCTCCGATAGTCGAACGGCGCCGGCGCCTGTCGCCGGCAGCGCTGGCCGTGACCAATCAGAAAGTGCGCTCGGCCTATTCGCCGATCGTCATCGGCGGCCTTGTGCGCCTTGCCGATGCCGTGCTGATCGCGTTGATCGGCGTCTCGGTATATCTGGCCTATGTGGCCCGCAACGAAGGCTTCAACTGGAACTACATCGCCGCAATCTTCGGCATGACCGCGACCGCACTGGTGTGCTTCGAGGCCGCCGATATCTACCAGGTTCAGGTGTTCCGCGGCACGCTGCGGCAAATGACGCGGATGATTTCAGCGTGGTCGTTCGTGTTTTTGCTATTCATCGGCGCCTCGTTCCTCGCCAAGCTCGGCGGCGAAATCTCGCGAATCTGGCTGTCGTCCTTCTTCATCGTCGGGCTGGCCGCGCTGATCTGCGAACGGATGGTCCTGCGCGGCATGGTGCGGCGCTGGGGGCGCGAGGGCCGGCTCGACCGCCGCACCATCATCGTCGGCTCCGACGAGAACGGCGAGAAGCTGATCGAGGCGCTCAAGGAAGACGACGATTCCGATCTGCGCATTCTTGGCGTGTTCGATGACCGCAACGATGCCCGCGCGCTCGAGACTTGCGGCGGCGTTCCGAAGCTCGGCAAGATCGATGACATCGTCGAATTCGCCCGCCGCACCCGTGTCGACCTGGTGCTGTTCGCGCTGCCGATCTCGGCCGAGACCCGCATTCTGCAGATGCTGAAAAAACTGTGGGTGCTGCCGGTCGACATCCGGCTCTCCGCCCACACCAACAAATTGCGGTTTCGGCCGCGCGCTTATTCCTATCTGGGCACAGTGCCGACGCTCGACGTATTCGAGGCCCCGATCACCGACTGGGATCAGGTGATGAAGCGATTGTTCGACCACATCGTCGGCGCGCTGATCCTGCTGGCGGTGTCGCCGGTGATGGCACTGGTGGCGCTGGCGATCAAGCTCGACAGCCCCGGCCCGGTGCTGTTCCGACAGAAGCGGTTCGGCTTCAACAATGAGCGCATCGACGTGTTCAAATTCCGCTCGCTGTATCACGACCAGGCCGATCCGCTCGCGGCCAAGGTCGTCACCAAGAACGACAAGCGCGTCACCCGGGTCGGCCGCATCATCCGCAGGACCAGCCTCGACGAACTGCCGCAGCTGTTCAACGTGGTGTTCAAGAGCAACCTGTCGCTGGTCGGCCCCCGACCGCATGCGGTGCAGGGCAAGCTGCAGAGCCAGCTGTTCGACGAGGCGGTCGACGGCTATTTCGCCCGCCACCGGGTCAAGCCCGGCATCACCGGATGGGCCCAGATCAACGGCTGGCGCGGCGAGATCGACAATGAGGAGAAGATCCAGAAGCGCGTCGAGTTCGATCTGTATTACATCGAGAACTGGTCGGTGCTGTTCGACCTCTTCATCCTGCTGAAGACGCCGCTGGCGCTGCTGAAAGGCGAGAACGCTTACTGATCGCCCGCCAAATCAACGTCGCCTGCATCATGAAAAAGCAGCCCCGCTGGCGCGGGGCTGCTTTCGTTTCAGACCGAATTCGCGCTGAAGATTAGCGAATGATCACGGCCGGGCCGCGGTGACGACGACGATCCCAGTCGCGGTTGTGATGGCGGCGACCGCGATATTCGTCGTGGCCGCGACGATGATAGCCGCGGTCGCGATGACCGGAATGTCCGGCACCGACGCGAACGCCATTGCCGTCGATCCGAACCGACTGCGCTGATGCCGGCGCGGCATTCCAAACCACCGCTGCAAAAGCAACCAGCGCAAAAATCTTCAACATCTTGAATTCCTTTCGGGAGTAGAGGCGCTGACCAAGTCGCCGCCCGGCCGAAGGTTCCATCAACGCAGGTCGATATGTTCGAAAGGCACGCGAGTCCGTAAAAGCCTGAGTGCGAAGTCGTAATCGTCGACAGAATATGGAAACGCGCCACGTTCATCTGGATGGGATCCAGATCGGGTCGATGCCCTTCAACTTCTCAATTTTCTGAAGACGCCGCGGGCCGTCCTGAAAGCATGACTCACAACGTGACCGACTGACTCAAGGTCTTCACCTTCGTCATTGCGAGAAGCATGTACGACGACCCAATCGAGGCGGCTCGCACCTGGATTTCTTCGCGTTCGGATAGCGCTGCGTGCCAGCCTCCGCTCGCAATGACGAGACGCCGATAGGTTTCTGCTTGAATCGGTCGTTACCCCGCAAATGCTTAGTTCGCTCCTGTTGCACTGCGATGCCTGTTGCATCGCAAGGCGGTTTCCTGGCGACTTCGGTTCCAGTTTGATTGACGGTCGCCTTTTTGCCGGCCTACCATCGCGGCAGATCCGCTTAGAGATCGTAGGGAGGATAAGAATGTCACGCTCGCCGCGCGTTGAGGCTGCTCGCCCATTTTTTCCAAGCATCGCCCTGCCCCGGTATCATCACAATAGCTTTCGCTATGCCGGGGCGGCCCTCGGACTCGGCCTCGCGATGTCGCTGAGCGGCGCGATCGCCCAGACCGCGCCGACGCCGGACAAGATCAAGGCGGTGACCTCGGCGGTCGACAGCGCTGCGATCGTCGCCAATGCGGCGACCTCGAAAGACTGGCCGACCATCGGCCTCGACTACGCCGAGACGCGTTTCAGCAAGCTCGATCAGATCAACACTGACAACGTCAACAAGCTCGGCCTTGCGTGGAGCTACCCGCTGGAATCCTCGCGCGGCGTCGAAGCAACGCCGGTCGTCGTCGACGGCATCATGTATGTGACCGCGTCCTGGAGCGTGGTTCACGCCATCGACGCGCGCAGCGGCAAGCGGCTCTGGACCTTCGATCCGGAGGTGGATCGCACCAAGGGCTACAAAGGATGCTGCGACGTCGTCAATCGCGGCGTCGGGCTCTACAAGGGCAAGGTCTTTGTCGGCGCCTATGACGGACGGCTGATCGCGCTCGACGCCGCGACCGGCAAGAAGATCTGGGAGACCGATACGGTGCTCAATCACGACCATTCCTACACCATCACCGGCGCGCCGCGGGTGATCAAGGGCAAGGTCGTGATCGGCAATGGCGGCGCCGAATATGGCGCGCGCGGTTACGTCACCGCCTACGACGCCGAGACCGGCGCCCAGGCCTGGCGCTGGTTCGTGGTGCCGGGCGACCCTAGCAAGCCGTTCGAGGACGAGTCGATGGCGGCCGCGGCCAAGACCTGGGACCCTGCGGGCAAATGGTGGATCAATGGCGGCGGCGGCAATTCGTGGGACACCATCGCCTACGATCCCGAGCTCAACATGGTCTACATCGGCACCGGCAATGGCTCGCCATGGAATCGGAATGTGCGCAGCCCCGCCGGCGGCGACAATCTCTATCTCGCCTCGGTGGTGGCGCTGAACGCCGATACGGGAAAATACATCTGGCATTATCAGGAGACGCCCGGCGATCACTGGGACTACACCTCGACCCAGCCGATGATCCTCGCCGACCTCACCATCGACGGCGCGCCGCGCAAGGTGATCCTGCACGCGCCGAAGAACGGTTTCTTCTTCGTGATCGATCGCACCAATGGCAAGTTCATCTCGGCGAAGAACTTCGTCGACGTGAATTGGGCGACCGGTTACGACGCCAATGGACGGCCGATCGAGGTTCCGGCCGCGCGGGCCGACGCGGCCTATGACGCCATCCCCGGGCCGTTCGGCGCGCATAATTGGCATCCGATGTCGTTCAATCCGCAGACCGGTCTGGTCTATCTGCCGGCGCAGGGCGTGCCGCTCAACCTCACCCCGGAAAAGAAGTTCGAACAGAATGCCGCGACACCGGGAAAATTCGGCGGCGCCACCGGCTGGAATGTCGGCTTCATGCTCAACGCCACGCCGCCAAAGTCCCAAGCATTCGGACGGCTGCTGGCCTGGGATCCAGTCAAGCAGAAGGAAGTGTGGCGCGCCGAATACGTGTCGCCATGGAATGGCGGCACCCTGACCACGGCGGGCAATCTGGTATTTCAGGGCACGGCCGATGGCCGCTTCATCGCCTATAACGCCACCACCGGCGAAAAGCTGTGGGAAAGCCCGACCGGCTCCGGCGTGGTCGCGGCGGCGTCGACCTATCTGATCGACGGCAAGCAATATGTCTCGGTCGCGGTCGGCTGGGGCGGCGTGTTCGGCTTGTCGCAGCGCGCCACCGAGCTGCAGAGCCCCGGCACGGTCTACACTTTCGCGGTCGACGGCAAGGCGCCGATGCCGAGTTTCGTCAAATACCAGACCGAGGGCCTGCTGGCGGGTGTCGAGTATGATCCCAAGGACGTCGCCGAAGGCACCGCGCTTTATGTCGCGGCCTGCGCCACCTGCCATGGCGTGCCCGGCGTCGACCGCGGCGGCAATATCCGGAATCTGGGCTATGTTCCCACCAAGCGCATCGAGAATCTCAAGGACATCGTGTTCAAGGGGCCGTTCCGCGGCAAGGGCATGCCCGATTTCACCGGCAAGCTGACCGAGGCCGACGTGGTCAAGATCCAGGCCTTCATCCAGGGCACAGCCGACGCGATCCGGCCGAAGTAATCACCGGGCACGCCGGCCGCGCGCCAGGGCGCGGCCGGTTCATCTTAATGGCGTGAGGCGCATCTGCGTCGATGGCGTCGACGCAGTCGGTTACTTCGCCGCATAGGACACGCCCATGCCGGCGCGGACATCGGCCTGGATGCCATAGGGCGCGATCGGATAGCGCAACCCGTTCTTGGCCAGCGCCTTCATGCCGGCGATCGCCTTGGCGAGCTGCGCAGGGCGCAGCGCCATCAGCATTTCCTCATCGGGCACGCCGCCATAGCGCCGCTCCGCATAGCATGGCAGTGACAGGCTGGGCTCGCCGGTCGCCAGCGCCCTGCCCCATGAATCGGCGCAGGCGGTCTCGCCGACCACGCTCCAGTCGAACTTCTTGTAGCCGCTATATTGCAGCCCGTTGATCAGGATGATCATCTGCCCCGGCGTTGCATAGACCAGGCAGATATCCGGCGGATTGAGCCGCCCGCTGGCCAACGGCGACACCGCCATCGCCTGATATTGCCCGAACGGCACCACATCGAGCGCCTGCTGCCGCTTGCCGGCATCCTCCTGCGTCTCATGCCAGACGCCGACATAGGACCGCCCGGCCAGCCAGGTATCGTCCTGCGGCGCCAGACCGATCACCGCGCGGCATTGCGCGCCGACCAGGTCGTCGGCGGTGATGCCGACGGTCCAGCCCAGCCGCGACGCCATGCTGACGATCTGGTCGGTGGTGTGGATCGCACTCGGCCGCCGGATTTTCGGGATCACCTCCATCTCGGCGATCGACGCAAACATCTTCATCCCGATCACGGTGGTCTTCAGCCGCAACAGCGCGTTGAGGTCGGCGACCATGGTGGCGAGATCAGTCTGGACGTGCGCGATGGCTGGCATGGCGTGGCTCCCTTGGCGGATTTTATTATTGGTTGGCTGTCTGATGGTGCGACGCTATCAGCATCGCACCATGGGATCGCTTACCCCAGCTTCCAGCCAACCTCGGTCGCGAAACTGTGGTAGAAATCGCCGTCATAGGCCTGCTCCGGCGTGGCGCGGACCCGTTGGTCGAGCAGCTCGGCGTCGTCGCCGACCAGGATGCGCCAGCGCTCGGTCCGAACGCCGTCGAGGATGATCCGTGCCGCGGCGGCGGCCGTGGTCGGCGCCTCTTCGAGAAAGCTGCGCGCCCGCTCGTGCACCATCGCCTGGATCTCGTCGTCGGACATCGGACCACTATCAACGCCGTTGGCGTCCAGCCGCCGGCGGGCGGCGGCGATTTCCTCAGCGCTGAGCGCGTCGGCGTCGCTGCCATTCTGGATCTTGCGCGAATTCGCCACGATCGAGGTGCCGATATGGCCCGGCATCACCACCGAACACTTGATATGCGGCGCGTTCAGCTTGAGGTCGCACATCAGCGCTTCGGAAAAACCTTTGACGGCGAATTTCGCCGCACTATAGGCGGTGTGCGGCGTATTCAGCCCGATCGAGGCCCAGAAGCCGTTGACGCTGGAGGTGTTGACGATGTGGCCGGCGTCGGCCTTGAGCAGCATCGGCAGGAAGCAGCGGACGCCGAGATAGACCCCGCCCCAGCAGATATTGAAGGTCTTCTCCCAATGCTCGCGGCTGTTGGCGATCATGCTGCCGCCGCCGCCGATCCCGGCATTGTTGAACAGCAGATGGATCTTGTCGGTGTCGTGCTGGGCGGCGACCTCGTCGCGAAACCGCAGCATCTGCGCCTCGTCGGAGACGTCGACCAGATGCGTCGTGATGCGCAGCCCCTGCGGCAGACGTTCGACCTCGCACAGCCGTTTGGTCTCGGCCATCGCATCGGCGGAGACGTCGCAGATCGCGACATTGCAGCCTTCGGCGATCAGCTGGCGGGCGAGCTCGCGGCCCATGCCGGCGCCGCCCCCGGTGATGACAGCAATCCTGCCGGCAAAATCCCTCATGAGACGCTCGCGTCCTTCCCTGGCTGTTGCTTTTGATAGCGCCGGGTGGTTCGAGCCGCCCGTTGCACCGACCATAGCCCGCGATTCCGGGCCGCGCGAGTCCATCGCAACAGCGCTTTCTCGGCCGGCCTTGCGGCCCGTGGACATTGGTCGTCAGGCGCGATCCGGACAGCGGCGGATCTTCCGCCTGCATCGGAATCATCCTATCGTTGCAAGCCTTACGGACATTCGAGGAGCGTGAGATGCTGGCAGCAACCCTTCAGACCGCGGCGTTTCTGTTCCTGCTGCTGCTCGTAGTGCTGGCCTTCGCGGTATTCGTCGCCTTCATGGCGCCGCCGGCGGCGAAACCCACGCTGCCCGGTTTCACCACGATGGCGATCTATCTCACGGCGGAATTGGCCGCGCTGGTCTGCGCGGTGTGGATCGTGGTCCAGGTCAGCGGCTTCGAGCTGCTGCCGATCCTGATCGCGCTGGCGCTGGCCGCCGTGATCTTCATGCCGCGGCTGGTATCCAGGATCCCGGTGCCTGGCGCTGTCACCGGCCTGCTCGGCAAAAAATAGCTCTCGGGTCTATTCGGTCAGCATTGTCGGGCGATAGCGCAGGCCGCGCTTCAGCGCGCGGCGCGCGATGATGCCGGCGCCGATCTGCATGGCGATGCCGGCCAGCCAGCCCAGCATGATCATCGCGGTCCACAGCAGATACGGCTCGCTTCGCAGCACCACGACGCCGACCGCCACAAAGGCGGTCAGGGACGCCAGAAAGGTGCCGACCGCGCTGAGAAATTCCGCGGTATCGATCCTGCCGAGGGCATCGCCGCCACCCGCGCGCGAGCGAAAATCGAGCCGCGGAATATCGATCCCGAGATAGAATCCGATCGCGCCGCCGGCCATCATCGCCAGCAGAAAACCCCAGGAGGTCAGCCAATGAATGCTGGAGCCAACATGAGCCCCGACAAACATCCCGCTGGCCGCGCCGGCCATCGCCAGTCCACTGCGTTCAAGGAGATGGGCGGCTTTTCTGACGCGGAATCGCATGATGGTCACTCGCATGGCTGAAGCCAGCGAGGCTATGACCTTTTTGCCCGGTTAGGAAGGCCGCGCGGCGACCGGCCCAAGCGTCGGCTGATGACGCCCGGCTCCGGTATTCAGTGATGGGCGGCAGCTCCCGTCCGCTCATTCGTGATAGCTGTCGATCACCGCGTCGGCGACCGCCCGTTTGGTGACGACGCCGACGATATCGGCGACGCGCGGCCGCCGCTCGCCATGGAACACGATCGCGGCGCCGGAGCGGCGGATTTTCAGGCGGCCGAACACCCGGCTGAGCAGATCGACATCGCGGCACAGCACCATGCGGCGCTCGGCAAAGTGGTCGACCAGAATATCAGGATGGTCACGCAATTCCCGCCACAGCCCTGAGCGCGGCGGCACCAAACCGGCGATGCGTCCCTCGCGCTCAACGATGATGGTGGGCAGATCGTCGACATCCGCCTCGCTGAGCGCGTCCTTGAGCGAGGTGCCGGCGGTCACGACGATGTAGCGGCGCTCCATGATGTCCTGCGCCTGCCGCACCAGATACAGATTGATATGGCGCTCCTTCGGGATGCGGTGGCCGCGGTGGCGCAGCTTGACGGTGTAGATGGTCTCGCCGATCAACGTGCGGCGGACGCCGGCGGCGACCGCGACGGCGACGATCACCGGCACGATGATGGCGTAGTCGCGGGTCATTTCGAACACCATGACGATCGCGGTCATCACCCCGCCTGTGCCGGCGCCGACCATCGCGGCCATGCCGACGATCGCCGCCGACGGAATCGTCAGGCCGGCATTGGGCAGCACCATGCCGGCGACCGCCGCAAAAGACCCGCCCAGCGTGGCGCCAAGATAGAGCGACGGCGAGAAGATGCCGCCGGAGGCGCCGCAGCCGAGGCTGATCGTGGTCGCCAGCAGCTTCATCACAAACAGCAGCAGCAACAGGCCGATCCCGGTCATGCTGTGGTCGAGCACCGACTGGATCACGCCGTAGCCGACGCCATCCACATAGGGATGGCCGAAGGTGCGCATCATCACCACCATCATCAGGCCGATCACCGACATGCCGATCAGATTCTGCACGTAGATGCCGCCGGGGATCGTGGGGAACCAATCCTCCATGAACACGAGCAGCCGAATGAACATCCACGCGGCCACGCCGCACAGGATGCCGAGCAGCACGAAAGCCGCCAATTCCTGCAGGTTGAAGGATTGCGCCGCCGGAAACATGATGTCGGGCACGACAAAGGCCGGCGCCGGCCCGATCAGCAACCGTCCCAGCATGGTGGCCGCGCCCGTGGCGATCACGACAGGAAGGAAGGTCCGGTTGGAGACTTCCGGCAGCAGGATTTCCAGCGCGAACAGCACGCCGCCCAGCGGCGTGTTGAAGGTGGCGGCAATGCCCGCCCCGGCGCCCGCCGACAGCAGCGTCACCTTCTGCCAGGGCGACAGGTGGATCGCCTGGGAAAAGGCCGAGCCCAGCGCGGCGCCGATCTGAATGATCGGGCCCTCGCGGCCGACCGCGGCGCCGCTGCCGATCGACAGCGCCGAGGCCAGCGATTTGATTACCGCAACCTGGCCGCGAATATTGCCGCCCTTGTAGAACACCGCGTCCATGACCTCGGGAACGCCGTGGCCCTTGGCCTCGGGAGCAAAGCGTTCCACCAGAAACACGACGATCAGCCCGCCGATCACCGGCGCCAGAAACACCCAATTGCCGTACCAGCTCGGTCCCTCGCTGATATTGGCGTCATACAGAAAGCTGAATGTCCCATTATAGAACAGGTTGTGAAACAGCCCGATCAAATAGCGCAGCGCCACCGCGCCAACGCCGGTCATCACCCCGATCACCAGCGCCAGGCAGCACAGCACCAGCAGATTGACCCGTCTTTCGTCGCGAACGGGCGGCCCTTCGATGGCGAGAGGCTCGGCGATGGCGGCGGACGATTCAGACATTGTGGTCATATTGGCCCATGATATTGCGCAACGGCGCGATCCTAACCATCCAGCCCTGCATATCCAGGGCCAGAGCCACCGGGGCGGTGGTACAGATCGACCTGCCGCTGCCTCGCGGTGGACGCGGCCGTCTCTGCTGGTCTTGATGTTAGCGTCAAAACGACGTCCGCGACTCTACGAACATCCGGTGAAGTCTTTGAGCTACCGCAATTACCGCCGCGACGCCATCCAGCTGGGCGGACAGGAGGCATGCGACGGAACCAGAGCGGAACCGGCAGAGGATTATCGACTACCGATGGACGGGACGCGCCGATGGCAACCGCCGGCCGCAAGCAGGGATTCGATAAATACAAAGGGGTAAATTGGTCGGAGCGAGAGGATTTGAACCTCCGACCCCTTGTCTCCCAGACAAGTGCGCTAACCGGGCTGCGCCACGCTCCGATGTCGTTCCTGTAGCTTCGTTCGGCGCCCGGCGCAAGAAGCCGATCGGCCCGTCATCGCTACAGGGCCGGGTTTTACCGCCGCAAATTGCGCGTCGGCGTCAGCTGTCCTTCATCGCGGCGTCGATCAATTGCCGGCAGGCCACCAGATCTTCCAGCACGCCGCGCAGCCAGATCACGTCGAACGGGTGCGCCGAGGCCTCGACGCCGGGGATCACGTCGCTGTCGTCCTCGGCAGCGTCGGCTTCGACGTCGGCGCCGAACCGCGGCTCGTGCATCGCCGCGTGAAGATCCAGTGCCGCGGGCTCGCTTTCGTAATCATCGTCATCGGCGTCGATGCCCGGTGCCAATTCGTGCACCGGTTCGGAGACGCTGCGCCCGATCGCTTCCTCGACTGCGCCGAAGGTGGCGGTGGTCGAGGCGTCGGCCAGCCGCTGCACCGATTTGATGCCGTGCTCCTTGAGGATCCGCTGCACACCGCGGATGGTGTAGCCCTCGCCATAGAGCAGCCGGCGAATGCCCTTGAGCAGATCAACGTCGTCGGGGCGATAATAGCGCCGGCCGCCGCTGCGCTTCATCGGCTTGATCTGGGTAAAGCGGGTTTCCCAGAATCTCAGCACATGCTGGGGGATGTCGAGCTCGTCGGCGACTTCGCTGATGGTTCGGAATGCATCCGGCGCTTTGTCCAAACGCGGGCTCCTCGTCAGTTGCCGGTGGCTTCCGGTTCGCCTGCGCCGTTGGCGTTGATCCTTTGCTTGAGGATCGCCGACGGCTTGAACACCATGACCCGGCGCGGCGAGATCGGAACTTCAGTCCCGGTTTTTGGATTACGGCCGATCCGCTGGCCCTTCTTGCGCACCATGAACGATCCGAACGAGGACAGTTTCACGGTCTCGCCCTTCTCCAGGCAGTCGGTGATTTCCTTGAGCACCAACTCAACGAACGCCGACGACTCCGTCCGCGACAGGCCCACCTTTTGGTAGACCGCCTCGCACAAATCGACGCGTGTAACTGTCTTGCCGGTTCCGCTCATCGCCTGCCCCGCTCACGGCGAAAAAAATCGAATGCTGAAATTATGAGTTTAACGCTCAGCGGTCAACAGCGCCGGCTGCGAGGCTAACACGGAACTCAATGGAAATGCTGAAATATTTACGCAGTGCACTACCAGCGCAGCAATGCCGAGCCCCAGGTGAAGCCGCCGCCCATGGCCTCCAGCAGCACCAAATTGCCCTTCTTGATGCGGCCATCGGCCACCGCGGCCGCCAGCGCCAGCGGAATCGAGGCCGCCGAGGTGTTGCCGTGGCGATCCACCGTCATCACCACCTTTTGCGGCGCAATATGGAGTTTGTGCGCGGAAGCGTCGATGATCCGCTTATTGGCCTGATGCGGCACGAACCAGTCGATGTCCTCGGCGGTGGTGCCGCTGGCTTCGAACGCATCGACGATCACCCCAGTAATCATGCCAACCGCGTGCTTGAACACTTCGCGGCCCTCCATCCGAAGATGGCCGACGGTCCCGGTCGAGGACGGGCCGCCATCGACATAGAGCTTCATCTTGTGGCGTCCGTCCGAACGCAAATGCGTGGTCAGCACGCCGCGATCGGCGCTGGTGCCCCAGCCTTCCTGCGCTTCGAGCACGATGGCGCCGGCGCCATCGCCGAACAGGACGCAAGTGCCGCGGTCGTTCCAGTCCAGAATCCGCGAAAAGGTCTCGGCGCCGATCACCAGCGCGCGCTTGAACGACCCGCCGCGCAGAAAATTATCGGCGGTGGCGACCGCGAAGACGAAGCCCGAACACACTGCCTGCAGGTCGAAGGCGGCGCCGTGATTGATGCCGAGCGCGGCCTGCACGGCGACCGCGGTGGCGGGAAAGGTGTTGTCCGGCGTCGAGGTCGCCAGCACGATCAGGTCGATCTGCTGGGCGTCGATCCCGGCATCGGCCAGCGCGGCCTTGGCGGCGTTGATCGCCAGATGCGAGGTGAACTCGCCCTCGGCGGCGATGTGGCGCTCCTTGATGCCGGTGCGCTGCACGATCCACTCGTCGGACGTATCCACCTGGGCTGCCAGTTCGGCGTTGGTCAGGACGCGCTCCGGCAGATAAGCGCCGCAGCCAAGCACAACCGAACGTATTGCAGTCACGAGACAGCCTCCTAGGCGGTCGGCGCCAGGGCGCCGCCATCGCGGTTGAGTGTTTGGTTGATCTTAGTCAGCAGATCATAACGAACCATCTCATAACCAACATCCACCGCATAGGCAAAGCCGTCGGCATTGGTTCCGCCATGGCTTTTGACCACGATGCCGTTGAGGCCGAGAAACACCCCGCCATTCGACTTGTTGGGGTCCATCTTGTCGCGCAGCGCCCGGAACGCGCCGCGCGCGAACAGATAGCCGAGCTTCGAACTCCAGGTCCGCGCCATCGCGGCTTTGAGATATTCGCTGATCTGGCGCGCGGTGCCCTCGGCCGCCTTCAGGGCGATGTTGCCGCTAAAACCTTCGGAGACGATGACGTCGGCGGCGCCCTTGCCGATGCCGTCGCCCTCGACGAAGCCGATGAACTCGAATTGCGGTGCCTGCATCGCCCGCAGCAATTCGGCGGCCTCGCGAATCTCTTCGCCGCCCTTGATTTCCTCGACGCCGATATTGAGCAGCCCCACGGTCGGCCGCTCCAGATCGAACAACACACTGGCCATCGCGCTGCCCATCACCGCCAGCGCCTTGAGGTGCTGGGCGTCGCCGCCGATGGTGGCGCCGAGATCGAGCACCACCGAATCGCCGCGGATCGTCGGCCACACCGCCGCGATCGCCGGCCGGTCTATGCCGGGCAGCATCCGCAGGCAGAAGCGCGCCATCGCCATCAGCGCCCCGGTATTGCCGGCCGAGACCGCGACATCGGCCTCGCCCTTCTTCACCGCCTCGATCGCCAGCCACATCGACGAGACCTTGCGGCCACGGCGCAGCGCCTGGCTCGGCTTGTCGTCCATGCTGACGGAGACGTCGGTGTGGATGACGCGCGAGACCTTCTTCAGCGCCGGGTGCAGATCGAGCTGCGTGTTGATCACGGCGCTGTCGCCGAACAGCAGGAATTCGGTGTCGGGATGGCGCGACAGCGAGATCGCCGCGCCGGGAACGACGACCGAAGCACCGACATCGCCCCCCATGGCGTCAAGCGCGATTCGAACCTTCTGAGGCATGGACGTTCCGGAAACCTGATGTGTTGCGGTCGAAAAGCGCTCGGCCGCGGACAAGAAATCGCCTCAGACGAAGCGAGCGGCGAGGCGCAGCTGCGCCCCGGTCGGGCGGGACAATAGCGTTTCCCGGCTCCGATACAACATGCTGACCGGGCAGATTTAAGTCGCAGATGCCGGTGACGCGGCGACGACAGACGCCCTCTCCCCCGATACCGTAACCGCCCGACGAACCCCGGTCAGGTCCTCCCAGCGCGGCTCAATCGCGCTTGGTTTTCCGGGAGCGGGACGGCTTTTCGGGCGTTTTGAGCGCCTTCAGCGCGGCAAACGGATGCTCCTCGGGGGCGATCGGCTCGACGATCGGCTCGAACACGGCGTCAGGCTTGCGCGGATAGGGATCGAGTCCCAAAAACAGCGCGTCGGTCGCCAGCCGGCCGATATCGATGATGCCCTTCTCGATCGGCTCCGGCGGATCGGCAGCCTCGACCTCGGGGCCGTCATCGATCGATTCCGCCAATTCGCGAATCTGCGACGCCGGGGCAAAAATCAGGTCGATCGCCTCGTCGACCTCGTTCTCGACCGGGTCCAGCGTCACCACGCAGGTCTGGCACACCCGCGCCTTGACCCAGCCCTGCACCCTTACCCGGCCCTCACCGACCGGGGTCAGATCGAGTGCCGCCGTCGCCACCAACACCTTCTGCAGGCCGCCGAGCGCCGCGATCGCGTCGCGTTCGCTGGCCTTGGCCTCGATCTCGCGATGCAGCCCGGTCTCGGGAATCTGCATCACCGTGACCGCCACGCTCCAGGGATTGTCGTTGTCCGTCATTGGGCTCACTCTGTTCGTCATACCACCACCGGCTGTTGAAAGCGGAACGACCCGGTGCGCAGATGGGCGCGGTCGATACCGTCCAGCGCCGCCAGTGACCGTATCACATAGGTCGCCAGCCGCTTCGCCTCGTCCGGCCCCGCCCCATTCAGCACATTCTTGTTCAGCGCCCTGGCCAAATCGTCCTCGCCAGCTTCGATCGCCATATCATAGGCCGTCGAGCGGCCATAAAACGCCTCGCCGAACGCTTGCATCCGCTTCGGCACGGTGAGATCGCCGACGCCCAATTCGCGCAGATTGGCATCCAGATCGCTGCAGAAATAGTCGAACAGCGCCTGCGCAAACGGTTTGTTGTCCGGTATCGCCCGGATTCGCCGCAGCACCATCCACAGATGCAGCACGATCATCTCGAACCGCCCGTTGACCGTGTCCGCTACACCGAGATCCTGATAAAACGTGGGCTCTCGCGCTTGCGCCACGATCATGCCATAGATGACCTCAATGGTGCCGCGCGACGGCGTCCGGGGTTGACTGAAGCGATTGAACGGCCAAAACATTGTGGGTTCCAAATGCGAACCCGTGCGGGCCGCGAAGATTGCAATCCGAGCTTCTGCCCGGTACGTCAACGCCTTGCGCGATGCAAGGGGATAGGGCCTACGCTCGTATGAGAATTTCGAAGCAAGACCGCGGACGCGGCAACCCGACGCCCGCGCGCGCGACCAAATGGCGTCGATTGGGCCCTGCCCTCGCCGCCGCATTGATGGTCGCGGGCCTTGGCGGCTGCACCTCCGAAACCTTCCAGAAGGGCTATATCCTGCCGACCGGCGCACTCGAGCAGATCCCGATCGGCGCCAGCCAGGATCAGGTGCTGATCGTGATGGGCACGCCCTCGACGGTGGCGACGCTGAACGGCGAGGTATTCTATTATATTTCGCAGCGCGCCGAGCGCCCGGTGGCGTTCATGCCGCAGAAGGTCGTCGACCAACGGGTCATCGCGATCTATTTCGATCAAAATCGCATGGTCCGGCGAATCGCCAATTACGGGTTACAGGACGGCAAGATCTTCGACTTCATCAGCCGCACCACACCGACCAGCGGCCAGGAAATGAGCTATCTCGGCCCGCTGTTCCGGCTGATCAGTTTCCACTAGAACAATTCGCGGCATAACATTGTCGCCAAAGACAAACCCCGCAGCGCCCGCTGCGGGGTTTTCGATTCGTCCGACCATCGACCGGCTTCGCCGCCGCGCCTATTTGGCCTTGTTGATCTTCTTGAGCTTGGCGTCGGTGTCTTCGATCGATGCCGCCAGTTCCAGGATCGCTTTCGACAGCAGTTCGATCGCCTCCTTCTGATCCTGCGATTTCGACGCGCGCAGCGCGTAGTTCTTGGCAGATGACAGCGACATTGTCGGCCCCTTGTTATCGGTTTCACAGATCCGCGGCGGCGACACGCAGCGCCGTCATCTTGAGGCGCCCGACGTAGCGCGTCGCGCGAAGCCGGGCGTCTCGAAGGATGAGATGTACATCCTCATGGTTCGAGACGCCGCGCAAGCGCGGCTCCTCACCATGAGGCGCTGAGGCATATCGCCAAACAAAACCCCGCGGCTCGCGCCGCGGGGTCTTGCTCTCAATCCGAAGCTTCGAAAGCTCAGTGCGCCAGGATCGCCAGCAGCAGCAGCGCCACGATGTTGGTGATCTTGATCATCGGATTGACGGCGGGACCCGCCGTGTCCTTGTAGGGGTCGCCGACGGTGTCGCCGGTCACCGCGGCCTTGTGGGCGTCCGAGCCCTTGCCACCGTAATGGCCGTCCTCGATGTACTTTTTGGCGTTGTCCCAAGCGCCGCCGCCCGAGGTCATCGAGATCGCCACGAACAGGCCGGTGACGATGACGCCGAGCAGCATCGCGCCGACCGCCGAGAACGCCGCCGACTTGCCGGCCGCGCCGCCGCCGGCGATCGCATAGATCGCGAAGTAGACGAAGATCGGCGACAGCACCGGCAGCAGCGACGGGATGATCATTTCCTTGATCGCCGCCTTGGTCAGCAGGTCGACGGCCTTGCCGTAATCAGGCTTGTCGGTGCCCTGCATGATGCCCGGCTTCTCGCGGAACTGGCGTCGCACTTCCTCGACGATCGCGCTCGCCGCGCGGCCGACCGCGGTCATGCCCATCGCGCCGAACAGATAGGGCAGCAAGCCGCCGAACAGCAGTCCGACCACCACATAGGGGTTGGTCAGCGCGAAGTCCGGCAGCACGCCCTTGAAGTACGGGAACTGCACCGCGTTGGCGGTGAAGTATTTCAGGTCTTCATTATAGGCGGCGAACAGCACCAGCGCGCCGAGACCGGCGGAGCCGATCGCGTAGCCCTTGGTGACCGCCTTGGTGGTGTTGCCGACGGCGTCGAGCGCGTCGGTAGCCTTGCGGACTTCCTTGGGCAGGCCGGCCATTTCGGCGATGCCGCCGGCATTGTCGGTGACCGGGCCGAAGGCGTCGAGCGCCACGATCATGCCGGCCAGCGCCAGCATCGTGGTGGTGGCAATCGCGATGCCGAACAGGCCGGCCAGGCTGAAGGTGACCAGAATGCCGGCGATGATGACGATCGCCGGCATCGCCGTCGATTCCATCGAGATCGCCAGGCCCTGGATCACATTGGTGCCGTGGCCGGTGACCGACGACGCCGCGATCGACTTCACCGGGCGATAATCGGTGCCGGTGTAGTATTCGGTGATCCAGATGATCAGGCCGGTGACGGCCAGACCGACGATGCCACATGCGAACAAGGCAAGGCCGGTATATTCGACCCCGGAGGCGGCTTTGACACCGAGCGGGCCGAAGCCGACCAGCGCGTAGATCACGCCCGCCACCGCGAACAGCGACAATACGCCGGTGGCGATCAGGCCCTTATAGAGCGCGCCCATGATCGACTGGCTGGCGCCGAGCTTGACGAAGAAGGTGCCGATGATCGAGGTGATGATGCAGGCGCCGCCGATGGCGAGCGGCAGCGTCATCATGTTGACCAGCAGCGGCGAGTTGGCGAAGAAGATCGCGGCCAGCACCATGGTGGCGACCGCGGTCACCGCATAGGTCTCGAACAGATCGGCCGCCATGCCGGCGCAATCGCCGACATTGTCGCCGACATTGTCGGCGATGGTGGCCGGGTTGCGCGGATCGTCTTCCGGAATGCCGGCCTCGACCTTGCCGACCAGATCGCCGCCGACATCCGCACCCTTGGTGAAGATGCCGCCGCCGAGACGGGCGAAGATCGAGATCAGCGAGGCGCCGAAGCCGAGCGCCACCAGCGCGTCGACAACGGTGCGGCTGTTGGCCGCCAGATTGAGGTAATGCGTCAGGTAAGCGAAGTAGATGGTGACGCCGAGCAGCGCCAGACCGGCGACCAGCATGCCGGTGATGGCGCCGGCCTTGAAGGCCAGTTCAAGTCCGCCGGCCAGCGAGGTGGTGGCGGCCTGCGCGGTGCGGACATTGGCGCGCACCGAGACGTTCATGCCGATGAAGCCGGCAGCGCCCGAGAGCACCGCGCCGATCACGAATCCCACCGCGACCAGCGCGCCGAGGAAGTAGTACAGCAGCGCGAAGATCACCACGCCGACGAGGGCGATGGTCATGTATTGGCGCTTGAGATAGGCCTGCGCGCCTTCGCGCACGGCGGCGGCGATTTCCTGCATCCTTGCATTGCCGGCGTCGGCGCCCATCACCGATGCCGTCGCCCAGATGGCGTACACAATCGAAAGTGCCCCGCAGAGCACAATCACCCATAAAGCTATCATTGATTTTGCCTCGTCCTTGAATCTGCCCCGCGTCTTTCACCGCAAGGCGCGGAGGACGCACAAAAATAAGGCCGGCCCTGCTCATAGAGTGGCCTCAAATCCGCCGGACCTTGCCAAAATCGTTAACGCCGCGCAACGCTGCGAACGGCGTAACTGTCATTTTTCTGTTTGATAAGGAGCAGCCGGTGTCAAGCCGGCCTTACGACGAAAACTAGAAGTGGCTGTAGGCCAGGTTTTGCAGCGTCATCTCGGCGCCGTCGGGCCCGAGGAATCGCGGCCGCCCTCCCCCGGCGCTCGCCACACCGATGGACGTCACCGCGATCCCGGCCAGCCGCGATGCCGCCGCGAAGGCGGCGAAACGATTCGGCGCAATGGCGCATAGGATCTCGTAATCATCGCCGCCGCTCAGTAGCCGCGCGATCGGAACCGCGCCGGCGGCGACTAGGCCTCGGGCGGGGTCGGACAGCGGGATGGCGCCGACATCGATGGTCGCCGACAGCCCCGACACCCCGCAGAGCTTGGCCAAATCGCCCGCCAGCCCGTCGGAGACATCCATCGCCGCGCGGGCGTGGTCGCGCACCGCCTGCGCCAGAGCGCAGCGCGGCTGCGGCACCCGGTAGCGTTGCACCAGGACGTCGCGCGCAGCGGGGTCGGTGGCCAGCGCAGTGGCCACAACTCCGCCTTGCAGAATATCGAGCCCGAGGGCGGCGTCGCCGATCGTTCCGGTGACGACGATCAGATCGCCGGGCTCGGCGCCGCTTCGCCGCACCATCCGGCCAGGCAAGGTGCGGCCGAACGCCGTCACCGAGATCATCAGCGGCCCCGGCGTCGAGACGGTATCGCCGCCCAGCAGCGGGCAGCCGAATTCAGTCGCGTCCTGACCCAGCGCGCGCGCAAATGGCGCCAGCCACTCTGGGTCCGAGGTACGCAGCGCCAGCGTCAGCACGAAGCCGGCGGGGGTGGCGCCCTTGGCGGCCAGATCCGACAGGTTCACCCGCAGTGCCTTACGGGCGATGGTCTCGGGCGGATCGCCGGGCAGGAAATGCACGCCCTCGACGATGGCGTCGGTAGTCACCACCAGATCGTCGGCGGAAGCTGCCAGGACGGCGGCGTCATCGGTGAGACCGAACGCGCCGAGATCGGTCGCCAGCGGCGCGAAGTAGCGCGCGATCAGGGAGTCTTCACCGGAGGCCATGTGTTGCAGTCCATCATCGGCTGTCATCCTTCGAGGGCTCGCCGAAGGCGGCGAGCACCTCAGGATGACGGCTGGGCGCACCCGAATGCCTAGCGCACAAACTCCTCGGCGCGAAACTGCCGGGCGATCTGGTCCAGCACCGCGTTGACCATGCCGGTCTCGTCCTTCTCGACGAAAGCGTGGGCGACGTCGACATATTCCGAGACCACGACGCGCGCCGGAATGTCCTTGCGGTGCTCGAGCTCATAGGCCCCCGCACGCATCACCGCGCGCAAAATGGCGTCGATCCGCACCAGCGGCCAGCCCTTCGCCAGCGCGTCGTCGATCAAGGGATCGAGCCTGCCCTGGTCGCGCACCACGCCCGATACCACGTCTTGAAAGAACGCCTGCTCGGCCGGCAAATATTGATCGCCCTCGACCTCATTGCCTAGCCAGTGGCTTTCGAACTCGGCGAAGATGTCGTTGATGCCGGCGCCGCCGATATCCATCTGGTACAGCGCCTGCACGGCGGCGAGCCGTGCCGCGCCGCGCCGGTTGGCCTTGCGGTCGCCGGGCTTGGCCGGCGGCCTCCTGTCGAGTGGTTTGTTGATATCAGCCATGACGCCGCTCAGCCCTTCGCCACACGGCGTTTGATCCGCAGCATCGCCAGCGCCGCGCGCGCGGCATCGCCGCCCTTGTTGAGTTCGGAGGCGCGGGCGCGTGCCCAGGCCTGTTCGTCGGTGTTGACGGTGATGATGCCGTTGCCGAGCGGGAATTTCCGCGCCACCGCGAGATCCATCAGCGCGCGCGAGGATTCGATCGATACGATCTCGAAATGCAGGGTATCGCCGCGCACCACGCAGCCGAGCGCGATCGCCGCGTCATAGGGCTTGCCGTTGGCTTCCGCCGCATCGAGCGCGATCGCGATCGCGGCGGGGATCTCCAACGCGCCCGGCACGGTGAGGAGATCGTGCTTGACGCCCGCGGCGCTCAACTCCGCCAGCGCGCCTTCCAGCATCGCATCCTGAATATCGTCATAAAACCGCGCCTCGACGATCAGGACGCGCGCGCCCGTGATGTCGGTCTGATCCTGCAACTGGGCGCGCCGCGCGTCTGCCATTACTTCATTCCGTATCGTTCGATTGGTCGAGCGGTGCAACCGGCACTGCCCTCATCCTGATGAGCGGCCCAAGGCCGCGTCTCGAAGGATGAGCGAGATCATGGCCTCATGGCTCAAACCTGCGCTGACGCGCCTTCTCACCATGAGGAAACCGCGGGCGGTTTTAGGCGCGCGGGCGGCCAAAGCCAAGGAATCAAATCGCCGCTGCGGCTTATTTCATCTCGCTCAGGCGCGCGGCATAGCGCGCCATCAGGTCGACTTCGAGATTGACCTCGCTGCCCGCGCTCCAGCTGTCCAGCGTGGTCACGCTCAGCGTGTGCGGAATGATCGCCACCGAAAACGTCACCCCATCGACGCCGTTGACCGTCAGCGACACGCCATCGAGCGTCACCGAGCCCTTGGTGGCGATGAAGCGCGCCAGGTCGCGGCTGGTGGCGAGGTGAAACCGCGCCATTCCCGGCAATTCCTCGCGGCGCGTGACCTCGGCGATGCCGTCGACATGGCCGGTGACGATATGGCCGCCGAGTTCGTCGCCGATCTTCAGCGCGCGCTCCAGATTGAGCCTGGTGCCGACCGTCCAATGCTTGGCCGAGGTCATCGCCAGGGTCTCCGCCCCGGCGTCGACCTCATACCAGGTCTTGCCACCCTCGCGGCCGGAGCCGACCACGGTCATGCAGATGCCGTTGCTGGCGATCGAGGCGCCATCGGCGATGCTGGCCTGGTCATAATTGCACAGGATGCGCAGCCGGTGCAGGTAGCCCTGCGCGGTCGGCGTGAGGGCGATGATTTCGCCCTGGTCGGTAACGATGCCGGTGAACATAGGATCAGGTCTCGATGCCAAAATTGATTGCAGAAGCGCGCCAACGGAAGCCGAGCTCCCTCTCCCATGGGGAGAGGGTTGGGGTGAGGGGGTGCGGCCTATCGAGAGGGCGAAACCCCTCACCCGGCGCTTTGCGCCGACCTCTCCCTATGGGAGAGGTCGGATCCCGGCGGACGTCACTGTCAAATTTGCGACTCATCGTCTAGCTGCGCTCGTAAATCGTGAGAGTATCGGTTCCGAGCGTCTCGCTAGCACGCATGGTCAGCGTCGGCGATGCCGTGATCGCCGTGAGCGGCATGCCGTCCAGCGCGTCGACGCCGCCCTCGCCGATCGCGGCCGGGCCGCGCAGCAGCCAGACTTCGTCGACCAGGCCGGCTGTGACGAAGGATGCCGCGACCCGCGCGCCGCCTTCGACCAGCAGTCGCGTGACGCCCCTATCGGCCAGCGCGCGCAGCACCGCGGCGAGATCGAGCCCCGGCGGGGTCGCGGCGGTCGCAACGTGGATCACCTGCGCGCCGGCGCCGCCCAATTTGGCGGCCGCCGCCGGCTCGGCGATTTCCGACGCCAGCAGCCACAGCGGCACCTGCCGCGCCGATTGCACCAGCCGGCTGGAGCCGGGTAGCCGCAGCGCCCGGTCCAGCACCACCCGGATCGGCGATTGCTTTTCCATGCCGGGCAACCGGCAGGTCAGCAGCGGATCGTCGGCCAAAGCGGTTCTGATCCCGACAAGGATAGCGTCGGACTGGGCGCGCAACAGATGCACCCGCGCCCGCGCCGCCTCGCCGGTGACCGCTACCGGTTGGCCGCCCGCCGCGCCGATCTTGTCGTCGCTCGACACCGCGAGTTTCAGGATCACATGCGGGCGCCGCTCGCGCACCCGGCGAAAATGCCCGGCATGGTCATGAGCGGCTTCGGCGGCGCACAGCCCGACATCGACCCTGACGCCGGCGGCGCGCAGCCGCGCATGGCCCTGGCCTGCCACCTCCGGATTGGGGTCCTCGATCGCCGACACCACCCGGGCGATGCCGGCGGCGATCACCGCATCGGCGCAGGGTGGCGATTTGCCGTGATGCGAGCACGGCTCCAGCGTCACATAAAGCGTCGCCCCCGGGGCGTCGCCGGCGCGCGCCAGCGCCTCGATCTCGGCATGAGGCCGCCCGCCCGGCTGGGTCCAGCCGCGGCCGAGGATCACGCCGTCCTTCACAATGACCGCGCCGACCGCCGGATTGGGCGCGGTGCGCCCCAACCCGCGACGGCCCAGCGTCAGCGCGAGCTGCATGAAACGCAGGTCGTGCGCTTTGCCGGCTCTGGCCTTATCCGCATACTGATCCTCCAGTATCCGGAAGATCATTTGCGCAGGCTCGCCAGCCGCGCCATCTCGTCACCGGACAATTCGCCGAGCAACGCCTCGAAATCCTTGGCCTCGCGGAAATTGCGATAGACCGAGGCGAAGCGCACATAGGCGACGTCGTCGACCTTGCGCAGATGGTCCATCACGATCTCGCCGATGGTCTCCGAGGAGATCTCCGCCTCGCCGCCGCTTTCCAGCTCACGCACGATCGCCGACACCATCTTCTCGACCCGCTCCGGCTCGACCGGCCGCTTGCGCAGACTGATCTGCAGCGAGCGCACCAGCTTGTCGCGGTCGAACGGCACTCGGCGGCCGTTGCGCTTGATCACGGTCAATTCGCGCAGCTGCACCCGTTCGAATGTGGTGAAGCGGAAATTGCACGCCATGCAGACCCGACGCCGCCGGATCACGGCGGAATCCTCGGTCGGACGGCTGTCCTTCACCTGGGTATCGAGGCTGTTGCAGCTCGGGCAGCGCATCCGTGAGGGTCCTTACTGGTAGATCGGGAAGCGTCCGGTCAGTTCCTTGACCCGCTCCTTCACCGAGGCTTCCACCAAAGGCGCGCCGCCATCCGGCGATTGCGCAATGGCATTAAGCACTTCGGCGATCATATTGCCGACCTGCTTGAACTCGGCGACGCCGAAACCGCGGGTGGTGGCGGCCGGCGTGCCGAGCCGCAGCCCGGAGGTGACGAACGGCTTTTCCGGATCGTAGGGGATGCCGTTCTTGTTGCAGGTGATGGCGGCGCGAACCAGGGCCTTTTCGGAGACGTTGCCCTTGAGGCCCTTGGGCCGCAGATCAACCAGCATCAGATGATTATCAGTGCCGCCCGAAACGATGTCGAATCCCGCTGCGCGAAGCGTTTCCGCAAGCGCCTTGGCGTTTTCGACGACGTTCTTCGCGTAGATCTTGAAGTCGGGCTGCAACGCTTCCTTGAACGCCACCGCCTTGGCGGCGATGACATGCATCAGGGGGCCGCCCTGCAGGCCGGGGAAGATCGCCGAATTGAGCTTCTTGGCCAGCGCCTCGTCATTGCTCAGGATCAGGCCGCCGCGCGGGCCGCGCAGCGATTTGTGGGTGGTAGTGGTGGTGACGTGGGCATAGGGCACCGGCGAGGCATGGACGCCGCCCGCCACCAGACCGGCGAAATGCGCCATGTCGACCAACAGATAGGCCCCGACGCTGTCGGCGATCTCGCGGAAGCGCTTGAAGTCCCAAGCCCGCGAATAGGCCGAGCCGCCGGCGATGATCAGCTTCGGCTTGACCTGCTCGGCCTGCTTGGCCAGCGCATCCATGTCGATGATCTGGTCCTCGCGCCGCACCGTGTAATGCGCCGGCTTGAACCATTTGCCCGACATGTTGACCGCGGAACCATGGGTGAGATGGCCGCCGGCGGCCAGATCCAGACCCATGAAGGTATCGCCGGGCTGCAGCAGCGCCAGGAACACGGCCTGGTTCATCTGGCTCCCGGAATTCGGCTGCACATTGGCAAAGCCGGCGCCGAACAGCTTCTTGGCACGCTCGATCGCCAGATTCTCGGCGATGTCGACGAATTCGCAGCCGCCATAATAGCGGTGGCCCGGATAGCCCTCGGCATATTTGTTGGTCATCACCGAGCCCTGTGCTTCCAGCACCGCGCGGCTGACGATGTTTTCCGAGGCGATCAGCTCGACCTCATGGCGCTGGCGGCCAAGCTCGCCCTTGATGGCGGCGGCGATCTCGGGATCGGCCTGCTCCAGCGAGGCCGAAAAGAAGGAATCGGGGGCAGATTGGGTCGTGGCAGATGTGCTCATGGCAAATGTCTCCACCGCCGCAGCCCTTTGGTCGGGGCGCGCGCGGTCAGCTGATGCGGTCGGAAGCGGCGCGTGCCGCATAGCATATCCGGGCCGGCGGGCCAAGGACGGAGCCAACATTTGCGGCCATGCGTCCCCGTTAGACCCAGATATGGTGGATTTTACCGGTTCCAAGGGGGCGGCGCTGAGGTACCGGCCGTTGCCTTGCGGGCGGAGTCGAATTATGTATATCCCATTTGGATATCCATAGGATCCGTGATGGCCAGTTCAACCGTCTTCACCAGCAACCGCAGCCAAGCGGTTCGCTTGCCCAAGGGCGTCGCCTTCCCCGACGGCGTGCACAAGGTCGACATCATCAAGATCGGCCGCAGTCGCGTCATCGTTCCGCAAGGCCAGCGATGGGACGACTTCTTCCTGAACGGCCCCCGCGCCAGCGACGATTTCCTCCGCGAACGCGAGCAGCCGGCTGCCGAACAGCGCGAGCCGCTGTGATGCTCGCCTACATGCTCGATACCAATATCTGCATCTACGTGATCAAGAACCGCCCGCCGGCGCTGCGCGACAAATTCAATGCGCTGGCCGAGCAGCTGTGCATCTCCAGCATCACGCTCGGCGAATTGGTCTATGGGGCGGAGAAGTCGGCCCGCCGCGTCGACAATCTCAATGCGATCGCGCATTTCACCGCGCGCCTGCAGGTACTGCCCTTAGCCGACAAGGCCGCGGCGCATGACGGCCAGCTCCGCGCCGAACTCGAGCGCGCCGGCACGCCCTGTCGCCCTCACGACATGCAGATCGCCGGCCACGCCCGCAGCGAGGGGCTGATCGTGGTCACCAACAATATGCGGGAATTTGCCCGGATGCCGGGTCTGCGGGTGGAGAATTGGGTGTGAGCGCAAAATCGACATAGGCTAGGCCGGAAACGAATCTCCGCGAGATGCGCTGACAACCAACGCCGCAATCGCCTCACGCCAGCCGATACGCCCCGCCCTTTTCGATCGAGCGCAAGAACGCCGGCCGCGCGTGCATTCGCGCTAGCCAGGCCTCGAATTCCGGATAGGCGGACAGCCGCCCGAAGGATTTCGCGACCTCGGCGACAAAGCTCATCATGATGTCGGCGCCGGTCAGCGCCTCGGCGACGAAGAACGCCCTGCCCTTGAGCGCGCCCTCGACAAAACCGAGATGGTTGGCGATCTCGGCGTCGATCCGCGGCTGCAGCGGCGCCGCCGCGTCTTTCAGCCGGCTGGTGTAGAGCTGCAACATCAAGGGCAGCATTGCCGAGCCCTCGGCGTAATGCAGCCATTCCTGATAGGCCTCGAAATCCGGCGTCGCCTCGGCCGGGCGCATCGCCCCCTTGCCGTAGCGGCGGATGATGTAGTCGACGATCGCCCCGGATTCCGCCAGCGTGATGTCGCCATCGACAATCACCGGCGACTTGCCGAGCGGCTGCACCTGGGCAAGCTCGGGCGGCGCCAGCCGCGTCACCGCATCGCGCTGATAGCGCTTCAATTCATAGGGCGCGCCGAGTTCTTCCAGCAGCCACAAAACGCGCTGCGAGCGGGAGTCGTTGAGGTGGTGCAGCGTGAGCATGGTGGGATTCCTTATGAAGACTTCGAGGCCACGCAATGTCGAGGCTCACGCCTGCGGTGACTTGGTCGCCGATAACCGGCCGCACCTGCGAGTGGGCGATGTGAGCCGCCGATGCGGGCCTCCGATCGCCTCAGATCGTCGCCTGGACCTGGCCGCATTCCTTGCAGGTGAATTTGACCCGGGTCTCGCCTTTTGGCGCGATCACCTTGTTGGGCGCGCCGCATTTGCCGCATGTGGTCATGATGCGGGTGTCGCCCTGCTTCACCGTCAGGTGCTTCTTTTCCATCGCTTCGCGCATCAGCCGTTCGGCCTCCTCGCGCATTGCCTGCTTATCCACCATGCCGCCGCTCCGCCGAATCCGAAATTCCAGATTGGCTTTTAGCGCCGAATTACGATGCGTCTGCAAAAATCGAACGGGAATTTGGCGGGAGGTTTGGTCGCAGCTGCCCCATTTCCGAGGCGTCGGCGCGTCGGAGGACGCTTCCGTGGCGCCAACCGTGAGGGCCGCGACACGCGCCGCTCACATCCCGGTAAAGCCAGCCTTGACCGGGTCGTTGCTGCCATCATGTTCGCGCAGGAACACCAGCCCGCACACTGTCAGCCGGTTGTCGTCGGTTTCGCCGGCCTCGAACAGCATACGGATGTAACTCTCGACGCTGGGCTGGGCCAGTTCGGCGGCTTCGCGGCTGGTCAACAGGCCATAGGTCTGGATCACGCGTTCAACAGCGGCTTTCATGATTATCCTTGTCGGCTCAGGCCGCGAGTTGGGCGGATTCGAATTTAGCGATCGCCCGGTTGGCGAGCCGGATCACATTGGTTTCGCCGCGATGAAACATCTGCACGATGGTCTGCAGCAGCGCATCATTGGTTGTCGCGCTGTCGCTGATGGCGCCACTGCGGCGCAGATAATCCGATGCGATGTCGTAGGACCGCCCGATAATGTCGACGTTCATGACTCTCACTCCGCGCTCGACCAGCATGGTATCCCTCCACTTGCGAACGCTGTGATAAGCGCGGCGCGAGAAGAAAGTTCCATCGCCCGGCGTCGGCGCGCTCGGCTGACAAAAAATCGGCCTCCCGCGAGGAAGGCCGATGCAACGGGGGCGTCTAACGGTCGGAGGTGCGCGGGCCTGCCGCTGGGGCAGCGCCTGGCGGATGTTGCCATCCGCCGGCGATCGTTGGCGCGCTACCGAAAAGCCTGAAGGCTCAGAGCCGGTACAGGATCTGGTCGGTCCAGAACCGCTCCAGCCGATGCAGCGATTTGTTCAGCGTGGCGAACTCGTCATTGGAGATGCCGCCGACCTGCTCCACCGTGCGAACGTGCTTCTGATACAGCGCGTCGACGATGTGGCGGATTTCCTGGCCCTGCGCGGTCAGACGGATCCGCACCGAGCGGCGGTCGACGCGCGAGCGCTGGTGATCGAGGAAGCCGAGCTCGACCAACTTCTTCAGATTGTAGGACACGTTGGAGCCGAGATAGTAGCCGCGCGTGCGCAGCTCGCCCGCGGTCAGCTCCTTGTCACCGATATTGTAGAGTAGCAACGCTTGCACCGAATTGATGTCGGCGCGTCCGCGGCGGTCGAATTCATCCTTGATAACGTCGAGCAGGCGGCGATGCAGCCGCTCCACCAAGGTCAGTGCCTCGAGATAGAGCGGCTGGACCGGCGCTTGTCCGGATGAAGGCGCGGCGACTTCCGCCGCCGTTGCTACGGCTTTGATCATGACGATCCCCTGTTGTCGTTTTTATCGACTTATTCGACGAAACTTGTGTCCCGTCTGATATCGCCAACTTAAGCGGACCGTTTGAACATCAGCTTAAATAAGACAATAAAGAGATCATGAATTTAACACAGTGAACCGCCGATTAAGCCCGCTATTAAAGGGCTTTTCGCAACGTCTGATTCACGTTTGGAGGGCTGTGTTCACGCTTCGTCTAAGGGTGTGTCACGTTTGAGGACAGCATCGTTCGAATTCGAAAGATTCATGTAACAGGTATGACCACCGCGTTAGGGTGACTCAAATCTTACCGCGGCGAATTCCTTTCCGACCGCCCAAAATTGTCGGCGAATTTGACGCAAATTCGCCCGACCTCCCAATGCAATGCCACCCGCGCATTGAAAAGCCTCATGGTGAGGAGCGCGCGGCTTGGCGCGCGTCTCGAACACGAGGCGGGACATCTCCTCATCCTTCGAGACGCGGCCCAGTGGCCGCTCCCTCAGGATGAGGCCTCGAGACGCGGCCCAGTGGCCGCTCCTCGGGATGAGGCTCCGAGCCGCCCGCCTGCGCCTTCCCGGCGCGACGTCCGTTTACGCGACGCCGCGCGTGCGGTTTTCCCAATACGGCGCCCGCAACACCTTGCGGTCGATCTTGCCGAGCCCGGTCACCGGAATGGCCTCGACGAAATCGATCGTCTTCGGCGACCACGGCGCGCCGCGCTTGTGCTTCACATGCGCCTGCAATTCGGCGGCGTCGTTGTTGGCGCCGGCTTTCAGCACCACGAAGGCCTTCACCGCCTCGCCCCATTTGTCGTCGGGCACGCCGATCACCGCGGCGGAGGCCACCGCGTGATGCGCCATCAGCGCGTCCTCGACCTCGCGCGGATAGATGTTGAAACCGCCGGAGATGATCATGTCCTTGGTGCGGTCGACGATATAGAGATAGCCCTCGTCGTCTTTCACCGCGACATCGCCGGTGTGCAGCCAGCCGCCGCGAAATGCCTCCGCGGTGGCCTCGGGGCGCTTCCAGTAGCCATCCATCACCAGCGTGCCGCGGACGCAGATTTCGCCGGGCTCGCCGATGCCGACCTCACGCATCTCGGAATCGAACAGCTTGACGTCGACCAGCGGATTGGGCCGTCCGCAGGAGCCCAGCCGGCCCGGCTTTGAATCATTATGATCGACCTTGCGCATCGAAGTGATGACCTGCGGCGCTTCGGTCTGGCCGTAGAGCTGCACGAAGATCTTGCCGAAGATCGCCATGCCCTCGCGCAGCCGGTCCGGCGACATCGGCGCGGCGCCATAGACGATCATGTCGAGCGAGGACAGATCGTATCTGGCGCGGATCTGCGGCGCGTCGATCAGCGCGTAGATCAGGGTCGGCACCAGGAACGCCGCGGTGATCTTCTCCTCGGCGACCACGGCGCAATAGGCCTCCGCCTCGAAGCCCTGCACCAGCCGAACGAAGCCGCCGCGCATCATCACCGGATAGACCGTGACGCCGGCGGCATGGCTGATCGGGGTGGCGGCGATAAAACGGATCTCGGCCGGCCAATCCCAGTCCGAATAGAGCAGCACCGCCATCGTGGTCAGCGCCCGATGCGGGATCATTACGCCCTTGGAGCGGCCGGTGGTGCCGCCCGTATAGGCCAGCCAGGCGATCTCGGAGGTTGAGCTTTCGTCCACCAGAGGCGCAGCTTCGACCTTGTCGAAGCCGTCCAGCAGGTCGCGCGCGCCGTCGACCGCGCCGAACGACAACAGATGCTTCAGGCCGGGCACGCGGCCGCGGATGGCGAGGCCGCGCGCGGCGAATTTGCCGCTTTCCACGATCAGCGCGTCGATTTCTGCGTCCTCGATGATGAAGGCGTGATCGTCCTCGGCGGCCATCGGGTGCAGCGGCGTGTAGCGCAGCCCCATCACCATCGCGGCCGAAATCGCCGCCCAGGATTCGGCGCGGTTGCCGGACAGGATCGACACGGCGTCGCCCTTGTTCAGCCCGATGCCGCGAAACAAGGTGATGAAACGGCCGACCGCCACGCCGAATTGACGGTAGCTCCAGCGCAGACGGCCATCGGCCAGCGCCGGCCGGTCGCCGAAGCGCGCCACCGCGTTGACGATCAGGCTGCCGCCCGTTCCACCGCTGTGATAGGCATTCATATTGTATCCCCCCTTTGTCGCCGGCCTTCTTGCGGAGGCTTCGGCAGAAACCCGATGTCGATCGATGACAATCGACGGCTATGGCGGCCGTTCGCGCGCTGCCATCCAAGCCAGCGCCAGATACGCCGCCAGCAGCAGCGCTTCCAGCGACACGACGATCAGGCTGCCGCCATAGATCGCCGGAAACATCAATTCGATCACCGCCATCGACACCACGGCCGTCAGCCAGACCACCGCGCCCCATGGCGTCGCCAGCCACAACCCGACAGCCGCGACCAGTTCGATCACCGCGAAATACACCGTGGCGGTCTGCCAGGCCATCGCCTGACCTTCAAAGGCATCGTCCTCGCCGCCGACGAAGCCGGTGATCTGCGCCCAATGGAACAGCCCCTTGATCAAGGACAGCGCCGCCATCACCCGCAGGAACAGCACCAGCCGCCGGGTCCAGTCATTGTCATGGGTGTCGGCGCGCGCCGTCGAGATCGCCGCCACCGAAACCGCATGGTCCCGCGGCGTCTGTTCGCGCGATGGGGTCTCAGACATGGGTTTTTTGGCCCGTCGGGGTGATTTGTGAAAGCATCGCGGAGTCTTGGCCCGGCGGGACGGCGAAATCAATCACCCAGAACAATCCGCCGGATCGGCACCGGCAGCCAGTCGTCGAGCTGGGATCGTGGAGCTGCGGTCGCCGAACTGTGATCGGCCGACAATCGACAGTTGCGCCAAATCAAGACCACGGTGACGCGACACTGACAAAGTGCTAGCTGGAATGAGTCAAAATAGACGGCCTGCGAGGAGTGTTGGCACCATGGCGATCAAATTCGGGCGTCCCATCGAATTGCGAGACACGCGGCCCGCCGCCGCACCGGCGCTTGACCTGGTGGTCCGCCCCCGGCGCAACCGCAAATCGGAATGGGCGCGGCGGCTGATCCGCGAAAACGTCCTGACCACCGACGATCTGATCTGGCCGATGTTCGTCATCGACGGCCACAATCAGCGCGTGCAGGTCGCCTCGATGCCCGGGGTCGAACGGCTCAGCGTCGACCAGATCGTGCGCGACGCCGAGCGGGCGATGAAATTGGACATCCCCTGCATCGCGCTATTCCCCTTCACCGAGCCGTCGTTGCGCGACGAGTTCGGCACCGAAGCCACCAATGCCGACAATCTGGTGTGCCAGACGGTGCGCGCCATCAAGAAGGAATTCCCCGATCTCGGCGTGCTGTGCGACGTGGCGCTGGATCCCTTCACCAGCCACGGCCATGACGGGCTGATCGCCAACGGCAAGATCCTCAACGACGAATCGGTCGAGGTGCTGGTGCGGCAATCGCTGGTGCAGGCCCAGGCCGGCTGCGACATCATCGCGCCGTCGGACATGATGGACGGCCGGGTCGGCGCGATCCGCGCCGCGCTCGATGAGGCCGGCTTCCTCGACGTCCAGATCATGGCCTATGCGGCGAAATACGCCTCGGCGTTCTACGGCCCGTTCCGCGACGCCATCGGCTCCTCCAAGGCGCTGACCGGCGACAAGCGCACCTATCAGATGGACAGCGCCAATTCCGACGAGGCGCTGCGGGAGGTCGAGCTCGACCTCGCCGAGGGCGCCGACATGGTGATGGTGAAGCCCGGCATGCCCTATCTGGACATCATCCGAAGGGTCAAGGACACCTTCTCGGTGCCGACCTTCGCCTATCAGGTGTCGGGCGAATACGCGATGATCGCCGGCGCCGCCGCCAATGGCTGGATCGACGGCGAGCGGGCGATGATGGAAAGCCTGATCGGCTTCAAGCGCGCCGGCGCCGACGGCGTGCTGACCTATTTCGCCCCGCAGGCCGCCGAAAAGCTGCGCACGCTGGCCTGATGGCGGGCCTCGCCCGACGGTTTTGATTGCTTCGAAGTCATCGGCGGCGGGCTTGCAACGGCCCGCCGCCGTCGCCATGTCGAGCCGGATATGGTCTTCGAAGGGAACACAACCATGGCTGATGATGGTCTGCGTGACGGCTGGCGTGGCGAGGATGCCTTTGACCGGCCGCTTCCGTTCGATCCGCGGCTGGAGCCGGAGTTGTTCCAGGGCGTACTCACCAAGCGGGTGTTTTCGTTCCTGATCGACCTGGTGGTGCTGTCGCTCCCGGTGATCCTGGCGGTGGTGTTCATCGCGGTGTTCGGAGTGGTGACGCTGGGGCTGGGCTGGACGCTGTTCTGGCTGGTATCGCCCGCCTCGGTGATCTGGGCGGTGGTCTATTACGGCGCGACGCTCGGCGGGCCCTATTCGGCGACGATCGGGATGCGGGTGATGGGGCTGGAGATGCATACGCGCACCGCTGAACCTGCCTATTTCGTGCTCGGCGCTGTCCATGCGGTGCTGTTTTGGCTGTCGATCTCGATGCTGTCTCCGTTCGTGCTGCTGGTCGGCCTGTTCAACGGCCGCCGCCGGCTGCTGCATGACATCGTTCTGGGAACCGTGGTGATCAATGCCTCGCCCCAGCCCCAGCCGGTCCGGTCGTACTGAGCGATTGACCGCCGCGATTCGCGGGGCGATGCTGTGCCCGGCTGGAGGTTGACGGACCAAACGTGACCCAACACTCGCGCGACACACCGCAATTCTACCTGACGGCGCCCTCGCCCTGCCCGTATCTGCCCGGGCGGCACGAGCGCAAGGTGTTCACCCATCTGGTCGGCAACAAGGCCGGCGAGCTCAACGACCTTTTGACCCATGGCGGATTCCGGCGCAGCCAGTCGATCGCCTATCGGCCGGCCTGCGACCAGTGCCGCGCCTGCGTCTCGGTCCGGGTCATCGCCGACGAATTCCGCACCTCGCGCAATCTGCGCAAGAACCTGACCCGCAATGCCGACATCGTCGGCGAGCTGCGCAGCGCGGTGCCGACCTCGGAGCAATATTCCGTGTTCCGCGCCTATCTCGACCAGCGCCACCGTGACGGCGGCATGGCCGACATGACCGTGCTGGACTACGCGATGATGGTCGAGGACAGCCATGTCGAGACCCGGATCATCGAATATCGCAAGCGCAATATCGACACCGGCATCACCGGCCGCGGCGGCGAGCTGATCGCGGTGGCGCTGACCGACGTGCTCAATGACGGGCTGTCGATGGTGTATTCGTTCTTCGAACCGTCCGAGCAGGCCCGCTCGCTCGGCACCTTCATGATCCTCGACCACATCGCCCGCGCCCGCCGGCTCGGCCTGCCTTACGTCTATCTCGGCTACTGGATCGAAGGCTCCGCCAAGATGGACTACAAGGGCCGCTATCTGCCGCAGCAGCGGCTCGCCCCGTCAGGCTGGCTGCGGGTCGACGCCGATGGCGGCACCGAGACCGAACCGCAAGATTGATCGCCAAGGCTGATCGCAAAAGCTGATCGCCAAAACCTCGTCGATCATGCTGCTATCCAGATCGTGCCGCGCTCCGTCGTCCCACCAGCCCGAAAGATTGCTATCATGTCCGCCCCCGGCAGCACCGCCACGACGACCAGCAGCGCCGAATTCGTGTGGCGCCCGATGCAGGCGGTCGATCTTGCCGCTGTCCAGGCGATCGCCGACCGCGTCCATCGCGACTACCCCGAAGACCAAAGCGTGTTTGCCGAACGTTTGGCGCTGTGTCCCGGCGGATGTCATGTGCTGGAAAGCGCGGATCAGCGCTACGGCTACGTCGTCAGCCACCCATGGCGCTACGCCGACCCGCCCAAGCTGAACCAATTGATCGCGCCGCTCCCCACCCAGCCGTCGACCTATTACATCCACGACATTGCATTTTTGCCGCAAGCCCAGGGCCGCCAGGCCGCGTCCAGGATCGTTCGCGAACTTCTGATGCTGGCCACGCAGGCGGGCTTGCAAAACGCCAGCCTGATCGCGATCAACGGCTCGCAGCCATTCTGGGCGCATCTGGGCTTTCGCGTCGCGGCGCAGGACGCCTTGCGGGACAAGCTCGCCAGCTACGGCGCCGACGCCCGCTTCATGGTTCGGGACCTGCCCGCCTGATCAGCCGATAAAGTAGTCGTGAACCAGCTTCGCATTCAGCGCGATGATGATGACGGCAATCACCGCCGCCGCAGCGGTGACCCAGCGCGGCGCCACGAACACGCCCATCTTGTCGCGGCTGGCGGTGAACATCACCAGCGGCACGATAGCAAATGGCAATTGCAGGCTGAGCACCACCTGGCTGAGGATCAGCAATTGCCCGGTGGCTTTCTCGCCGGCCCAGATCGTCACGCCCACCGCCGGCACGATCGCGATCATCCGGGTGATCATCCGCCGCAGCCATGGCGCGACCTTGATGTTGATAAAGCCCTCCATCACGATCTGCCCGGCCAGCGTCGCGGTGATGGTGGAGTTCAGCCCGCAGGCCAGCAGCGCGATGCCGAACAACGTCGGCGCCAGCGCCGAGCCGAGCAACGGTGCCAGGAAGGCGTGGGCCTGATCGAGCTCGGCGACGTCGGTCTTGCCGGCGACGTGGAAGGTCGCGGCCGCCAGAATCAGGATCGAGGCGTTGATGACGAGCGCCAGACACAGCGCGATCGCCGAGTCGATATTGGCGAATTTGATCGCCTCGCGCTTTTCCGGAATGCTGTCGCCATAGCCGCGGGTCTGCACCAGACCGGAATGCAGATACAGATTATGCGGCATCACCGTGGCGCCGATGATCCCCAGCGCGAGATAGAGCATCGCCGGATTGGTGACGATCTGCGTGGTCGGTGCGAAGCCGCGCAGCACCGCGCCCCAATTCGGATCCGCCATCGCGATCTGGACCGCAAAACACGCCGCGATCACGCCGAGCAGCGCCACCACGAAGGCCTCGATCCAGCGAAAGCCGAAGGCCTGCAGCGCCAGGATCAGGAACACGTCGGCGGCGGTGATGATGACGCCGATCTCGAGCGGAATTCCGAACAGCAGATTGAGCCCGATCGCGGTGCCGATCACTTCGGCCAGGTCGGTGGCGGTGATGGCGATTTCCGCCGAGATCCACAGCGGCCACGAGGTCCAGCGCGGATAGGCGTCGCGGCAGGCCTGGGCGAGGTCGCGCCCGGCGCCGACGCCGAGTCGTGTGCACAAGGACTGCAGCACGATCGCCATGATGTTGGACAACAGCGCGACGGTGAGCAGCGCGTAGCCGAATTTCGAGCCGCCAGCGAGCGAGGTGGCCCAATTGCCGGGGTCCATATAGCCGACCGCGATCAGATAGCCCGGCCCCAGAAACGCGACCAGCTTGCGCCAGAATGATCCGTTCCGAACCGTCGGCACCGAGCCGAACATATCCGCCAGCGACGGCACTCCCCGATCGCTACGCCACCCGCCGGGCGGGCGCTCAGCAGGCTGCGGCGGCGATTCAGGGTCCAAAGTCCGGGTTTTCGCGTCCATTTTCGCAATCTGAATGAAGTCTTGGCTTAATGCAACTAATTTGCATGTGCAGAATGCAGAATTTGCACATCAGTTCCGGGCCGCGCCTTCTTTAACTTTAGATCAAGGACATAGCCCAGCGCTTTGATGTGACGCGCCAAGCGCGCGTTTTTCCGGTGCTCCCGTGTTCCCGGAAAACGGGTGGCTGTCCCCGCCGATCGGTAGCCATGGTGGCTTGAATGCAATCCAGGACCCAGCCATGACGCCGACGCCTCCCGACCTGTTGCCGCCCGGCTTCGCGCGGCTCGCCTGGTCCAATCTGGCGGCGCAATCGGCCGAGCAGATCGCGCTGGCGGCGGCGCCGATCGTCGCGGTGCTGCTGCTCGGGGTCGGCGAGGCCCAAACCGGCCTGCTGCAGACCGCGCTGACCCTGCCCTTCGTGCTGTTTGCGATTCCGGCCGGCCTGCTCGCCGACCGGATCGCGCGGCGCTGGCTGATGGCCGGCGCCGAGGCGTTGCGGGCTGCGGCGCTGCTGACGGTGCTGGTGCTGATCGGGCTCGGCGCGCTGACGCTGCCGCTGCTGGCGCTGCTCGGCTTTGTCGCGGTGTGCGGCACGGTGGTCTACAGCGTCGCGTCGCCGGCTTTGGTGCCCGCTTTGGTGCCGGAGCGCTCGCTGGCCGCCGCCAACGCCCGGATCGAACTGGCACGCACCATTGCCTTTGCCGGTGGCCCGGCGCTCGGCGGCATGCTGGTCGGATGGCTCGGCGCCGCGCCGGCCTTCGGCGTCGCCGCCGCGCTGTCGATCATCGCGGTGGGGCTGCTCGCCGGCATCGCCGAACCGGCGCGTGAACCCGTGCCGCCGCGCCATCCGTGGCGCGACATCGTCGAGGGCGCAGCATTCGTGGCCCACCATCCGCTGCTGCGGCCGGTTTTCGTCACCCAGCTGATCTTCAACACCGCGTCGTTTCTGATCCTCGCCGTGTTCGTGCCCTATGCGGTGCGCCGCCTCGGCCTGTCGGCGACCGGGATCGGCGTCACGCTGTCGATGTATGGCGCCGGCATGGTGGTGGGCGCGCTGCTGGCGACACGGGTGATGCGGCGGCTGGCCTTCGGCACCGTGGTCGGGCTCGGCCCGGTCACCGGCTTCGTCGCCGCTTTGGTGATGGCGCTGACCACGCTGATCCCCTTGCCGGCGCTGGCGGCGCTGAGTTTCTTCCTGCTCGGGGTCGGGCCGATCCTGTGGGTGATCAGCACCACCACGCTGCGCCAGGCGGTGACGCCGCCTTCCCTGCTCGGCCGGGTCTCGGCGATCAACATCATGAGCTATGGCGCGCGGCCGGTCGGCGCCGGGCTCGGTGCCCTGGTCGGAGGCCTGTGGGGCGCCGAGATCTGTCTCTATCTGGCAGTGGTCGGCTTCGCCGCCCAGGCGCTGGTGATCCTGCTGTCGCCGGCGGTCAGCCTGATCGAGCAGCCGGCCGCGGTCGGCGCAATGGCGCTGCCGCGCGGCGCCTGAACGCCCGGTCGCGCGGCAACGTCGGTCTTTACGAACGCTGATTAGATGATGTACATCATCTTATCAGCGGAGCCAGAGCATGACCGACCAGGCCATACCCCCGACCGTAGCAGCCTCCCCCGTGCAGGCTGGCTCGATCCCGTTGCAAATCGCGGTTCTGGCTGCGCTGGCGGCGATGGGAACACTGGCCACCAACATCCTGCTGCCGTCGCTGCCGCAAATAGCGGCGTCGCTGCAGGTCTCGACCGCGTCCGTCACCGCCTCGATCACGGTGTTCCTGGCGGTGTTCGCGCTCGGACAGCTCGCGGTCGGCCCGATCTCGGATCGCTACGGCCGCCGTGTCCCGGTATTGGCCGGCTTTGTCATCTTCATTGCCGGCAGCATCTGGTGCGGCCTGGCGAGCGATCTCACCGGGTTGCTGATCGGCCGGGTGATCCAGGCCGCCGGCGCTTGCGCCACCTCGGTGCTGTCGCGGGCGATCGCCCGCGACCTGTTCAGCGGCCCGGCACTTGGCCGCGCCATGGCGTTGATCATGATCGCGATGGCGGCGGCGCCCGGCTTCTCGCCGCTGCTGGGCGGCGCGCTCGATCATTATTTCGGCTGGCGCGCGGAATTCGTCTTTGTCGCGCTGTTCGCCGCGGTCGCAGCATGCGGCTATGCGGCGGTGCTCGGCGAGACCCATCGCTCAACGCGGATCGCGCTCAATCCTGTGGCGATCACCCGCGCCTATTACGGCCTCGCCACCGACCGCCGATTCCTGGTGCCGGCCGCCACCGTCGGCCTGGTCATGGGCGGGCTGTTCGCAATGTTCTCGGCAGCGCCGCGGGTGCTGATCGAGGGGCTGCGCTTCACCCCGATCGCGCTCGGCCTGTTCTTCGCCGGCACCGTGCTGATCGTGTTCGGCGCCGGCATGCTGGCGACAAGGCTGGCGCCGCGCTTCGGGCTCGACCGCGCCATCCAGGCCGGGCTGTGGCTGGCCGTGGCCGGTGCCGGCGCGATCCTGCTGGTGGCGCTGGTCGACGGTCGCTTCCTGCCGTTCCTGGCGGCGGTCTCGCTTTTCCTGCTGGGGATGGGGATCGTCAATCCGCTTGGCACCGCGCAGGCGCTGTCGCCGTTCGGCGACAAGGCCGGCGCCGCCTCCGCCTTGCTGGGCTTCTGGCAGATGATGGGCGCCGCGGTCGGCGTGTGGCTGGCTGCCGTCATCCATCCCGACGCGATGACCGGGCTCGGGCTGGTGCTGGCCGGCGGCTGCACGTTGGCGCTGCTGCTCTACGCCATGCGGCGTCGCGCGGCATAATCCGAGCCCTTCGATTTTCCCGCTTTCCTTGCCGACGATTTTCGCGCAGAACGCCGCCATGGCAGACGAAAACGGCGACGGAACGGTGCGCGGCTTTGTGCGGTGGGCGATGAAGCCGCCGCAAGCCTATGTGATCTATCTGATCGCCCTGGTGCTGGTCGGCGGGTTGTCGTTCTATGCCGGCTCGCTGAAGCCGAAGCTCGGCGCCTATGTGGTGCCGCAATCGGCCGTCCACCCAGCTGCCAAATAGCTGAGCGAGTTGAGCTGCGTCACGACCGCGTTGCCAGAACGACGCCCGCCAGCGTGAACAGCAAGGCGACGAGCTGGCCCCAGCCCAGAGGCTCGTGCAGCGCGATCGCCGAGGCCACCACACCGATCACCGGCACCGCCATCGTTCCGATCGCCGCCACCGCGGCCGGCAGCCTTGCGAGGGCGGCGAACCAGCAGACATAGGCGATGCAGAACTGCACCAGGGTCATATAGGCCATCAGCGCCCAGCCCATCGCCGACAGCGCCGCGATCCGCGGACTTTCGAATATCAGCCCGGCCAGCGCCACCGGGACGCAGCCGATCCCGATCTGCAGCGCGCTGGAGGAAATCAGCGGCAGGTTCAGCGGCAGCCGCTTGGCGGTGACGGTGCCGAGCGCGAAGGCAAACGCCCCAACCAGCACCATGATGATGCCCGGCAGCTTCGCCATGCTGGCGGCCATGCCGTTGCCGCCCATCAGCGCCGCGATGCCGGCGAACGCCATCAGCATTGCCAGCGCTCGCGTCAGCGACATCCGCTCGCCGAGCATCAGCCAGGCCAGCAGCGAGGCCCACACCGGCATCGTATAGGCGATCACCGCGGCCTCGGAGGCCGGCAGATACAGCAGCGCGATCCCCATCAGCGTCATCCAGGTGGTGACGTTGAGGAACGACGACAGCAGCAACCTGCCCCATTGCCCGCGCGGCACGCGCAGGCTCTGCCCCCGCGCCAGCGCCAGGATGGCGAGCAGCGCGCCGCCGGCGACCCCGGTCAGCCCGCGCGCCGACATGGGCGGCCACTCGGTGAGAATCTCTTTCATCACCGGCCAGTTCAGCCCCCAGGCGACCGAGGTGATGGCCAGGAACGCCAGACCGGCGGGCGCAATTGGCGCTCGCGCGCGTGGCATGTGTTGATCTGTCATGGGAAGCCGGTGCGAGGAACCTGCGCATCATGCCGGTATTGAGATCCGCGCACCACCCGAAAACGAATCGTTGGGCGCCGTTTGCTCCACCGCCCGAACCGGCGAGTCGCCGCCCGGTCGTCTTGGCAGGCCCGACTCGCCGCCATTGCCATGGAAAAACGCGCCGTTCCGCCATGTCTGGCCGCCGCCGTCCTTCCCGGAAAACGATACCGCCGCCTCGCCCGCCTGAGTCGCTCCTTGGCAACCCCGCGCGACGAAAAAATACCTGCCTGTGAACAGCGGGTGTAGGTCGGTTTGGAACCGGCTTTGCGGATTTTTTGCGCTTCCGATTCCATGAGGACTCACCGATACTTGGCCACATCAGGACGCGGCCAGGCCCCCTGTTTTCCCGCACTTTCCACCATATTTAGTATTTGATTCAGAAAGTCGCACTAGTTCTTGACGGGTGCGATGGAGTCGGCCTAGTTTTGGTGCGTCCAACGCGGGTTGTTTTGGGTCCCGCCGGACGTTCCCAGAAGGGTAGCAAACAAGCCAACTCCGTGAGCCGTCGCGGCAACGGAGTGTGGGCTTGTCGTCGCCGCGAAACGGAGTGTTTGAGCCGACAAAAGTGAGCCGGGTAACGGCTCCAAAACGCGTGCAAGGCGTTGAGCAGCATGTCCCCGGACACCCCGAGCCAAGCTCGGGCGGGCGTGCGCCAGAAGAGAAACAGGGCCGGAATACCGGTCAGAGCCGCGAACAGGCGTTCGCGAATTTGAACTCAGCGGGCCGCATATGATGCGGGTCCGATCTATGAATGGGGCACGAGATGAAGATCGAACGGCGCTACACCAAGGACGGCCAGTCACCCTATGCCGAGATCCAGTTTCGGATGACGACCAGCGAGATTCGCAATCCCGATGGCTCGGTGGTGTTCCGCCTTGAGAACGTCGAGGTGCCCGATTCCTGGTCGCAGGTCGCCTCCGACGTGCTGGCGCAGAAATATTTCCGCAAGGCCGGCGTCGCCGCGCGCTTGAAGAAGGTCGAGGAAGAGACCGTACCGTCCTGGCTGTGGCGCTCGGTCCCCGACACCGAGGCGCTGGCGCATCTGCCGGAGAAGGAGCGCTTTGTCAGCGAATTGTCGTCCAAGCAGGTGTTCGATCGCCTCGCCGGCTGCTGGACCTATTGGGGCTGGAAGGGCAGCTACTTCACCTCCGAGGAGGACGCCCACGCCTTCCATGACGAGCTGCGCTACATGCTGGCCAAGCAGATGGTCGCGCCGAATTCGCCGCAATGGTTCAACACCGGACTGCACTGGGCTTACGGCGTCGACGGCCCCGGCCAGGGCCATTTCTATGTCGACTGGAAGACCGGCAAGCTGACCAAGTCGAAATCCTCTTATGAGCACCCGCAGCCGCATGCCTGCTTCATCCAGGGCATCGAGGACGACCTCGTCAATGAGGGCGGCATCATGGATCTGTGGGTCCGCGAGGCGCGCTTGTTCAAATACGGCTCCGGCACCGGCTCCAACTTCTCGCGGCTGCGCGGCGAAGGCGAGCGGCTGTCCGGCGGCGGCAAATCCAGCGGCCTGATGAGCTTCCTGAAGATCGGCGACCGCGCCGCCGGCGCCATCAAGTCGGGCGGCACCACGCGCCGCGCCGCCAAGATGGTGGTGGTCGACGCCGACCATCCGGATATCGAGACCTATATCGACTGGAAGGTGAAGGAAGAGCAGAAGGTCGCCGCGATGGTGACCGGCTCCAAGATCAACCAGAAGCACCTCAAGGCGGTGATGCGCGCCTGCGTCAATTGCGAGGGCTCCGGCGACGATTGCTTCGATCCCGAGAAGAATCCGGCGCTGCGCCGCGAGGTCAAGCTGGCGCGCCGCGCGCTGGTGCAGGACGCGATGATCAAGCGCGTCATCCAGTTCGCCAAGCAGGGCTACAAGGAAATCGACTTCCCGACCTACGACACCGACTGGGATTCCGAGGCCTACCTCACCGTGTCGGGCCAGAACTCCAACAACTCCGTGTCGCTGAAGGATGATTTCCTCCGCGCGGTGGAAACCGATGGCGACTGGGATCTGATCGGCCGCACCAACAAGAAGGTGATGAAGACGATCAAGGCCCGCGACCTGTGGGAGAAGATCGGCTACGCCGCCTGGGCGTCGGCCGATCCCGGCCTGCACTTCAACACCACGATGAATGACTGGCACACCTGCAAGGCCTCGGGCGACATCCGCGCCAGCAATCCGTGCTCGGAATACATGTTCCTGGATGACACCGCCTGCAATCTGGCCTCGGCCAATCTGCTGACCTTCTACGACACCACCGCCAATGTGTTCGACATCGGCGCCTATGAACATCTGTGCCGGCTGTGGACCGTGGTGCTGGAAATCTCCGTCATGATGGCGCAGTTTCCGTCCAAGCAGATCGCGGAGCTGTCGTACGAATTCCGCACTTTGGGCCTCGGCTTCGCCAATATCGGCGGGCTGCTGATGACCATGGGTCTGTCCTACGACTCCAAGGAAGGCCGCGCGCTGTGCGGCGCGCTGTCGGCGATCATGACCGGCACCAGCTACGCCACCTCGGCCGAGATGGCCAAGGAGCTCGGCCCGTTCCCCGGCTACAAGAAGAACGCCAGCCATATGCTGCGCGTGATCCGCAATCATCGCCGCGCCGCGCATGGCGAATCCCGCGGCTATGAGGCGCTGGCGGTGTCGCCGGAGCCGCTCGACCAGCTGTCCTGCCCGCTGCCCGACGCCGTCGAGCGCGCCAAATATGCCTGGGACCAGGCGCTCGAACTCGGCGAATTGCACGGCTATCGCAACGCCCAGACCACGGTGGTCGCCCCGACCGGCACCATCGGCCTCGTCATGGATTGCGACACCACCGGCATCGAGCCCGATTTCGCGCTGGTGAAGTTCAAGAAGCTCGCCGGTGGCGGCTATTGGAAGATCATCAACCGCGCGGTGCCCGCCGCTCTGCGCATCCTCGGCTATCCGGAACACCAGATCGCCGAGATCGAGGCCTATGCGGTCGGCCATGGCTCGCTCAGCAATGCCCCGGCCATCAATGTCGCGACACTGAAGGCCAAGGGCTTTACCGACGAGGCGCTGAAGAAGGCCGAGGCCGCGCTGCCGACCGCCTTCGACATCAAATTCGCCTTCAACAAATGGACTTTTGGCGAAAATTTCCTGCATGACGCGCTGAAGCTCGACCCCGAAGCGATCGCGGCACCGAATTTCGACCTGCTGGCCGCGATCGGCTTCTCCAAGCGCGAGATCGAAGCCGCCAACATCCACATCTGCGGCGCCATGACCATCGAGGGCGCGCCGCATCTCAAGCCCGAGCATTACAGCGTGTTCGACTGCGCCAATCCCTGCGGCAAGGTCGGCAAGCGCTATCTGTCGGTCGAAAGCCACATCCGCATGATGGCGGCGGCGCAGCCCTTCATCTCGGGGGCGATCTCCAAGACCATCAACATGCCCAACGACGCCACGGTGGAGGATTGCAAATCCGCCTATCTGCTGTCGTGGAAGCTGGCCTTGAAGGCCAACGCGCTGTATCGCGACGGCTCGAAACTGTCGCAGCCCCTGAACTCGCAGCTGATCAGCGACGACGACGAGGACGAGGACGGCATCGACGCCTTCATGGAGAAGCCGATGGCGGCCCGCACCGCGGCGCTGTCCGAAAAGGTGGTGGAGCGGCTGGTCGAGCGCATCGTGGTGATGCGCGAACGCGAGAAGATGCCGGACCGCCGCAAGGGCTATACGCAAAAGGCCGTGGTCGGCGGCCACAAGGTCTATCTGCGCACCGGCGAATATGATGACGGCCGGATCGGCGAGATCTTCATCGACATGCACAAGGAAGGCGCGGCGCTGCGCTCCTTCATCAACAACTTCGCCATCGCGGTGTCGCTGGGCCTGCAATATGGCGTGCCGCTGGAGGAATATGTCGACGCCTTCACCTTCACCCGCTTCGAGCCGGCGGGTCCCGTGCAGGGCAATGATTCGATCAAATACGCCACCTCGATCCTGGACTACGTGTTCCGCGAACTCGCTGTGAGCTATATGGGCCGCTTCGACCTCGCCCATGTCGATCCGACCGAGACGCATTTCGACGCGCTCGGCAAGGGCGTCGCCGAAGGCAAGTCGCCGGAGGTGCCGAGCAACAAGTACCTGTCGAAGGGCCTGACCCGCTCGCGCACCGACAATCTGGTGGTGATGCGCGCCGACGCCCGCCCCGCGGCCCCCGCCCCGGCCACGGGCTCCGCCCCCGAGACCAATCGCGGTGGCCTCACCTCGGTCGCCTCCTCGGCCCGCGTCGCCGACCAGGTCGAAGGCGTCACCGCGCTGAAGCAGGAAGCCGACCACGATCTGTCGCCGACCGAAAAGTTGGAAGCCCTGCAATGGAGCCGCACCGGCGCCGCCCAGGCCCAACCCGCCGCCACCAAAGCCACCCGCCGCGCCGAAGCCAAAGCACGCGGCTACGAGGGAGATTCGTGCGGAGAGTGCGGGAATTTCACGCTGGTCCGTAACGGGACCTGCATGAAGTGCGATACGTGCGGCAGCACGACGGGGTGTAGCTGAGCAAAAAGTAATGAGGAAGGCCGCCGCTCGCTTAAAGCAAAGCGAGCGGCGGCCTTCCTCAGAGAGCGAAACGCTGGGGAAAAGTCAAAAAACCAGGTTCCGACATCGAACAAAGGGTGATCAGCGATATATTGTGAGCTAATAGACCAATGATTCGTCCAGACCCAAAAACACCAATGCCGAGGCGCTAACCTCGGCATTGGAACCCGTGAAGCACAGTTGAAGTACTTACGGGGGCACCGAGAAAGCAATCGCTTCCTCTCAGTCGCATGAGCAGTTAAGCGATTCGGTCGTCCGGCGTCTAGCGGAGCTTCAACGTTTTCCAGCGCCATCTGGCGCGAAGGAGCAACGTCTATGCCAAAGTATACCCGCAACTCCGGCAACGATTGGAAGCCCGCCGAAGTCGAACAGCTTCGGCAGGAAGCGAAGCACAATACGCCGACTCGCGTAATCGGTCTCCATCTTGGACGGACTGAAAACGCCGTGCGCAATCGCGCCTCGCAAGAGCGCATCTCGCTGAAGCCAACCAATCAGTCTCCATACAATCGGCAGAAGTAAGAAAGTGGGGGGCACCCGTTGCTCCCCCACTTTTGTTCAAGTCTGCAAACACATGGAGAGATCATGCTTCAGAGATTATTCGGCAACTCCATCGTCCGCGAGATCCAAAGTGACCTTCTTGCCGACAGCACCGTACTTTCGAACGTGCTCAGAAAGGCGCGTTTAGCGGCCCGCAAGTTAGATCTCGCCAAATTTGAAAAGTGGATCGCAAGTGAATCAGATGGATACAAGAACACGACATGGAACGATTTGCCTAAATACAGGACGATCGGGGCAATCCCGCGCTTTTTTAATCCATATAGAGGCTGGTGCCCAATCATTATTGAGGACCCCCAGTTGTATGAACTTTGCCACAGAATTCCACTATTCCAATCAATCGCTGAGTTGGAGTGCCTGCTAGGCACGGATGAGTCTCTTACTTATGCATACCCGCCCGGAATCACCAAAATCCTCCGAGACGGAATGGATATTCAGTTTGACATTCGTGCGATGGTGAGCAGGAACCAACTTGCTGCCCCGATTAATGCGGTAAAGAATATCGTGCTGGATTGGGTTGTGGATCTCGAGAAGGCAGGAATAATTGGCGAAGGATTGGGGTTTTCAACAAGCGATAAGAAGGAGGCCCAGACGGTGACGCAAAACATCTACGCACAGAATATTGGTAACCTTGGAGATGTCAGCGACAAGTCCTCCGTGAACAACAATCTCGTCAACAGCTCCTTTACGATCGGCGACATCGATAGGCACGTTCAACAAATACGCGAATGTCTTCCCGCGCTACCACCCGACGCACGACTGCCGATAGAGGCTGAATTAGATAAGATAGAAGCAAGCAAGACCGCGGAAGACCCGATCGCTGCCCGCAGCGCACTCTTAAATATTCGATCAATATGCGAAAGCGCCACGAGCAATCTTGCGGCGCAAGGCATCATAGCGCTTATCAAGGGCTTGTTTGGATAAAGCAAGCAAGCGTGGCCAGGATGACAATCCGGGTCTCCTTTCTGAAACGCTGTCCCCGGATAGCAAGCGTAGATGGGGTAACGGGCCGGCCGAGCCAGCCGCACGCTCGCTACGGCGCGATTTGAGAGCGCGCTCGCGTGCGGCTTCCCCGGGAGGCGGTCGTCCCTCAAAATGATGGTGTCAATGAACCGGAGTCGGGCAAGCCCGCTCCAAGCATCATCGAGGGACGACCATGTACCACTATGCAGGAATTGACGTGTCTTTGGAACAGTCTGCTGTTTGCATCGTCGACGGCGCGGGCAAGATTTTGCGCGAGGCCAAGGTCGCGAGCGAGCCGGAGGCGTTGATTGCCTGGTTCGGGTCGCAGGGCTGGGCTCTCGAACGGATCGGCCTCGAGGCGGGACCTCTGTCGCAATGGTTATACGCCGGGTTGCGCGGGGCCGGTCTTGCGGTCGAACTACTGGAGACCCGGCATGTCCGCGACGCCTTCAAGGCGATGTCGGTGAAGACCGATCGCAACGACGCCCGCGCCATCGCGCAATTGATGCGGCTGGGCTGGTTCCGGCCGGTTCATTGCAAGTCGATCGAAGCGCAGGAGGTTCGGGCGGTGTTGACCGCGCGCAAGCTGCTGCAGTCGAAGCTGCTCGACGTCGAGAACAGTCTGCGTGGGGTGTTGCGCGGCTTCGGGCTGAAGGTCGGCAGGACCACCGAGCGCAGCTTCGCGGCGCGGATCGAAGAATTGGTCGCCGGACACGCGGCGCTGGCGTCGATTGCGAAGGCGCTGCTCGCGGTTCATGCGGTGCTGCTGCGCGAGTTCAAATGCCTGAACAAACAAGTCGTGCAGCTCGCCAGAGCGCAACCGCAGGCGCGGCTGCTGATGACGACGCCGTCGGTCGGCCCGATCGTGGCGCTGACCTATGCCTGCGCGATCGACGATCCGGCGCGCTTCAACTCGTCGAAGGCGGCCGGCGCGCATTTCGGCCTGACGCCGAAGAAGTATCAATCGGGACAGACCGATTACACCGGCCGCATCACCAAGATCGGCGATGCTTCGGTGCGCGAGGCGCTCTATCAGGCGGCTCATGTCATGCTGACCAAGCCGGTCAAGAACTGCACCGAACTGAAGAGCTGGGCGATGCGGATCGCCCGGCGCGCCGGCCTGCGCAAGGCCAAGGTCGCGCTGGCGCGCAAGCTCGCGGTCGTCCTGCATCGCATGCTCGCCGACACCAAGCCGTTCAACCCCAACGCCAAGGCGCTGGCAGCTTAACAGGGAGAAATCATCGGTTCGGGGAGGCCCACGACACCAGGTCTTCCCCGCGCGAGGTCCCTTCGCCGGGACGATGGATCCGGTCAGGCCGCCATGCGGGAAGTCGGCTCACAACCACGCTTCCGTAGATTGGCCGGCCGGCTCCTCTTACGCACCCCTAAAGGTGACGGCCACCGCGCCGATCCCGGACAGAAGCAAGTCGCCGGCGAGAGGATCACGTAAAAAGGGATTGACTAACCACTGCCCGTTACAGAAGCCCGCATGAGCGCAGCGATATGCGGGGAGCGTCCGGGCAACGACGTCCCGCATATCGCTGCGCTCATGCGGGCTACTCCCTACTGAGCTACTAATCCACAGATGGAAGGGTGGCGACTAGTCGCCGCCTGGGGCAACGGCATAGTTGGTCCCACAAGTTCGTCCCCTATTCAGGGCAAAGTGGGTCCCCTAGCCCAAAAATAGAAAAGGTCCCGCCGGCGACGGCGGGGTTTTTGGCTTCGGATCGAGAGCGGATGAGCGCGGCGCCGCCGGCTTAGCTAGGAGTCGGCGTCGCCCGCGTAAGTTGCTCTTGCTCCGGCCTTCACGCCATCTGGCATCAATTTCCGGGCACCAGTTTTACGCCCGCGGCAGTAGCACCAAGTCGGCCGCTTCCTCTGCATCTCTGAGGAGCGTCTTGCGCGGCGTGCCCATCTGCGCACGCATCGTCAGACCGCGGCCAAGGTCCATGACCTGGCTCGCGCGCACGGCTACGGGAAAGTCAGCCGGTACATCTCCCGCGCTGATCGCGTCGCAGAACCGACGTTTCACCAGCGCCATGCCGCCAGCCACGGCGTCCTTCAGGAACTGCCTGACCTCGGCGTCGTCAACGAGGGGCGCGACGCACACCAGAAGACATCCTGGGGCCGACCCTTCCTCGGTCGCACTCTCTACCGCGTGCCTCAGGAAGCCGACGAGCGAGTCGCGGAGAGCCGGCGGCGAGAAGAGCGCCTTTGCAGCGCGAGCGCCCTTTGCCTCTGCGTACGCCCGAAGGACACGCAAGAATATCGTCCGCTTGTCCCCGAAGACGGAATACAGGCTCGGACGTCCCACACCCATGCCTTCGACGAGATCGTCGATCGTCGTTCCGTCGTAGCCTTTCGACCGGAACACTCGGGTCGCCTTTTCCAGCGCGGCGCTCTCGTCGAAGCTACGTGGGCGTCCACGGGGCCTCTCAGTTTTTTGAAACATTTAGTTCTAAATTCCTTGACCTCGACCTTTTGGCAGGAATATATAACCGAACAGTTCAAAAATGACAAGGAAGCCCCTGCCTCGCGGGGGCTCCTTTGACCTTAGCCCTCACAACGGAGCCGCCCATGAAACAGTCGATCGCTCTCGTCACCGGCGCCACTTCCGGGCTCGGCGATGCGGCAGCTCGCCTGCTCGCCGGACAGGGCTGGCACGAGATCATCGTCACCGGGCGCAGCCTGGCCGCGGCCCAGCAAGCGGCCGCTCGACTGACGGCTGAGAACAAAACAGTGATCATCACGGCGCTGGCGCTGGATCTGGACAAGCCGTCCAGCGTTCAGTCCGCGCTCGCCGAACTCGTCAAGCGAGGTCGGCCGATCGATTTCCTGCTGCTCAATGCAGGGATGGTTCCCGGCAAGGCCCGCGTGATCACTGCGGCGGGCATCGAGGCTTCTCAGGCCCCGCTGATCGGCCATCATCAACTGACTGTCGGCTTGCTTCGCGCCAAACTGCTGAGCCCCAACGCGCGGATCGTTATCGCCAGCGCGGAGCCTGCCCGAGGGGGCGTGCCCATGTTTAAGTACACCGACGTGCCAGCCTTCGCGGCCAAATACTTTCGGGCCGACCAAACCGCCGCTGTTGAAGCCCTGATCCGCAACGGGCCGCACGTGAAGTATGTGCCCAACAATGCCTATGCCGACGCGAAGCTCATTGTCGCTTGGTGGGTCGCGGCGCTCGCTCGCCGGCTACCCTCCGGCATGGCCGTGTACGCTGTCTCGCCCGGTGCGGCGAACGCCACTAATGTGGCGCGAAACGCTGGCCCGTTGTTGAAGTATCTGATGATTCCAATCGTGAACCTCATCCCCGGCATGAATCAGACGCCAGAAACCGCGGCCCGTCGGTACCTCCAGGCGTCGGAGTTAGGAACCGACGTCTCGGGGCAATTCTTCGCCTCGGCTCAAGGGAAGTTCTCAGGCCCAGTTGAGGCGCAGCGCCACCCACACCTCCATGATCGCGCCAGCCAGGAAGCCGCGTGGCAGGCCGTCGTCAAGGTCTCCGGCGTCGACTTGTCTTACCCCGCATCCTTGAGCGCGGTGTCCTGAGGAGCGCTCGTCTCGGCGAAATGGTCGCGGTGACTAGAATCGGCAGGCGAATGCGGTCCTACAGCCCGTAGCCCGTAGGATGGGTTGAGCCCTTGCGAAACCCATCGCTGCATCGACAGCCTCTCGGTGGGTTTCACTTCGTTCAACCCACCCCACCCGGTTCGATTTGTTTTCGGAGGCATCGATGCCTTTGGTGTTTCGGCGCCACGGGTTGCGCTATTACGTCTTTTTCAATGAAGGCTTGCCACCCGAGCCGGCGCATATCCATATCAAGGGCGGCGGCCGCGATGCCAAATCTGGCTGGTGCCGGAGATCGCCCTCGCCGATTCTTGTGGGTTCAATCCGCGCGAATTGTCGGCTATCCTGCGCCACGGACAATCGCGATCTGATCCTGAGAGCATGGCATGACCGTTTCGGCCACCAGCGTCCGCTTTGACGACCACACCATGTGGGTCGAATTGTCCGACGGGCGCACGCTCGGCATTCCGCTGGCCTGGTTTCCGCGATTGTTGCACGCGACCGCTGCCGAGCGCGACAAGGTTGAACTCAGCCGCGTCGGCCTGCACTGGGAAGCCCTCGACGAGGACATTTCGATCGCGGGACTTTTGGCCGGGCGCGGCGACGTCACTCACAGCTCGGAAACCGCAGCGTAGCGACCTCAGCGAGCGTAGCAAGCGTCGCCCGCATGAGCGCAGCGACATGCGGGGTTCGGCCGGGCAACAACGTCCCCCATATCGCTGCGCTCATGCGGGTTACTGCTATTTTGGCAAAGTTTGGAGCTATCAATGAATGAAGCCGGGTCATTCCAAATCAGACATCTCAATCCTGATGGTCTGGCTAAGCCGCCGGGATACTCCCAAATTATCGAGATCGCCAATGCGCGTCTGATATTCATCGCGGGACAAACCGCGACAAACGCGTATGGAGACACCGTCGGGAAGGATGATTTCTCCATCCAGGCAGCTCAAGTCTTTGGCAATTTGGAAACTGCACTCAGGGCCGTGGGATGCGACGCGCGTCATCTTGTGAAATTGACGGTATTCGTGCGTAATATGGACGACCTTTCGGCCTATCGAGAAGCTCGAAACCGTTTTTTCGCGACGGTCACCCCGCCCGCCGCACCAGCCATCACCTTGGTCGAAGTGGCGCGACTTTACGGCTCCGATTTCATGCTGGAAATCGAGGCGATCGCTGCGGCGTAGCAAGCGTAGCCCGCATGAGCGTGGCGACATGCGGGGTTCGGCCGGGTAACAACCTCCCGCATATCGCTGCGCTCATGCGGGCTTCTGTAACGGGCAGTGGTTAGTCAATCCCTTTTTACGTGATCCTCTCGCCGGCGACTTGCTTCTGTCCGGGATCGGCGCGGTGGCCGTCACCTTTAGGGGTGCGTAAGAGGAGCCGGCCGGCCAATCTACGGAAGCGTGGTTGTGAGCCGACTTCCCGCATGGCGGCCTGACCGGATCCATCGTCCCGGCGAAGGGACCTCGCGCGGGGAAGACCTGGTGTCGTGGGCCTCCCCGAACCGATGATTTCTCCCTGTTAAGCTGCCAGCGCCTTGGCGTTGGGGTTGAACGGCTTGGTGTCGGCGAGCATGCGATGCAGGACGACCGCGAGCTTGCGCGCCAGCGCGACCTTGGCCTTGCGCAGGCCGGCGCGCCGGGCGATCCGCATCGCCCAGCTCTTCAGTTCGGTGCAGTTCTTGACCGGCTTGGTCAGCATGACATGAGCCGCCTGATAGAGCGCCTCGCGCACCGAAGCATCGCCGATCTTGGTGATGCGGCCGGTGTAATCGGTCTGTCCCGATTGATACTTCTTCGGCGTGAGCCCGAAATGCGCGCCGGCCGCCTTCGACGAGTTGAAGCGCGCCGGATCGTCGATCGCGCAGGCATAGGTCAGCGCCACGATCGGGCCGACCGACGGCGTCGTCATCAGCAGCCGCGCCTGCGGTTGCGCTCTGGCGAGCTGCACGACTTGTTTGTTCAGGCATTTGAACTCGCGCAGCAGCACCGCATGAACCGCGAGCAGCGCCTTCGCAATCGACGCCAGCGCCGCGTGTCCGGCGACCAATTCTTCGATCCGCGCCGCGAAGCTGCGCTCGGTGGTCCTGCCGACCTTCAGCCCGAAGCCGCGCAACACCCCACGCAGACTGTTCTCGACGTCGAGCAGCTTCGACTGCAGCAGCTTGCGCGCGGTCAACACCGCCCGAACCTCCTGCGCTTCGATCGACTTGCAATGAACCGGCCGGAACCAGCCCAGCCGCATCAATTGCGCGATGGCGCGGGCGTCGTTGCGATCGGTCTTCACCGACATCGCCTTGAAGGCGTCGCGGACATGCCGGGTCTCCAGTAGTTCGACCGCAAGACCGGCACCGCGCAACCCGGCGTATAACCATTGCGACAGCGGTCCCGCCTCAAGGCCGATCCGTTCGAGAGTCCAGCCCTGCGACCCGAACCAGGCAATCAACGCCTCCGGCTCGCTCGCGACCTTGGCCTCGCGCAAAATCTTGCCCGCGCCGTCGACGATGCAAACCGCAGACTGTTCCAAAGACACGTCAATTCCTGCATAGTGGTACATGGTCGTCCCTCGATGATGCTTGGAGCGGGCTTGCCCAACTCCGGTTCATTGACACCATCATTTTGAGGGACGACCGCCTCCCGGGGAAGCCGCACGCGAGCGCGCTCTCAAATCGCGCCGTAGCGAGCGTGCGGCTCCAGCGGCCGGCCCGTTACCCCATCTACTTGCTGGTTACGAAGTCCCGCCATCCGCCCGCTCATATTGCCGCTTTGCCAACCGCGCGGCGGCGACGGTCTGGGCGATCGAGACCGTGACGGTTGCCCAAACAATATCCAGTTCGATGGCGTAATAGCCGTGGCTCAGCTTGTTGCGCGAGCGGTAGGCAAGGCTGAGCTGAAGCGCGGGAAATTCGCGATCCAGCGCGGGGTCCAATTTGCTGAGTTCGTTGGCGGCGAGCCCGATGGATTCCGCGCATTTGGACGCCGCGTCCTGGGTCTTGGCGTCCCTGACGAAGTCGTCGAAGCTCATCCCCGCCAAATGGCTTTCGAGCCCTTCGCTCCAGGCGATGATGTCCGCGAGCCAGTCGACGATCGACCGTTAGCTCACCGGATCGGCACCAGATCGGCCTGTGCGCGCGCCGCGACGTCGGGCGCCAGAAATCCCGCGGTCATCAGCTCGACCTTGCAGCCGAGCAGAGCTTCCAGCGCGATTTCGGCGGCGGCGAGATGATACAATGATGTGTCGGGCGCCGCATCGACCAGGACATCAAGATCGCTGGAATCATGGTCGGCGCTGCGCGCCGCCGAGCCGAACAGCCGCGGATTGGACAGGCCAAAGTCTTGCAGGATCGCCCGCACCTGGTCACGGTGGTTGGCCAAGGAGATCGACGGCTTCATGGGATGGCTCCTCATGATAGCGAATATATGCCGTTTGCCGGGCCGGCGCCATGGGACCGCATGAGCGCAGCGAGATGCGGGGGGCGGTCGAGCAACGATGTCCCGCATATCGCTGCGCTGATGCGGGCCACTGCTGTCCGCCCAAGCCGCCGTCACAAAGGATCAAAGTCCGGGCCACATGCCGCCGTCGAGCCGCAGGTTTGCGCCAGTGATATAGCCGGCGCGTGGACTTGCAAGGAAAGCGATCGCATCGGCGATTTCCTCAAGCGTTCCCACCCTTCCCATCGGAACTTGGGCAAACATCGGCAGCACGGTTTTCTCGATTTCGCTCCATGATGCGTCCGCCGCAAGGCCTTGGCTGGCGGCAACCTTGCGAAAGCCTTCGTCCAACTTATCGCTATGGATGGTTCCGGGCGATACCGTGTTCGCCGTAATGCCATCCATGGCGACCTCCTTTGCCAGCGAGGCCGTCATCGCGATCATCGCAGCCTTGGCGGCACCATAATCGGGCCTTTTCGCTGGAGCCATCATCGCTGCCATGCTGGAGATATTGACGATCCGTCCCCATTTGGCGGCCCGCATGCCTGGCAGCAGCCGAGCCGTCACCCTGACTGCCGCCAGCACGTTGCGGTCGTAACCCGATGCCCATGTCTCCGGGCGCGTGGTCGTCCAGTCTTCTGCCTCGCCGGAGCCGCCTGCGTTGTTGACCAGGATGTCGACCGGTTTCACGAAAGCCTGCGCAGCATCGGTGAGCCGTTGGACGTCGTCGTCATTCGTCAGGTCGCCAAAAACCGTATAGGCACGCCCCCCCTGGGCGACGATGTCGTGGGCGACCACTTCGGTCCTGATCTTGTTGCGGCCATGAACGATAACGATCGCACCTTCACGCGCCAAGCCTCTGGCGATTGCTTCGCCGATGCCCCTGCTGCTTCCCGTGACAAGCGCGATTTTTCCATCAAGCTTTAAATCCACCTGGCAATTCCCATGTTGGTGCGATGCACCGATAAAGGGACAAGCCGATGAACGAGGCAATTACGCACTTTAAAGTGCCTGTCGAACCAGAACCAAGGGAGCTTTGTCTCGGCCCCAAAGGTTCGGTCGCACATGTCGCCAGGGTGCTTCGAATGATCACGGGTCGGTGGAAGCTACCCATCCTGTTCCGGCTCTTTGCCGAGCCGTCGATGCGGACTTCGCAATTCATGAGGAGCATTCCTGCCGTCTCCCAAAAAATGCTGACGCAACATCTTCGCGAACTGGAGAATGATGGCCTTGTTGAGAGGCAAGATTTCAACGAGCGGCCGCCCCGCGTCGAATACAGTCTCTCGATCGCTGGCCGCGGTCTTATGCCGGTCTTGATGGCCGTGCGGGAATTTTCCCGGGATCACCCTGAAACGTCTGCCTGAAAATCATGCGCTATTGGCTGCAATTGGCGCATTCTTACTATCAATGCCGCAATAAGCGTCGCCCGGGTGAGCGCAGCGACACCCGGGCGCCGCTGAGATGCTGGTCCCGAATGTCGCTTCGCTCATCCGGGCAACGGGACTACACGCCACGGTCGACCGTCTGGTCGCGGCCCGATGCCTTGGCCCGGTATAGTCGACTGTCCGCCATCTTGTAGAGCGCGGCCCAGTCGCCGGCCTCCTGGATCGTCGCCACCCCGAAGCTCGCCGTCACCGACCTGTTGCCGAGCCCCGGAATTTGGCTGTTCGCGATCGTCTGCCGGAGCCTTTCGGCGCACTCATAGGCGTCGGACAATGATGCATCCGGCAGGAACACCGCAAACTCCTCGCCACCCAAACGGCCGATGAGATCGCCCTTGCGCGCGGTTCTGCGCAGGATCGCGCCAATCTCCTTGAGAACGACGTCGCCGACAGCATGACCGAACGTGTCGTTGATCGATTTGAAATGGTCGACGTCGCACAAGATCAGCGACACCCCTTCGGGAGCGCGATGCATCGGAGCCGCGATCTCCGCCTCGAAGCCGCGGCGGTTGAGCAGCCCGGTCAGATGGTCGAGATCCCGTTCGCGGCGCAGATCATCCATCAGGTCGGACACCGCCGCAGCCAGGATGGCCATCGCCAAGGCAGCGCCCAGCACCGCGAGGGACAATTGCAGGGTCTGCCAAAACACGGAATCGGCGAAGGCCAATTCACCTGCCGGCGGCGACACGCCGACGGTGAAGACGGTGCGGGGAAAGAAGTGAAGTCCGAACAGAAACAGTGTCCAGAACAGGATCCGGTCCACGACCCGACCGCGGCGAAGTCGCGACAGTCTGAGCGCGGCCGCGCAAAGCAGCAGTCCGTAGCCGAAGTTCTGCACGTAGATGCGCGCCAGCAGACTGCGATCGACATAGAAGAAGAACCATAATGCCAGAGAAAACCCGGCGAAGATCGCAACGTCTATCCAGAGTCCGAAAGCCCTGCCCGACCGGATCAGAACGCCTTCGACCGTCGCAATGACGGCGCAGGTGTAGAGCGCCCCCGACACCATCGCGTTCAAGCCCGTATCGCGAGGCCAGTAGATGATCTGACTCGAGGCCCCGAGAGCGAATAGCGCACAGGCGGCGGCCAGGATGCCGAGATAGGGCCGCCGCCGCTCATAGCTCCAGGCCGCAAGAAACGCACAACCGAATACGCCGATGATGCCTGGCCCGATCAGGGACAGCGTGACTCTAACAACCGAACCCTGCATCTTGAACGTCGTGACCCCGCAAGCTGAAGCCCGCGTCTTTTGCCTCTATCCGCTGTAGGAATCCACCACACACCCCGTTCAATTTGAGTCAAAATGAAAGGGCGCCGTTGCGAGCGTCGACGCTCGACCCCGCCATTGTCCCTGGCCCTTCCTCATGCGATCCTGCCGGCCTGTCCCCGTCCCGTGAGACCCCGCCATGAAAACCGCCCTCGTGTTCGGCGCCACCGGCCTGATCGGTTCGCATCTCGTGCGCGGCCTGCTCGACAGCCCGGACTACGCAGAGGTGATCGCGGTGGCGCGGCGGCCGCTGCCGTTGAGCGATCCGAAGCTGACGGTGCTGATCGGCGACCGCGACGCCCTGCCCGCGCTGGCGCCCCAGCTTGTCGCCGACGAGGTGTTCATCGCGCTCGGCACCACGCGCAAGCACACGCCCGACGAGGCGGCGTATTACCGGATCGACCATGATTATCCGGTGGAGGCGGCGCGGATCGCGCGGCGCAACGGCGCGCGGGCGGTGTTGCTGGTCACGGCGGTGGGCGCCAAGGCCGCGTCGGGGCAGTTCTATCTCCGCACCAAGGGCGAGACCGAGCGCGACGTCATCGCGCTGGGGTTCGACGACACCCACATCTTCCGCCCGTCAATGCTGATCGGCGAGCGCGCCGAGCACCGCCCGCTGGAGCGGCTGTTCATCGCGCTCGCGCACCTCGTCAACCCGCTGCTGCGCGGCGCGGCCGACCGCTATCGCGGCATCGACGCCGCTGACGTCGCAGAAGCGATGCTCGCGGCGGCCCGGACCGGCGCCGCCGGCCTGGGAATCTATCACTGGCGGGAGATGATGGCGCTGCTGCCGGGCCGGCGGGCGTAGCCCCGGATGCCAAGTTGGGTTCGCCCTCACCGCCCAACACGCAGCGCTCTTGCGCCCTGCGACGCTTTTCCGTCGGCGGGGGCCATGCTAAAAACCCGCGATGAAAACCAAACCCTTGGCTGAGATTCTCGAACGCGTCGAAAGCTGGCCGCCGCATCTGCAGGACGAGCTGGCCGCCTTTGCGCGTGAGCTCGACGCCGGTGCCGACGGCCGCGACTATCAGCCGACGCGGGAGGAACTGGCGGGGATCGACCGCGGTTTGCGCGATGCGGCCGACGGGCGCTTCGCCAGCGATGCGCAGGTCGACGCCGCGTTCGGCAAATTTCGCGGTCAATGAAGGTTGTCTATACCGACCAAGCGCTGCGTGATCTCGATGCCATCGCCGATTGGTTGACCGCGCACTATCCAAAGGTGGCGCCGGCCGTCGGTCGGCGCATTCGGAGCGTGGTGGCGCATATCGCGCGCTGGCCCGCGAGTGCCCGACGTTCCGCCGGTCGACCGGACGTTCGCGTCGTACCGCTCGGTCGCTATCCCTATCTGATCTTCTACCGCGTCACTGCGGACACCGTCGAGATCCTGCACATTCATCATGCGGCCCGGCAGCGTCCGGATGACGATCCGTCATGAGCCCGGCACCCATTCGCGCTACGCCCTCGCCGCCTCCATCTCCGCCGTCCGGAACGGCCGGAAGCTCAGCGCCATCAGGAAGGCGCCGATGCCCATCCCCCAGGCGCCGATATAGAGCCAGGCGTAGCTGGCAAAGCTGTCATAGATGAGCCCACCGGCGATCGGACCGATGGCCATCCCGAGGCTGCCCGCCATCGCCAGGCCGCCGATCACGCTGCCCATCATCGACAGCGGAAAGTTCTCGCGCGCCAGCACGGCATAGAGCGGCATGACCCCGGCATAGATGAAGCCGAACAAGGCTGCGACAGCGTAGAACGCCGCAAGGTCGCGGACGAACACATAGGCCAGCGCGCCGAACGCCTGGACCAGCAGGCCGCCCGCCAGCACGCGCCTGGCGCCCAGCCGGTCGCCGAGAATGCCGAAGGCGACGCGGCCGAACAATCCGGCCAGCCCCTCAACGCTGTAGATCGACACCGCCGCCAGCATCGGGATGCCGCAGCTGAGGGCGTAGCTCACCGTATGGATGATCGGGCCGGAATGGGTCGCGCAGCAGAAGAAATTGGTCATCAGCAGGGTGATGAATTGCGGCGAGCGGACCGCGCGGGCGAGTGACATCTCGACTGGTGCCGTCTCGCCTGATTGCGGCGCCTGGCCGGCAAGCGCCGGCGGCCGGCGCACCAACAGTGCTGCCGGAATCATCAGCATCGCCACCACGACAGCCAGGATCTGCAGCGCGGTGCGCCAGTCGTAGCTCGACACCAGCCAGGCCACCAGCGGCGACATCGTCATCGGCGCCATCCCCATCCCGACCGACACCAGCGACACCGCCAGGCTGCGATTTGTGTCGAACCAGCCGGTGACGCAGGCCATCATCGGCGCGAAAATCGCGGCGGTCGCGCTCCCCACCAACAGCCCGAACACCAGTTGAAACTCGACCATCGAGGACGCCCGGCTGGCGAGCGCCAGCCCCGCCGCGACAGCAATCGAACCGGCCAGCACCACTGGCAGCGGCCCGATCCGGTCCGACACAGTGCCCCACACCACGCTGCCAACCGCCATCGCCAGAAAGCCGATCGTCATCGCGCTGGAGATGCCGCTCACCGACCAGCCGGTGTCGCCGGTGATCGGCCGCAGCAGCACCGGCAGCGAAAACATCCCGCCAGCCGCGACGCAGCCCAGCAGCGCGCCGGCGGCGACGATCACCCAACGATAGCGCGACTGTTCCATCCTGTTTCCCCCGATCCGGCCCGCAGGACGAACGAGAACGCCCCCAGCCGACAGCCGGCGCAGGGCGACGGCTCACTTTCAGGTGAGCGGTGTCGCGGCATTCTCGCGGCGGCCCGCAACACAGCAAGCCTAGGAAAGGCCCCCTTGTGCCGTGCCCACGCGAGACTCCGCAAGCCAGGACAGGATGGCCTGCCCCCTACGGTCTGGCTAACTACCCCGAATTCTTCGCGATCTTGTGCGCGAGATGGCCGGTCTCGTGGTCGCGCAGGATCTGGCCCAAGGACGCCTCGCTGAGATGGGGCAGGACGTCGCTGAGCTTTTGGGAGGCCGGATAGCCCGCCGCGAAATACTGGCCGTAGATCTTGCGCAGCGTGCCGACGGGCGTTTCGCCGTATTTGGTGTTGATCGGACCGTTCGCGTCGCGGTGCTTGCTCATGGTGCTCTCCTGTGGTGCGAGCATCCTCCCGGCCACACGCGATGGCAACCGACCCGCCTTAGCCTTTAGGATTAGCAATCCGCTCCGCCCTGCCCGGGATCGGGCCGCGCCTAGCGCCACGAGCTGCCCGGATTGCTCAGTGCAGATCTGCATCCGCCGCCTCAGGGGTATTCCGGGTACCGCGCCCTCCGGTATTGGGCTAAAGCGCGCGTTCCTCGCGGTTGGGCGTCACGCCGTCACGGCCGACCCCATTTCTGACGGATCTGACCCATCATGGACGCGATCAATTATGCGCCGGCGGCCGCCGGCCACGGCCGGCCGTTGAATTCGCCCGCGCAAGTGCTGCTGGCGAGCCTGATCGGCACCACCGTCGAATTCTTCGATTTCTACGTCTACGCCACCGCCGCGGTGCTGGTGTTTCCGACGCTGTTCTTCCCCAACAGCGATCCGACCACGGCGCTGTTGGCCTCCTTCGCCACCTTCTCGATCGCGTTTTTCGCCAGACCCTTCGGCGCCATCATATTCGGCCATTTCGGCGACCGGATCGGACGCAAGACCACTTTGGTCGCCGCCTTGCTGACCATGGGGATTTCGACCCTGGTGATCGGGCTGTTGCCGACCTATCACCAGATCGGCTTGATGGCGCCGCTGCTGCTGGCGCTGTGCCGGTTCGGTCAGGGCTTTGGGCTCGGCGGCGAATGGGGCGGCGCGGTGCTGCTCGCCACCGAGAACGCGCCGGAGGGCAAGCGCAGCTGGTACGGGATGTTTCCCCAGCTTGGCGCGCCGGTCGGGCTGTTTCTGGCCTCCGGGGTGTTCTGGATCCTGCTGCACTTCATGTCGCAGGAGGCGTTGCTGAACTGGGGCTGGCGGATTCCCTTCATCGCCTCGATCGTGCTGATCGCGATCGGGCTGTGGGTGCGGCTGTCGATCACCGAGACCCCCGAATTCCAGCGCGCCATCGACAAGGCCGAGCGGGTCTCGGTGCCGGTGCTGGAAGTGTTCCGGCATCACAAGCGCAGCCTGGTGCTCGGCACCTTCATGGCGCTGGTGACCTTCGTCGCCTTCTACATCTGCACGGCCTATTTGTTGTCCTACAACGTCAAGGTCGCGGGGGTGTCGTTTCGCGACGCGCTGATGGTGCAGATCTACGGCTCGGTGCTGTTCGGCGTCAGCACGATCGCGGCCGGCAAGCTCGGCGACCGCTTCGGACGTCGCTTCTTGCTGCTGGCAAGCACCATCATCTTCGGGCTGTTCTCGTTTGCGCTGGCGCCGCTGCTGGGCGCCGGGCTGCTCGGCATCTACGCCTTCACCACCGTCGGCATGCTGCTGTTCGGCATGAACTATGGGGTGATCGGCGCCGCTTTGGCGGCCCCCTTCCCGACCCGGGTGCGCTACACCGGGTCGTCGATCACCTTCAACCTGGCCGGCATTTTCGGCGCGTCGCTGGCGCCCTATATCGCCACCTGGCTCCAGGCCAATTACGGCATGACTTATGTCGGCTATTATCAGCTCGCGGCCGCGCTGGTCTCGCTGCTATGCATCCTGGCGGCGCGCAAGGGCGAGCTGTAACGGCGCGCGCAGGCGGCGCTGCCCGACCGGCGCCGCGGGCCCGAGTGCGGCCTCGGCGCCCGCCATTCCAAACCGATCTGCGCCGGGTCCCGCCCGACGCATGGGGGAGCCGTCGTCACCCGCCCTACGGCCCCTCGTCGCGGCAGACATGCCGCGCCGGCAGCCTGCCGGCGTTCCACTTGCCGTCGATCGCGCGTTCGATCTGCGCCGCCAATTGCAGCAGCAGACCGTCATTGGCCTGTGCCGCCTGGGCCTGGATGCCGAGCGGCAGGCCGTTCTCCTGCGCCGCCAGCGGCAGCGAGATTCCGGGGATGCCGCACAGATTGGCCAGCGGCGTATAGGCGAAATTCTCCCACAGATTGGCGAACCAGTCGTGCACCGACGGGTTGGCGCTGGTGGTGAGATAGTCCGATGTACCGACCTTCGGCGTCGGCCGGGCGGTGATCGGCGTCAGGATGATGTCCCAATCCTGGAAGAAATCGCCGAAGGCGCGCGACGTGGTGTTGAACACCGCCTGCATCGCGGCGCGTTCGGTGTAGGAGATCGGCAGGCCGGCCTCCCAGATCTTGATGTTGATCGGCTCCAGCCGGTCGACGGGTGGCTGCTGCAGCCCGAGCCGCGCCAGATGGCCGGCGATCACCTGGGCGAAATTGCTGATGTAGCAGGTGGTCTGGGCGGCGAAGGCGGCGCGGAAATCGACCTGCGGCAACGCCCATTCGACGTGGTGGCCGAGCCCTTCGAGCAGCCGGCCGGCGCGCTCCAGCTCGGCGACGAAATGCGGCGGCGCGGAGTAATCGCCCCATTCATGCGACAGCGCGATGCGCAGCCGGCCGGGGTCGCGCTTGATCAGCTCGCCATAGGATTCTTTCGGTGACCAGAACGGCATGAACTCGCCCGGCGCACCGCCGCGGCAGGCATCGACAAAGGCGGCGGTGTCGCGCACGGAGCGCGACAGACAGCCCTGGATCGACACCAGCCCCGAGAGGTCCGACAGGTTCGGCGCCAGCGAGAACACGCCGCGCGACACTTTGAGGCCGATCGAGCCGGTGGCGCCGGCGGGAATCCGGATCGATCCGCCGCCGTCGCTGCCATGCGAGATCGGCAGCACGCCGGCCGCCACCATCGCCGCTGTGCCCGCCGAGGAGCCGCAGGTGGTGTAGTCGGTGTCCCACGGATTGCGGGTGACGTAGAGCGCGTTCTCCGCCGAACTGCAGACGCCGAATTCCGGCGTGGTGCTGCGGCCGATGATGTTGAGCCCGGCATTGCGGATCTTGCCGGTCAGGAAGCTGTCCTGCGCGGGCCGGTTGCCCTGCATGATCATCGAGCCGAATTCCTGCAGCCGCCCCTTCAGCGTCGGGCCGAGATCCTTGATCAGCATCGGCACGCCGGCAAAGGGACCGGCGGGATTCATGCCGTCTTTGGTGGGATCGGCCACCACGTCGTCGAACACCTCGACCACGGCGTCGAGCGCGGGATTGAGGCGGGCGATCCCGGCCCTCGCCTGCGCCGCCAGCTCGGCCGGCGTCAGCTCGCCGCGGCGCACCCGATCGGCCAGCGCCACCGCGTCGTGTTCGGCCCATTCGTCCCAGCTCATCGCCAACGTCATGTCGCCATTCCGATTCGAGATCCGTTGGACGCAGCGTGACCCGGATACAGGCCAGTGCACAATCCGCGACTTTGCAATGCCGCGATCTGCCATCCGCCGGGCGCCGAACCGCGGTCGCGGCGCCGTCAGCGCGCAGCATTCAACCGGTTCGGCGAGGGGGCAAATGATCGTGCATCGGCGCGGGTTCGGTGGGCTTCAGATCGACCGCCCGGTCCGCCTCAGCGGCCGCAATTCCACACCGGCCCGATCGGCGTCTGGGTCCAGCACGGCCCGAGACTGCCGCCATTGTAGCGGCCGCCATAGAAGCCCGGTCGGCCGAGATAATGATGCTCGCCGTCCCACCAGTCCCAATAGCCGGGCGTCGGGTCGATATACCAGGGGCGCCGATCGCGGCGGGCGCGGCGCAGATCGGCGGCCTTCTGCCGCGTCAGCGGGATGGCGTTGTTCAGCGGCTGCTGATAGCCGGGCAGGAAGCCGTAGCCATGCCAGCGCAGCGGCTTGCGCTTGTGATGCGGCGCCGCCTGCGCGGCGGCACACAGCAGCGACAGAATCAGCACAATCGATAGAGATGAAAAACGCGACATCAGCCGACCATAGACGCGCGGTGCGCCGCAGGCCATTCAATTCCCGGTGCGCCAATTCCGGTGCGCGCCAAGGCGCCTGGCTACTTCTTGTCGCCCGCTGCCGGCTTCTGCTTGGTCAGGATCGCGACCAGGCTGTAATCCGGCGTGATGCAGGGCTTGCTGGCGATCTGGTCGTAGATCAGCATATCGCCATCGAGCCGCATCTTGATGTCGTCGATCTTGTCGTCGTCGATCGGGTTCAGCGTGGTCAGCCGATTGCCCTTGACCGATCCCACTTTGGTGTTCGGCTTCAGCGTCGTCGCGGTACCTTCGACAAAGGTGATCACCCCGTCCTGGTCGATGGTGAATTTGTCGATTTCGGTGAAGGTCTGTTTGCCGAGATCCTCGCAGGTCATCTCCGCTTCGCGGACCTCGTAGCTGGTCGCACTGCCGACGAAGGTCATCTTGATGTCGCCGCAGCTATAGATCTTGTCACCCATCTGAAAGGTGCCCTTGCCGACCCAGATCCCGTCGACAAACGCGGCGCCACCGGCGACGGCCGGTGCCCCCAACGCGATCAGGATCGCGGCGCTCAAGCTGAATTTCATCGCACGACCTCCGGCCGGAAAAGGTTTTAGAGTACCAATTATTCCAATGATTACAGTATGTTGACATGATTTCAGCGCTATCGCAAGCCCCCGGGAAGCGCAAGTTGTCCACCCCCCTCCCCGCAGTCCGAACATCGCCGCGGTGCGCGCGCGCCTCGACAAACATCTGCGCAGCGCTCGGCCGCCACCGCGGCGTCGTTGCGTGCGCCCGACTCCTGTGGTCTCACTCCTCACCATCATCCGCCGCGGAGTCGCATTGACGGCATTCAAACGGCAGGCTGATTGCAAACCCAAAGGACCCACCATGTCATTGCGCAACGTTCGCATCTTCGTCGTCGCTCTGATCGCCATGTTCGCCGCCGGCCTGGCGCCGGCTGCTCATGCCGATAGCGGCACCATCCGGATCTCGTTCCTCAAGGCCGGCTGGGTGATCGGCGGCTCGTTCGGCAGCGGCACGTTGCGGTTCCACGGTCGCGACTATCCGCTGTCGATCGGTGGCCTGAGCTATGGCCTGACCTTCGGCGGCTCGCAGACCGAGCTGCATGGCCGGGTCAAGAACATCCGCCGCCCGCAGGATATCGAAGGCGTCTATGGCGCCGCCGGCGCCGGCGCCACCGTGCTGCGGGGCTCGCAGGCCATCGTGCTCACCAACCAGAACGGCGCGGTGCTGGAACTCAGCGGCCAGCAGACTGGCCTGATGGTCAATCTCGACCTCAGCGGGATGGCGCTGTCGCTCAGCCGCTAATCGCCGCGGGCGCCGCGGCTGGACCGCCGCGGCGCCCGGGTAAACTACGGTGGGTCAACAGGCTTGCCGGACGGCGCGAAATCCGGGATGATTTGTCTGGCGTCAAAGCACGCTACCCTGAATCGGCGTCGGATATTGGCATGGGCATTGCGCCTGCGCAGATCCATCGGCCGCCGCGCCCCCTCAACCATCCATCCGGAGTTTACGGTGCGCCCTGCCGTCATTGCCGCTACCGGCCTTCACACCCCGCCCGATAGCATTTCGAATGCCGAACTGGTGGCGGCGTACAACGCCTATGTCGAGCGCTTTAATGCCGACCACCACAGCGATATCGAGTCCGGCCAGATCGCGCCGCTGCAGCCCTCCTCGGTGGAGTTCATCCAGAAGGCCTCCGGCATCAAGTCGCGCTATGTGGTGCAGAAATCCGGCATCCTCGATCCCGCATTGATGCGTCCGGTAATTCCGGAGCGCCCCAATGAGCAGATTTCGATCCTGGCCGAGATCGCCGTCGCCGCCGCCGAGGACGCGCTGACGCGCTGGGGCAAGCCCCGCGAGCGGATCGGCGCGGTGCTGTGCGCGGCGTCGAACATGCAGCGCGCCTATCCGGCGATGGCGGTCGAGATCCAGGACGCGCTCGGGCTCGGCGGCTTCGCCTTCGACATGAATGTGGCCTGCTCCTCGGCGACGTTCGGGATCAAGACCGCGGCGGATTATGTCGCTACCGGATCGGTCGACGCGGTGCTGATGGTCAATCCGGAAATCTGCTCCGGCCACCTCAATTTCCGCGACCGTGACAGCCACTTCATCTTCGGCGACGTCGCCACCGCGGTGATCGTCGAACGCGCCGATCAGGCCGAGGGCGGCTGGGACATTCTCGGCACCCGGCTGAAGACCCAGTTCTCCAACAATATCCGCAACAACACCGGCTTCCTCAACCGCGCCGCCCCGGAGGGCCGCGATCTGCCCGACAAGCTGTTCGTCCAGCAGGGCCGCAAAGTGTTCAAGGAAGTGGTGCCGATGGTGTCGGACATGATCCTGGCCCATGCCGCCGATCTCGGGCTGGACCCGCAGGCGTTGAAGCGGCTGTGGCTGCATCAGGCCAATATCAACATGAACGAGATCATCGGCCGGCGCGTGCTCGGCCGCGAGCCGTCGCCGCAGGAAAACGTCATCATCCTCGACCAATATGCCAACACCTCGTCGGCCGGCTCGATCATCGCCTTCCACAGCCACTCCGACGATCTGGTCGCCGACGATCTGGGCCTGATCTGCAGTTTCGGCGCCGGCTATTCGGCCGGCACGGTGTTCGTGCGCAAGCGCTGAGCGCGCCGGTGCCGGCTGGAAAACGGGCGCCGGCTGCGTTATCAAGGCGGATGCGCCATGGTGTTCTCGCAGCTTTTCTCATCGCGGCATTGCCGGTCTCGGCGATGGCCGACGACAAGCGCGCAACCAAGCCGCCGCCGCGGCAGGTCAAGTCCAACCCCTGCGCCGCCTTCGGCCCGGGCTTTGTGATGGCCGAAGGCACCTCGACCTGCGTCAAGCTCGGCGGCAGCATCAGCGTCGGCGTCGGCAGCCGCACGCGCTGAACGACCGCGCCGCGCGGCGCGCTCGCCGTCGCGCTGATCCCGCGCAGGGAACCCGTCCGCCAGACCGGCATTTAAAAATCCCGGCCACCGACCTCGGGCGATTGCGGGGACGCAAACGTGATCGGCGGCGCGGCGTTCGGCCACACGAATCCAGCCTCCATGATGCTATGTTGACGGTGAGATGACATATTTGCGTCAATTGCGCCCCTTCGCGCCGCTGGTGGGATTTGCGGTCCTGCTCACTCTGCCCGGATTGGCGATCCAGGCGGGGCTGCTGCCGTTCGAATACCGGTTCTACGCCCTGCTGGCGGTGTCGGCGCTGTGCATCGCGCTGTGCCTGCTGGCCGGCTTTTCCTATGTCGAGCTCGGCTTCGGTCGGCCCCATGAACGCTGGCACTGGATCGGCTGCGGCACGCTGACGGTCGGACTGGCGGCGATCATGGTGCTGGCCACAAGGCTGTTCAGCTTCGATCAGCAGCAGCCGGTCTGGCTGAGTTTCGCGCCGTTCTACGTGCTGGTCTCCAGCCCGTGCCAGGAGGTGGTGTGCCGCTCGATCCCCAAGCTGATGACCGACCGGCTGCAGAGCAGCGGCTGGACCTATGTGCTGTATTCGGCGACGATGTTTTCGCTGATCCATCTGGCCTATGGCGACACCGCACTGCTGTTGAACACCTTCCTGCTCGGCGTGGTGTGGGGCATCGCCTATCTGCGGATGCGCAACATCTGGCCGTTGATCATCTCCCATGCGGTGGTCGGAACGCTGGCGTTTTCGCTCGGTCTGGCCTGATCGCGCATTGCGACCGCTGATCGGCGCGCCTGCTTTCATTGCAGCGCAACCCCACCGTCATTCCTTCGCCGCGCCGATGGCGTAAGTTGGTGGCATGCCCGATTCGCTCACGCGCCATCTCGCGCTGGCCGGTGCCAGCAATTTCCGCGATCTCGGCGGCTATCCCGCCCGCGACGGCCGCCTGGTTCGCTGGCGGCGGCTGTTCCGCTCCAGCCACCTCGGCGATCTGACAGTACCGGATATCGAACTGCTGCGCGGCCTTGGCCTGAAAAGCGCGTTCGATCTGCGCGGCATCGAGGAGCGGCTGTCGAGCGCGTGTTGCGACGACACTATCACGGTGCATTCGCTGCCGATCGAGCCCTCGGTTCTGGTGGCGCTGAAGACCCGACTGCTGAGCAGCGAGCCGCTGACGGGCGCCGAGACCGCGGCGCTGATGCGGGAGTCCTATCGCGGCTTTGTGCAGGAGAACACGCCGGCATTCCGCACCTTGTTTACACATCTGCTTCGGGACGACGGACCTTTGGTGATCCATTGCACCGCCGGCAAGGACCGCACCGGTTTCGCCTGCGCGCTGATCCTGAACGCGCTCGGCGTGTCCGAGGACCTGGTCGTCGAGGATTATCTGCTGACCAACCGGCACTACCGGATCGATCCGGCGACGGCGCGCAGCATCGATCTGCCCGATGACGTCAAGGCGGTGCTGATCTCGGTCGAGGGATCGTTCCTCGCTGCCGCATTCGAGGCGGTCCAGGCCAGCTATGGCGGTGTGGACGCCTATCTGGCGGACGGGCTCGGCATCGGCCCGCGCGAACGCGCGGCCCTCGAGCAGCGCTATCTGGAATCCTAGCCGACGCCCCGGCCGCAGCGGCTTCAGATCTCCAATTGGGTGCCGAGCTCGACCACGCGCTCCGCGGGAATCTTGAAGAAGATCGTCGCCCTTGTGGCGTTCAGCGTCATGAAGGTGAACAGCCGCTCCCGCCACAGCGCCATGCCGGGATTGAGGCTCGGCACGAAGGTTTCCCGGCTGAGGAAGAACGAGGTCGACATCATGTTGAACTCGTGGCCGAACTTCTTGCACAGCCTCAGCGCCTCCGGCACGTCGGGGGTCTGCATGAAGCCGTAGCGGATGGTCAGGCGATGAAAGCCGTCGCCGAGATCGGTCATGTCGACCCGCTCCGATTCCGGCACATAGGGTGTCTCCGCGGTCATCACCGTGGCGAGGATGACGCGCTGGTGGACGGTCTGGTTGTGCTTGAGATTATGCAGCAGCGCCGGCGGCACGCCGTCGGCGGAGGCGGTGAGAAACACCGCGGTGCCGCGCGCGCGGGTGACCGACGAGCCCAGCGCGCGCATCACCACGTCGAGCGGCACCGCTTGCTTTTTCAGCTGCTTGCGCACCAGCGAGCGGCCGCGACGCCAGGTCGTCAACACCGTGAACGACACCAGGCCGATGACCAGCGGAAACCAGCCGCCTTGCGCGACCTTGATAATATTGGCGAAGAAGAAGGCGACATCGATCAGCAGCAGCGTGCCGGACACCGCCGCAATCGCCAGCCAGTGCCAACGCCACATCAGCGCCATCACAAACGAAACCAGAATCGTGTCGATCATCATCGTGCCGGTGACGGCGATGCCGTAGGCGGCCGCCAGATTGCTCGATGATTGGAACCCGATCACCAGCGCCATCACGGCGATGTACAGCGTCCAATTGGTGAACGGCACGTAGATCTGGCCGGCTTCCTCGCCCGAGGTGTGGACGATCGTCATCCGCGGCAGCAGCCCGAGCTGAATCGCCTGTCGCGCCACCGAATACGCCCCGGAGATCACCGCCTGCGAAGCGATCACGGTGGCGAGCGTCGCCAGCCCGACCATCGGCATCACCATCCATTCCGGCACCAGCCGGAAGAACGGGTTCTGGATCGCCGTCGGCTGGGTGATCAGCAACGCGCCCTGGCCGAAATAATTCAGCAACAGCGCCGGCAGCACCAGACCGAACCATGCAAGCCGGATCGGGAATTTGCCGAAATGTCCCATATCGGTGTACAGCGCCTCGCCGCCAGTCACCGCCAGCACCACCGAACCCAGCGCATAGAAACTCATGACCGGATGAGCGACCACGAACGCCGCCGCATAGGTCGGGCTGATCGCCGTCAGCACCTCGGGTGCCGCCGCGATATTGATGATGCCGAGCACCGCCAGGGTGGCGAACCACAGGCACATCACCGGCCCGAACAGCCGGCCGACCAGGCCGGTGCCGCGCTTCTGGATCATGAACAGGCCGGTCAGCACCACCGCGGTGATCGGCACCACATAGGGCGCCAATTCGGGGGTCACGACCTCGAGGCCTTCGACCGCGCTCAGCACCGAGATCGCCGGCGTGATCATGCTGTCGCCGTAGAACAACGCCGCGGCGGTCACGCCGAGCAACATCAGCGGGTAGTAGACCCGGCGGCCCTTGGTCAGTTCGGTGACCAGCGCCAGCAGCGCGAGGCTGCCGCCCTCGCCGTGATTGTCGGCGCGCATGATGACGATGACGTATTTCACCGTGACCAACAGCATCACCGTCCAGAACACCAGCGACAGTACACCGAACACATTGTCTCCGGTGACCGGGATCGGATGGTGGCCGGCGAAGGTTTCCTTGAGCGCGTAGAGCGGGCTGGTGCCGATGTCGCCATAGACGACGCCGATCGCGCTGACGACCAGTCCGACACCCTTGTTCTTTGGTGCGCTCATCGTCCGCCTCTGGCGTGCATCAAGGGTTTGGCCAGGGAAAGCGTCGGCCGCGAACCAGCGTCGAGGCCGTCCCGACGGCGCATCGGCGCTGCAGCGCGCGCGATCCCGTCGCCATTCGCTTCGACTCTGGTCGTGTCATTCCACATCGGATCGGCTTCTTGTTGAGCTGGATCATGGCGGCGGCTCGGGCCCCGATCCGGCGCTGGACAGGTTTCGATAGACTGAACTGAGATTCTTATGAGTTCGCGGCGCCGGCGATCGGCATTGTCACCAGCACAGAGTCAAAAGCACAGATTGGTCACCAGCTTGCCGCGCTTGTCCTTGATGGCAAATGGGCAATCCGCGCGTTTCAGCGCCGCCTTGGCGTCGTCATTACCGAGTGCCGCGGCTTTTTCATAGTACGCTTTGGCTGCGTCCGAATCCCGCGGCCCGCCGCGGCCGGCCTGGGCGAAGGCACCCAGCCGTTCCAGCGCGCCCGGATGGTTCTGCGCGGCGGCCTTTTCGAACAAGGCCTTGGCGCCGGCGTCGTCCTTGGCGCCGCCGAGTCCTTGGGCCAGCATCATGCCGAGCTGATATTGCGCCTCGGCGTTGGTTCCAGCGCCTTTTTCGAGCAGCGCCCGCGCCCGCACCGGATCGGACGGCGCGCCGCCCGATAGCGCCGCAAGGTTGCTGACGCCGCGGGGGTTACCCGCCTCGGCCGCGCGTTCGAACAGCGCGCGCGCCTGGGCCTCGTCCTTGGGTAGGCCGTTGCCGGTCGCATAGATCACGCCTAGCTCCACCATCGCCGAGCTGCTGCCCTTGTTCGCGGCCTTGCGAAAGCTGTCGATCGCCTGCGGCAATTGCCTGTTAGCGGCGTAAGCGCGCCCGAGCTCATAGAGCGCCCGGCGTGACGAGCCCGCGGCGTTTCGGCAATATTTGATCGCGGTCGCAATGTCGGATGGCGCGATCTCGGCGACGCCACTGACATTCGCCGGCTTGTCCGGATCGGATGGATCGGCGGCGACGCGATCGCACAGCACCAGATCCGCCGATTGGGCGCGAACCGGCGTCGGAGCCAGAATCAACATCTCGACCAGCGCCAGCGCAACACCGAGGCAGGCCGCCGGACTTGCATTCAAGCGAAATGTCATCACGCGATCCCCTACACGCGGCATCGGTCCGGTCGAAGCCGGAACGTCACCAGCGCGCTTTCAGTTCCGCCTTCCGGGCTGCAGCCGCCGGAAGATCGGACCGACCTCTTAGCCGCCCGCGTTCGGGGGCTCAACCCCGACCGGGATGCCTTCCGACATGCGGTTTCATGAGAGCCTGCGGCCATTCGCGATTGCGCCATTGCTCGATCGCCAGCGCCAAGTCGCCGCTCGCGGCCCGATGGAACCATCCCCAGATTGCGCCGTTCCAACCTGGAACCTGACCAAGCCGATAGGAGCATATGCATGACGATCTTGAAGTGGGCGCTGATTTTTCTCGCAATTTCGGTCGTCGCCGGTATCTTCGGCTTCGGCGGGGTGTCGGCAGCCTCGGCGGACATCGCCCGGCTGCTGTTCTACGTGTTCGTTGTGATCTTCTTGGTCCTGCTCGTACTGGGACTAACGATATTCAGAGCCTGACGCCGTTGTCGCCGCTCGCTCACTGCGCCAATCAACGCGCAGCTGGGCGGCGACTGCCGTTCCTTTGAATCGCTCTCGTGTTGATTTGTCGCAACAGCAACGCCCGCTATTGCGACCATTGTTGCCCCAGCGTCGCCGATTCACATATTGCAATGCACCATCGGCTCCACTAGGTAAGCAGAATTCAAACCGAGGCGATCGATGAGCGAAGATTGGAACACAAAATACGGCACGCGACGGGTACGGCGCGATCCGCCAACGCTTGACGAGGCCATCTTCGCCGCCATGGGCATCACCGACGATCTCGATTCCCAGGCCGAGATTGCGGCGTCGCTGATGGGGCTGCCGCTCGAAGCGGTGCAGCCGGAGGTCAAGAAGGCCGGGCGCGCCGCGGCGCGCAGCACGCGGGTCATCACCGGCGAGCAGGGTTTTCAGCGTTCGATCGTTGTCGAACGCAAGGTGTCGCGCAAAATCTCCCCCGACAAACGGCTCGGTTCCTGAGCCGACCGCCGCGATCTTTTCGATCACTCACGAGCAGACACGACAATGCCGCGCATGACGCGCGGCATGGCGTTGTGCCGTCAATAATGGCTGGCTAGAGCAATTCCGGTTCTGATGGAATCAGAACCGGAGCTCTAGATTCTTGTTTTGACGCGTTTTCTTCACGCGAACCGGTATCCACTTCGCTCGAAAACGCTCTAAGCGACTCGGCTGACCCCGGACATTTTCAAGAACAGCTTCCAGCACGCCTGATTGAAATCCATCAAGGCGCTGGCCGCGCCTGCCGGAATCTCGATCGTCGGCTGATCTTCGCCGGGCTGATCGGCACCGTCGCGATCGCGATACAGATCGATGGTGCCGGTCGACTCGCCTTGACGGAAGTTCAGATGCGCGCCGAACTTGTTGGCCAGCGCCCGCATCGCCTGATTCTGTGATCCCGTGGTGATGCGCAGATTCTCATAGCCGAGCGAACGCGCCACCGCGATCAGCTGCTTGAACAGGATACTGCCGATCCCCTTGCGGCGAAGATGGCCTTCGACGCTGAACGCGATCTCGGGCAAGGAATCGGTAGAAAGATCTGGCTGATGCAATTCGGCCGCCGCATGCACCGAGCCATCCTCGGCGAAATACGCGATGATGATGGTTCCATCACTGGCGCATTTCTTCGCGTAACGGTCGACAAAGCCTTCATCCGCGTATCCGTTGAATCGATCGCGACGGCTTTCGGGATCCAGCCGCAACAAATGATCTTTCAACAGCGGAAGCTCTTGATTGATCAGGGACCTGATCGTGCCCTTGGAGCCGGTCAGGACCTCGATTACAGCGTCGTGCATATTTGTCTCCTCTTGGAAGGCCCTCAAGGAGGCGTTCGAATCCCTAGACCATCTATATTGTGCGACGCACAATAATATTCAAGATGAATTGGCGGGCAGTCGCATCAAACCTTGGGCTGCCGGGCGGCATTTTCTCGACTTCGTCATATTCGACGGGGCTTAACAATCGCTTGACCCAACTCAAATTTGCCCTCGCACACGCTCCCGACAGCCGTGGTTGCACTGCAACAGTGGTAGTCCTACTGAGGCCGCGGGCCGGCTACAGCACCATCTGGGTCTGGGTCACGATCGCGACCAGCTTGCCCTCCTCGGTTTCCAGCCGGGTCTGCCAGACCTGGGTCCGCCGGCCGCGGTGGACAGGCGTCGCGATCGCCCGGATCGTGGTGCCGGCCTTGGCAGCGCCGATGAAATTGGTCTTGCTCTCGATCGTCGTGGTGCCTTTGGCGTCGGCCGGCAGGTTGATGACGGTCGCCGCCGCGCCGACGCTGTCGGCCAGCGCCATCACGGCACCGCCATGGACCGCGCCACCGAGGGTGCACAGATCGTCCCGCACCATCATGGTGGCGACGACGCGCTCCTTGTCTGCCTCGATGAAGCGGATGCCCATCAGCACGGCGAATGGCATCGGCCGCGCATTGATCAATTCGAGCGGTGTCATTGTGGATCTCCCCTGGATGCCCGGCTTGATGGCACGGGACGATGTTGCGTCGGCCGGCCGCCGCCGATGGCGACAACCATCTGGCCAACCTTGCGCATTGTGCATATCACCGCGCATGCGCCAATTCCCTCCCCGCCGGATCGTCTGCCTCACCGAAGAAACGGTGGAGACGCTGTATTTGCTTGGCGAGCAGGACCGCATCGTCGGCGTTTCCGGCTATGCGGTGCGACCGCCGCAGGTCCGCCGCGAGAAGCCGCGGGTGTCGGCCTTCATCTCGGCCGATGTCCCAAAAATCCTGGCGCTGGAGCCCGATCTGGTGCTGGCCTTTTCCGACCTGCAGGCGGAGATCGCCGCGGCGATCGTGCGGGCGGGAATCGCGGTCCACGTCTTCAATCAGCGCGACATTGCCGGAATCCTGGCGATGATCCGCACGCTGGGCGCCCTGGTCGGCGCGGCCGATCGCGCCGAGGCGCTGGCGACCAGCTATCAGCGGCGCCTCGCGGCGATCGCCGATGTCGCGCGCCGGCATCCGATCAAACCCAAAGTCTATTTCGAAGAGTGGGACGATCCGCTGATCAGCGGCATCGGCTGGGTCGCCGAACTGATCGCAATTGCGGGTGGCGAGCCGATCTTGCCGCATCTGCAAACCAAGCAGGCCGCGACCGACCGGATCGTTGCGCCCGACGCGGTGCGGGCCGCCGCCCCGGATGTGATCCTGGCGTCGTGGTGCGGCAAGAAAGTCGTGCCGGAGCGGATCCGGCAGCGCCCCGGCTGGCACGAGATCCCGGCGGTGCGCAACAACCGCATTGTGGAGATCAAGTCACCGCTGATCCTGCAGCCCGGCCCCGCCGCGCTGACCGAAGGTCTCGATGCCATCGTGGCGGCGCTATGGCCGCGGTGACGCGCGCGGGATCGCCAGCCGCCGAGGGCTGTGGGCCCACCGGCAAAGCAGTGAGCCCCAGACAGCCGCGCCCTAACAGCGCTGGCCGTTGGACAGACGGCACTTGCCGCTGCCCGGCTGGCTGCGCGGGTCCGACGCGGTCTGGGCCTGCGCGATCGATCCGCCGATGAAAACCGCAAGCGCAAAGGCCGCTGCGACAACAGTCGAAAAACGAGTCATGGGTTCCTCCGAGTTTTCAAACGCCAGCTCCGGCTCGACGAAGGCTGGTGACATGGTCTGTCATGCCGATCATGCGGTGGGCCTATCGGGGCGTCATCCTCAATATGGATGAAACCGGTCGCATTCGATCCGGCGCGCGCCCGCGTCGCTCAGGGCTTCGGCGCGCTGCGCGCGAGCGTGACATTGCCCAGCAGCGACACCACCTCGGCCTGACGCGCGCAGCCGGTCTTTTCCAAAACCCGGCGCAGTTGCGAACGGACGGTGGAGATCGCCACGCCGCCGCTGGCGGCGATGTCGTCCAGGGTTTCGCCGGCGGCGAGTGCGCGCGCCACGCGGGCTTCCGACGCGGTCAGGTCAAACAGCGAGCGCATCAGTTCGATCGGCGGCGCGGCCGGCGCCGCGACCGGCGTGATCACCAGCAGCGCGTAGCTGCCGGCGAATATATCCCGGGCGGAGCGCCGGATCGGAACGACATGGGCCACCAGCACCGCCGTATCCGCATCCCTGATCGGAAACGAATGCACCGCCATGTCGGAGGCGCCGTCGAGCGCCGCCAGCGCCGCCGCCAACAGCTCATTGGCACGGCCGTCGATCAGCGCGATGCGATTTTGCGCGCGCCATTGCAGATGCCCGCTCAGATCCCCGACCAGCGGATTGGCCTCGATCACCGTGCCGTCATGGCCAAGCAGCAGCGCCGGCAGTCCCATCGTGGTCAGCGCTTCGCTCGCGCCCCTGGCGCGCTGCAACCCGAGCCGGGCCGCCACAAAGGCGCTGCGCGCCAGATGGGAGCGCAGTTCATTGAGCGCGTCGATCCGGTCCTTTTCGATCGGCCCGCGGCTATGGGCGCGCTCGATGCTGAAGACGATGCGATCGCCGGTCGGCATCTGCAGACCGGTCCCGGCCGACCAGCCGAGCCCATGGGGGCGAAAGAAATCACGATAGATCGGATTGGCGTCGATCTGATCCGGCGTCCAGAAATCATGTTCCACGAAGAAGCCGGGCTGCGCCTGACCGAACAGGCAGACCCGGCGGGTGCAGCGCGGAAACCAGCCGTCTTCCACATAGGCGCGAAAGATGTCGCTCAGACTGTCGGAGGCGGTCCATTTCAGCACGCGGTCACGGGCCGAGAACAAAAGCCCGCCGCTTGAATCGGTCAGTCGGGCGAGGTCGTCGAGAACTCCAGGCCACAGTTCCGGCACGAAGGAACATTCGTAGATGCGGTCGATCAGCGCGCTCGTCACAAAGATCCCATCCGGCAACGGCCAGCCACGCTTAGCGGCGAACCAATCCGACCGATCACGCCCGATGACTACTCACCCTCGCGGCGCGATGGTCGTCCGGCATCCTAAAGGCTTCGCCGGACCGATCAAGTTTGCCTGCGCTGATGACGGGTCCCGCGGTCGACATCGCGACGAAGTCGACCACGTCGTTGGCCGGGCGAAACCGGCTGCGCGCGCTAAACCGGCTCGACGCCGCACCACTCGGCGATGAACAAGGCCGTCGCCTTGGTCGATTGGCGCAGCGACTCCAAATCGACATATTCATTGAAGCCGTGCATCGCCGCACCGCTGGCGCCGAAGCACAGGCTCGGGATGTTGTAGTTCAGCCCGTAGAACCTGGTATCGGTCAGCGCGGTGAATGCCAACTCCGGCGTCGCTCCGCCATAGACCGCGTCATAGGCCTTGCCGAATGCGGCTTCGGGCGCAGCCGAATCCGTCAGCTCATAGCCCTCCGACAGAAAGCCGGACCATTCCACCTGCGGCGGATTGTTCGACAGGAAGCGGTGGTCGCGCGCCGCCTTGTTGATGCAGGCGAGGATCTCGGCCTGATGATCGGCCACCGACCAGCCCGGCAGGATCGCGATTCGGCAATCGACATCGCACCAGGCCGGCACGCTGGACGCCCAGTCGCCGCCCTTGATGATGCCGGGATTGAAATTGATCGGGTGGTTCACCGCCTTGAAATGCGGATCGGAGGCCGCGCGCTTGTTCCATTCGATCTCGAGCTGCTCGACCGCGTGAATCAGGTGATAGGCCGCCATGATCGCGTTGGCGCCGGAGCCGGCCTCGAACACATGGACCGGGAAGCCGCGCACCTTGATCCGGAACCAGATCACGCCGACCTGCGAGCGCACCATCTGGCCCGAAGTCGGCTCGGGAATGAAGCAGGCATCGGCGCGATAGCCGCGCTGCAGCGTCGACAGCGCGCCGACCCCGGTGCTCTCCTCCTCGATCACCGACTGGAAATGAATCCGCGCGGTCGGCTTCAGCCCGGCGGCCTTGATCGCATCCAGCGCATAGAGCGCGCCGATCGTGCCCGATTTCATATCGCAGGCGCCGCGGCCGAACATCTTGCCGTCCTTGACGGTCGGCGAGAATGGCGGTGTCTCCCACATGTCGAGCGGGCCGACCGGCACCACGTCGCAATGGCCCTGCAGGATCAGCGATTTGCCGGCATTGGTGGCCGGCCGATAGGTGCCGACCACGGTGCGGGCCTTGGAGAAATCATGTTCGATCGGACCGAAGCCGCGCAGATCCTTGAGATTGTCGAGATCGATATGCCAGTCGTCGACCTCATAGCCGCGCTGCCGCAACAGATCCGCCATCATATCCTGGCACGGCCCTTCGGCGCCGCGGGTGCTGGGGATGGCGACAAAGTCGCGCGTGGTCGCGAGCTGGGCGTCAAAGCCGGCATCGACGGCGTCGAGAATTTTGCGCTGCTGTTCGGTAACGCTCATGAATGACAGGTCCTATCGATCTTGCGGGTTCGGTTACGCTGGCACAATAGCGCGCCCCCGGATCGCCGGGTATCGCAGATAATAGGCATTGGCTGTCGCTTCGCCGAGCAACCAGGGCCTGAACAAAAAGCCACAAACCGTTCCGCGACTTTGAGAATCGGCCGCAAGCGGCTAGACTCTCGGGCTCAATCAGTGGTCACGGAGACACAGCATGTCCGGCAATCGTAATCTTCTTTATGTGATCGTCGGCGCGCTCATCGTGGGCATCGGCGTGCTCGGCTACAATCTCTATCAGGCCAAGAAGGAGCCGAGCGGCGTCCAGATCAATGTCGGCCCCGACGGGCTGAAGATCCAGAACAAGTAAGCAGCGGAGAGCAGGTGATGTCGCATGTCACGCGGTCCACCCCTCGATTGTCGCGCCCGGTTGTTGCCCTGCTCGGAGCGGTGATGCTTGTCGCGGCTGCCGGCCCGGCCGCCGCGGCGCAGATCACGCGCGAGCAGGACATCGTCGGGTTGCGGCTGGGACAGAAGGTTCTGGTCGATGACGGGTCCTGCCCCACCGGGCAGATCAAAGAAGTCACCGGCACCACCCTGACCGCGGCCGGGGTCACCCGTTCCGCCAAATGCGTCCCCCGCGCCGGCCGACACTAGGCCGGCACACAAGGCCTGACGCGCCTACTCCCGCGGCGCGAACATGCATTGCAACGTCGGCTTGGCGATCGCCGTGAAGGTGGTGCTGATCTGGGATTGCTTCGACGCCGGCACCGAGCCGCTGTCGATGTTGGGCACCCCGCTCTCGCTGATTCCGCGCAGCACGGCGGCGCGCAGATCGTCGTCCACGACCGCCGCCGCCACGTGATCGTGCAGGCAGCCGCAGACCGCCTCGGGATGGGCCCAGCGTCCGGTCATGTGGGTGATGCAGCGGCGAATGAAATCGGCCCGCGAATCCTGCGCCTGCACCAACGATCGAAACTGGGCGTGAGCGGGACCGCCGACGGAGGCGCCAGCTGAAACGAGGACTGTGACCGCGAACAGAACTTGACGATACATCATAAACGGAACCGGCAGTTGATCGATGAGATGCCGGTGCCTTAACGCACTGCAACAACAATGACGGGCTCGGCCACCGGAGCCGGCGAGCCGATATAGGCGAAGGTGCCAATCCCGGGCAATCCGGGGTCCGATGAGCCCGCGATCGACGGCCCCATCAAGACGATACCGAAAGCGACCATGAAGCTGAGGGTCCGCATCTGCCTGTCTCCAAGTTGAGGCGCTCGCCGTTGCCTTGACAACGTCGTTAACCACCCCCGGTTTCCGGATATCTGCGTCGACGGCGAAAAATGGTTTCGTGGCGCGCCGAAGTGTTTCGTCGGCACCGACGGGACGAAACAATCACAGACAGCCCGGTCACGCCTCCGGCCCTGATTAAAAGTCGGGCCAGATAAGGCGTGGCGTCGCCGCCATATCGTTGCGGGAACAATCCTATCACCGAAGGATTATTTCAGGATTGGTCCCTCTCCAATGGAAGGATGAACGTGGTGATCAGCAGCACGCAACGAAGCAGCGCTCCTGACTTCGAAGAGTCGCAGAATTCGACTAATTACCCTGAACAGGGTACCGCTGGATCTGCATCGGCCGACAAGTCGAGCGCAGCGGGAGACGGTGCCGTCCACGATCGCCCGCGACCCGCGCGCAAGGTTGAAGCTGTGCCATGCAGGGAGATGGCACTGCAGGGGCTGTTCGACCACCACGGAACGGACTCAGCGCCGCAGAAGCTCCTCCATCTGGTCGGACACCGGGAACCGACTGCACCGACGGAGCGGCAGCCTCCGGCCACCCCGGGCAAGGCTGGCTGACGTCCGATAGTGACGTCTATCGCATTGAACTATTCAGAACACATCGAGGCGCCACAATCGGCGCCTCGATTGTTTTAGCCCGGATTGCAGCGCGCCGCCGTCATCGGCGGCGGCGAATCCCTGGCCGTCGATTCACTTAATGAAATCGCCGCATTTTTCCACCGATCCAGCGGCCGTTCCCCAGGGCATGACCGGTACCGACGAGGTCGAGTTCTTCGGCGAACCTTCGATCAGCCTGTCCGAATACACCATGTAGACCAGCACATTGCGCTTGGCGTCGCAGCCTCGGACGATCTGCATCTTCTTGAAGAACAAGGAGCGGCGCTTGCTGAACATGTCCTCGGCCTGGTCGAGCTTGGCCTTGAAGTGGATCGGGCCGATCTGCCGGCAGGCCAGCGAAATATCCGACACTTCCTCGGCGAGTCCGAGCCATCCCTTGAAGCCGCCCTTCTCCGGAACCGTGAAGTGGCAGGCCACGCCCTCGATTTCCGGATCATCGACCCCATAGGTCGCCAGCTTGTCGTTGGGGCTGAGCAATTTGAAAACCGTGGAGCGGCGGAAGATCAGATCCGGCTCGTCGGCCGCAACGGCTGGCGCGCCCGACAGAGTCGCCGCCGACAGTGTCGCCAGGACAAGCGCGGCCAGCGCACCGGATTTCAAACGTGTGACAAAAGGCATGGACTCGCGAGCGCTCATCGAAATCTCCGTGAACAAAGGTTCCTCGCATGTGGGGTCGGAGGAAACGTCTTGAAAGGTGCTGATCGTTCGATCCCTGCCATTAACCTCCCGTGAGGCTTTTTTGCTATAGTTGGATTCAAATGCGTGGTGAACTTTCGACAGGCGGTGCTGAACGAGGCCCCCCGCTTGCGAGACTGGTGTAGACCGATTGTGAATGAATTCGGGGGCGGTCGCGTGCGTACGCAGCAAATGTCGATTTCAACCGGGTGGTATCAACCACTTACCGGCAGTGCTGCCTTCGGCAGCAATCTGAGCATCTGCGGCGCGCTGTTGCGCGTCGGTGTTCTGACCGCGGCGGGGATCGTCGGCATCTCCTGCTCTGCCGAAGCAGCCCCGTCATCCTCATTGTTCTGGCCCGATAGCGACCCGGTCTATGATCGCCAGGAACCGGTCCGACCGGTCGCGAAACGCCGGCCAACGGTTCGGCACCATCTGGATACCAAGCGCGAAAAGCAGGCCAAGCAGGCCGCCAAGCCGCAAGGCCCGCTGATCGTCTCGATCTCGATCAAAGACCAGACTCTCAAGGTCTACGACGCCAACGGCCTTTTTGCCGAAACCCCGGTCTCCACCGGGATGCGCGGACATTCGACGCCGATGGGCGTTTTCAGCGTGATCCAGAAGCACAAATACCACCGCTCCAACATCTATAGCGGTGCGCCAATGCCCTATATGCAGCGCCTCACCTGGTCCGGCATCGCGATGCATGCCGGGGTGGTGCCCGGCCATCCGGCGTCGCATGGCTGTATCCGGATGCCGCGGGATTTCGCGATCAAGATGTGGAGTTGGACCAAGATGGGCGCGCGGGTGATCATCACCCCCGGCGAGATCGCGCCGGAGAGTTTTTCGCATCCGTTGCTGATCGCTAAGAAACCGGTGCCGGTCCCAGAGCAGCCGGTGGCCGCAGCGACATCGAACTCGGACGATGCTGCACGCGCAGCGGAGATGCCGACCGGCACCACGCCGACGCCAGCCGTCGAATCCGCCAAATACGAATTGCGCGCCGGCATCAACTTGATCGATGCCAAGAGCGGCAGTGAGGCCGGCACGACGGCCGCGCGCGAACCGGTGCGGACCGCGGACGCCAGCCCGTCCGGCTCCGCCACGCCGGTCGTCGCGTCCGACGCCAGCGCCGCAACGGCTCCAGCCACGACCAAACCGGGCAGCATTACCGCACCGACCACCAATACCGCCAATTCGACCGTCGACATTGAGCCGACAAGCGCTGCCACCACCACGCCCCCCGCAGCCAAAGCGGAGCCTGCTGCCGTTCCGAAGCGGACCGGTCGGATCGCCGTCTTCATCAGCCGCAAGGACGCCAAGATCTACGTCCGCCAGAGGCTCGAGCCGCTGTTCGACGCGCCGATCACGATCGCGCCTGGCGACCGACCGCTGGGCACGCATATCTTCACCGCGCAACTCGCCAAGGACGACACATTCAACTGGTCGGTGGTGTCGCTGCCGACGACCGCGCGCCAAGCCGCGGCGCATGATCGCGATCGCGTCTCGCGACGTCGCAAAGCCGCCGGCGCGGTCGAGACCGAACCCGCTCCGCTGCCCGACAGCGCCACCGAAGCCCTCGATCGCCTGACCATTCCGCCCGACGCCATGACCCGAATCGCCGACGCGCTGTCGACGGGCGGCTCGATCATCGTCTCCGATCAGGGCATCGCCGGCGGCGAGACCGGCGAAGGCACCGATTTCATCGTGCCGCTGCATTAGGCGTCGCGACGATCATAACGGCTTGTTGAACGCGGCGCCGGCCCGTTCGCGCTAGGCTCGCCGGATGCAGCGCCTCACCTTCACAGATCGCCGCGAGCGGCGATCACGGAGATCAGCGATATGATCGACCGCAGGACGATCGTCGGCGCAACGCTTGGCGCATTCGTAGGCGGTCTTGTCGCGCCGGCGCGCGCGCAAATCGCGATGAGCCGGATCACTGCTTACGGCTTTTCCTTCGCCGCGCTGAGCGGCGACGACATCCGCCTGGCGGATTTCGCAGGTCGGCCGTTCATGGTCGTCAATACCGCCTCGCTGTGCGGTTACACGCCGCAATATGCCGGGCTGCAGACGCTGTGGACCACATATCGCGACCGCGGTCTGACCGTCATCGGCGTTCCCTCCAATGATTTCGGTGGACAGGAGCCGGGCGGTGTCGCCGAGATCGCGCAGACCGCACAGCATCAATATGGCGTCACCTTCCCGATCGCGGCCAAGACCGTGGTGATCGGCGCCAATGCCCACCCGTTCTACAAATGGGCCGCCGAAGCCCGACCGCGCGACGTCCCGCGCTGGAATTTCCACAAATATCTGATCGGTCGCGACGGCTATATCGCCGATGTGTTTCCGCAGGCGGTCGAACCGACCGACAGCAGGGTCCTGACCGCGATCGGCCGGGCGCTGGCCGACAGCTGAGCTTCCATCCACAGGAATCGAACAGCACCGCCGGCAAATCGCCGCCGCGCCGTAAAAACCGTTGCCGCGATGGCGCGGCTGCCACTAGGCTGCGGTCCAGTCAGGCGACTATCGCCATTTCCGCGGTCAATTGATCCCGGTCGCGGCCTATCGCTGGAGGGAAACACGATGAGGATTGCGGCTGGACTGATCTTTGCGGGGGCGGTTTCGGTCTTTGCCTTGGGCGTGACCGGGTCACAGGCAGCCCCCCGCAGCGCCGGCCCCGCGCCGCAAGCCGCGACCTCAACCGCGCCTCCTGGCGCTACGCCGCAGCCGGCAACGGTCGCAACTCCAGCGTCTTCAGCTTGCACCAATCCGGATGCGCTCGGCGTGTCCCGCGTGGTGCAGATCGATACCTCCGGCGGGCCGGGCTTCGGCTTCGAACATTTCAAGCAACTCGATTTTCTGCGCGACAAGGAAGTGGTGCTGACCTTCGACGACGGCCCCTGGCCGGTCAACACGCCGTCGGTGCTCAAGACGCTGGCCGAACAATGCACCAAGGCGATTTTCTTTCCGATCGGCAAGCACGCCACCTACCACCCGGAGATCCTCAAGCAGGTGGCGGCGGCCGGCCACACCATCGGCGCGCATACCTGGTCGCACGCCAATCTCAGCAACAAGAAACTCAGCGAACAGCAGCGCAAGGACGAAATCGAAAAGGGTTTTAGCGCGGTGAAATGGGCGCTCGGATCGCCGCCGTCGCCGTTCTTCCGTTTCCCGGCGCTGCGCCACCCACCCGAGATGGTCACCTATCTGGGCACCCGCAACATCGCGATATTCTCCTGCGATCTCGACTCGTTCGATTTCAAGGCGCGTAATTCCAAGCAGGTCGTCGACACCGTGATGAAGAAGCTCGACAAGCTCGGCAAGGGCATCATCCTGATGCACGATTTCCAGGCGCATACTGCGCAAGCGCTGCCGGATTTGCTGCGCCAGCTGAAAGCCGGCGGCTACAAGGTGGTGCAGATGAAGGCCAAGGCGCCGGTCGCAACGATCCCACAATATGACGAGGACCTCGTCAAGAACGTCGCCTTGCCGACGATCAGCACCCGGCCGCTCAGCAGCGTGGTGCAGACGATTTCGGAATGAGCCACGCCATGCTGCGATTCCCCGCGCGGTGACATTGCCCTCACCCGCGATCATCATCGAAGGCTACGTCATCGTTTCCGCCGACGGCATGTTGGCGGATGCGCAACGCGTGATGCCGGATGCGTTGAAATTTCCCGGTGACCAACGCTTCTTCGCCGCCGCGCTGGACCGCGCCGACCTCATCGTGCATGGCCGCAATTCATTCGAGGATCAGCCGAATTCTGCACAGCGCAAGCGCATCGTGCTGACCCGCACGGTGGCTGCGCTGGCGCCCGACCCGTCCAATCCCAATGCGACATTGTGGAATCCGGCGGGCGCCGCATTCGATAATGCCCGCGCGCAAACCGGCGTCGATGCCGGCACCGTCGCGATCATCGGCGGCCCGGAGGTGTTCGCGCTGTTCTTCGATCGCTTCGATCGCTTTTGGCTGTCGCTGGCACCGCGCGTCACGCTGCCCCGCGGCGAGCCGTGCTTTCCCGGCGTGCCGCAACGCACGCCGCAGCAGATACTTGCGGCGCATGGCATGCACCCGGCCGAGACCGAGATCCTCGACGCCGCGGATGACGTCAGCGTCACTATCTGGCGGCGCGGCTAGCTACAGATCGGTGTAGCTCCGCTCGGCGGGGGGCGGCGTCGGGCCGATCCCGGCGATCATGAACAAGCCGCCGATCAGCGACAGGTTCTTCAGCGCATGGATCATGTTGTTGGTGGATTCCGCACCGGTCTGGTTCCAGAAGTCATGATAATAATAGGTCGCGGCGACAACGAACAGCACCAACACCCAGGCGAAAAACCGGGCGCCGAAATTCAACGCAATCATCAGTCCGCAGACCAGTTCGAGAATTCCAGCGCCGATCGCCAGCTGCTGGGCGATCGGCATGCCGGTGAGGGTTTCAAGCTGCGTGACATAAGGCGACGTGTAAGCGGCCAGGAATGCCGGCATCACCAGCTTTTCCGTCAGCAGTGTCGTCGCCGCGACGTCGAGCAGCTTTGACGCACCCGAGACGATGAACAGCACCGCGAACAGGAAACGTCCGAACGAAATCAATGCCGGCATGTCAAACCTCATTGGGGTGCAGCCGATGCGGCACGATCGCGCGCAATTATGGCCGTTCGCGGGAGGTTTTCAAACTATCAAATCAGAATGTGGTGCCGATGACACGCCTGCGGTGTCCGTTCGGATCGCAAGAGATCGCTGCCGGGTCCCCGGCAGCGATATTCAAACAATCAGGTGAACAGCGTCGGCTGATGCCGGCCGGCCCTTTCCTGGGCCTCGACCGCGGCGACCGCGGTCATGTTGAGAATGCCCCGCGACGTCACCGATGGGGTCAGGATATGCGCCGGGCGCGCCGGACCGATCAGGATCGGCCCGACCGGCAGCGCGTCGCCCAGCACCTTGACCATCTGATAGGCGACATTGGCGGCGTCGAGATTCGGCATGATCAAGACGTTGGCCACGCCCTCCAACCGCGAATGCGGCAGGATCAGCTTACGCGCCGCCTCCGACAACGCGGTGTCGCCCTGCATTTCGCCGTCGGCCTCGATCTCCGGATGGTTCTCCGCCAGGATCGCGGTGGCGCGACGCATCTTGCGCGAGGATTCGGTGTCGTAGCTGCCGAAATCGGAATGCGACACGAAGGCGATCTTCGGCTTCAGGTTGAAACGCTGGACGTGGATCGCCGCCAGGGCGGCGATTTCCGCCAATTCCTCGGCGCTCGGATTCGGCCGCACCTGGGTATCGGCGATGAAATAGGCGCCCTTGCTGGTGATCATCAGCGCCAAGGCCGCGAATTCGGTGACGCCGGGAAGCGTGCCGATGATCTCGCGGACGTGCCGCAGATGGCTCATGTAGCGGCCATCGACACCGCAGATCATCGCATCGGCCTCGCCGCGGCTCACCGCCAGCGCGGCGATCACCGTCGCATTGGTGCGAACCACGGTGCGGGCGCTGTGAGGCGTCACGCCATGCCGGCCGGCGACGTCGATATAGGACTGCACGTAAGACCGGTAGCGCGGATCGTCCTCGGGATTGATCAGGTCGAAATCCTGCCCGGCCCGGATCGACAGTCCGTACCGCTTGATCCGCGCTTCCACCACCGAGGGCCGCCCGACCAGGATCGGCCGCGCCAGCTTCTCCTCGAGGATGGTCTGGGTGGCGTGCAGCACGCGTTCGTCTTCGCCTTCGGCGTAGATCACCCGGACGGGCTGCGCCTTGGCCTTGGTGAACAGCGGCTTCATGACCAGGCCGGAGCGGAACGCGAAACGTTCGAGCTGGGCGTAGTAATCGTCGAAACTGGTGATCGGACGGGTGGCGACGCCGGACTCCATTGCCGCCCGCGCCACCGCCGGAGCGATGCGCAGGATCAGCCGCGGATCGAACGGACTGGGAATCAGCGAGCCCGAGCCGAAGCCCAGCACCTCGTCGGCATCGAAACCGACCGCGACCGCTTCCGACGGCGGGTCGCGCGCCAGCTGCGCGATGGCGTCGACCGCGGCGTGCTTCATCGCCTCGTTGATCGCGGTGGCGCCGACATCGAGGGCGCCGCGGAAGATGAACGGAAAGCACAACACATTGTTGACCTGGTTCGGAAAGTCCGACCGCCCGGTGCAGATCATCGCATCCGGCCGGACCTTGCGGACTTCGTCCGGCATGATCTCCGGGGTCGGATTGGCCAGCGCCATCACCAGCGGCCGCTCCGCCATCTGCTTGACCATCTCGGGCTTCAACACATTGCCGCCCGACAGGCCGAGAAAGATATCGGCGCCGCTGATCACGTCGCTAAGCGTGCGCTTGTCAGTCTTCTGCGCATAGATCGCCTTCCAGCGGTCCATCAGCGTGTTGCGGCCCTCATGCACCAAACCATCGACATCGCAAACCCAGATGTTCTCGCGCTTGGCCCCGAGCGAGACCAGCAGATTGAGGCAGGCCAGCGCCGCGGCGCCGGCACCGGCGGTGACGATTTTGACGTCCTCCAGCTTCTTGCCGTTCAGCAGCAGCGCGTTGGTGACGGCGGCGCCGACGATGATCGCAGTGCCGTGCTGATCGTCGTGGAACACCGGGATCTTCATCCGCTCCTTGAGCTGGGCTTCGATCTCGAAGCATTCCGGCCCCTTGATGTCCTCGAGATTGATGCCGCCAAAGGTCGGCTCCAGCGCCGCGACGGTCTCGACCACGCGCTCGACGGTGTCGGCGGCGATCTCAATGTCGAACACGTCGATGCCGGCGAACTTCTTGAACAGCACCGCCTTGCCTTCCATCACCGGCTTCGCCGCCAGCGGGCCGATATTGCCGAGCCCCAGCACCGCGCTGCCATTGGTGACCACCGCCACCAGATTGGCGCGGATGGTCAGCGCGGCGGCCTGCGACGGATCGGCGGCGATCGCCAGGCACGCGCTGGCGACGCCCGGCGTATAGGCCAGCGCCAGATCGAGCTGGTTGGCCAGCGGCTTGATCGCTTTGATCTCGAGTTTGCCTGGGCGCGGCAGGCGGTGATACGCCAACGCCGCGGCTTGCAAATCTTCAGAATTGGACGCCATGAGTTCTCCCGGCGACTTTCGTCGACTTCGAAATTTCAGAAAAGTTGATTATTTGCTGTCCGGCAGATTGAGCCGGATGTGCAAGTCGCGCAGCTGCTTGGGGGCAACCTCGGAGGGCGCTCCCATCAACAGGTCTTCGGCTCGCTGGTTCATCGGAAACAGCGAGATCTCGCGCAGATTGTTGGTGCCGCAAAGCAGCATCACAATGCGGTCGACGCCGGCCGCCATGCCGCCATGCGGCGGCGCGCCATACTGAAAGGCGCGGTACATGCCGCCGAAACGGTCGACCACTTCCTGCTCACCATAGCCGGCGATCTCGAACGCCTTGACCATTGCCTCGGGGCGATGATTGCGGATGCCGCCCGAGGCGATCTCGTAGCCGTTACAGCTGATGTCGTATTGGAACGCCTTGATGGTCAGCGGATCCTGCGTGAGCAGCGCGTCCATGCCGCCCTGCGGCATCGAGAACGGGTTGTGTGAGAAGTCGACCTTCTTGTCGTCCTCGTTGTATTCGTACATCGGGAAATCGACCACCCAGGCGAGTTCGAAGCGGTCCTTGTCGATCAGGTTCAGCTCCTCGCCGAGCCTGCTGCGCGCCAGGCCGGCGAATTTGTAAAATTTGGCCGGGTCGCCGGCGACGAAAAACGCCGCATCGCCCGCCTTCAGGCCCAGCTGATCGCGGATCGCCGCGGTGCGCTCCGGGCCGATATTGTTAGCCAGCGGACCGGCCCCCTCGCCGGCTTCGCGCCACATGATGTAGCCCAAGCCCGGCTGGCCCTCGCCCTGCGCCCAGGAATTCATCCGGTCGCAAAACGCGCGGCTGCCGCCGCCCGGTGCCGGGATCGCCCAGACCTGGTTGCGCTCTTCTTCGAGCATCCTGGCGAACACCTTGAAGCCGGAGCCGCGGAAATGTTCGGAGACGTTTTGCATCTCGATCGGATTGCGCAGGTCCGGCTTGTCGGTGCCGTATTTCTTCAAGCTGTCCGCATAGGCGATCCGCGGCCAGCCCTTGGTCACCGGCTTGCCCTTGGCGAAATCCTCGAACACGCCGGTAATCACCGGCTCCATCGCAGCAAAAACATCGTCTTGGGTGACGAAGCTCATCTCGACGTCGAGCTGGTAGAACTCGCCCGGCAGCCGGTCGGCGCGCGGGTCCTCGTCGCGGAAACACGGCGCGATCTGGAAATAGCGGTCGAACCCCGACATCATCAGCAGCTGCTTGTATTGCTGCGGTGCCTGCGGCAGCGCGTAGAACTTGCCCGGATGAATGCGGCTCGGCACCAGGAAGTCGCGCGCGCCTTCCGGCGACGAGGCCGTCAGGATCGGCGTCTGGAATTCGAAGAAGCCCTGCTCCTTCATCCGCTTGCGCATCGAATCGACGATCGCGCCGCGGGTCATGATGTTCTGGTGCAGCTTGTCGCGACGCAGGTCGAGGAATCGGTATTTAAGCCTGATGTCCTCGGGATATTCCTGCTCGCCGAACACCGGCAGCGGCAATTCGCCGGCCGGACCCAGCACTTCGATCTCGGTGATGAAGATCTCGACCTGCCCGGTCGGCAGCTCAGGATTTTCGGTGCCTTCGGGACGGCGGCGGACCTTGCCGTCGATCCGCACCACCCATTCGGCGCGCAACTTCTCGGCGTCCTTGAATGCCGGCGAATCCGGATCGGCGACGCATTGGGTCAGGCCGTAATGGTCGCGCAGATCGATGAACAGCAACCCGCCATGGTCGCGGATGCGGTGGCACCAGCCGGAAACGCGGACGGTCTGGTCGATGTCGCTGTCGCGGAGCGCGCCGCAGGTGTGGGATCGGTACCGGTGCATGGAAATCCTGGAAAGCCGTCAGAGGGCAGAATCAAGCGGTTCCGCAGCCTTGCGGAGAGCGTCAGGGTTTAGCCGAGCCGACCCATCGCGGCAACACAATGAGCCAGCGCAGATCGCGCATCAGCATCGCGCGACCCGGAAAAACCGCCATGAAATCAACGGCCGTGCTCCGCCGCGGCGCAAAAACCGCCGAACATATTGAAGCCGGGCGGATTCTGGCGGATTGTCTCGGCTCGATCCTTACCTATCTGGATACGGATGACCGTTCATTTTCCCTTCGACAACAGCTACGCCGCGCTGCCCGAGAATTTTTTCGCGCGGGTGGCGCCTTCCCCGGTCGCCGCGCCGCGGCTGATCAGGCTGAACCGCCCGCTGGCGCGCCGGCTCGGGCTCGACCCGGATCTGCTCGCCAGCCCCGAAGGCGCAGCGATACTCGCCGGCGCCACCAGGCCGGACGGCGCCGCCTTTATCGCGATGGCCTATGCGGGGCACCAGTTCGGCCATTTCGTGCCGCAGCTCGGCGACGGCCGCGCGCTGCTGCTCGGCGAGGTGATCGACAGTGACGGCAAGCGCCGCGACATCCAGCTGAAGGGCTCGGGCCGCACCCCGTTTTCGCGGATGGGTGACGGCCGCGCCGCGCTCGGGCCGGTGCTGCGTGAATATATCGTCAGCGAGGCGATGGCGGCGCTCGGGATTCCGACCACCCGCGCGCTCGCCGCCGTCCTGACCGGCGAGCGCGTCGCCCGCGACGGCATGCTGCCCGGCGCGGTGCTGACACGAGTGGCGTCGAGCCATATCCGGGTCGGCACCTTCCAATATTTCGCCGCGCGCCGCGACGATGACGGCGTCCGCAAACTCGCCGATCACGTCATCGCCCGGCACTATCCCTCTGCGATGGCAGCAGAAAACCGCTATGTCGCGTTGCTGGAGAACGTCGTCGCCCGGCAAGCCGAGCTGATCGCGCGCTGGATGCAGATCGGCTTCATCCATGGCGTGATGAACACCGACAATTGCTCGATCGCCGGCGAGACCATCGATTACGGCCCCTGCGCCTTCATGGATGCCTTCGATCCGAAGACCGTGTTCAGCTCGATCGACCAGATGGGCCGCTACGCCTATGGCAACCAGCCGGCGATCGGGCTGTGGAATCTGACCCGGCTGGCCGAATGCCTGATCCCGCTGCTGGCGGCCGACCAGGACGAAGGCATCGCCGCCGCCGAAACGGCGCTGGGCGGCTTCGCCGAGACCTTCAACGCCGCTTATCAGTCCGGCTTCACCGCCAAAATCGGACTGACGAGCGGGCGCGCCGACGATCTGGCGCTGCTGCAGGACCTATTAGTGGCGATGAAACAGGGTCAGGCCGACTTCACCCTGACGTTCCGGCGCCTCAGCGACGCAGCGGGCGATCCGTCTGAGCTCGGGGCGGTGCGCGCTTTGTTTACCGACCCGACCGGATTCGACGACTGGGCGGTGCGCTGGCAGAGCCGGATCGCGGCGGAGCCGCAGGACGGCGCGGCGCGGCAGGCCGCGATGCGGGCGGTGAATCCGGCCTATATCCCGCGCAATCACCGCGTCGAGGCGGTGATCGAGGCCGCGGTGAACCGCGACGATTTCGCGCCATTCGAGCAATTGCTGGCGGTACTCGCCAACCCATTCGAGGAGCGACCGGAATTCGCTCGCTATGCCGATCCTCCGCAGCCGCATGAGCGCGTCACAGAAACGTTTTGCGGAACTTGATCGCGGCCGGTCGAGCGTGTCTAGTGCATCGGATTCGACTGGTTCATGTGCGAAAGTCTTCGACACATCAGCACGTTCAGCCGAACGCCGCTCTCATAGTGTGATGGACTTTTCATGGATCTGATTACCACCACCGACGAACTCGCCGCCGTCTGCGCCCGCCTCGCCAAGCATCCCGTCATCACGGTCGATACCGAATTCCTGCGCGAGACCACCTATTACCCGCTGCTTTGCGTGGTGCAGATGGCCAGCGCCGAGGAAGCCGTGGTGGTCGATACGCTGGCGCCCGGCATCGACCTTGCGCCATTTTTCGACCTGATGGCCAATGAAAGCGTGCTCAAGGTATTCCATGCGGCGCGGCAGGACATTGAAATCGTCTGGCACCGCACCGGCGTCGTGCCGCGTCCGATCTTCGACACCCAGGTCGCCGCGATGGTGCTCGGATACGGCGATTCCATCGCCTATGACCAGCTGGTCGAACGCATCACCGGGCATCGCCCGGACAAGACCCATCGCTTCACCGACTGGTCGCGGCGGCCGCTGACCGAAGAGCAGATGCATTATGCGGTGTCGGACGTCACCCATCTGCGCGACGTGTTCGCCGCGCTGGACGCCGACCTGAAGAAGCGCGGCCGCAGCGACTGGGTCAGCGAGGAAATGGAAGTCCTGACCTCGCCCAAGACCTATGATTTCGATCCCGGCAGCGCCTGGGAACGGCTGAAGACTCGGGTGCGCAAGCCGAAGGAACTCGCCGTGCTGATGGAAGTCGCCGCCTGGCGCGAACAGGAGGCGCAGAGCCGCGACGTGCCGCGCTCGCGGGTGCTCAAGGACGACGCGCTCGGCGACATCGCCACCCATGCGCCGACCACGCTGGAGCGGCTGGCCAATCTGCGCTCGCTGCCGAAGGGATTTGATCGCTCGAAATGGGGCGCCGACATCATCGCCGCCGTGCAACGCGGCATCGCCCGTGATCCCGCCACCCTGCCCAAGATCGAAAAGCCGCGCGGCAATTCCAACGGCGCGGCAATCGTCGAACTGCTCAAGGTGCTGTTGCGCATGACCTCGGAGCGCCACGCGGTGGCCGCCAAGGTGATCGCCACCGTCGACGACCTCGAACAGATCGCCGCCAATGACGAGGCCGATGTCGGCGCGCTGCGCGGCTGGCGCCGCGAATTGTTCGGCGAAGCGGCGCTGGCCCTGAAACAGGGCCGCTCGGCGCTGGCGATCGACAAGGGCAAGGTCATCAAGGTCGATCGCGACTGAGCGCGCGACGGAGCACTGCACCGATCCCAGAAGACTCGGCCATGACTGCAGGTCCTGGCGGTCCTCGTCGAAGTCCTGCGGCTGCCGCTTTGTCTGGGAGCGATTCCATGCGGTCTGCCACGCCTGCTCAGGCGACTTCAAACATCATGACCGTGACGGCTCCGCCTTCACCGGAGTGTGCGCCGGGATAGATGCCGCAATCCCACGACCCGGTCGCACCGCGTCCGGGGAGACGGGACCTGATCGTAGGTCGGAATCGAAGCCGGCGCTTCGCTCAACCCGCGCGGCAACTACCTGCCGGTTCCACCGGCCTGTCGACCGGCTGCACGCAACGCGTGTGAACTTTTGCGGCAGTGGCCTGAATTGTTTGCGAATTGTTAGAAAGCGCGCTTTTTCAGACACTTACGCGGAGCATTTTCGTCACCGAACGCCAAGTCTGGTTGTGAAGGTGCCCCACTCCGCGTTGTACTGCCCTTCAGGGATGCGCCACGGCGCGGGATGATGGGGCGAACATGCAGTTTGGTCGGGGACAGGGATGGATGCGGAGCGTTGCCAGCGCGGCTTTGGCGATCGGGTGCGCCGGGCTTGGTTTCGCAGGAACGGCACTGGCCCAGACCGCCGGCGGCTCAGGCGGCCAAGGCTCGACGGTAGGCGGAGCTGGAGGCGCGGGCGGAACCGGATTCTCGGGGATGGCCGGAGCGGATGGCGGCAGCAGTAATCTCGGTGGCGGCGGTGGTGGTGGTGGCGCGGGAGGCGGGCTAGGCGGCGCTGGGGGAATGGGCAGCACGACCATGCAGTCTGGTGGCGCGGGCGGTGCCGGAGGTGCCAACGGCAATGGCGCAGGCGCCGCTACGATCAGCAACACCGTCCCGTTGTCTGGCCTCGACGGTCTGACCGGTGAAGGCACGGGGATGACAGGATCGGGCGGCTTCGGTGGCGGAGGCGGCGGCGGCGGTGCCGGCGGTTACGGCGCGATCGTCACCGGCCCGTCCGCCAGTTCGAACACCAGCACCGTTTCCGGCGGTCGTGGCGGCGCTGGGGGCGTGAGCGGCGACGGCACGTCGGGAAACGGTGGTGACGGGGGCATCGGCATCTATTTTACGACGCCGGGCGCGACGCTGGCGAACTCCGGATCGATTTCCGGCGGTGCAGGCGGGGCCGGCGGGGCTGCCGGACCGTCCGTCGGACTCGGCGCGGGCTCGGCTGGTGCGGGCGGTGCGGGTATCGTGGGCGCTGATCTGACCATTATCAATTCGGGCGCCATCGCGGGAGGTCTCTCCGGCGGAGCGACCCCGGTCCGGGCCGACGCGATCACCTTCACCGGCGGCGCCAATACCCTGACGTTGCAGGACGGTTTTTCGCTCACGGGAAATATTGGCGTCACCGGCAGCGTCAACTTCAATCAGGTCACCGACCAGACGCTGGGCAACGCGATCACCGGCACCGGCAGCGTGGTCAAAACTGGAGCGGGGACTCTGACGCTCTCCGGCGCCAGCACCTATTCCGGCAACACCACCGTGAATGCCGGCACGCTCAGTGTCATCGGCTCGATCGCGTCGTCCTCGCTGGTCAGCGTGAATGCCGGCGCCACGCTCGGCGGTACCGGCTTTGTCGGCAACACGCTGATCAACGGCGGCAGCCTGGCGCCGGGCAACTCGGTCGGCACGCTCAACGTCACCGGCAATCTCGCCTTCACCTCGACATCGCGCTACATGGTCGACGTCACGCCGGCGGATGCGGATCGGGTCAACGTATCGGGCACGGCGACGCTCGGCGGCGCCACCGTCAATGCGTCGTTCGCCGCGGGCAGCTACGTCAACAAGCACTACACCATCGTCAACGCGACCGGCGGCGTGACCGGCACGTTCGGCTCGCAGGTCAACACCAACCTGCCATCGAACTTCACCTCGGCGCTCAGCTATGACGCCAATAACGCCTATCTGGATCTGACGCTCAACCTGGCGCCAGAGGCATCGGCGCCGCTCAATGGCAATCAGCAGCAAGTGGCCAATGCGATTGCCAGTTCCTTCAACACGAACGGCAGCATTCCGCTCATCTTCGGCTCGCTCGGTCCATTGGGGCTGCAGCAATTGTCGGGCCAGCTCCGGACTGGAATACAGGCAATGTCTTTCAGTTTCAGCAATATGGCGATGAAGATCCAAAGTGTCTTTGCTCCCATCCCGACCCCATATGGTGCACTCGGCTATGCCGACGAGGCGTTGACCGACAGGTCGCAGCGCCGGCCGAGCGATGCGCTCGCCGCGATCTATCGCAAGGCGCCGCCGAGGGCGCCGGTGTTCGTCGAGCGCTGGAACGTATGGGCGTCCGGTTTCGGCGGATCGCAGACCACCGACGGCAACGCCACGATCGGATCGAGCAGATCCAACAGCCTGATTTTTGGCGCCGCAGTCGGCGCTGACTACTTGTTATCGCCGGCAACGACGGCCGGCTTCATGCTGGCCGGTGGCGGCACCAATTTCGGCACCGACGGCGGCGGCTCCGGCCACTCCGACGTGTTCCAGGTCGGCGTTTCCATGCGGCACTCGATGGCTTCAAGCTACATCGCCGCCGCTATGGCCTATGGCTGGCAGGACGTCACCACCGAGCGCTCCATCGGCACCGGCCTGTTGCAGGGTCGCTTCCAGACCAATTCCTGGTCGGGTCGCATCGAGGCCGGCAACCGCTTTGCCGCGCCATGGTTCGGCGGCGTCGGGCTCACGCCCTACGCAGCCGCGCGGGTCACGGCGCTCGTGCTGCCGGCCTATGCCGAAAGCGGTTTCGGCGGCTCCAGCATTTTTGCGCTGAACACAGCCGGCCAGACGGTGACAGCGCCGCGCAGCGAACTCGGCCTGCGAACCGACAAGTCCATTGCCCTCGACGACGCGATCCTGACCTTGCGCGGCCGCGCAGCGTGGGCGCATGACTTCAACACCGAGCGCAGCGTGCAGACGACGTTCCAGGCGCTGCCGGGGGCGTCCTTCGTGATCAACGGCACGCCGGCAGCGAGCGACGCCGCGCTGACCACCGCGGAAGCCGAATTGCGCTTCGTCAGCGGCATATCGGTCGGCGCGACCTTCGAAGGTGAGTTCTCGGACGTGACGCGCAGCTATGCCGGCAAGGGCGTGGTGCGCTATGCTTGGTAGCTCCGTCGCGTAGCGTTCCACAACCCTGTCGTATGAATTTCCGGCTCACTCGCCGCTGACGCGGCTGGCGCCGCGAATTGTTCGGCGAAGCCGCCCTCGCCCTGATACAGGGCCGCTCGGCGCTGGCGATCGACAAGGGCAAGGTTATCAAGCTCGATCGCGCGCAGCGCGCGCCGCGCGACCGATCAGCGCGGCAGGATGTTAGTCCAACGTCACCAGCCCGGCCGCGGTCGCCAGCCATACCAGATGCGCGTCGGTGCGAGCGCCAATCTTGGCCTTGATCTGATAATGATAGTTTTGGATGGTCTTGGCGCTGAGATTGAGTGCGGCGGCGATGTCATCGGTGGTCCAGCCCGACGCGACCAGCCGCAGGATCTCGGTTTCCCGCGGTCCCAGATCCTCGACCAGCGAGCGTTCGCAGGACAATCGCTCGGCGGCGACCTCACGGGCGATGTCCTCACTGACGGCGCGGCCGCCACGGGCCACGGTGGCAATCGCCCGCAACAATTCGGGCGGCGCGCTGCTCTTGGTGACGTAGCCGCGCACCCCGGCCTCGAACGCTTTCAGCGCGAAGGCGGCGCTGGCGTGCATGGTGAACACCAGGATTTTGGCGGCGCGGTCCCACTGCCTGATGTGCCGCACCGCCTCCAGCCCGCCGGCGCCGGGCAGCGACAGATCCATCACCACCACATCGGGCTTGGAGTCGCGATAGGCCTGGTAGGCCGACGCCGCATCCTCGGCCTCGGCGCAGACCCGAAACCCGGGCTGGCGTTCCAACAGCCGCCGATAGCCTTCACGCACGATCGGATGATCGTCGACCAGCATGATGCTGAGCGCGCTCACCTCACGCCGCCGCAGCGGTCGGACGCGACGCCGGCAGCGGGATCGAGGCGGCGACCCGCACGCCGCGCGCAGCGCCGGAAATCGACAGGCTGCCGCCGAGCGCACTGATGCGTTCGCGGATCCCCAAAATGCCGTGGCCGGAGGCGGCGTTGATCTGCCCGGCATCGCCGCCGCCGTCGTCCTCGACGCTGAGTGCCACGCTGTTGGCGGCATCGGTCAAATGCGCGACCCGCAGATGGACATGGCGCGGCCGGCCGTGGCGCGCCGCGTTGGTCAGGCACTCCTGCGCGATCCGATAGACATTGACGGCGGCATCGGCCGGCACGGTGGCGAGATCGCCGGCCATTTCGAGGTGGAAGACCGCGCCGTGGGTGCCGCAATTCCAGCGCGCCACCAATTGCGCCAGACTGTCCTGCAGGCCCAGTTCCTCGAGATCCTGCGAGCGCAGCCGCGCCAGCGCGCCGCGCAAGGTGCTCATCATCTGCTTGGTGATACGGGTGATGGCGCGGGCGTCGTCGCGCATGTCGGGGCGATCGCCGGCGTCGGTCTCGATCGCGGCGGCCAATGCCGCGGTGGCGGTCAGGCATTGGCCGAACTCGTCGTGCAGGTCGCGCGCGAGTGCCCGGCGTTCGTCTTCCTGCACCTGGAACAACCGCTTGGTCAGCGCCACCCGCTGGGCGGTGGTGTGCGCGAGGCGATCGGCCAGATCGTTGGTCGCGCGCGCGATGTGATTGAATTCGGCGGTGGCGAAGCCGGGCAGCCGATGCCGATAGTCACCCTGTTCGAGCTGGCGCAGTCCGCGCACGATGCGGCGCGCCGGCTGCAGCGCATGGCCAAGCAGCGCGGCCGCCAACAGCCCGATGCCGATCGCCATCGCCGAGGCAAATCCCAGCATCACCACCACCTGCCGCCACGCCTGCCGGATCGCGGCGGCCGGATCGGCGCGCGCCGCGATCGATCCGGCATCGCGGTCGCGGATCGTCAGCGGCCGTGTGGCGATGCTGTGCGGGCCGAACACCGCCGTATAGGCGGCGACGAACCAGTTCGGCGCGGCGCTGCCGATCGCGTCGGTCTGGCTGCAAACCTCGCGCGGGTCCTGCCGTGCCAGCCGGAAGCCGACGCAGATGCCGGGCGCGATCACCTTCAGGGTGGCGATCGAATCCCAGTCCGGCGCCGGCAGCAGCGCCTCGCGATAGACCCCGTCGCGCCACAGCAATTCGCGCCAATACAATGATTGCAGCCGGGCGGCGACGCGGTCGGCGGAGCCGGCGATGTCGGCCTCGATGCTGCGCTGCGCATCGATCAGCACCCAGCCCATGGTGCAGACGAGGCACAACAGCACCACGCCGACCAGCCGCAAGATCAGGTGAATCAGCAGGCGCATGACCCAAAACCCTCCCGTCGCGTATCCGCATCTAAGAGGAGCCGACCCGGGCTTGGCAAGGGTTTGTGCGACAGATCGGGCAATTTGCCCGGCCGCGCGCGGGTGGATTGCCCTGTCCCCGGCGCCGCGGCGGCGTCTACCATGAGGAGCTCAATTTCGTCATTGCGAGGAGCCCTTGCGACGAAGCAATCCAGGGCAGCGCGAAAAGCCTGGATGTGCGGCCGCTGGATTGCTTCGCATTCGGACGGCGCGTTGCGCCGCCCTTCGTTCGCAATGACGAGGAAAAGCGCGGAACAATCCGCAGCGCAGACGTCGGAGGCAGCGCGATGGCCAAACCCGAAGCGGACACGGCCGATCGCGCCCCGCTGCTGCGTTGGCTGATCTTTACCGGGGTCTGGCTGTTCGGGCTGCTGCTGGCGTGGCGGTTCGGGCTGATCCGGCAAATGCTGGCAGCGGATCGCACCTATCTGTCACTGCTGATCGTGCTGTTCTATGGCGGCGCCGCGCTGCATTGCCTGTGGCGCACCATCGTGGTGTCGCGCGAGGCCGATGCGACGCGACGCACTGCGGCGCTATTTTTGCGCGGCGGACCACGACTCGTGGTGAGCCCGGACGCGGTGGCGCTCGATGGCGTCGGCGCCTTGCCGCGCAGCCTGATCGCCGATTTCATCCGCGATCTGGCCATCAAATCCGGACTGCAGGGTGGCCGGCCGCTGGACTACACCATGCTGCTACGCAGTTTTGCCGGGCATCTGCGCGGCTCCAACGCGTTCGGCGCCTTTGCGGGCGATACGCTGATGAAGCTCGGGCTGATCGGCACCATCATCGGCTTCATCATGATGCTGGCGCCGATCGCCGGCCTCGACACCGCCGACCGCGCCGCGATCAAGTCCTCGATGAACCTGATGAGCGAGGGCATGGCGGTGGCGATGTACACCACCTTGGCCGGCCTGGTCGGCTCGATCCTGGTCCGGGTGCAGTACTATATGCTGGAGAGCGCTACCGCAAAACTGTTTTCCGATTCGGTGGCGCTGGTCGACGTCCACGTCGTGGCGCTGCTCGACCGCACCACGGAGGCCGCGGAGTGATCGACGATTTCGATTTCGCCGAGCGCGACGGCGGCTTCGATCCGTTCGGGGTGATGCTGTTCAAGGCGCTGCAGGTGCTGGCGTTCCTGTTCTTCATCGCGCTGCTGGCGATCAACCCCAAGGACGACGGCGGCAAGATCGATCCGAAGCTGGAATTTCTGGTGACGGTGAGCTGGCCCGACAACCATCCGGACGACATCGACATGTTCGTGCAGGATCCGCTCGGCAACATGGTCTGGTATCGCCGCCGCGAGTCCGGCTTCATGGTACTGGATCGCGACGATCGCGGCGGCCTGAACGATTTCATCATGGTCAACGGCCGCAAGGTGCCCTCGCCGATCCGCCAGGAGATCGTCAGCATCCGCGGCGTGGTCGCCGGCGAATATACGGTCAACATCTATCACTTCGCCGCCCTGACCGGAAAGCCGGTAGCAGTCACCGTCAAGGTGGAAAAGCTCAATCCGACCGTGCAGGTGGTGTTTTACGATAGTCTGCCGCTCGATCATGGCGGCCAGGAAAGGACCGCGGTACGCTTCGTGCTGGACGGCGCCGGCAAGGTGCTGGATGTCAACCGCAACGACAAATCTCTGTTGCAGACATTGCGCAAGCCGCGCAATGCCGGGTAGGACGTCATGAGCCTGCGCGGTGAAATTCTGGCGCTCTCGCTCGGCTACGCGCTGCTCGGCGTGGTGCTGCTATTGGGGCTGCTGCGGGCGCGGCTGCCCTGGGGCGTCAAGGCGGCGGCGATCATCGTCACCAGCGCGTTCTACGCCGTCGTGTATTTCAAGACCGAGGGGCTGCTCGGCTGGTCGGCCTATTCAAAACTGCCGCCGCGATTTCAGGTGCTGTGGACCCGCGTCGTCGAGCCCAATCTGGCGCTGGACGAGCCCGGCGCGATCCATCTCTGGGTCGAAGAACTCGACGACGCCAATCTGCCGAGCGGGGTGCCGCGGGCCTATCGGCTCCCCTATGCGGACAAGATTGCCCGCAAGGTCGATCATGTCCGCGACGAGATCGCCGCCGGCCGGCCGCAAGGCGGCCGCGCCGAGCAGTTCGGCTCGGCCGATGCGCCGCCGGCGCCGGCGGATGCAGTGATTGCGGTACGCGGCGAAGAGGCCGGCGGCGATGCCTCGAGCGGCGGCTTTCTGGATTCGGCGTTTTTGGGCGGCGATTCGCAATCGGTGGAATTCGCCCCGCTGCCCGTGCCGAAATTGCCGGACAAAGACGTTCTGCCCCGCGCTCCGGCACAGTAGGTCGGTCATTGCGGCGCGATCAGCGTCAGCCGCACGCAGCCGGAACAAGATCTGAAGCTCCAGTTCTGATTCGATCAGAACCGGAATTGCTCTCGTCTAGCGCCGCACGATCGATCCCGAGCGCCCCGCCAGCTTCGCCAGCTGCTTGAAGCGGCTGCCGACGCGGTCGGCGACCAGATCGACCAGCCGATGCTCGAACACCAGCGTCAGCTTGCGGCCCTTGCTGGCGAAATGCGTCGCCGGCAGCACGCCCGGCATCGCCGCGCTGATCAGATGGGCGACCCGAAACGCCGCGCCGAGCAGCCGCGCGCGCTCGTCCATCGCCGGGGTCACCAGCGCGCGGACCGATGCCGGCGGCTCGTTCTGCTCGCTGAAGCCGGCATAGCGATAGAACACCGACAGCGCCATGAACGCCCTGCCCTGGTGATTGACGTCGCCGAAATTGCCGTTGGTGATCAGATTGAGGGTCTGCTCGCCGCGATGATCCGGATGCACCCGCCAGCCGACGTCGGACATCAGGCAGGCGGCGTGGCGCAGCCGGCGATCCTCCTCGGTTTCGCGCAGCTTGGCGACCCGGACGAAGCGATCGGTCCAGCCGATCAATTCCTCGGCGTGGCGCGCCGAGCGCGACAGCAATTCGTTCAAGGTCTGCGCCGCGCAAATCAGCCCGTCCTTGGCCCGCTCCGGCGCCGGCAGCATCGCATAGAGCAGCCCCTCGCGGACCCCATAGGTGGAGAACACGATGGCTTTCGGCTTGGCCACGAGAATGATGTGTTCGAGCACCAGCGCCGCATAGACCAATAGCGGCCGCCGCGCCTCGGCGATGGTTTCGATGTCGGCCAGCGTTCCGGCGGCCACCAGCCGGCGCAGCCGCCGCGCAAAGGCCAGCGCGTCGGCGGCCGGAATCGTGTAGCCGTGCATCACCTTGAGCTGATAGCCGCTCTGCATGATATGCAGCCGCGCCAGCGCCCGCCAGGTTCCGCCGACTGCGTAGAAATTGCGATCGCGGCCGGCCTTCAGCGGCACCGAGCCGGTCAAGGCGGATTGCACGATCCGCGCCGCGCGCTTCAGCGATTTTTGCGATTCATCCTGCAGCGCCAGGCTGCCGAGCGGCAGCGTGATGCCGGTGCCGACGCGGTTGCCGTGCACGCCGATCAGTTCGAGCGATCCGCCGCCGAGATCGCCGACGAGGCCATCGGGCTTGTGAACACCGGAAATGACGCCCAGCGCCGACAGCTTGGCCTCGCGCTGGCCGGTCAGGATCTCGATCTCGACGCCGCAGATCCGCTCGGCATTGCCGATGAACTCCGCGCCGTTCTTGGCGTCGCGGCAGGCCGCGGTGGCGATGGCGTGAACCTGGCCGACCTTCATCACCCGGATCAGGGCGCGAAACCGCCGCAGCGCGGTCAACGCCTTGGCGACGGCGTCCGGCGCCAGCAGGCCGGTCGACTGCACCTCGCGGCCAAGCCCGCACAGCGCCTTTTCGTTGAAGACGGTGACCAGGCTGCGCGCCAGCGACCTGTAGACGACAAGGCGCACGGAATTCGAGCCGATGTCGATCACCGCCACGCTAGATTCGCGCTTGCGCGCCCGCTTGATCACTGCGGGGATTCCTTAAGAAGGCTGATGCCGCTCCGAACGGCGCGTGAGGCGTCGCGGCGAAGATTCCTTGAGCGACTTTCCACGGCCAGACAGACTCGGATTCGTCATGAAGTAATTATGCACGTTGAAAGGCTCCTCGCCCTTCGCGGCCTTCATACGCGTTGACGATCCATCCGGCAATAACTGCCAGCTCTGCTCGGTATCTTTCAGGTTGGCGACCATGATCTGCTCGAGCACCTGCTGATGCACGGTCGGGTTCTGCAGCGGGCACAGCACCTCGACGCGACGGTCGAGATTGCGCGGCATCAGGTCGGCCGAGGAGATGTAGACCGCAGCCTTCGCGCTCGGCAGCCCGTGCCCCATGCCGAAGCAATAGATTCGGCCATGCTCGAGGAAGCGGCCGATGATCGACTTGACGCGGATGTTCTCCGACAATCCGGGGACGCCGGGCCGCAGGCAGCAGATGCCGCGCACCACCAGCTCGACCGACACCCCGGCCTTCGAGGCGTCGTACAGCGCATCGATGATTTCGGGATCGACCAGCGAATTCATCTTCAGCCAGATCGCCGCGGGCTTGCCCTGGCGGGCGAAGGCGGATTCGCCGCGGATGTGATCGAGCAGGGTCTTGCGCAGCGTCAGCGGCGACACCGCCATCTTCTCGATGTCGCTCGGCTCGGCATAGCCGGTGATGTAGTTGAACACCCGGGCGGCGTCGCGCCCGATCGTCGGATCCGAGGTGAAATAGGACAGGTCGGTGTAGATCCGCGCCGTCACCGGGTGATAATTGCCGGTGCCGGTGTGGACATAGGTGGTGAGGCCACCGCCCTCGCGGCGCACCACCAGCGACAGCTTGGCGTGAGTCTTCAACTCGAGGAAGCCGTACACCACCTGCACGCCGGCGCGTTCCAGATCGCGCGCCCAGCGGATATTGGCTTCCTCGTCGAAGCGGGCCCGCAATTCGATCAGCGCGGTGACCGATTTGCCGGCCTCGGCGGCTTCGGCAAGGGTCTTGACGATCGGCGAATTGTTGGAGGTGCGATACAGCGTCTGCTTGATCGCCACCACGTCGGGATCGCGCGCCGCCTGCTGCAGAAACTGCACGACGACGTCGAAGGATTCATAAGGATGATGGACGATCAAATCCTTCTTGCGGATCGCCGCGAAAATGTCGCCGCCATGATCGCGAACCCGTTCCGGGTGCCGCGGCACATAGGGCACGAATTCCAGATCGGGCCGGTCGAGCCGGGTCAGTTGCGACAATTCGTTCATCGCCAGCACGCCGTCGACGAGCAGCACCTCGTCATTGGCGGCCGGCAGCGCGCGCTGCACGAAGGCGCGCAGCTCCTCGGGCATCTCCGCCTCGACCTCGAGCCGGATCACCGAACCGCGCCGGCGCCGCTTCAGCGCGGTCTCGAACAGCCGCACCAGATCCTCGGCCTCTTCTTCGATTTCCAATTCGCTGTCGCGGATGATCCGGAACGAGCCCTGCCCCTTGACCACGTAACCGGGAAACAGCCGGCCGATGAACAGCGACGTGGCCTGCTCCAGCGTCATCACCCGAACGATCCCGTCCTTGCCGCTCGCCGGCAGCCGGATGAAGCGGTCGATCTTGCCCGGCATGCGGATCAGCGCATTCATCGGCCGGCCGTCGGACACCCGGGCCAGCTGCAGCCCGATGGTGAAGCCAAGGCTGGGAATGAACGGGAACGGATGCGCCGGATCGATCGCCAGCGGCGTCAGCAGCGGAAAAATGTTGTGGAGGAAATGGTCCTCGATCCAGGCCCGCTCGGCCTTGGTGGCGTCGCGGCCGTCGAGCAGCACGATCCCCTTTTCGGTCAGAATGCCGCGCAGGTCGCGCCAGATCGCCTGCTGGTCGGTGGCGAGCCGGGCTACGGCCTCATTGATCAGCGTCAGTTGTTCGGACGGCGACAGCCCGTCGGGGCTGCGCTCGGTGATCCCCTCGCGCACCTGGGCCTTGATGCCGGCAACCCGGACCATGAAAAATTCGTCCAGGTTATTGGCCGAAATCGACAGGAACCGGACCCGTTCCAGCACCGGATGTCCCGGATTGACCGCTTCCTCAAGTACCCGGCGGTTGAAGTGCAACCAGGACAATTCGCGATTGATGAATCGCTCGGGTCCCGACGCGACCACGGAGGCCGGCTCCGGCGCGCCGTTCTTTTCTGCAATTACAATAACTTGGTCGCTGTCCATGAGAAGCAGGTCCACTCGCGCTTGGGGCTACGGCATTTCGGGGTCATTGGCGGCGAACCTTGCGGCAACCAGATGACGTTCCCATGACATTGGCGACTTGCGGATCGCGCCGTCAAGCCGGGCAAGATGCCACAGCACGCCGCCGCTCAAGCGTGGCGCAGCAGCTCCGCCGCCAGCGCCCGGGTGACCGGCCGGCCCAGGCGCAACGCCTCGGTATCGAGCAGCTCGACCGCCTGCCGCGCCGCCGCAAAGGAGCGGTCGATCCGGTTGGCCAGATAGCCGACCAGGGCTTCGTCGACGCTCATCTGGCGGTCGGCGCAGAATTTCACGATCAGGGCCCGCAGCAGCCGGTCGTCGGGCGGCATCAGCTGCACCACCGGCACCGCGCGCAGCCGCGAACGCAGGTCGCGCAGCTCCGGGGGAAAGGCTGATGGCGCATCCCGCGCCGTGATCAACACATAGGCCTCATATTCGCGCGCGAGATTCAGCAGATGAAACAGCGCGCGCTCGTCGAAACCGCCCGGCACCAGGTCTTCCACGACCAGCGCCCCGGTCGCCAGCGCCGCCGGAACCGCTGCCGCGGTCAAAGCGTGCGCCGCGGTCGACCGCGCGCCAGCCAGCTCGGCCCAGATCGCGGCCAGATGGCTCTTGCCGGCCCCCTCGGGGCCGACCAGCAGCATCACCCGGTTCGGCCAGTCCGGCCAGCGCTCGATCAGATCGAGCGCCGCCGCATTGGCGGAGCCTTCAAGAAAATCCTCGCGGGACAGATTTTCGGCATGCGGCAACGCCAAAGCCAGCTGACGCGGTTGAAACGGGGGTGCCACGCAATATGCTCCATGCCGGCCTGCGGCGTGCCTGGCCTATTTCTGCTGCTGGCCGGGTTCGATAGTGCTCATATGCCGCATCCACTCGACGAGATAGAAGGACACCGAAACCAAGGTCAAGGCCGCGACGAAGCCCATCATGATAACGTCATACGGACCCCATTCAAAGCCGAAGCTGAGCGCGGCCAGCACCGTCGCGGCGAAAGCCACCTGCGCCGCGGTATTCAATTTCGAGACCATCAACGGCTTCATCGGTATCGGCTTGCCGAACAGCCATGAGATCAGCACCGCGCCGACGATCATGATGTCGCGCGACACCACCAGAATCACGATCCAGCGCGGAATCGCGCCCCAGATCCCGAGCGCGATATAGATCGACACCAGCAGCGCCTTGTCGGCCAGCGGATCGAGCAGCGCGCCGAGTTCGCTGGCCATGTTGAAGCGCTTGGCCAAAAAGCCATCGACCGCATCGCTGACGCCTGCGACGATAAACACCCCGAAGGCGATTTCCATCTCATTTGACGCGATCGCCCAGACAATGACCGGCACCAGAAGGATCCGGCCAAGCGTAATGATATTCGGAATACTCACACCACATTCCCGGCTTCCGGCCCGACATCGCAACCGCGTTGAGCGGTTGCGAGCCGGATCGGCTGGCAGTCTACATAGTACAGGCCGGCCCCGCATGCGAGCCATTGCACGCCGGCAGAATCCGACGTAACCACCCAAAAAGACAACGCCAGCCTCGAACAAGTGGCCTTTGGTCTAGCAGTCACGCACGGCCGATTGGGCCGGGCGTTTGTCGGAAATTCGCGGTGCGTGCCGCCGCAAGGGCGATTTGGGAACCGGTCATGACCGAGCATAACAACGGCCTCACCTATGCCGATTCCGGCGTCGATATCGACGCCGGCAACCGCCTGGTCGATCTGATCAAGCCGCTGGTCCGCCTCACCGCCCGCGCCGGCGCCGACGCCGAAATCGGCGGTTTCGGCGGGCTGTTCGATCTGAAAGCCGCGGGCTTCACCGACCCGATCCTGGTGGCCGCCACCGACGGCGTCGGCACCAAGGTCAAGATCGCGATCGAAGCCGGGCTGCACAACGGAATCGGTGTCGACCTGGTCGCGATGTCGGTCAACGACCTCGTGGTTCAGGGTGCCGAACCCTTGTTCTTTCTGGACTATTTCGCCTGCGGCAAGCTCGACCCGGAGGCCGTCGCGGCGATCGTCGCCGGCATCGCGGAAGGCTGTCGGGAATCCGGCTGCGCCCTGATCGGCGGCGAGACCGCGGAAATGCCGGGCCTCTACAAGGACGGCGATTACGATCTGGCCGGGTTTGCCGTCGGCGCCGCCGAGCGCGGCACGCTGCTGCCCGCCGCCGACATCGCCGCCGGCGATGCGGTGATCGGGCTGGCCTCGTCCGGAGTCCATTCCAACGGCTTTTCGCTGGTGCGCAAAATCGTCGAGCGGTCGGGGCTGGGCTATGACGCGCAGGCGCCGTTTTCCCCGGTGATGACCTTGGGCGGCGCGCTGCTGGCGCCGACCCGGCTCTATGTCAAATCCTGTCTCCGCGCGATCCGCGAGACCGGGGCGATCAAGGGGCTGGCACATATCACCGGCGGCGGCTTCACCGACAACATCCCGCGGGTGCTGCCGAAGCATCTCGGCGTCGGCATCGATCTGCCGCGGCTGCCGGTGCTGCCGGTGTTCAAATGGCTGGCGGCGCAAGGCGGCGTCGCCGAACTGGAGCTGCTGCGCACCTTCAATTGCGGGATCGGCATGATCGCGATCGTCAAGGCCGAGGCCACCGATCAGGTGATCGAGCTGTTGACCGAAGCCGGCGAGACCGCCGTGCTGCTCGGCGAGGTGATCCCGGCAGAAAGCGAGCATCGCGTCGTCTACAGCGGACATCTCGACCTTGCCTGGTAACATCGCAAAACGCCGGGTCGCCATCCTGATCTCCGGGCGCGGCTCCAACATGGCGGCGTTGATCGAGGCCGCGGCCGAGCCCGGATTCCCGGCCGACATCGTCATGGTGATCGCCAACACCGCCACCGCCGGTGGGCTTGCGATCGCGCAGCGTAGCGGCATCGCCGCGCTGGTGATCGAAAGCAAGCCGTTCGGCAAGGATCGCGCCGGGTTCGAAGCCAAGCTGCAACAGGCGCTCGACGAGCACCGCATCGAGCTGATCTGCCTCGGCGGTTTCATGCGGCTGTTCACCGCCGACTTCGTGCAGCGCTGGCACGGCCGGATGCTGAACATCCACCCCTCGCTGCTGCCGTCCTTCCCCGGTCTGGACCCGCACGGCCAGGCCTTGCGCGCCGGGGTGAAAATTTCCGGCGCGACCGTGCATTTCGTCATCCCCGAAACCGACGCCGGTCCGATCGTGATGCAGGGCGCCGTCGCCGTCCGCGACGACGATACACCGGAGACATTGGCGGCCCGGGTCTTGTCGGTCGAACACCGCATCTATCCCGACGCGTTGCGGCTGGTGTCATCCGGCGCAACGCAGATCGATGGCGACGTCTGCAAATCCGCGGCGCCCGCGACGCGCGACGATGTCCTGGTCGTGCCGGCGCTGCGCTGAGATCACCGCGCCAGCCCCGACCGCTGGACAGGGCTGGCGGGATCAGGTCGTCGTGACGGCGCTACGAGACCTTCAGATTTTCCGCCGAGGTCTTGCCGCGGTTCTCGACAAGCTCGTATTCGACCGTCTGGTTTTCATTGAGCGTGCTTAGTCCGGCGCGCTCGACCGCCGAGATGTGAACGAATACGTCCTTGTCGCCGACGCTCGGCTTGATGAAGCCATAACCCTTGGTCGGGTTGAACCACTTGACGGTGCCCTTCTGCATCGCCTGTCTCCTGATCTAGAAACCAAAAAGACGCGGCACGCTTCACGCGCGCCACGCCACAAACGGTGATCCCGATACTTGCTCAATTTCCCAGTCGTGAAACATACAGCCGAACGGCCCAAATCCGAATGTAGCTAGATTGCAACACGAAAATACCAGGTACGCAAGCCTCTGCGCGCCGAGGCCCCGGCGCGACTAGTCGTCCTGACCGTCGCCGCCGAAGTCGCGTTTTTGATGGGCGGGCCGGCCGGGGTTTACGCCCCTGCCCCGGTTGTCATGACCAGTGGCGCGATGTCGATCATTGTTGTTGCCCGAGCCGATGATCGCCCCGAGAACCCCGAGCCCGACAGCCGCGGCGGCTGCGCCGTCGTCGTCGTCGTGATGGGAGCGCCGGCCGTCGCGACGCCGCTCGTCGCGAAAATCGTCGGGGCGCTGAAAATCCTCGACGCATCGGTCGCGGCTGTGGCTGAAGCGCATGCCGCGGCCGCAACCGTCGCGAATCTGGATCAGGTTGCTTTGCAGGGGCGCCGCACCGAGCGGCCGCGGTGCAGCCTTGGCGGTGGTCGCAAGGGCGAGCCAGACCGCCCCGACAGCGAGCGCAATCCCCGCCGCCAAGGCAATCGACAAGACATTCCGCTTGAAACCGGCTGTCGCGCCATTCGTTGCGAATTGATGGTGATCACGCATTGCCAGTCTCCTTTGGGTGCTGTCGTGCATAGCGGCGTTCCCTTCCGGTAAGCGGTCGACGTTCGGAGCTACTAACAGGTCAGTCGTTGCTGACACGCCGGCTGCATTCACGCAGCCGCCGCTCTCGTGACGCCTTGGAACCGGAATGTGTTCACGTCGGTTCCATCCGCGCAACCGCAGTTCCTGCCGACGGTACGCTACTGCACGAATTAAATTGGTACGCTGCCGTGCTCGATAGGGTTCGCTAAATCCTCGTATTTTTACCTGCTGTTGAACCTCGTCGCGATGTCATCATACTAATCAGCGGCTTGGCCTGGTCTCGTCGGGTCGCAGTGGGGGATCAACGGACATTGACATTTGCTCGGCATGACCGCGTCACAACAGTCAGGAATAGGGTTCTGGCAGCGCTTTCCGTTGATGACTTCCGCGCCCTCAAGCCCTTCTTGAAGCATGTCGTGCTTCCCGGCCGGGCGGTCCTGCAGGACGCCGGCAAACGCGTCGACCAAGTTGATTTCATCGAGGACGGCCTGGTCTCGCATTTCTCCGGCAGCCGCGCCGGTTTTGTCGAGACCGCGATAGTGGGATGTTTCGGCTATGTCGGCATTGCGCCGGTGCTTGGGGCGCCGGTGGCGTCACAGCGCTCGATCGTCAGCCTGCCCGGCAGCGCGCTCCGGATCGCCGCCGACGATCTCACCGGCGTGATGCAGCAACGTCCGCAAATCAGGGACGAAATGCTGCGCTATCTTCAAGCGCTGATCGCGCAGAACAGCCAAAGCGTGTTGTGCGCCGCCAAACACGAGATCCATCAGCGCCTGGCGCGGTGGCTGCTGCTGGCCAAGGATCGGATCCAGAGCGACGTTCTGTTGGTGACGCACGATCTGCTGGCCTCGAGCATGGGGGTGCGCCGCGCCGGCGTGACCAATGCGCTGCTGCAATTCGAGGCCGACGGCATGTTGCAGAAGACGCGCGGGGCGTTGCGGGTGGTGGATCGCCCGGCACTGGAGCGACGCGCCTGCGACTGCTATCAGATCGTCCGCGACGCCTATGCATGGGCGCAGGCGCCGCAATGCGCCGATCATCAGCTCGAATTGCCCCATCCGGCCCGCCACGCCGTGGCGATCGCCGGCACGGCGTGATCGCAAGCACCATCTCTTTCGACTGGTGCAGCGACCTGACTAAGCTTCGGGGGGCGAGCGATCGGCCGGGCGCGCCAGCGCCGCAGCTTCGCGCGACAATCGCATGCGTCGCCAAATCGATCCGCCGATCAGAACCACCGCCACGCCGAGCAGCGACAAGATAAGCTCACCGACGCTGCCGCCGCCATCGAAGCGCGGCGCCAGGCCGACTAGCGCCAGCCACACGTCTAGCCTGGCGGCGAGCGGATCGAAGATCGATAGCAGAGGATGGATGGCCGGATCGGTCGCAATCACGCCGCCGGCGATCCAGCCCAGCAGCGCTGCCCCGGCCCAGACCAGCAGCGGCAGCCGGGTCAACACCATCATGATCAGCGCGGCGCCGGCGACGATCAGCGGCACGCTGACCGCAAGGCCCAGGATCAGCAGCGGCAAACTGCCATTAGCAGCGGCCGCCACCGCAATCACATTGTCGAGGCTCATGACGACGTCGGCGATGACGACGATCTGGATCGCTTGCCACAGATGCGATCCGGCGGCGACGTCGGACTCGTCCTCGTCGTCGGGCACCAGCAATTTCGCCGCGATCACCAGCAGCGCCAGGCCGCCGATCAGCTTGAGATACGGCCACTCCATCAAAGTGACGACGATGCCGGTGAAGACGATGCGCAGAACAACGGCGGCGCCGGCGCCCAGCAGCATGCCCCAGAAGCGGTGTCGCGGGCTGAGGCCGCGGCACGCCATCGCGATCACCAGCGCGTTGTCGCCGGACAGCAACACGTTGATCCAGACGATCTTGCCCACCGCGAGCCAGAATCCCGGCTGCTGGAAGTCGCTGCGGAACTCGCCAGCCAGGCCACCGATGGTCGCCGGATCGACGAAATTCAGCAACCAATCCACGGCGATGTCCCTGCTGGCCGAGCTTCATCCGCGCCCCAACCGTCAGCGGGTTGCGCGCGCGGTCGCAAGGAAAGCTTAGCCGACGATCTCGTTGCCGGAGAAGAACTGGGCGATTTCGATCGCGGCGGTCTCGGCGGCGTCGGAACCATGCACCGAATTCTCGCCGATCGACTTCGCATGCAGCTTGCGAATGGTGCCGTCCGCGGCTTTCGACGGATCGGTGGCGCCCATCACGTCACGATGCTTGAGCACGGCGTTCTCGCCCTCGAGCACCTGGACCACGACCGGGCCGGAGGTCATGAAATCCACCAGCTCGCCGAAGAACGGGCGGGCCTTATGGACCGCATAGAAGGTCTCGGCCTGGTCCCGGGTCATGCGGATGCGCTTTTGCGCCACGATCCGCAATCCGGCCTGTTCGATCAGGGCGTTGATCGCGCCGGTGATGTTGCGCTCGGTCGCATCGGGCTTGAGAATCGAGAAAGTCCGTTCAATCGCCATGGGTTGTCCTTGCTAAGCAGCTGGTCGGTGAGTTGCCGCGCTTATATCGACGCAGTTCCCGCACGGCAAGCCGGGCCGACGCGCCGACGGCCCCACATTCATTCAATGTTTACCGATTCAGCGTGCAATCCATTTGCTACGAAACTATTGGTGCCCCCAAGACTTGGTATGCAGCGACGAGACTGAACCGATTGGAACTCGCGATGCCGATGCGAACCGACAGAAACGAAACCATCGATGGAGTCACCAGCCGCTCGATCTGCGGCGCGATCGGCGAGCGACTGCGGCGTAACCTGCGTCCCGACGATTCGGAGCTGCCGCCGTCGATGCAACGCCTGCTGCTGGAAATGCAACAGCAGGAAAGCCGCGAGCGCCAGCAAACCAGTGAGCGGGCCTGAGGCTGCGAATCGCCCTCGCGGCACCCGTTGGCGGACATTTGATCCGATAATTGTTGCGTTTACGCCCGGTCCCGGTCAAAACGCCGGATGCTTTCAATCACAGACATTTCTGTCCGGATCGCCGGACGGCTTTTGATCGATCAGGGCTCGGCGCAGATCGCGCCCGGGGCCCGCGTCGGGTTTATTGGCCGTAACGGGGCCGGCAAGTCGACCCTGTTTCATGCCATTCGCGGCGAACTGCCGATCGAGACCGGCAGTATCAGCATTCCGCCGCGCTGGCAGATCGGAAGTCTGGCGCAGGAAGCGCCGAACGGACCGGAAAGCCTGATCGACGTGGTGCTGAAGGCCGATCGCGAGCGCGACGCGCTGCTGATCGAGGCCGAAACCGCGCATGATCCGCACCGGATCGCCGAAATCCAGACCCGGCTCGTTGACATTGACGCCCATTCGGCCCCGGCCCGCGCCGCCGCCATCCTAGGCGGCCTCGGCTTCTCCACCGCCGACCAGGCCCGGCCCTGCTCCGAATTCTCCGGCGGCTGGCGGATGCGGGTGGCGCTAGCCGCCACGCTGTTCTCGGCGCCGGACCTGCTGCTGCTCGACGAGCCGACCAACTATCTCGATCTCGAAGGCACGCTGTGGCTGGAAGACCATCTCGCCAACTATCCGCGCACCGTGATCGTGATCAGCCATGACCGCGACCTGCTCGACACCTCGGTCAACGAGATCCTGCATCTGGATCGCGGCAAGCTGGTGCATTATCGCGGCACCTACAGCGCCTATGAGGAGTTCCGCGCCAATAAGGAGGCGCTCGACGCTAAGAATGCCAAGCGCCAGGAGGCCCAGCGCAAGCATCTGCAATCTTTCGTCGACCGCTTCAAGGCCACCGCCTCGAAGGCGCGTCAGGCGCAGTCGCGGGTCAAAATGCTGGAGCGGATGAAGCCGGTCTCGGCGCTGGTGACGCAGGACGTCAAGGAATTCCACTTCCCTGCCCCCGAGAAGATCCTGTCGCCGCCGATCATCGCGGTCGACGACGTCACCGTCGGCTACGACAAGAAGCACCCGGTGCTCAAGCACGTCACGCTGCGGATCGATACCGAGGACCGCATCGCCCTGCTCGGCTCCAACGGCAACGGCAAGTCGACGCTGGTCAAGCTGCTCGCCGACCGCCTGGCGCCGTTTTCCGGCTCGGTCACCCGCGCCGACAAGCTGGCGATCGCTTACTTCGCCCAGCATCAGCTCGACGAGTTGAACGAGGACGGCTCGCCCTACGACCATGTTCGCAAATTGATGCCGGAGGCCACCGAGACCAAGGTGCGCGCCCGCACCGGCGCGATCGGCTTTTCCGGCAAGGCCGGCGACACCATCGTGCGGAGTCTGTCGGGCGGCGAAAAGGCCCGGCTGCTGTTGGGGCTGGCGACCTTCTTCGGCCCCAACATGATCATCCTCGACGAGCCGACCAACCATCTCGACATCGACAGCCGCGCCGCCTTGGCCGAGGCGATCAACGACTATCCCGGCGCGGTGATCATGGTGTCGCATGACCGCTACCTGATCGAGGCCTGCGCCGATCAGCTATGGGTGGTCGCCGATCACAAGGTCACGCCCTATGACGGCGATCTCAACGATTATCGCCGCACCGTGCTGTCGGCACGCGGCATGCGCTCGAGTTCGCGCGACCGCGGCGGCAACGCGCAGGATCGTGGCCAGGACCGCGGCAACGGCAAGCCGGCAGGCGGCAAATCCGAAAAGAAGGTGCCGCTGAAGCGCCAGATCTCGGAAGCCGAGGCCGAAATCGAACGTATCACCGGCATCATTGCCAAGATCGATACCGCGCTGGCGCTGCCCGGCCTGTTCAAGCGCGATCCCAAACAGGCCGCGCAACTCAGCAAGGCCCGCGCCGGCGCCGAAAGCGCGCTGCAGCGCGCCGAGGAGCAATGGCTGGCGGCGAGTTCGTCCTATGACGAGGCCCGCGGCTGAACGCCGTGTTGATTAAGCTGAGGTCGATCAGTCCCAAGCCCGCGCGGTGATCAAGCCGATCGCCGCGGCTGGCAAAGCGTTCAGCGCGCCGCGCGTTTGTGGTGTCGGGGCTTGGTGGATCGGGATGGCGCCGCCGCTTCCGGCAACCGCTCGATCGAGCGCAGCCGTCCGGCCCTGAAGGTATAGAGTCCGGCGCGCGGACCGCTCGAATAGGTCAGCGTCGCGATGCGGTCGCCGCGCTCATTGGCCGAGATGTTGACGCTGTCGGGGGCGCCGGCGCCGCGCGCGACGTCGCATTCGGTATGGCCGAGCGCGACGATTCCCGTCGTTGACGGTCCGGCGCCCGCCTCCGTGTCGGACAAGGCGCTGGCGCCATTCGCAGCGGGCGGCGCCATCCCGGGGCACATCCCGTTAGCGCTGATCAGATCTTCCGGCGTCACCGGCTTTTCCGGGGTCAACGGCGGCGTTTCGATCGACACGTTCTTGATGAACAGCCGGCCGGAGCGCTGGAACCAGGCGTTATCCCGCGACAACAGGTCTGATGAGAACATATCCGCCGTGCTGCCACAGCCGGCCAATAGCGGAGCCGTCAGCACCAGACCGAGCAATGCCCGCCGATAAGTAGATTGATAAGAAGAATGCTGACGCACGATCAAATTGGTCCCACCCCAAAGCCGCAAGCGGCTGTACAAACATCCATTTACGGCACCACCATGGCCGCTGGCGCGTTCATCAGCAACGCGGAATGTCATTAACCAGGTCTTATCACTAATTTCGCCGCCGCCAGCGGCCGTCCTCGTCCGCCTGCCAATAGGTGACATCGAAGCCGGCAGACTTGCTCTGGGTCCAGGCGGCGCGCGCCATCGCTACAGCGTCGGCATCGCCGCCATTGAACACCAACACCATGCGCTCATAGGCCTCCGGATCGGCGGGCAGCGCGGCGTTGTCGACCAGAAACCGGACGTTGGCCCGGTTCGGATTGCCGTCCTCCGCCATCAGCACGATCGGCTGATGCGCTGCATCAGCCGCCCGCCAGGTCGCATGCGGCAGAAACGAATCGTCGCGATAGGTCCACAGATGCGCGTCCAGCGCGTCGACGTGCTGTTCCGAACCGGACTGCACCACGACCCGCCAGCCACGCTCCAGCGATTTCTCCAGAAGTGCCGGCAACACCTTCTCAAGCGTCAAATTTTCCAGATGATAGAACAGCACTTCTGGCATTGCGCGCGATTACTTCTTGGATTTGGCTTCGTAGTATTCCGCCACCAGCCGATCGAGCAGCCGGACGCCATAGCCGGAGCCCCAGCTGTGATTGATGTCGGTATTCGGCGCGCCCATTGCGGTGCCGGCGATATCGAGATGCGCCCATGGGGTGCCGTCGACGAAGCGTTGCAGGAACTGCGCGGCGGTGATCGAGCCGCCATTGCGGGCGCCGGCGTTCTTCATGTCGGCGAATTTCGAATCCATCATCTTGTCGTATTCGGGACCCATCGGCATCCGCCACACCAGTTCGCCGGTCGACAATCCGACCGTGGTCAGCCGCTCCGACAATTCGTCATTATTGGAGAACAGGCCGGCATGTTCGGTGCCGAGCGCGACCAGGATCGCGCCGGTCAGGGTGGCGAGATCGACCATGAATTTCGGCTTGTGCTTCTTGGCCACGTACCAGAGCACGTCGGCCAACACCAACCGCCCCTCGGCGTCGGTGTTGATGATCTCGATGGTCTGCCCCGACATCGAGGTGACGATATCGCCCGGTCGCTGGGCGTTGCCGTCCGGCATGTTCTCGACCAGGCCGATCGCGCCGACCACATTGACCTTGGCCTTGCGGGCCGCCAGCGCATGCATCAGCCCGACCACGCAGGCGGCGCCGCCCATGTCGCCCTTCATGTCTTCCATGCTGCCCGACGGCTTGATCGAGATGCCGCCGGTGTCGAAACAGACGCCCTTGCCGATGAAGGAGATCGGCTGCTCGCCCTTCTTGCCGCCGTTCCAGCGCATCACCACCAGCCGGCCGGGCTGGGTTGAGCCCTGCGACACGCCGAGCAACGCGCCCATCCCCAGCTTGGTCATCGCCTTGACGTCGAGAACCTCGACGCCGACGCCGAGCTTGCGCAATTGCGCGGCGCGACGGGCGAATTCCACCGGAAACAGCACATTCGGCGGCTCATTGACCAATTCGCGCGCCAGGATGACGCCGTCGACCACATGGCTCTCGGAGCTGAAGGCTTTTTTCGCCGCGGCGACGTCGGCCACCGCGATCGACACATTGGCGCTGATCGGCCCCTGATCGTCGTCCTTCTTCTTGGTCTTGTAGCGATCGAATTTATAGGCCCGCAGCCGCATCCCCGCCGCCACCGCCGCGGCCTGACCAGGCGTCAGCGCCGCCCCAGGCAATTCGGCGATCACCGTGACGGCGTCGGCGCCGGCGTTGAGCTTGCCGGCGATCTTGCCGCCGAGCTTGAGGAAGTCATAATCCTTGATCGCGTCCGATTTACCGACCCCGAGCACCACCAGCCGGCCAACTTTGAGGCCTTCCGGCTCCAGAATCTCCAGCGCCGAGCCGGACTTGCCCTTGAACTGCTTGGTCGCCGCCGCCCGCTTGACGAGGTTCGTCGCCGCGCCCAGCGCCTTGGCGGTCGCCGCGCCGAATTTCAGAGTGTCGTCACACAGCACAAAGAGAGTGCCGCGCGCGCTCGCGGAAAACGGGACGAAGCCGACCTTGACGGCGTCGGTCATGAGCAATCCTCCAAATCAGGGCTAGCGCAGGAACAGAATTCCGCTGCGCAATGGTCGGTGAAAGGTTTTGGTTTCCTGAGCCATTATGTCAAGGCAGCTTCTGAACCATAGTCAAACTCTGAATAAATTGCGGCTGCCGATTCCCCCCGCGCGGCACGGACCGCCCAGCGCCGCAATCAGCGGCCAATCGCGCAAATCCCGGACGGGCGATCTCGCCCCACCTCAATACCACTCGGCAGCGGCGGGCGTGTCTTTCGGGCGACACTCCATTCTCCATTAACCATATTTCGACGCCATCACGGCTCAGCCATTTTGTTGACAGATCAAACAGATGGTAATGCCAAACTGGGACCGGAGACGGCCTGGCCGCCATGGGGGGGATTCACCATTGAATCCTGGCAGCCGGAGATGTCGCATCTTTAACGGGGATCGTGCCGACCGATGGGGTCCGTCGACAGCTACATTTTTCGGATGACCATGACCTCCTTCACGGTGGTTCTGGCGAGTCTGACCGGCGTGATCTGGATCACGCAGGCGCTGCGCGGCATCGACCTGATGACCAGTCAGGGCCAGACCATCGTGACGTTTCTCGGCCTCACCGGCCTCGCCGTACCCGTGCTGGTGCTGGTGATTGCCCCGGTGGCGCTGATGATTGCGGTCGCCCATACGCTCAGCCGGTTGGCCACCGATTCTGAAATCATCGTGATGAATGCCGCTGGCCTGTCGCCGATCCGCCTGCTCCGCCCCTTCATCTTCGCCACCATCGCGGTCTCGATCCTGGTGACGATCATTTCGGCCTATATCGCGCCCGACGGGCTACGCCGCATCAGTCGTTGGGACAGCGAGATCACCGCCGACATTCTCGCCAATATCCTGCAGCCTGGGCGGTTCGCGCAGATCGAGCCGAACCTCACCATCCGGGTCCGCGAAAGGCAGCCGGGCGGGCTGCTGGTCGGCGTGTTCATCGACGACCGCCGCGATCCCAAGGAGCGCATCAGCATCGTCGCCGATCACGGTTCCGTGGTGAAGAACAAGGATGGCTCGTTTCTGGTTCTGGAGGACGGCAATCTCGAGCGCTTCGAGGCCGGCAAACAGGATCCGGTGCTGGTCGCGTTTACCCGCTATGCCTTCGACATGTCGAAATTCTCCCGCGCCCGCGACGTCACCTATGGAATTCGCGAGCTCTATCTGTGGGAATTGATGTGGCCTGCGGCCGACGACCCGCTTTACGTCAAGATGCCGAACCGATTCCGCTCCGAAATGCACGACCGTCTGATGGCATCGATCTATCCGTTCGCCTTCACCGCGATCGCATTCATGTTTCTCGGCCTGCCGCGCACCACGCGGCAAAGTCGCAATTTCTCGATGATCGGCGCGGTCGCTCTGGCGTTTACGGTGCGGCTGGCCGGCTTCGCCTGCTCGGTCGTGACCCACAACATGCCCTGGGTGGCCGCGGTCCAATATCTGCTGCTGGCGGTTTCGATCGGCGGCGGGGTCTGGGTGATCGCGAACCACGTCGTGATCGAACCGCCGGCGAGGTTGACCGAAGCGCTGAAGACCCTGAGCGAATCCTTGACCCGCCTGCTCCGCCGTCCGCAGCCATCCGGAAGCGGAGCCTGAGATGGTGGGCACAACCCTCGGACGTTACTTCGCGGGCCGCTTCGTAGCGGCGTCGCTCGGCGTGTTCTTCGGCCTGTTCGTGCTGCTGGTCTTTGTCGACTATATCGACATGCTGCGGCGCGCCGGCAATCTCAACGTCTCGGCTCTGGTGCTGGCGCAGGCCTCATTTTACCGGGTTCCGCAGCTGCTCGAGCGGATGATGCCGTTCTGTATCCTGATCGGCGGCATGACCTGCTATCTGGCGCTGTCACGAAGCCTCGAACTCGTGGTCGCTCGCGCCGCCGGACTGTCCGCCTGGGAATTCATTTCGCCGGCGCTGTGGAGCGCGGTGGCGCTGGGCATATTCGCCAGCACGGTGTTCAATCCAGTCTCGGCCTATATGCAGGAACGGGCCAAGCAGATGGAGGCCGAACTGTTCGGCGACGGCTCGGGCAGCCTGCAGGACGCCAATGGGTTCTGGATCAATCAGATCACCAGCGAGGGCCAGGCCATCATCAGCGCGGCGCAGAGCCAGCGCCAGGGAGCCCTACTCACTGGCCTGACCGTCTTCCGATTCGAACCGAACTTTCAGTTCAAGGAACGGATCGAAGCGCGCGAGGCGACGCTGCAACCGGGCTATTGGCTGTTCAAAGGCGTCCGCCGCTACACATTGGGGGAATTGCCCGTCGATCAGGACAGTTTCCGCCTGCCGACCACGCTGACCGTGGCCCAGATCCGCAATGATTTCACGGTCCCCGAGAGTGTGTCATTTTGGCAACTTCCGGATTATATCCGGTCGTCGGAGAGTTCCGGGTTCGCGACGTCGGGCTATCGCCTGCAGTATTATAAGCTGTTGGCAAAGCCGTTTTTGCTGGCCGCGATGGTCATGCTAGCGGCTTCTGTAAGCTTGCGATTCTTTCGATTTGGCGGCGTGCAGAAGATGGTTTTGAGTGGCGTGGCTGCAGGGTTTCTGCTCTACATCCTGTCGAAAGTCACCGAGGATTTGAGTAAGGCTGAATTGATGAATCCACTCGCTGCGGCTTGGCTACCTGTCTCGGTGGGTGGTCTCGCCGGATTTTTGGCCTTGCTGTACCAGGAGGACGGGTAGTGGCAGTTTTCGCCGCCCTCCACGGAAAGCTGACCGCCCTGCAGCCGCGCGTCGTAACGCGCGGCGACCGCCGGGCCGTGGCTTCACGGCTGGGGCCATTTCTGGCAATCCTGCTGCTGGCGGGCGCGGTCGATCTGACCGCCACGACACCCGTTTCCGCCCAAAGCTTCAATTATAACCAGCCTCCGGTCCGCCCCAAGACCCCTCGCCCGGCCAATAACGGGCAGATGTTCGTGCAGGCGACCGAGGTGAATTACGATTACAACAATTCGCGGGTGTCGGCCGTCGGCAACGTGCAGATGTATTTCAACGGCACCACCGTCGAGGCCGACCGGATCGTCTACGATCAGAAGACCAAGCGGCTACAGGCCGAAGGCAACGTCCGCATGACCGATGTGGATGGCAAGATTACCTATGCCAATCTGCTCGATCTCAGCGACGATTACCGCGACGGATTCGTCGATTCGCTGCGGGTTGAAACCGCGGACCAGACCCGAATCGCCGCCTCGCGTGCCGACCGCACCGGCGGCAACTACAACGTGTTCCAAAACGGCGTCTACACCGCCTGCGCCCCCTGCAAGGACAACCCCAAGAAGCCGCCGCTGTGGCAGGTGAAGGGCGCGCGGATCATTCACGACCAAACCGACAAGATGCTGTATTTCGAGAATGCGCAGCTCGAATTCTTCGGCGTGCCGCTGGCCTATCTGCCGTATTTCTCGACGCCGGATCCGACGGTTAAGCGCAAGACCGGATTTTTGATGCCGTTCTATGCGAGCAGCAGCACCTTCGGCTCGGCATTCGAAGTGCCGTTCTATTGGGCGCTGGCGCCGGATTACGACATCACGCTGTCGCCGCGCTACACCACGACCCAGGGTCTGTTGATGCAGGGCGAGTTCCGGCAGCGGCTGATGGGCGGCGCCTACCAGATCCGCGCCTATGGGATCGACCAACAGAGCCAGTCGACCTTCGCCGGACAGCCCGGCGACCGCGCCTTCCGCGGTGGCGTGGAGACCAAGGGCCAGTTCGCCATCAACGACAAATGGGTCTGGGGCTGGGACGCCGTCGCCCTGACCGACAAGGCGTTCTTCACCGACTATCGGCTATCGCAGTATAAGGATCCCTGGGGCTCGTTCCTGACGCAGTCGACCGAAGGCGTCTCGCAGCTGTATCTGACCGGCGTCGGCAACCGCAGCTATTTCGATGCCCGCACCATCTACTATCTGGGCTATTCCTCGGCCGACATCCAGGGCCAGATCCCGATCGTTCATCCGGTGATCGACTATGCGAATGTGCTGGATCATTCGCTGCTGGGCGGCGAATTCAGCTATCTGACGAACTTCACCAGCCTCAGCCGCGATACCGCGCAGTTCGATGCGATAACCTCAGCCGCCAACAACAGCAGCCTGTGCTCGCTGACCTCGGCCGATCCGACGGCGCGGACACCAGCCAACTGTCTGCTGCGCGGCGCACCGGGCACCTACACCAGGCTGACTGCCGAAGCCAAGTGGCGCCGCACCTTTACCGATTCCTACGGGCAGCTCTGGACCCCGTTCGCCTCGATCCGCGCCGATGCGATCGACTCCTCGATCTCGAATCAGCCAGGCGTTTCCAACTTCCTGCCGAGTGGCGATACCCAGGCGCTGCGGCTGATGCCGACGATCGGCCTGGAATATCGCTACCCCTTCATCAACGTCCAGCCCTGGGGCACCACGACGATCGAGCCGATCGCGCAGGTGATCGTGCGGCCGAACGAAACCTATGCCGGCAAGCTGCCCAACGAAGACGCGCAAAGCATGACCTTCGATGCCAGCAACCTGTTCAGCGTCGACAAGTTTTCCGGCTATGACCGGGTCGAGGGTGGCGGCCGCGCCAATGTCGGCGTTCAGGCCACCACGCAGTTCGACCATGGCGGCGCGATCAATGTGCTGTTCGGCCAGTCCTACCATCTGTTCGGGCTGAACTCCTACGCGGTCGCCGACGCGACCAATACCGGACTCGATTCCGGACTGGCGACGTCGCGGTCGGACTATGTCGGCCGGGTGTCCTACGCGCCCAACAGCACCTACAAGTTCACCGTGCGGGCGCGACTGGATGAGGCCACGCTTGACGTCAATCGCTTCGAGGCCGAGGCCAACGCGAATTTCAATCGCTGGTCGGTGAGCATGATCTACGGCAATTATGCCGCACAGCCGGATCTCGGTTATCTGACGCGGCGCCAGGGTATCCTGGGCACCGCGTCGTTCAAGCTGGCATCGAATTGGGTGGTGACCGGCGGCGCACGCTGGGATCTCGAAGCCAACCAGATCAATCAATATATCGTTGGCGCCGGTTACGTTGACGACTGTTTCGTGATGGCTCTAAATTACGTCACATCCTACGGCTACACGACCTATGCGACGTCGCCCACGCTCAGTCATTCGGTGATGCTGCAGATCGGGCTGCGAACCATCGGCATGAGTGCCGTATCGCAGAATGTGGCGGGCCTCGCGAACGGCGGCATCGGCCAATAGCGTATATTGCGCACACGCGGCGCCGTCGCATTCGGAACAGGGCAACCTCGAATCGCTGGATACCTGACTTGACCATGACGACGATATTTCGCACTCGTTTCCTCTCCCTGCTGCTGTGCTGCGCCGCGATGCTGATCGCCGGCACGGTGTCGTCGCAGGCGCAATCCGTCGCCGTGATGGTCAATGGCGAGCCAATCACCAATTTTGACATCGAGCAGCGCAGCAAGCTGCTGCAGATCTCGACCCACAAGACCCCGAGCCGCAAGGATGTCATCGACGAGCTGATCGACGAGAAAGTCAAACTCAAGGAAGGCAAGAAATACGGCGTCGATCCCAGCGCCGCGGAGGTCGACGCGTCATTCGCCACCATGGCCTCGCGCCTGCGGATCTCCCCGGAACAGCTGGCCAAGTCACTCGAAAGTCAGGGCGTACGAGCCGACACGCTGAAGAGCCGCATGAAGGCCGACATGGTCTGGACCAGTCTGGTGCGCGGCCGGTTCAAGGATGCCCTTCTGGTCGGCGAAAAGGACGTGATGCAGGCGCTCGGTAGCGACGACAAGCAGGCCACCGACAGCTTCGAATACCAGATGCGGCCGGTGGTGCTGATCGCCCCGCGCGGCGCCAATCTGGAAGCAAGGCGCAAGGAAGCCGAAGTGCTGCGCGACCGCGTCCAGAGTTGCGCGGAAGCCAACCGGCTGTTCAAGAACATGCGCAATGCCGCGATCCGCGGAACCGTCACCAAGACCTCGGCGGATCTTCCTCCGGTGCTTCGCGAATTGCTCGACAAGACTCCGATCGGCCATCTGACCCCGCCCGAGGTCACCAAGCAGGGCATTGAAATGGTCGTGCTGTGCAGTCGCAAGCCGACCAAGGCCGACACGCCGAAGATGCGGGAAATCCGCGACAAGATGTATGCCAAGAAATATGAAGCGAAGTCGAAGGCCTATTTGCGCGATGTGCGCAACTCGGCGATGATCGAGTACCGCTAGCGCACGCGATACTGCGCGAGAAAGACTCGAGTCAGCGACATGACACACCCTCTGGCGCTGACCCTCGGTGACCCCGCAGGCATCGGAGCGGATATCGCGCTGGCCGCCTGGCTACGGCGCAACGAATTGTCGCTGCCGCCCTTCTATCTGCTCGGCGACCGCGCCTTTCTCGCGCAGCGCGCCAACGCGCTCGGCCTCGACATCGCCTGCGCCGAGGTCCTGCCCGAGCAGGCTGCCGATTGCTTCGCCGATGCGCTGCCGGTGGTCTCGACCGGGGTCGGCGTCACGGCGAAACCCGGCGCGCCCGACGATTCCAGCGCGCCCGCCGCGATCGCATCAATCCGTCAGGCGGTCGCCGACGTCACGGCCGGCCGCGCCAGCGCGGTGGTGACCAACCCGATCGCCAAGAGCGTGTTGTACAAGGCCGGCTTTGCCTTTCCCGGCCATACCGAATTCCTCGCCGCCCTTGCCGGCGGCGACGGCCCGGCGCCGCAGCCGGTGATGATGCTGTGGAGCGCGCCGCTCGCGGTGGTGCCGGTCACCATCCATGTGTCGCTGCGCGACGCCATCGCGCAATTATCGACCAAGCTGATCGTCGCGACCGCGCGCATCGTGGTGGCGGCGCTGCGGGATCGCTTCGGGATCGCGCGGCCGCGGCTGGCGATTTCGGGGCTCAATCCGCATGCTGGCGAGGACGGCGCGCTCGGCAGTGAGGATCGCGCCATCGTGGCGCCGGCGGTAGAAATCCTGCGCGCCGAGGGCATTGACGCGCGCGGCCCGCTGCCGGCCGACACCATGTTTCATGCCGCCGCGCGGGCGCGCTATGACTGCGCGATCTGCATGTATCACGACCAGGCGCTGATCCCGATCAAGACCATCGCCTTCGATGACGGCGTCAACGTCACCCTCGGCCTGCCCTTCATCCGCACCTCCCCCGATCACGGCACCGCCTTCGACATCGCCGGCAGCGGTCGCGCCAATCCGTCGAGCCTGATCGCGGCGCTGCGGCTGGCGGCGCGGATGGCGGCGACGCCATGATCGACGATCTGCCGCCGCTGCGCGACGTCATCAAGCGGCACGATCTGGCGCCGCGCAAAGCGCTCGGCCAGAACTTCCTGCTCGACCTCAACCTCACCACGCGGATCGCCCGCGCCGCCGGTCCGCTCGAGGATACCACAGTGATCGAGATCGGCCCCGGTCCGGGCGGACTGACCCGGGCGCTGCTGGCGCTGGGCGCCCGGCGCGTGATCGCTATCGAGCGCGACGAACGCGCGCTCGGCCCGCTGCAGGAGATTTCCGCGCATTATCCCGGCCGGCTCGATATCGTCTGCGCCGATGCGCTGGAATTCGATCCGCGGCCATTGCTCAACGGCGAGCGCGCCAAGATCGTCGCCAACCTGCCCTACAACATCGCCACCCCGCTGCTGATCGGCTGGCTCAGTACCGAACCGTGGCCACCCTGGTACGACGCGATGGTGCTGATGTTTCAGCGCGAGGTGGCGCAGCGCATTGTGGCGGGCGCGGACGACGAGGCCTATGGCCGGCTCGCCGTGCTGGCGAATTGGCGCGCCGAGACCGCGATGCTGTTCGACATCGCGCCGGCGGCCTTCGTGCCGCCGCCCAAGGTGACCTCCTCGGTAGTGCGGCTGCTGCCGCGCGCAACACCCGCACCTTGCGACCGCAAGGCGCTGGAGCAGGTCGCGGCGGCGGCCTTCGGCCAGCGCCGCAAGATGCTGCGGCAGAGCCTGAAATCGCTCGGCGTCGATCCGGCGCGGCTGGCGGCGGCGGCCGGGGTCGAGGCCTCGCGGCGCGCCGAGACAGTCCCGGTCTCGGGCTTTGTTGCCATGGCCAATGAATTGACCAATATACGCGGCACAAAATCAAACTGACCTAAGGGAGAGACCGACCATGGCGCAGATGCGTCGCCAATCGCTCGTCAAATTCGATGCCCCGCTGTGCGAGACCATCATCGATACCCCGAAGCCGCAGGGCACCGAGGTGCTGGTGCGGATCGAACGCTGCGGACTGTGCCATTCCGATCTGCACATTCAGGACGGCTATGCCGATCTCGGTGACGGCAACAAGCTCGATACCACGCGCGGCATGACGCTGCCCTTCACGCTCGGCCACGAGATCGCCGGGATCGTCGACGAGGTCGGCCCAGACGCGCCCCAGGATCTGATCGGCACCAAGAAGGCGGTGTTTCCCTGGATCGGCTGCGGCAAGTGCCGCGACTGCCTGGCCGGCGACGAGAACCTCTGTGCGCGCAACCGCTTTCTCGGCGTCGCGATCGACGGCGGTTTCGCCACCCACGTGCTGGTGCCGGACGCCAAATATCTGTTGGATTACGATCCGCTGCCGATCGACGTCGCCGCCACGCTGATGTGCTCGGGCATAACCGCCTATGGGGCGTTGAAGCGGTTGGTCGATCGGCCGCGCCAACGCAACATTCTGCTGATCGGCCTGGGCGGCGTCGGCATGATGGGGCTGTCCTTGGCGCAGGCGAGGTTCAAACAGGACATCTCGGTCGCCGACCTCAATCCGGCGGCGCGCGACGCCGCGCTCGCGAACGGCGCATCCTTCGCCTACGATCCGTCCGAGCCCAACATCGCCAAGCGCATCTTCAAGGAAACCGACGGCGGCTTCGACGCCATCGTCGACTTCGCCGGCAATGACAAGTCGATGAATTTCGCCGTGTCCACCGTGGCACGCGGCGGCAAGATCGTGGTGTCGGGCCTGATGGGCGGCAATTTCAGCCTGCCGATGGTGCAGTGGATCTACAAGCGGATGACCATCGAGGGCTTCATGGTCGGCACGCTCGACGAGGCCAAGGAGTTGATGGCGCTGGCGCGCGCCGGCAAGATCAAGCCGACGCCGATGAAGGAAGAGCCGATGGGCGAGGTCCAGAAGTGGATCGATCAATTGCGCGCCGGCAAGGTCGTCGGCCGTATCATGCTGAAGAACTGACGCGGCGGCGTGTTGAGCGGCGTTGGCGCACCCCGCCTTCGCCGGCTCTGACCCGATCGAGACGGTCCGGCCCGCAGGCGAGTTCCACCTCGCGGGTCAGACTTTTGCCCAATCAACTCCGGATTCGTGGCTTATTGCGACCCCATTTTTCGCGCAGAACGGACACTAAGCTTCCTGTTTCAGCCGAGTTCTACCGGGGGATGACATGAACAACCGAACCGCGAAATTCGCCGCATGGGCGGTCGTGGCCGCAGGCGTTGCACTGCCGGCGATCACCGCCGCTCCCGCCCTTGCCGCCGACGAATGTCTCGCCAAACCCAACGCGCCGGCGCCGCAGGGCAGCCATTGGTACTACCGGACCGATCGCACCCAGAATCGTAAATGCTGGTATGTCCGAGGCATCGACGAAAAGCCCGCGGCGATTCCGACGGCATCCGCCGAGCCGGCTGCGCCCGAGCCCGCCGCAACGCAGCCGGTGTTGCACCCAGGGGTCGCCAATGCGCGGGCCGAATTTGCGCAGGACGCTGTGACGCCCGCCCCCGCTCCGGAAAATGCGCCCGTCGCGCAACCCGCCGAATCACCATTTCCGAATCCCGCGGTGGCGCTCAATGCCGAGCCGCAAGTGCAGCCCGCCGCAGCCTGGCCGGATCGGCGCGATACGCTGAGTTCGGCGGATCGCGATCCGGGCGCAAGCACTGCGACGCAGACCGCAGTACAGGCCGCGCCCGCCGCCGTGGCGGCCGAAACGCCGGCCGAAACCGCCGCCGGCTCCTCGATCCGGATGTTGCTCGGTGCACTGGTCACCGCGCTGGCGGTGGCGGGCCTTGCCATCGGAGCGATCGTAAAATTCGGCGGCACCCGGCCCAAGGTCCGGCGTGACGCCAATGGCCGCCCCGATATCTGGGGCGATGCCTTCCCCGCGGCGCCCTCCCCCGACGCCCGCAGCGAGCCGCAGATGCAGTGGATCAAGGTCGCGCGCCAGCGCGAGGAAGTGCTCGATCAGAGCAATGAGATCGAGCGATTGCTCTCGGGCGCAGCCAAGCGGTCGGGTTGAGCCTAACGCTCCAACTGCTGTTGCAATTCGCGCACAAAGGCAGTGAGCCCGGTGCGGCGCTCGCGCTTCAGCCGCTCGGCTTTGAGGATCGACTGCACCTCGGCGAAGGCCTCGTCGAGATCGTGATTGATGACGATGTAGTCGTATTCGGCGAAGTGACTCATCTCATGGCTGGCGCGGCTCATCCGACCGCGAATGACCTCGTCGGAATCCTGCGCCCTTGTGTGTAGCCGCTTTTCCAGATCCGCCGCCGATGGCGGCAGGATGAACACGCTGACGACGTCGTCGCGGGCCTTCTCGCGCAGTTGCTGGGTGCCCTGCCAGTCGATGTCGAACAGCACGTCCTCGCCGGCCGCCAATGCGGCTTCGACAGGCGCCCGCGGGGTGCCGTAGCAATTGTCGAACACATTGGCCCATTCCAGCAATTCACCGTTGTCGGTCATTGCCTTGAACCGCGGATGGTCGACGAAGTAATAGTCGCGCCCTTCTTCTTCGCCCGGACGCTTGGTTCGGGTGGTCGCCGACACCGACATCTTCAAGCCGGACATGCGCGCGATCAGCAGCCGCGACAGCGTCGTCTTGCCGGCGCCGGATGGCGACGACAGCACGAACATCAAGCCGCGCCGCTCGAGACTTTCGAAGCCGTGCCCCGAGGCCGTCATGGTCACTCCAGATTCTGAACTTGCTCGCGGAACTGCTCGACCACGTTCTTCATCGCCAACCCGGCATTGGTCAGGTCGAGGTCGTTCGACTTCGAGCAGCAGGTATTGACCTCGCGGTTGAATTCCTGGGACAGGAAATCGAGCTTGCGACCGACCGCGCCGCCCTTGGCGAGCATCTCGCGGGCCTGGGCGATGTGGGAGGCGATGCGGTCGAGCTCCTCGCGGATATCGGCCTTGGTGGCGATCATGATGGCTTCCTGATGCAGCCGGTCGGCGTCGAAACGGTCCGACGAGTCGATCAATGCGGCGATCTGTTCCGCCAGCCGCGCCTTGATCGCCTCCGGCTTGCGTCCGGGCGCCGCCTCGGCCTTGCTGGCGAGCACCTCGATCTCGTCGAGCCGCAGCGACAGGATCTCGCCCAGCGTCGCGCCTTCGCGCTTGCGCATCTCGACCAGGCTGGCGAGCGCCTGCGCGAACGCGGCCTCGACGGCGACCCGCGCCGCCTTGTCCTCGGTCTCGTCGCTTTCCGGCTCGGCCACTTCGATCACGCCCTTGATCGCCAGCAGCCCATCGACGCTTGGCGCCACCGCATCGATCTTGCCGGCCAGTTCGGCGGCGACCTTCAGGATCGAATTCAGCACGTCCTCATTGATGCGGATCGTCGACAACGCGCCGGCACGCTTGACGCTCAGATTGGCGTAGATCGTGCCGCGCGACAGCACTTCCGCGGCGCGCTTGCGCGCGGCCAGCTCGACGTCGTCCCACCCCGGCGGCAGCCGCATCCGGAAGTCGAAGCCCTTGGCGTTGACCGACTTCAATTCCCATTCGAACGTATACGGCCCGCTATTGCCGTGGCTGCGTGCAAACCCGGTCATGCTCGATAACGACATCGCGTGATGGTCTCCGCAGATTTCAGGTTTGAGATTCGGTCAGACGACGGCGGCGACCTTAGCCATGATCCGTCGCCGTGTGAACGGTATGACCGGCAAAGCTATTGCCGGTGGGCTCCGGTGCGTCCGCGCCGCTTGGACGGTTTCGGAGTCGGCAGGGGCTTGTCCGGCTCGGCCGAGGCATTGGCGTCGGGCGCGATCGTGGCGGTCGGGTCCTGATCGTCCGTCGATTCGGCCGCGTCGTTCTTGGTCTGCTTTTCCTGCGCGCGCAGCTTGGCGACGTTCTTCTGGTGCTGGTCGTAGGTCTCGGTGAAGGTGTGACCGCCGGTGCCGTCGGCGACGAAGAACAGATCTCGGGTCCGCGCCGGATTGGCGGCGGCTTCCAGCGAGGCGCGACCGGGATTGGCGATCGGACCCGGCGGCAGGCCGTCGATCACATAGGTGTTGTAGGGTGAAGGCTGCTGGATCTCGCTGCGCTTGATCGGGCGGCCCAACGTGCCCTTGCCGCCGACCAGCCCGTAAATAATGGTCGGGTCGGATTGCAGCTTCATGTTGCGCCGCAACCGGTTGACGAACACGGCTGCGACCCGGCTGCGTTCGTCGGCCCTGCCGGTTTCCTTCTCAACGATCGAGGCCAATGTCACCAGTTGCTCGGGCGTCTTGACCGGAACGTCGGGATTGCGCCGCTCCCAGATCTCGGCGAGCACCCGCTTTTGCTCGCGCTCCATGCGCTGGATCACCTTCTCGCGCAACGTGCCGCGCGGAAACTTGTAGGTCTCCGGCATCAACGAGCCCTCGCGCGGGATCTCCCGGATCCCGCCGGAAAAAATATCATTGTCGGACAGCCGGGCCACGATCTGTTCCGAGGTCAGGCCTTCCGGAATCGTCACCGCGTGCTGCACCACCTTGCCTTCAACGATGGTGCCGATCACGTCGCGCAGGCTGGCGTTCTTCTGGAACAGATACTCGCCCGGCTTCAGGCCGGCGCGCGCCTTCAGCGCGAACACGCTGCCGATGAAGGCCCAGCGGTTGCTGTCGATCACCCCCTGGCGCTGCAGAATGTCGCCGATGTCGCCCATGCCGGCGCGCGGCGGAATGTTGACGATCTTGTCTTCCTGCAGCGGCCCGGGCGCCTCGATCTTCTGCTTGCCATAGACGTAAATGCCGCCGGCACCGAGCATCACGACGAGCAACAGCGTAATGATGGCATTGCCTATCACGATGAACGGATTGCGGGCCCGGTCGGACCGCTTCGGCGGCGGCGGCACCTGCTCCGGCTCCAACGCTGCGCGCGGGCTTCTCGGTGAAATCGGCGGCCTTTCACTCATCGGTGCAACCTAAAGTCCTATCGGTTCAATTTTGACTTGTCGCAACGACCGCTTAGTCGCTGCGCGCCGGTTCCGATCGATTGCGGCATCGCCTGCTCGCGGGGATTCTTTAGCTTATTTCGGCTCCTACGGCACAGCTGAAACTTCGGAATCGCATCACAACCGGGGTTGTACCGGAGTTGTTTCAGATCGCTTTGCACCGTCGCAGGCGCCAAGTCAAAATGATCGGCCACCCTAGAAGATCGCAGCGATTGCGGCGAAATGGTGAAGCCGCCGCATCGCGCGCTAATTGACCACGCGCTGGACAATCAACGATGCGTTGGTGCCGCCGAAGCCGAATGAATTGGACAGCGCAACATTGATTTCGCGCGACCGCGGCTTCCACGGCACGAGGTCGATCGCGGTGTCGACCGATGGATTGTCGAGATTGATGGTCGGCGGCGCAACATTGTCGCGAATCGCCAGGATGCAGAAAATCGCCTCGACCGCACCGGCCGCGCCAAGCAGATGCCCGGTGGAGGATTTGGTCGAGGACATCGACACCGTCGATGCCGCATTGCCGAGCAGGCGTTGCGCCGCGCCGAGCTCGATCTCGTCGCCGAGCGGCGTCGAGGTTCCGTGCGCGTTGATGTAGTTGAGATCGGACACCGAGATGCCGGCGCGCTTCATTGCCGCGCTCATGCAACGAAACGCCCCGTCGCCGTCGGGAGACGGCGCGGTGATATGATAGGCGTCGCCTGACATGCCATAGCCGATCAGTTCGGCGTAGATCCGCGCGCCACGCGCCTTGGCATGTTCGTATTCCTCGAGCACGACGACCCCGGCGCCCTCACCCATCACGAAGCCGTCGCGATCCTTGTCGTAGGGCCGCGAGGCCTTTTGCGGCGTATCGTTAAACCCGGTCGACAGCGCCCGCGAGGCGCAAAATCCCGCCATCGCCAGCCGGCTGATCGGTGATTCGGTGCCGCCCGCGACCATCACGTCGGCGTCGCCCAGCGCAATCAGCCGGCCGGCGTCGCCGATCGCATGCGCGCCGGTCGAGCACGCCGTCACCACGGCGTGGTTCGGCCCCTTCAGGCCGTGCGCGATCGACACATAGCCGGAGGCGAGATTGATCAGGCGGCCGGGAATGAAGAACGGCGAGATCTTGCGCGGCCCGCGTTCCTTGAGCAGCAACGCGGTATCGGCAATGCCGGACAGCCCGCCGATGCCCGACCCGATCATCGTGCCGGTGGCGCAGCGCTCATCCTCGGTCGAGGGGTGCCAGTCGGCGTCGTCGAGCGCCTGCTTGGCCGCACACATCGCATAGACGATGAAGTCATCGACCTTGCGTTGGTCCTTCGGCTCCATCCACTGATCGGGATTGAAGGTGTCTCCGGTGCCATCGCCACGCGGAATGACGCAGGCGATTCGGCTGGTCAGATCGGACACGTCGAACGTATCGATCTGCTTGGCACCGCTGTCGCCGTTGAGGATCCGCTTCCAGGTCGCCTCAACGCCGCAGCCGAGAGGCGAAACCATGCCAAGGCCTGTGACGACAACCCGCCTCATATACAATACTCCAGCTCGGCACCCGCGACCCACAACAAGAAGCCGGTGGACCGCGGCGTCGCGGCCCGTCCGGCTTCATCAGTTGCTGCGCGAAGGTGTCAGCTCTTCGCGTTCTTTTCGAGAAACTTGGTGGCATCGCCGACCGTCAAGATCGTCTCGGCGGCATCGTCCGGAATCTCGCAACCGAATTCTTCTTCGAACGCCATCACGAGTTCGACCGTATCGAGGCTGTCGGCGCCGAGATCGTCAATAAAGCTCGCATTGTCGACCACTTTTTCGGGTTCGACACCAAGGTGTTCCACCACGATCTTCTTAACCCGCTCGCCAATCTCGCTCATCGTATAACCCCGTGCTGTTCCATTGGACCCGACCGACAAACGATACGAGCCATCGTGGTGCGTTAACTCGTTAAGTTCTCGTCGCAATCGCGCAGTGTAGTGATTTTGCCCCGTCCCCGACGGTCGAAGCCGGGCTATCGACGCCAAGCTCCGCACCGCCAATATACAGGGTTTCGAATTCCTGCAATGGCCTTCTTTGTCCATCCGCTGGTGGTTCGGTTATCATACTTCCGATGCATTGACCACAAGGCCCAACGGCCCCCAAGTGACGCATTTGCACCGCCAAATGCGCGCAAGTCACGTCAAATCATCGCCATGCCGCCGTTGACGTGAAGTGTCTGGCCGGTGACATAGGCGGCTTCGTTGGAGGCGAGATAAACCGCCGCCGCCGCAATGTCGTCCGGCGAGCCCAATCGTCCGGCCGGTACCTTTGTCAGAATCGCCTCGCGCTGCTTGTCGTTCAGCGCATCGGTCATCGGCGTTGCGATGAAGCCCGGGGCGATGCAATTGGCGGTGACGTTGCGCTTGGCGTATTCGGCGCCCAGCGTCTTGATCATGCCGATCAACCCGGCCTTGGCCGCCGTGTAGTTGCCCTGCCCCGGATTGCCGGTGACGCCGACCACCGATGTGATCGCGATGATGCGGCCGAATCGCTTGCGCATCATCAGCTTGGTCGCTGCGCGCGCCAGCCGGAAGGTCGCGGTCAGATTGACATTGATGACCTCGTCCCAGTCCTCGTCCTTCAACTGCACGAACAGATTGTCGCGGGTGATGCCGGCATTGCTCACCAGGATATCGAGCTGCCCCATCGCCTGCTCGGCCGCCGGCACCAGCGCCTCGACCGCGGCGGCGTCGGACAGGTTGCACGGCAGGATGTGGGTGCGCTCACCGAACTTGGCGGCCAGCGCCTCCAGCGCCTCGTGCCGCGTCCCCGACAGCGCCACCGTGGCGCCCTGGGCGTGCAACGCCTGCGCGATCGCCCCGCCAATGCCCCCGGTCGCGCCGGTGACCAGCGCGGTCTTGCCTGTTAGATCGAACATGCTGTCTCCTTGGTCGGCTCACGCCGAATGCGACGCGGCGAGCGCGTCCTTGGCCGCCGCGATATCACTGGGGCCACCGACCGACACGCCAACGGCGCCATCGGCGATGCGCTTGACCAGACCGCTCAAAACTTTGCCGGCGCCGAGTTCGAAAAACCGGGTGACGCCATGGTCGGCCATATAGGCCACCGATTCGCGCCAGCGTACCGTGCCGGTGACCTGTTCGGCCAGTCGGGTGCGGATTTCGTCCGGATCGGTGATCGGCGCTGCCAGCACGTTGCACACCAGCGGCGATACCGGAGCCTTGATGGCGACGCCGACAAGCGCCTCCGCCATCGCCTCGGCCGCCGGCTGCATCAGGGTGCAATGGAACGGCGCCGACACCGGCAGCAGCATCGCGCGCCGGGCGCCCTTGGTCTTGGCGATCTCGAGCGCGCGCTCGACCGCGCCCTTGTGGCCCGAGACCACCACCTGACCGCCGCCATTGTCATTGGCGGCCTGGCAGACCTCACCTTGCGCGGCCTCGTCTGCGATAGCGACCGCCGCCTCGTAGTCGAGCCCGAGCAACGCCGCCATCGCGCCGACCCCGACCGGGACCGCCTTCTGCATCGCCCGCCCCCGGGTCCGCAGCAATCGCGCGGCATCGGTGATGGTCAGGCTGCCTGCGGCCGCCAGCGCTGAATATTCCCCGAGCGAATGCCCGGCGACGAATGCGGCATCGCGGCCGACCGAAAACCCGGCCTCGGTCTCCAACACGCGTAACGTCGCCAGCGACACTGCCATCAGCGCCGGCTGGGCATTTTCGGTCAATTGCAGCGTTTCGGCCGGGCCATCCCAAATAATCGCGGTCAGTTTCTCGCCGAGAGCCGCGTCGACCTCGTCGAACACCGCGCGCGCCGCCGGAAATGCCTCGGCCAGCGCCCTGCCCATGCCGACCGTCTGGGAACCTTGCCCCGGAAAGGTAAATGCTGCGGTCATCTGCGCCCCTGAATGTCACTAAAGTGCGCCGAAAGACACCGCCCGGCCCGGCAATGTCAAGCTGGACTGAGGCCGGACGCCATAGCAGCCCCGCCGCCATTCTGGACGATGGCACCGCCATCGCGAGCGCAACCGGCCTTTATGGAAAGCCGCGGCACAACAGCCGATCAGCCGATTCGCTGCCAGAGAAAATTTACCCTGGCCCGCAATTGCGGATAATTCTTAAAACCCTTTCGACATTCGCGTCGTTATTGGATGACATCATTCGAATGGCGCCTCCTTGAATTTGAACATGAACAATGCAACGAACGACCATCGGCATTCTGCTGCAACAGCAGATCAGCGATGGCGATCAAACCGCTTGAGCAGATGGCTGGTTTGCGGGCCTCAGCCGCAGCCACAGCCGATCGCCAAGAAATTGCTCCTGCAGGGCCAGACCAAGCTGCGGACGCTTGTGCTGGCGATCGTCGGAACCACACTGACCGTTGGCTTTGCCGCTTACCTGACAGGAGCCGTTTGGGCTTACGTCTGGTTGGGGATCGAACTACTGCTCGACGTCGGCAGGATGGTCTCCGTGGTCGCCCTGCAAAGGGCGACGGCATCGGGCCGCGACGGCGATACCTCGTCGCCGATCATTCTCGCTCTTATCTGGTCGACGACCTTTGCGGTTGGCTGCGCGATGTGCGTGCTGTCGGGCGTTCCGGCACTGACCTTGCTCGCCGGCATGGCGGTCGCGGGGCTGGCGGGCGGGATTTCCTCTCGCAACGCGGGAACGCCGCGGTTTGGAATTGCGCAGATCGTCATCCTGGTGACGCCCTTCGCCCTGGCCACGATCTTCTCGCCGATTCCCCATTTGCACATCGTGGCCGCGCTGTTTCCGATCTACGGGATCGGCGTGGTGGTCATTTTGCTGGAGAACTACCAAATCCTCCTCGATTTGCTGCTCTCCGAGAGCAAGAACCTTCGGCTGGCGAGCTACGACGCCCTGACCGGCCTGCCCAACCGGATGATGAAAAGCAAACGGCTGGCCCAATTGCTCGACAAGAAGGTCTTGGCATCCCGAACCGGCCGCAAGCCGTTCACGGTGTTCTGGCTCGATCTCGACGGCTTCAAAAAGATCAATGACGAGTACGGCCACGCGGCTGGCGACGCCGTCCTGGTTTGCGTCGCGGACCGGTTGCGCGATGTCGTTCGTGACGACGACGTCATCTTCCGCATCGGCGGCGATGAATTCGTCACCATCCTGCCGGGTGCAGCGCCGGCCGAAGCCGAAGCCTATGCGCGCCGAATCATCGCCCGCATCACCGAGCCCTTCGACCTCGGCCTCGGCACGCCTCTCAATGTCGGGATCACCATCGGCAGCGCCTGCTTCCCGCAGGATGGCGTCACCGCCGATGAATTATTGCGCGCGGCCGACAGCGCCATGTACGCAGCCAAACGCCGCGGCAAGGGCGTCCACGTCGCTCACGGCACCTGGTCCGTCGAGACCGTGGAACTTGTTCCCGAGCCCGACGCCGACCTCGGAATGGCCCGCCGCACCGAGAAGCCTGCGGAACCCGGCTATCATATCTGATCAGCCGGGCTGATCAGCTGCCGGCGAAATTGCCCGGGCGACGGCTGGCCGCGCTGATCTGCGGCCAACGCTTGCCAATTCGTCAAAACCCCCTATAACCCGCGCATCCGCAGATCCCGGCCGGGAGCTGAACGGACGGTCTCATCAATTTCACCTGCAAATTCAATCTGTATGGCGATTTGATGCGGCAGGGCCAGTTGGCCCGTCGTCCCGTGCTTCCGCCTTCTGAGCATTCCGAGTCCTTTCCGAAGGTCTCGAAGGGCTTGCCGCCAGGATCAGCGCTAACCTTGGAAAGGACAGCCATGCCTCTTTATGAGCATGTTTTTCTCGCGCGTCAGGATGCGAGCACCCAGCAGGTGGAAGAACTGACAACCCAGATTACCGGCGTGATCGAAGGTCTCGGCGGCAAGGTCGTGAAGATGGAAAACTGGGGCGTCCGCTCCCTGACCTATCGCATGAACAAGAATCGCAAGGCGCATTTCGTGCTCCTCAACATCGACGGCCCCTCCGCGGTGGTCGCCGAGATCGAGCGCCAAGAACGCATCAACGAGGACGTGATTCGCTACATCACCATTCGGGTCGAAGAGCACGAGGAAGGCCCGTCGGCGATGATGCGCAAGGCCGATCGCGATCGTGATCGCGACGACCGTGGCGGCGGCTTCCGTGGCGACCGCGAAGGCGGTGGCTTCCGTGGCGGCGATCGCGAAGGCGGCGGCTTCCGTGGTGATCGTGGTCCGCGACGTCCGCGTGAAGACGCCGACGCCCCCGCTGCCGCATCGGTTGAGGAGTAAGAATCATGGCTGAAGCAGGTGCCCGCCGTCCGTTTTTCCGTCGTCGCAAGACATGCCCGTTCACGGGTGCGAATGCGCCGAAGATCGACTACAAGGATTCCAAGCTGCTGATGCGTTACGTCTCCGAGCGCGGCAAGATCGTGCCGAGCCGCATCACCGCCGTCTCCGCCAAGAAGCAGCGTGAACTCGCGCGCGCCATCAAGCGCTCGCGCTTCCTCGGTCTGCTCCCCTACGTGATTCGCTAACACGGCCGGTCCCGCGGCGTTCGCGCCGCGGGACTTGTCTTTCAGTCGTTTGTTTTCAGTCATAAGGCGTCCGGGTCGTCCGCGCGCCGATGGTTGGGGTCCCAAGACCTCTAACCGCTCGAAGGGAGCGGGACAGCTGATGATGCCAATCCTGATCGCCCTCGCGGCCGGTTGCGCTTCGGCGCTGATGTTCGCCTCGATCATCTCGGGCGCGCTGGTGTCGCTGCTGCTGTTCTATCTCGCCCCGCTGCCCTTGCTGGTCGCGGCGCTGGGATGGGGGACCACCGGCGCGGTGGTTGGCGGGCTGGTTGCCGGCATCAGCCTTGGCGCCCTTTTCGGCATACCCTATTTCATTACCTTTGCCGTGACCGTCGTATTGCCGGCCTGCTTGCTCGGCCACGTCGCCCTGCTCGCGCGGCAGCTGCCTGCGCCGGCAGCCTCGGGCAATGATTCGGCGCCGCAGCCGACGACCGTCACCGAATGGTATCCGGTCGGCCGCCTCGTCGCCTGGATCGCCGGCTTCGCCGCCTTGACCACGATGGCCGCGCTGTTCACCCTCGGCACCGACGCCGCAACGATCACGAGCGCGCTGCGCGGCGGCTTGCAGCGCATGTTGGGCGCCCGCGACGCCACTGACGCCGCTGACATTGCCGACATCGCCAAGCTGGCCGGCGCAATGGCGGTCGTCGCCCCGGCCGCCGCGGCGATCGTGGCGACGATGATGTTGACGCTCAACCTATTCCTCGCCGCCAAGATCGCCAGGATCTCGGGACGGCTGCATCGGCCGTGGCCCGATTTGAAAGCGACCGAACTGCCGCCGATGACGCTGGCGGTGCTGTCGGCCGCGATCGCACTGTGCTTTCTCGACGGGCTGCCGGCGATGTTCGGGCAGACTTCAACCGCGGCGCTGACGATCGCCTATGCGCTGGCGGGTTTTGCTGCGCTGCACACGCTGACACTGCCGATCCGTCACCGCACCTTCGTCCTCAGTTCGACCTACGCCTTGGTGATGGTGTTCGGCTGGCCGGTGCTGGCGATGGTCGCGCTCGGCATCGCCGACGCAGTGCTGGGGCTGCGCCATCGCAACGTCCTCCGGCCACCACCGCCGCCTTCGCCGGTCTGAACATCGGACTTGTCCAACCACGCTTTCCCAACATTCCAACCAACCCACGAGGAGAACAATATGGAAGTCATTCTATTGGAGCGCGTCGCCAAGCTTGGCCAGATGGGCGAACTGGTCCACGTCAAGGACGGTTACGCCCGCAATTTCCTGCTGCCGCGCGGCAAGGCGTTGCGCGCCACCGCCGGCAACCGCGATAAATTCGAACACATGAAGGCCGATCTCGAGGCCCGCAATCTGCAGGCCAAGGAAGAAGCCACCAAGGTCGCCGAGAAGATCACCGACCGCAACGTCGTGGTGCTGCGGCAGGCCTCGGAAACCGGCCAGCTGTTCGGCTCGGTCTCGGTGCGCGACATCATGACGGCCTTCGAGAGCGACGGCGTCATGATCAGCCGCAGCCAGGTGATGCTCGACGCGCCGATCAAGACCATCGGCAAGCACAAGATCGCCATCGCGGTGCATCCGGAAGTCGAGGTCGAAGTGTCGGTGACGGTCGCGCGCAGCGCCGACGAGGCCGAGCGGATCAACCGCGGCGAGGATATCTCGAGCCGCAAGGAAGATCAGGACGCGGCAGCCGAGGCCTTGGCCGCGGCCGGCGAATTCTTCGACCCCGACGCTCAGAACCGCGACGACGAAGCTGAAGCCAACACCGAGGAATAGGCCGCAAGATCTTCATCAGATTAAATAAAATAGCCCGGCCGCAAGGCCGGGCTATTTCGTTTGAGGCTACCGCCCGCGTCTACCGCGAACTCGGCGGCACCGGCCCCGCAGGCGCCGGCACAACATTCGTGGCCGCCGGCGCTGGGCTGGATTCAGTTGTAGCCGGCGCATCGTCCGCCGCGGGCGCGTCCGACTTCTTTTCCGTCTTGGTTTCAGTCCTGGTTTCCGTCGCTTTCGGCGAAGCCGCCGGGGGTGCCGGTGGGGTCGTCTGCGCCGGCGCGACGGCATTTTCCACCGGAGCCGGCGTCACCGGCGGAACCGGATCGGCCCGCAACGGCACAGCGTCCTTGCTGGCAGCAGCCTTGTCAGCGTCAGCCTTGTCATCGCCAGCCTTTTCATCGCCAGCCTTGCCGCCATCCGCCTTGGGCACGTCGGTCTTACTGGCGTCGGTCTTGGGGGACGCGGTCTTGGCCGCATCAGACTTCGCCTCGGACTTGGCGTCCTCAGACTTGGCGTCCTCAGACTTGGCGTCCTCAGACTTGGCGTCCTCAGACTTGGACCGCGCCGGCTTGGCTTCGGGCTGGGCCGCACCCTTGGCGCCGTCTTTGGCCTCGTCGGATTTCGTCTCGCCAGTCTTCGCGGTGTCTTCGCTCGGCGCCCCGGGTTTGGCAGTTTCGGTTTTGGCGGGCTCGTCCTTGCGCGACTCGCTCTTGGCGGAATCCTTCGCCGATTCCGTCGTGGGCTTCTTTGACGTCTCTTTGGCGGCCTCGGCGGCGGGCGCTTCCGGATGCCGCTTGCCTTTGTGACCACGTTTGCGCTTGCTGTGGGCGGCCGGCTTGTCCGGCTCCGACGTCGCCGCCTCGCGCTCGCTCTCCGTCGCGGTGTCCGGCTTGGCGGTTTCCTGGACAGCGGGCCGCTGCCGGCGGCGCGGACGCTCCTCGGCCTGAACCGGCTCCGGCCTGGATTCGGGCTTTGCCGCTCTCTCCTCGCGCCGCTCTCTGGCCGGCTCGTCCCCGTAGCGCTTGTCGGTCGCGCCATTGGAAATCAGATAGCCGCTGAGCAACCCGGCCATATTGCTGCTGGTGGTGTAATGCTGACGCAGGAACGACGTCAACGAACCCGGCGGGACCGTCTTGAGCAGGCCCCGAGGGCTCTTGTGGCATGCAGTGCAGGACCCCGCGAAGATCTGGCCGGCGCTCTTGCCGGCCTCGAGATTCTGGGCCTGCGCCTCGGTCTGCAATGCCAGCAAGGTGCCAATCAGAAGCACCACCGCCGCTGAACTGAGCGCTCGGGTCGACATAAAATCCTCCAGATGCGGAAATCGCCGTGGCTGCGGCGGTCACCTTTTAGCCGATTGTGAAATGAATGGAAGCGGACAGATGATGCAGCGTCGCGAATGTTGCGCGCTCATCCCAGCCCTGCGGCTGCTGCATTGCGGACCGCGATTTTTAGCTCGAATGTTTGAGCAACCAGTGACAATTTACCGCGTTGGATCGTCGGAACCGGTCGAATGACGGATTGAAATTGGTCACTGGGTGCTAGCGATGGACCGCCTGTTGCGTTTCTTGTTGAGTCGATACATCCGCCGCGGAAATATCCTGTTCACCACCGCCGGGGGCAATTCGTTTAGCTGCGGCGACGGCACCGGCGATCAAGTCGCCGTCAGATTCCTGACCGCATCAGCCCAGCGCCGCTTTGTGACCGACCCCGAACTGGCGTTCGGCGAAATCTATATGGACGGCGACTTCGTAGTCGAGCGCGGATCGATCGCCGACGTACTCGCAATCGCCATGGACCAGCCCGACATGGCGCCGCGCTGGGCCAGAGCGCAATGGTGGATCCGCTACCTGGTGCGCGATCTGATGCAATTCAATCCGCGGCGGCGCGCCAAGCACAATGTCGCGCATCATTACGACCTCGACGGCCGGCTCTACGGCCTGTTTCTCGACGCCGACAAGCAATATAGCTGCGCTTATTTTGACAGCCCCGACGCCACGCTCGACGATGCCCAGCTCGCCAAAAAGCGTCACGTCGCCGCCAAGCTGCTGCTCGCGCCCAGTCACCGCGTGCTCGACATCGGTTCGGGATGGGGCGGGCTCGGTCTCTATCTGGCGGAAAGCTGCGCGGCCGACGTCACCGGCATCACCCTGTCGCAAGAGCAATTGCAGGCCTCGAATGCCCGCGCCGCCGAAAAGGGCCTGAACAGCGGGTCGGCGCAATTTCTGCTGCAGGACTACCGCGACATCCCCGGCCCGTTCGACCGCATCGTCTCGGTCGGGATGTTCGAGCATGTCGGCATCGCCCATTACGACACCTATTTCAAGCGCTGCGCCGAGCTGCTCGACGACGACGGCGTGATGCTTCTGCACGCGATCGGCCGCTCCGAAGGCCCCGGCATCACCAATCCGTGGATCGGAAAATACATCTTCCCCGGTGGCTATCTGCCGGCGCTGTCCGAGGTGCTGCCGGCGATCGAGCGGGCCGGACTGCTGGTATGCGACATCGAAATTCTACGGCTGCATTATGCCGAGACGCTGAAGGCTTGGCGCGAGCGCTTCCTGGCACGGGAAGAGGAAGCCGAAAAACTCTACGACGCGCGGTTCGTCAGAATGTGGGAGTTTTATCTCGCCTGCTCCGAAATGGCATTCCGCAAACAAAACACCATGGTGTTCCAGATTCAGATCAGCAAACGCCAGGGCGTGGTGCCGATCACCCGCGATTACATCATGCGCGAGGAAGCGCGGCTGCGCGGGATCGAGCGCGGCCAGCGACCACGACTGCAAATGGCGGGCGAGTGAGCAAGACCTGAGCCGGCGCGGCGTGAACCCGCTGCTCGACCGAACCGGCGAGATGCGTCCGCGCGGCCATCAGGACCGCGGGATCGCAGGGCGTCGTCCTGATATCGGCGCGCGCGACCCATTCCAACGAATCGATCAGCCGGCGTAGCCACGCGCATTCCTCGCCGGCTCCGGAACGCCAATTCGGTTGCTGAATGTGCCGCGCCATTATACGCTCCGTTGTGTCTCTGACCCCACTTCTATGGCACCCCTGCGTTCCCGCAGCGTTAGCGGGACTATCGGTTTTTTATGTGATTTTGCTCACGGTGCCACCTGGGCATCAGACGTAAACGCATTTCCTGACCAAGAGGTCCATTCCTCGCCCAGACATTTTTAACCAAGAGATTCATCGCAATGACCAAGAGATTCGTCGCCCTCACCGAGAGATCCACCAAATCCCTGGACCAGATCCGGAAGGATTTTGCCATCGATTACGCGCTGATCGCGGTCGGTTTCGCCTCCTGCCTGCTCGGTCTGATATTTCTGCTGCTGATCTGACTGGATCGGCCGGTTCGGCGTTGGTCTGCGCTGCGCCCGCGCAGGTTCACCCCGGTCCGGAGCGCGTTGCGGCCGAGGAGCGCCGGCGATTCGCCCGAAACTTGGTCAAGGCAATTGCGTCCGCTCGCACAGGTTTAACCCTTTGGATTGTGTGAATCGGGCATAAGGAGGGTTCGCGCTTTCGCCTCTGCGCGCAGAGGTGCTTAGTCGCGCCCGCAACCGCCATATCCAGAGAACAAGCACGCTCCATGGTCGCCTCCGATTCCAACGTTCTCAAGCTCTCCCCCGATCCGGGAACTCCGGCCTACCGGACGGCCCCGCACAATATCGAGGCCGAACAGAGCGTGCTCGGCGCCATTCTGGTCAATAATGACGCGTTTTACCGGGTCTCCGACTTTCTCGAGCCGCGGCATTTCTTCGAGCCGATCCACCAGACCATCTTCGAGACCGCCTCCAGCATCATCCGCGCCGGCAAGGTCGCGACCCCGGTCACGCTGAAGACTTTCGTCGCCGCCGACACCGATCTGGGCGGCATGACGGTCGGGCAATATCTGGCCCGCCTCGCCGCCGAAGCCACCACCATCATCAACGCCCATGATTACGGCCGCACCATCTACGAGCTGGCGCTGCGCCGCGACCTGATCGGGATCGGCACCGACATGGTCAATGTCGCCTTCGACGCCCCGGTCGATTTCGCGCCCAAGGCCCAGATCGAGGACGCCGAGCGCAGGCTCTATGAGCTCGCCGAATCCGGACGCTATGACGGCGGTTTCCAGCGCTTTTCCCAGGCGCTCACCATCGCGGTCGACATGGCGGCCAAGGCGTTCCAGCGAGACGGCAAGCTGTCGGGCGTCGCCACCGGGCTGCGCGACCTCGACGACAAGATGGGCGGGCTGCAATCGTCCGATCTGATCATCGTGGCTGGCCGCCCCGGCATGGGCAAGACCGCGCTCGCCACCAACATCGCCTATAACGTCGCCCGGGCGCATCGCGCCGAGCTGCAGGCCGACGGCACCAGCAAGACCGTCAATGGCGGCATCGTCGGCTTCTTCTCCTGCGAAATGTCGGCCGAACAGCTCGCCACCCGTATTCTCGCCGAGCAGACCGAGATCGCCTCCTCGAAGATCCGGCGCGGCGGCATTTCGGAGTCCGATTTCGACAAGATCCGGGATTATTCGATCGAGCTGCAATCGCTGCCGCTCTATGTCGACGAAACCGGCGGCTTGTCGATCTCGCAGCTGACCGCGCGGGCGCGGCGGCTGAAGCGGCAGAAGGGTCTCGACCTGATCATCGTCGACTATATCCAGCTGCTGCAGGGCTCCGGCAAACGCTCCGACAACCGCGTCCAGGAAGTCACCGAAATCACCACCAGCCTGAAGGCGCTGGCCAAGGAGCTCAACGTTCCGGTGATCGGACTGTCGCAGCTGTCGCGTCAGGTCGAAAGCCGCGACGACAAGCGTCCGCAATTGTCGGATCTGCGCGAATCCGGATCGATCGAGCAGGACGCCGACGTGGTGATGTTCGTCTACCGCGAGGAATACTATCTGCAGAACAAAGAGCCGCGGATCGGCACGCCGGAATACGAAAAATGGCAGCTCGACATGTCGCTGGTGCACGGCAAGGCCGAAGTCATCATCGGCAAGCAGCGTCACGGTCCGACCGGCACGGTCGAATTGCAGTTCGAGGGCCAGTTCACCCGCTTCAGCGATCTGGCGCAGGACAGCCATCTCCCCGCGCCGCACGACTGATACCGCGGCACGGTTGAACGCCCCGCTGCCCCCGCGTAAAGTGCAGCATGAACATCGTCTATGACGCGAAATCGATAGCGGCTGATGCCGCGGTGTCTGCCGAGGCCGACCAGGCCGCGGCGCTGGCCGCCGCCATTGCCACCTCTCCGGGCCTGCTCACCATCGACCTCGACGCCATCGCCGCCAACTGGCGCAAGCTGGAAAAGACCGCGGTTCCGGCCGAATGCGCCGCCGTGGTCAAGGCCAATGCCTATGGCTGCGGCATCGGCCCGGTGACCCGCGCGCTCGCCAATGCCAGCTGCAAGACCTTCTTCGTCGCCACCCTCGACGAGGCCCGCGCGGTGCGGGCGATCAGCTCGTCGGCGGCGGTCTATGTGCTCAGCGGTTTCATGCAGAACAGCGGCGACGCGTTCGCGCAGATCAATTGTCAGCCGGTGATCGGCGACCTCTACGAGCTGGCCGAATGGGACGTGTTCTGCCGCCGCACCGGCTGGAACGGCGGCGCCGCGATCCATATCGACACCGGCATGAGCCGGCTCGGCCTCACCATCACCGAAGCGCAGGGCATCGTGCCGCGCATCAATGCCGGCGATCACGGCATCACATTGGTGTTGAGCCATCTGGCCTGCGCCGACACCGTCAACCACCCGTTGAATGCCAAGCAGGTCGCGAGCTTCCGCGAGATCGCCAGCCTGTTTTCCGGGGTACCGGCCTCGCTCGCCGCCTCCTCCGGAATCTTTCTCGGCTCGCACTTCCATTTCGATGTGGTGCGACCGGGCGTCGCGCTATACGGCGTCAATCCGACGCCGGAGGCCGACAATCCGATGCTGCCGGTGGTCGATCTCAAGGCCAAGATCCTGCAGGTCCGCAACGTCGAAAAGGGCGACAGCGTCGGTTATGGGGCGACCTGGACCGCGCGGCGGCCGACCAGGCTGGCGGTGATCGCCACCGGCTATGCCGACGGCTATTTCCGCGCCTGCGGCAGCAGCGACGGCACCCGCGGCGCCGACGTGGTGATCGCCGGCAAACGCTGCCCGGTGGCGGGGCGGATCTCGATGGACCTGCTGGCGGTCGATATCACCGACCTGCCCGCCAACGCCGCGCGCCGTGGCCATCTGGCGACGCTGATCGGCGACGGCATTACCGTCGACGAGCTGGCGCACCATTTCGGCACCATCGGCTATGAGGTGCTGACAAGCCTCGGGCGCCGCTATGCGCGTGTCTATAAGGGCGGCGACGCCGTCGCCGTGACGCCGGCGGAACATCCCGAGGGCGAGACCGCCGCCAGCTAGAGCAGGATGACTTATCTTCGAATCGTCATCCCGCTCTAGCTTCTTGTTTGAGCATGATCTTTTCCGAAAACCGGGATCCATTTTTCGGGATCATGCTCTAATCGTCCGATGAAGCCATCAGGAACGCGGTCAGCGCCGCGCCCAGCGCGAAGTGGAAGGCGACGCCGATCACGAACAGCACCTGAATCGTGCGCGGCGCGACGCTGGCCGCGATCATGTCGGACAGGCCGAAGCCGTTGCGCCACAGCAGCAGCACCGCGAACACCGTGCCCAGCGCCGCGCCCATGGCGAATTGCCCGGCGAGTCGCCGCGCGGTCGCCCTCTCTCTGCGCCGTCGCTGGTCCGACCACATCCTGCGCTGCCCTGCTGGTTCGCCCCTGTGATTATTTCCACAAACCAAGCCCACCGCCAACCGCATCGCTTTGGCGGCGGTACCGCAAAGCCGCCGCGGCGCGACGGTCAGATGCGAAATGCGGAATCACCGCTCCGAGGGTTGCTTGCAGCCGGTGTGCGGTCCATCCTCCGCCGAGTTGCAATGCCAATTTGGTCTGTCTTGGATCCGCGCCCCGCTCGATGGCGCAGGTCCCAACGTGTTGCGTGTCGCTCGCTTCAGAATGGTTTTCGATGTCAGACGATCCGGTGACGGGCAAGGCGCCACAAGCAGCCACGGAGAAACTTCGTGGCAGCGATGAATTGCGCTACCGGCTGCGGCAGCAATCGCTGCTCGGCGAATTCGCCCGCCAGGCTCTGCTGACCCGCGATTTCGGGCAGATCCTGCAACGCGCCACCGAATTGTGTGCGCTAGGCCTGGAAACCCCATTCGCCAAAGTGCTCGAATATATCCCCGAGACCGACCGCCTGCTGGTGCGCGCCGGCGTCGGCTGGGCGCCCGGCACGGTCGGCGAAGTGACGCTCGGCGCCGATATCGACTCGCCGGCCGGCTTTTCCTATCAGACCGGCCAGGCGGTGATCTCCAACCATTTGCAGGCGGAGACCCGCTTTCGCACGCCGCGTCTGCTCGTCGATCACGGCATCAAGCGCGCCATCAACGTCTTGATCACCCGCGGTGGCGAGGGCGCCGCCGCCTTCGGCGTGCTCGAGGTCGACAGCGACGAGATCGGCCAGTTCGACCAGGGCGACGCCTATTTCCTCGACGGCTTCGCCGGCCTGCTCGGCATCGCCATCGAGCGCCAGCAGGCCGACGCCAAATTGCAGTCCGCGCTGGAACATCAGGCCCTGTTGACCCGCGAGATGAGCCATCGGGTCAAGAACAGCCTGACCTCAGTGGTCAGCCTGTTGCGGGTCCAGGGCCGCAGTGCGACGTCGCAGGCCGTCCAGGACGCGCTGGCGGACGCCAGCTCACGCGTCGCCACCATCGCCCAGGTGCACGATCATCTGTGGCGTGGCAGCAAGGTGGGATATGTCGAGCTCGCCGACTTCCTGTCCGAGTTGTGCGGCAATCTGCAGGGCAATTCGTCCGGCCACACGCTGCGTTGTGAGGCCGACGCGATGCTGATTGCGGCGGATCACGCGATCCCGCTCGGCCTGATCGTCAACGAACTGGTCACCAATGCGGTGAAATACGCCTATCCGGGCGGCGCTGGCGTGATCGATGTCATCGCCCACGAAATCGACGGCCGGCTCCATCTCGAAATCGCCGATCATGGCGTCGGCCTGCCGATAGGTTTCGACATCGATCAGCCGCGCGGCAGCCTCGGATTCAAGGTGGTCAAGGGGTTGGTGCAGCAGCTTCAGGGCCGGCTGGAGGTCGCCGTCGGCGCCGATGGCGGCGCGCGCTTCCTTGTCGATGTTCCGGTGTTGCTGGAAAACTAGGTTGGTCAGGCCGGCTGCAGCCGCCGAGCATTGGCGGCGACGTGTTGGCGATAGCGATCGACGATGCTGGCGGCGCTGGCGCCGGACTGCATGCTGGCCATCGCCTCGAAACTGGCGTCGATCTTTTCATTGACCATCAAGCTGGCCTCGCGACACGCGGCGTGATCGCCGCCAGCCAATTTCATCGTCCGCAGGCAAATCACCTCGAACGACTCGATCGCCAGCATCGTGGCGGCGAGCCACGGAAACGCATCGTCATGGCGGGCGGCAGGCGTGGCGGGTTTGTTGGCGCGTGACGTCATCGTGGCATTCCCTCTTGGTTGGGGACAGCATGCGCGCACGGCTTTAACATTGCGGCCGCTCCGCGACGCCAAACTGGCGCGGCCGATCCACCTGAAATTAACATCATGCCCGGCCAGCTTGAGATTCGCCGTGGCCTACTCGACAAAGGCCGAGTCGCCAACCTTGCCGCCGGGGGCATCGGATTTGAATTTCATCTTTGTCCTCGCGGTCGGCCTCGTCGCCGGCACGCTGTCCGGCATTGTCGGCACCGGCTCGTCGATCATGCTGGTGCCGGTGCTGGTCTATCAGTTCGGGCCCAAGCAGGCGGTGCCGATCATGGCGGTGGCCGCGGTGATGGCCAATGCCTCGCGGATTCTGGCGTGGCTGCGCGAGGTCGACTGGCGCGCCTGCGCCGCCTATTCGGTCACCGGGATTCCGGCCGCCGCGCTCGGCGCCCGCACCCTGTTGGTGCTGCCGTCGCGCGGCGTCGATGTCGCGATCGGACTATTCCTGATCGCGATGGTGCCGGTGCGGCACTGGCTGGCGCGCCACCAGTTCAAGCTGTCGCTGTGGCATCTGGCGGTCGGCGGCGCCGTGATCGGCTTTCTCACCGGCATCGTGGTCTCGACCGGGCCTTTGAGCGTGCCGCTGTTCCTGTTCTACGGATTGTCGCGCGGCGCCTTTCTCGGCACCGAGGCGGCCAGTTCGCTCGGGCTCTATGTCAGCAAATCGGTGACGTTCCAGCAATTCGGCGCGCTCGATTGGGACGTGCTCCTGAAGGGCCTGATCGCCGGCTCGTCGCTGATGCTGGGCGCCTTCATCGCCAAGCGCTTCGTGCTGAAGCTGGAGCCGGAGGTGTTCCGGCTGGTGATGGACGGGATCATGATCGTGGCGGGGCTGAGCATGCTGTGGAACGCCCATTGGTCGCCGGCCAATTGACGGGCGCGGCGCGTCAGGCTGGTCTCGATCTTCGGGTTTCGGCGACGCGACGCGGCTGCTAAAGAGATCGCCGAGCCAGGGATTGCCATTTGGCTCGCCTGTGTCTCACAACCGACGCCGCGGTCCTGCGCGTCAACGGGGCGCCGCCGCGCCGCCGCTTCTGAGCAATTTGGATAGAGCATGAGCCGGTTCTGGAGCAGCTTGACGCGCGACCTGAAGCCTTATGTGCCGGGCGAACAGCCCCGCATGGCGGATCTGGTCAAGCTCAACACCAATGAAAATCCACTCGGTCCCTCGCCGCGCGTGCTGGACGCGATTCGCGGCGAAGCCAGCGACGCGCTGCGGCTATATCCGGACCCGCAGGCCGCCGCGCTGCGGGCCGCCTTGGCGACCTATCACCGGGTCCGCCCCGAACAAGTCTTCGTCGGCAACGGCTCCGACGAGGTGCTGGCCCACGCCTTCGCCGCGCTGCTCAAGCATGACGCGCCGTTGCTGTTTCCGGATATCACCTACAGTTTCTACCCGGTCTATTGCCGGCTGTTCGGCATCGCCTACGAGACCGTGCCGCTCGACCCGGCGATGCGGATCCGCATCGCCGATTATCGCCGCCCGGCCGGCGCGCTGATCATGCCCAATCCGAATGCGCCGACCGGGGTGGCGCTGTCGCGGGCCGAGATCGTCACCCTGCTCGACGACCATCCTGACGCACCGGTGGTGATCGACGAGGCCTATGTGGATTTCGGCGCCGAAACCGCGATTCCGCTGGTCGCCTCGCATCCGAACCTTCTGGTGGTGCAAACCATGTCGAAGTCGCGGGCGCTGGCCGGACTGCGGATCGGCTACGCGATCGGCGACGCCGCGCTGATCGAGGCGCTCAACCGGGTCAAGGACAGCTTCAATTCCTATCCGCTGGGCCGCCCCGCCCAGGCCGGCGCCATCGCCTCGCTTGAGGACGAAGCCTATTTCCAGCACAGCCGCGCTTGCGTCATCGACGGCCGCGAGCGGCTCAACCGCGGGCTCGCGCAGCTGGGCTTCGATGTGCTGCCGTCGGCGGCGAATTTCGTGTTCGCGCGACATCCGGCGCATCAAGGCGCGGCATTGGCGGCCGCGTTGCGGCAACGCGCGGTGATCGTCCGCCATTTCCCCGCGCCCCGCATCGCCGACTATCTGCGGATCACGGTGGGCACCGACCAGCAAACCGACCGGCTGCTATCGGCCTTGACCCAGATTTTGAGCGGCGCGCCTGGATCGAGCTGAAATCAATCGCCGGCCCATCGCTGATGCGGGCACCTTCATCGCCCCGCGCTTCGTGCCTGAGCTGAATGTTGTTCGGCGGACAGCGCCGTGGGCGTCAAATACCAGGCAGGAAAATGCGCAACCATTGCACAATTTATTGACCGTGTGAGCCTGCTGTCCTATCCTCGCCTCGCCGGAGAGCCGTCATGGTGAGTTTGGATGCGAAACTAACCAATTGTAAAATATGCATTTATCCCGGAGATCACCACCCGCCTCACTTTCATCTACGGGGACCGAATTCGAACGCCCTAATCGACATGGTGACCTTGGAAGTCGTGATCGGCAGAGCTTCGCGACAGGACCTGGACGAGGCCCGCGCCTGGGCCAGCCAGCCTGAGCACCTGGCGTTGCTGATGAGCGAATGGAGACGGCTCAATGAGCGAGACTGAGATCATCGACAGCGGCATCGAACTACCATTGCTCGGAAGCATCGAAGCCCTTCCGGATTTTTCGCTGCGGGTGACGTGGGCCGCAGGCAGTCGCAGCGGCGTCACTGAGATCGTCGACCTGCGCCCGGCGCTGGGCAGCTTCAAGATCTACAAGCCGCTGCGCGGCAATCCGCCATTGTTTTCCACCGTCCGCCTCGCCGACGACGGCAATGCCGTGAGCTGGGATGGCAAGGATCTGGAGATGTCGGCCGAGATGCTCCTGTCCTGGGCCGAACAGGCGATGCGCCCGCAGGATTTCGCCGCCTTCCTGAAGCGCAACGGCTTGACCCAGGAGGCGGCAGCGGCGCTGCTCGGCCGCAGCCGCCGCCAAATCGCCAACTACCTGGCAGCCGGCCCGATCCCGCGCATCGTCGCGCTGGCCTGCTACGGCTTCGAGGCGCGCCAGCGCGACCGGGAGATCGCCCGTACATTGCAAGACGCCGCCGCCTCGTTCAGCGACCCGACCGGCAACGACAAGCGCGCCGCGTGAACCGCAAGGCCGCCTCGCGACCGTCTCGCTGATGCCAGCGTGAAATGCGCCGCCAAATCCGCGCCGACTTGACAGCGATGGCTACGTCAGAACAAATGGCGAACACACTCCGTCGAGTCATTGCCTATGGCCAAAGCCACCCTCTCCTTCGTCTGCCAGAATTGCGGCGCGGCGTTCAATCGCTGGCAGGGCAAGTGCGAATCCTGCGGCGAGTGGAACACGCTGGTCGAGGAGGATGCCGGCGGCGCCTCAATTCCGGCCTCGATCCGCTCCAAGCGGCGCGGTCGGCTGTTCAAGCTGGAGAGCCTGACCGGCCAAAGTGTCGACGCGCCCCGCACCCCGTCGGGCATGGCCGAGCTCGACCGCGTCACCGGCGGCGGCTTTGTCCGCGGTTCGGTGCTGCTGGTCGGCGGCGATCCCGGCATCGGCAAGTCAACGCTGCTCACCCAGGCTACCAGCCTGATGGCCAAGGCCGGGCATCGCGCGGTTTATATTTCGGGTGAAGAAGCCGTGGCCCAAGTCCGGCTGCGCGCCGAGCGGCTCGGCCTCGCCGACGCGCCGGTCCAGCTCGCCGCTGAGACATCGGTCGAAGATATCATCGCAACCCTTTCGGAAGGTGCGGTACCGCGGCTGATCGTGATCGACTCGATCCAGACCATGTGGACCGACACGGTGGAATCCGCCCCCGGCACGGTGACGCAAGTCCGCGCCTCGGCGCAGGCGCTGATCCGCTTTGCCAAGAAATCCGGCGCCACCATCATCCTGGTCGGCCATGTCACCAAGGACGGCCAGATCGCCGGGCCCCGCGTGGTCGAGCACATGGTCGACGCGGTGCTGAGCTTCGAGGGCGAAGGCTCGCAGCAATTCCGGATTCTGCGCGCGGCCAAGAACCGGTTCGGGCCGACCGACGAGATCGGCGTGTTCGAAATGACCGGGCTCGGCCTGCGCGAGGTGCTCAACCCGTCGGAACTGTTCCTGTCGGAGCGCGATCTCGGCAGTCCCGGCACCGCGGTGTTCGCCGGGCTCGAGGGCACCCGCCCGGTGCTGGTGGAATTGCAGGCGCTGGTGGTGCCGACCACGCTGGGCACGCCGCGGCGCGCCGTTGTGGGCTGGGATTCCTCGCGACTGTCGATGGTGCTGGCAGTGCTGGAGGCCCATTGCGGCGTGAAACTGTCCGGCTACGACGTCTATTTCAACGTCGCCGGCGGGTTGCGCATCAACGAGCCGGCCGCAGATCTCGCCGCTGCCGCCGCCCTGGTGTCGTCGCTGGCCAATGCGCCGCTGCCAACCGACGCGGTGTATTTCGGCGAGATCTCGCTGTCGGGCGCGGTGCGGCCGGTGGCGCAGACCGCGGCGCGTCTGAAGGAAGCCGCCAAGCTCGGTTTCGCCCGCGCGGTACTGCCGGAATCAGCCCGCGGCGATTCCGGCGGCGACGCCGGAATGACGCTCGGCACCGTCGCCGGCCTGTCCAGCCTGGTTGCCGATATCGCCGCCCGCGGCACCGCGCGGCCGAGCCGCGACACCGGCAAGGACACCGCCAAGGTCGACGCGGCGGAGAAAAATGCCACACCGGCGCGATTCCGGCGCGACAATCACTGAACCGGGGTGACGCTGGCGCGCACCGCCGCTATACAACGCTCGCAGCTGGCACGCGGCCTGCAACACTGACCTTTAACCGACCCGAGCGATGCTATTGCGATGGGTCCGTTAGTGGTTTTCCAGCCTTGCGGGACGTGCCATATCACCGTCACTTGTGCCGGCACCCACCACGCCGATTCGCGCCCTGACTGACCGAGCGGACCTGAGCAGCCGATGCCGATTACGATTCTCGATTTCGTTGTGCTCGCGGTGATGTTGGTGTCGGGCCTGCTGGCGATGGTCCGCGGCTTCATGCGCGAGGTGCTGTCGATCGCCGCCTGGGGCGCCGCCGCGCTGGTCACGCTCTACGCCTTCCAGCGGCTGCTGCCGACCGCCAAGACCTATTTCAACAACGACACCGTCGCCGCCGCCGTGGTGATCGCCGGCGTGTTCATCGGCACGCTGATCGTGGTGTCGATCGTCACGGTGCGGATCTCCGACATGATCCTGGATTCGCGGATCGGCGCGCTCGACCGCACCCTCGGTTTCCTGTTCGGCCTCGCGCGTGGGTTGTTGATCGTGGTCGTGGCCTATCAGTTTTTCATCTGGCTGGTTCCCGACAAGCAGCGCCCGGACTGGGTGACCGCCGCGAAGTCGCGCACCGTGCTGGAAGGCACCGGACAATGGCTGATGGCACTCTTGCCGGATGACCCTGAAAATACCATCTTGAAGAGGTTCAAGAAGACCAAGCCGGACGATGACCAGACCGACGAGGCTGCGACGCCCGGGGCTGCCGACGGCTACAGCAAGAATCAGCGCGACAATCTGAAGAAGCTGATTGAGAAACCGGCCGCCCAGTAATTCGCAGCGAATAGAGAGGCGCGATGGACACGATACAGAGGCCTTCCGACGACGCAGGCAAGCCTGAGCAGCTCGATCCCGATCTGCAGGATTTCATTCTGCAGGACGCCGATCTGAACGGCGACACGCTGCGCGAGGAATGCGGCGTGTTCGGCATCTTCAACCATCCGGACGCCGCCGCCATCACCGCCTTGGGCCTGCACGCCTTGCAGCATCGTGGCCAGGAAGCCGCCGGCATCGTCTCGTTCGAAAACGGCCGCTTCCACTCCGAGCGCCGCCTCGGCCTGGTCGGCGACACCTTCTCCCGCGCCGATGTGATCGCGCGGCTGCCGGGAACCGCGGCGGTCGGCCATGTCCGCTATTCCACCACTGGCGAGACCATCCTGCGCAATGTGCAGCCGCTATTCGCCGAGCTCAATGCCGGCGGCTTCGCCATCGGTCATAACGGCAATCTCACCAACGGGCTGACGCTGCGCCGCGAGTTGGTGCGCAACGGCGCGATGATGCAATCCACCACCGATACCGAAGTGATCCTGCATCTGGTCGCACATTCCAAACGTCCGCGCTTCGTCGATCGCTTCATCGAGGCGCTGCGCGCAATCGAGGGCGCCTATTCGCTGGTGTCGCTGACCAACAAGAAGCTGATCGGCGCCCGCGACCCGCTCGGGATTCGCCCGCTGGTGTTGGGCGAACTCGACGGCTGCCCGATTCTGGCGTCGGAGACCTGCGCGCTCGACATCATCGGCGCCAAGCACGTCCGCGACATCGAGCCCGGCGAAGTCGTGGTGTTCGACCGCCACGGCGTCACCAGCCACAAGCCGTTTCCGCCGCAGCCGCCGCGGCCCTGCATCTTCGAATACATCTATTTCTCGCGCCCGGATTCGATCGTCGGCGGCCGCTCGGTCTATGACGTCCGCAAGGCCTTCGGCGCGCAGCTCGCGCGCGAAAGCCATGTCGAGGCCGACGTGGTGGTGCCGGTGCCGGATTCTGGCGTCCCCGCCGCGATCGGCTACAGCCGCGAATCCCATGTGCCGTTCGAACTCGGCATCATCCGCAATCATTATGTCGGGCGCACCTTCATCCAGCCGACCCAGAGCGTGCGCGAGCTCGGCGTGCGGATGAAGCATTCGGCCAACCGCGCCGCGATCGAGGGCAAGCGCATCGTCCTGATCGACGATTCGCTGGTCCGCGGCACCACCTCGCGCAAGATCGTCAAGATGATGCGCGACGCCGGCGCCAAGGAAGTGCATTTCCGCATCGCCTCGCCGCCGATCGCCTATCCGGATTATTACGGCATCGACACGCCGGACCGCGCCGGACTGCTGGCGGCAACCCGCACCCTGGAAGAAATGCGGGATTTGATCGGCGCCGATTCGCTGGCGTTCCTGTCGATCGACGGCATCTACCGCGCGATGGGCGAGCCGGGGCGCGATCCGGCCAATCCGAAATTCACCGATCACTGCTTCACCGGCGACTACCCGACGCCGCTGACCGATCTGAACCAGACCGAGTCGCAGCCGCGGCAGCTGTCCTTGCTGGCCGAGGCGAGCTGAGCCGCGACCCGGCGCAGCACTAAAGTTCGTCATGCCCGGCCTTGTGCCGGGCATTCACGTCTTTAAAAGGACGGTGAGAATGGCCGGGACGAGCCCGGCCGTGACGGATGAAGCAGCCATGACCCTTCCCCTTGCCTCCCGCATCGCTCTCGTCACCGGCGCCTCGCGCGGCATCGGCTTTGCCACCGCGCTGGCTTTGGCAAAAGCCGGTGCCCATGTGGTGGCGGTCGCCCGCACCCAGGGCGGCCTCGAAGAGCTCGACGACGAGATCCGCAAGCTCGGCCGCGATTCCGCCACGCTGGTCCCGCTCGACCTCACCGATTTCGACGCCATCGCCGGGCTCGGCGCGGCGCTGTATGAGCGCCACGGCAAGCTCGACATCCTGGTCGGCAATGCCGGGATCGGCGGTCCGTCGTCGCCGCTCGGCCATATCGAGATGAAGCTGTGGAACGAGGTGATCGCGCTCAACCTCTCGGCGAATTTCCAACTGATCCGCTGCATGGAGCCGCTGCTGCGCGCCTCCGACGCCGGCCGCGCGGTGTTCGTCACTTCCGGCTCCGGCACCAAGGCGCCGGCCTATCGCGGCCCCTACGCGGCCTCGAAGGCGGCGCTGGATTGCCTGGTCCAGGTCTGGGCCAAGGAAATCGCCAATACCACGCAGATCCGCGTCAACCTGTTCAATCCGGGCCCGACCCGCACCAAGATGCGCGCCAAAGTGATGCCGGGCGAGGATCCGCAGACCCTGACTACGCCGGACCAGGTCGCCGAACTGATCGTGCCGATGTGCGCGCCAGCCTGGACCGCGACCGGACAGCTTTATGACTATCCAACCCGCGCGCTGCGGGCCGTCGGGGTTCCGGCTGATTGACTCCTGATCGGTGGCGCGATTGACTGACGTCCAAGCGGGGCCAACACCCGCTGTCAATCAATACCGATAGAGGAAACCACCATGAGAGCCATGTTCTCACGACGCCACGCGATGGCTATCGCGCTGGCCGGCGCAGCCTTCGCGTCGCCCGCTTTGGCCCAAGACAAGACCCAAGACAAGACGCAAGACAAGACCGTCAAGATCGGCGTGCTCAACGACATGTCGAGCCTGTACGCCGATATCGGTGGGCCGAATTCGGTGGTCGCCGTCAAGATGGCGGTCGAGGATTCCGGCCTATTGAAGAAGGGCTGGACCATCGAGGTGGTCAGCGGCGATCATCAGAACAAGCCGGATGTCGGCGTCAACATCGCCCGCCAGTGGATCGACGTCGACAAGGTCGACGCCATCGCCGATACGCCGAATTCCGGCGTCGGCCTGGCGATCTCGACGCTGGTCAAGGAAAAGAACGCGGTGCTGCTGAATTCCGGCGCCGCCACCGCCGACCTCACCGGCAAGGCCTGCAACGCCAACACCGTGTCGTTCACCTACGACACCTACATGCTCGCCCACGGCACCGGCGCCGCCCTGACCAAGGCCGGCGGCGACACCTGGTTCTTCCTGACCTCGGACTACGCGTTCGGCCATGCGCTGGAGCGCGACACCACCGCGGTGATCCTGGCCAATGGTGGCAAGGTGGTGGGCGGCGTCAAGCACCCGATCAACACCGCAGACTTCTCCTCGTTCTTGCTGCAGGCGCAGTCCTCCAAGGCCAAGGTGATCGGGCTGGCCAATGCCGGCGGCGACACCACCAATGCGATCAAGCAGGCGGCCGAATTCGGTATCGTCCAGGGCGGCCAGAAGCTCGCGGCGTTGCTGCTGTTCATCAACGACGTGCACTCGCTCGGGCTGAAGACCGCGCAGGGCCTGTCCTTCACCACCTCGTTCTACTGGGACATGAATGACAGCACCCGCGCCTGGTCGAAGCGCTTCGCCAAATTGACCAACAAGGGCGCGATGCCTTCGATGACCCAGGCCGGCAACTACGCTGCGGTGCTGCATTATCTCAAGGCCATGGAAGCGCTCGGCGGCAATCCGCATGACGGCGCCAAGGTGGTCGCCAAGATGAAGGAGTTGCCGACCGACGATCCGTTGTTCGGCAAGGGCACGCTGCGGATCGACGGTCGCAAGATGCATCCGGCCTATCTGTTCGAGGTCAAGAAGCCCTCGGAATCCAAATATCCGTGGGATTATTTCAAGCTGGTCGCGACCATCCCGGCCGAGCAGGCCGCGCGCCCGCTGTCCGAAAGCGAATGCCCGCTGGTCAAGAAGTAAGCGCCATTGACGCTGTCATCGATCAGACGCCGCTTGCGGCGCCTGATCTCTGTTCATCGCCGTGATCGCGCTCGCCGCGATCAGCATCGACAGCGCCAGCAGCGCGCCGGCGAGCAGGAACGGGGCGCCGGGCAGATGCAGCGGCGCGCCACCGCCGATGAAATACGCAAAGATCATGGTGAACAGAAACGGCCCGATCAGTTGGGCGACGCTGTTGACGCTGGTGGTGGCGCCCTGCAGCTTGCCCTGCTGCTCCGGCGATACCAGCCTTGTCATCAGCCCGGAGGTCGCCGGCTTGGCAATGCCCCAAATCGTCATCACCGGAATTCCGATCCAGAACAGCGCACCGGTCGGCGCCAGCGCATAGATCAAGAATCCCAGCGCGCCGCCGCCATAGCCGATGATCATGGCGCGGCGCTCGCCCAGCAGTCGCAATGCCGGGGCGACCGCAAAGCCCTGCACCACCGCGGTACAGACGCCGACGAAGGCCAGCGCCAGCCCGACCGTGGTCTGGTCCCAGCCATAGCGATAGGTGGTGTAGAGCACGAATACGGCGGGCAGCGCGATATGCGCCACCTCGGTGCAGAACACCACCACCGCCAGCGCCGCCAGCGTGGCGTTGGAGCGCAGCAGCCTGAGTGCGCCGAGCGGATTGGCGCTCTTCCAGCGAAATCCCGAGCGGCGCTCCTTGGGCAGCGATTCCGGCAGGATCAGAAATCCGTATAGCGCGTTGGCCAGGCTTAAGCCCGCCGCGACCCAGAACGGCAGCCGCGGATCTACGCCGCCAAGCAGGCCGCCAATTGCCGGGCCGAAGATGAAGCCGAGCCCGAACGCCGCGCCGACCTTGCCGAACACCGCGGCGCGTTTTTCCGCCGGCGTCACATCGGCGATATAGGCAAAGGCGGTCGAGATCGACGCCGAGGTGATGCCGGAAATCACCCGCCCGACAAACAGCCATAACAGCGACGGCGCCAGCGCCATCAGGACGTAGTCGAGCCCGAGCCCGAAATTCGACAGCAGGATCACCGGGCGACGGCCGAAGCGGTCGCTCAGTCCGCCCAGCACCGGCGAGGCGAAGAACTGCATCAGCGCCCAGGCGGTGCCGAAAATGCCGTAGATCCTGGCGGCTTCGGCGGTGTTGTTATTGGCAAAGCTCTCGATCAGCTTCGGCAGGATCGGCAGGATCATGCCGACGCTGAGCATGTCGAGCAGGATGGTGACGAAGATGAAACCGACCGCGGCGCGGCGCGGCTGCTGCACCGGCGGCGTCGTCATTTCCGCCGTTGCGGGCTGCTCGAAGCTCATCAGATCGCCGAAATTGCGCTGCGCCCTGACGTCCATCGCCAGCGCTTCTTGCGCCGCAAACTAGTGCGTCGCGGTTAGCCCGGCAATTCGAAACAAGACATAGGGCGGAGGCAACATAGTAGTGGGATCGGCGAGCCGAGCCACAACCCTGGTCATTCCGGGGCGCCAGGCCGCAGGCCGAGCGAACCCGGAATCCTGCCGCGAAGGAAGCTTTCACCCGCCGCGAGATTCCGCGTTCGCACGAGCTTTGCTCGCGCACCCCGGAATGACGCCTGAAGGAGTAGCCGGGTAACAGGCCTCAGCGCGTCGGCCGCTTGCGCTTGTGGGCGAAGGGGTTGGCCTTTTCGCGCAGCATGATCCGGACCGGCGTGCCGGGCAGATCGAAATAGCTGCGCATGCTGTTAACGAGGTAGCGCTGATAGGATTCCGGCACCGCGTCGGCGCGCGAGCAGAACACGATGAAGCTCGGCGGCCGCGCCTTGGCCTGCGTCACGTAGTTCAGCTTCAGCCGTCGGCCCGATACCGCCGGCGGCGGATTGGCTTCGATCGCCTGCTCGAACCAGCGGTTCAGCGTCGCGGTCGGCACCCGCTTATTCCACACCGCATAGGATTCCTCGATCGCCTTCATCAGCCGATCGATGCCCTCGCCCATCAGCCCGGACACCGCGACGATCGGCACGCCCTTGACCTGCGGCAGCAAATGATCGACGTCGGTGCGCAATTGCCCGACCAGATTGGCCTGCCGCCCCATCAGATCCCATTTATTGGCCGCCACCACCAGCGCGCGGCCCTCGCGTTCGATCAGATTGGCGATCCGCAGATCCTGTTCCTCGAACTTGTTCTGCGAATCCATCATCAGCACGACGACTTCGGCGAAGCGAATGGCGCGCAGCGCGTCGGCGACCGACAGCTTTTCCAGCTTGGCCTCGATCCGCGAGCGCCGCCGCAGCCCGGCGGTGTCGAAGATGCGGAATTCGCGGCCCTGATAATTGACCTCGACGGAGATCGAATCCCGCGTGGTGCCGGCCTCGGGGCTGGTCAGCAGCCGCTCCTCGCCGAGCAGATAGTTGATCAGCGTCGACTTGCCGGCATTGGGCCGGCCGACGATCGCCACCCGGATCGGGCGCTTGGCCAGTTCCTCTTCGGATTCGATGATGTCGTCGTCATCGAACTCCTCCGCCTCCTCGACCGGCTCCGGCATCAGCGCGCGCAGCGAATCGTAGAGATCGCTGAGGCCCTCGCCGTGCTCGGCGGAAATCTGGATCGGATCGCCGAGACCCAGCGCGTAGGATTCCATCGCGCCCACCTCGCCGTGGCGGCCCTCGCTCTTGTTGGCGACCAGGACCACCGGCTTGTTGGCGCGGCGGGCGAAATCGGCGAAGGCGCGGTCGTTTGGGGTCAGGCCGGCACGGGCGTCGATCACGAACATCAGCGCGTCGGCCAGCGCGATGGCGACCTCGGTCTGTTCCTGCATCCGCGCCGTCAGCGAGCCCTTGGCGCCCTCGTCGAGCCCCGCGGTGTCAATCAGCGTGAATTCGAGATCACCGAGCTTGCCCTCGCCCTCGCGGCGGTCGCGGGTGACGCCGGGCGTGTCGTCGACCAATGCCAATTTCTGCCCAACCAGACGGTTGAACAGCGTGGATTTGCCGACATTGGGCCGGCCGATAATCGCAATGGTGAAGGACATCGGTGATCCCTGCGCCCTAATGCGGCGCCATGTCAATGTCGGCGCGCGGCAGGACCCGCCCGATCAGCGGGCGGCAAGGCCGGATCTGCGGCCGGATCAGCGCGAGAAGCTGCCGCTGGGCAGTGGCGCCGGGAATGGCGGCGGCGACGATTGGTCGTCGGCTGGCGCGGCAGATTGCGCCGGCGGCTGCTTCGACGGCTGGGCTGTCGGCGTGGCGGTCTGGCGCCGCGCCGGCCGCTCCCGCTTCGGCGCCGGCGCGGAACTCGCTGCGGCCGGCTTGTGCCTCACCCGGGCGCGTCGTTGCGGCTTGGGTTGCTCCGGCGGCGGCGCCGGGGCGGCTTCGGTTGCGCCGGCCGCCGCGGCGTTCTGCTGATCGATCATCTCCTGCTGCGAGCCCTTGTACAGGTCCTTCGGCACGCCCTGCTCAAGCCCAGGGACGCCCTCGGGAAACACCGGCCTGCGGTCACCCGGCAGCTTCTTCTTGGTGTCGAGAAAATCAAACATGTCGGTCGGATCGAACCCACCCATGCTGCCGCACCCGGCCAATGCGCTCGACAGCGCCACCAGCACGGCAAGAGAGATCAAACGTTGGCTAGGGCGCATGGTCGGTTCTCACTCAACTCTTGTCGGTCAGATCAGCCAGATGGTGGGCATCAGCTCTTGGCGACAGGCGGCAGCAATGCCTGCAATATTTCGGCCCGGCTGCGCAGGCTGCTCGGTGTCTCGGCGTCGGTATTGATCAGGTCGAGCCATTTCCGCGTCGCCGCGACATCGTTGGAATGCCACGCCGACAGCGCCAGCATTTCGCGGGCGCTGTGGCGATAGGTGGCGGTCGGCGCGGCGGCGGGTTCGAGGCGCGGCAGCATGTCGGCATAGCTCGTGGTGTCGAGCAGCAGCCCGGCGGCGCGAAGCACGGCAAGGTCGCGATCGGCAGCAGGCACGCTGCGGTCGGCCGCGATCTGGTCATAGAGAGTCACCGCTGCCTTCGGGTCGCTCACCCCGACTTCCGCGGCCTGACGCAGCCGCGCCAAGGTGCGATATCCGGACGGCGCAGTGGTCGCCAGCTTGGCGAAGGCGGCCGCCGCCTCAGCGTGCTTGTTCTGCTCGGCCAGATCGGCGGCCGCGGAGAACGACGCGCCAGCTTCGGCGGCCTTCTTGGCCTCGAAATACTGATAGCCGCGCCAGCCACCAACTCCGACGATGATCAGAATCGCGCCGGCGATGATCAACAGCGAATAGCGGTCCCACAGCCCCTTGAGCCGTTCGCGACGCAGCTCTTCGTCGACTTCATTAAATAATTCAGACACTTGAATTGACCCCGTCCCGGCTTGGCCGCGTCCCGAATGGGCGGCACCGCGCGCGCGCCCCCGGGCATCGCGGCGGCGATACCTTAGTGATATGGCGACGACAAGGCAAAGCAAGCCCGATCAACGCGTTAACCGACGCAATCGCGCCCGCGGCGTTCAAGCCTTCGGCGTCGTCTGCGCCTTCATGCCGTAGACGTGCTCGGGCCCCGGAAAGGCGCGCGAGCGGACCTCGCTGGCATAGTCCTTGATCGCAGCTTCGATGCCGGGGCCGAGATCGCCGAACCGCTTGACGAATTTCGGCGCCCAGGGCGACAGCCCGAGCATATCCTCCAGCACCAGCACCTGACCGTCGCAGGCGGCGCTGGCGCCGATGCCGATGGTCGGGATTGCGATGTCCTGGGAGATCTTGCGTCCGAGCGGCTCGGCCACCGCCTCGATCACCACCGAGAACGCGCCGGCCTCGGCGACCGCGCGGGCATCGGCTTCGATCGGCTCCCAGCTGCCCTCCTCGCGGCCCTGAGCGCGGAACGAGCCCAGGGTGTTGATCGATTGCGGCGTCAGCCCGATATGGCCCATCACCGGCACGCCGCGCTCGGTCAGGAAGCGGATGGTCTCGGCCATCTTCACCCCGCCCTCGAGCTTCACCGCCCCGCACAGACTTTCCTTCATGATCCGCACCGCGGCATGAAACGCCTGCTCCTTCGACGCCTCGTAGGAGCCGAACGGCATGTCGACGACCACCAGCGCGTGCTGCGAGCCGCGCATCACCGCGCGGCCCTGCAGGATCATCATGTCGAGGGTCACCGGCACCGTGGTCTCGAAGCCGTGCATCACATTGCCGAGCGAATCGCCGACCAGGATGACGTCGCAATAGCGGTCCACCAGCGCGGCAGTATGGGCGTGGTAGGAGGTCAGCATCACGATCGGATCGCCACCCTTGCGCGCGCGAATCTCCGGCGCGGTCTTGCGCCTGATGGCGGATTGTACCGACATTTTTGCTCTTCCTTAGTTGCCGAACACAGAGACGCCGATCACCATCGGGTGGAACACGAAGGCGAGCGCGGCATAGACCACGATGCCGAGCACCACGGCGATCACATCGTTCTTGACGCCGCCCACCGGGATCGGCGGGCCGCCGGGATCGGCACGGCGCTTCAACGAGATCCGGTCAAACACCGCCCAGCCGAGAAACGAGCCGAACAGGATGATCGAACCGAGGTCGCCATTGGCCAACAGATGCGCCGCTGCCCACAATTTGACCGCGGTGATCATCGGGTGCTTGACCGCCCGGTAGATCCGGCCGCGGCTATAGGCCGCCACCAGCAGGATCGCCGCCGGCAGCATCAGCGCCGCGGTGACATGCTTGGTCCATTTCGGCGGATACCAGAGGTCGATCATCCCGGCCGAGCGGTATTCGGCAAAGCCGTAGGCGATCAGCACGATGCCGCCTAGCGCCAGCAGCGCGTAACCGATCTTGTAGACCGCCTCGCCGCCGATGCCGATCAAGCGGGCGCGCAGATCCCGCCGCGTGGTCACGACATGGGGGCCGATGAACAGCACCAGGCCGAGGATCATCACCACAAGTCCCATCACGCTACCCCCTGTATGGACGCACATTGCGGCTTCGGCGCCGGTGACATGCATTCTGGTCCGCGCCGTCGCGCCCGCCAAAGCGCAGCGGGCATCAGCTTGGAACGGCTTCGGGTATCATTTTTTGTGGGACGGACGCAATGCCGCGGGGAAGACGCGGCAAACCACGGCTGCGGCCGAGGTCGACCAACCCACGCCGGACGCGCCGCCGACCTGGGCGGTCAGGTCGCTGCGCGCGGCGCCGGCATGCCGTCACAGTCTGAATGTCGTCGAAGAAAAGCAGCGTCACCGTGGTTCGGTCGGCGGGGCCCCCCAGGGTGCCGACCTAACTGATCTGACCGCGGGCCGCATTGCGCTGCCGGGGCGAGCGATGATGACCAAGGATAAGATGCGCCGCGGCGGCCAGCCCGGCACGGCCCGATCTGGATCGCATGCGATCGGGGAACTCTACGCGAACGCCGCCTCCTTCGACGGATCCGGCGCAATCAGTTCGAGGCCATCCAGGCTCGCGCCTCGCGCTGCGCCCTGGCGATGTCGTCGGCCGACATCAGCTCGGCGATCTCGCGACGCAGCGCGATGGCGTCGACGCGGCCCTTCAGCGCCGCGAGATTGAACCATTTGTGCGCCGCCACCAGATCGACCGGCGCGCTGCGACCCGACGCGAACAACATGCCGAGGTCGAATAGCAGGTCGGGGCTGGCGCCGGCTTCCACCCGCATCGCGGTATCGAGATTGAAGTGACCCTGAAACATCGTACCCTCCATCTGCGGCCGGCTCGGTTCCGAGCGAGGCTCCTGTCCAACCGTTCAACACATCCCACCGCCGTAACCCGGCGCGTTGGGATCATCATGTCGTTCAAATTTGAAGAGCTGTTTAAGTATCGCGATGAATCGAATCTGAACGCGGCACGCCGATGACCGGTCGGAAAACGCCAAAACCGTTGTGCCGCAGCGATTCCTGCGCCATCTCCAGAGCTTGTTTACCCTCGGTTTTGGGGAAACGATAACCAACGCGGTCGATGCCGCCGGCGGCGACCGTGGCGCGCGGAAGCCGGCATCGCTGCCAAGTCCAGGGATGGGAAGGGTTTGATTTCGGGGCCCGGCATACTAAGCGGGGCAAAAAACGAGGGCGTCGGCGAACACGTCAGGGCCAGATCTCACCCAGCGGTGAGCGCCGGTGAAACTGCGGACGCGAGGTCCACATCGTAAGAAGAAAGACCGTTCCTTCTACCGGTCCGGCTCAACCAGGGTCACCCCTGTCGAAACTTCGATCCGGCCGCCTGACCTGATGTCTCGCCGACACCCTCTGTCGTCGACCAAAGCCTCCCCGCCATCCGCTTCGCAAAGCAAACCGTCCTGAGGGCTCTCGTGACGTCGCCGGCATCGACCTGCCGGCAAACTCGTTGTGGCAGTTACTTCTTCTTGGCAGCCTTCGCCTTCTTGGCGACCTTCTTGGTCTTCTTCGCGGTCTTCTTCACGGCGCTCTTCGAAACCTTCTTCACTGCCTTCTTCGGCGCCTTCGTTGCCTTCTTCGCGGTCTTAGCTTTCTTGGCCATGTTGCCCTCCTGGATAAGTGAGATGGCTTAAACGCTGCGTGCACTCGGGAATCGAAATGCACTACATTCCGAATACACCAACACATTGAAAAAAACAGTGTCCCGCTTAAGGAAGTGTTGATGACGCTATGTCGCCGCGCGCACCTCGCGCGTGTTCGTAGCAGCGGGACGCATCGGCGACCCGATGCAAATTGTCCGCGAAAACACTACGTCGGCGATTGTCAAGATTGCATAAAACCCTTTAACGGCAGGCATTTCTGTATTTCTAACTACCAACGAACAATGCACATCGAGCCCAAGCCCGACTCACCATGCCGAGCAGCAAAGCGCGGGCGCGGACTCTGAGTCGGGAATTTTGGCAATGAAAAAATTTTCGTGCCGATGGGGTTGGCGTCGCATCAAGCCTCGCCTAGGCGCAGTTTTGAAGCGAATCGGAAATGCTGATTCGCGATGCGGCGGGCCAGGCGCGGTCGTCCGCTAGGCGCGCGACGCGATCGAAACCGCCCCCACCGCACCGGTGGAACGCCCGCGCCGCGCCGGAAATCCGGCGCCGCGCGCCGCCTTCACAGGCCGAGCTTTTGCTTCAGCAGATCGTTGACCGCCTGCGGATTGGCTTTGCCGCCGGACGACTTCATCACCTGGCCGACGAACCAGCCGATCATCGCCGGCTTGTCGCGCACCTGCGCCGCCTTGTCCGGATTGGCCGCGATGATGTCGTCGACCACCTTCTCGATCGCGCCGAGGTCCGTCACCTGCTTCATCCCGCGCGCCTCGACCAGCTCGCGCGGGTCGCCGCCCTCCTGCCAGACGATCTCGAACAGGTCCTTGGCGATCTTGCCGGAGATGGTGGCGTCGCCGATCAGGTCGACGATGGCGGCGAGTTGCGCGGCAGAGACCGGCGAGCTGGCGATGTCCTGGCCGTCCTTGTTGAGCCGGCCGAACAATTCGTTGATCACCCAATTGGCGGCGAGCTTGCCGTCGCGGGCGGCGTTGGCGAGCTGGCCCAGCACCGCCTCATAGAAATCGGCGCTCTCGCGCTCGGCGACTAGCACCCCGGCATCCTCCGCCGACAGGCCGAAGTCGCGAATGAACCGCGCCTTCTTGGCGTCCGGCAGTTCCGGCAGTTCGGCCTTCAGCGCGTCGACGTAAGCTTGCGAGAATTCCAGCGGCAGCAAATCGGGGTCGGGGAAGTAGCGGTAGTCATGCGCCTCTTCCTTGGAGCGCATCGACCGGGTCTCGCCTTTGACCGCGTCGAACAGCCTGGTTTCCTGGTCGATGCTGCCGCCGTCCTCGAGCACGCCGATCTGGCGCCGCGCCTCGTAGTCGATCGCCTGGCCGATGAAGCGGATCGAATTGACGTTCTTGATCTCGCAGCGGGTGCCGAGTTCCCCGCCGGGCTTGCGCACCGAGACATTGACGTCGGCGCGCAGGCTGCCCTTCTCCATGTCGCCGTCGCAGGTGCCGAGATAGCGCAGGATGCTGCGCAGCTTGGCCACATAGGCCTTGGCCTGTTCGGCGGAGCGCAGGTCCGGCTTGGAGACGATCTCCATCAAGGCCACGCCGCAGCGATTGAGATCGACCAGGGACATCGTCGGGTTCTGGTCGTGCAGCAATTTGCCGGCGTCCTGCTCCAGATGCAGCCGCTCGATCCCGACCGTGGCGCTGTCGCCATCGCCGAGGTCGACGATCACCTCGCCCTCGCCGACGATCGGCGATTTGTATTGGCTGATCTGATAGCCCTGCGGCGAATCCGGATAGAAATAGTTCTTGCGGTCGAAGGTCGAGCGCAGATTGATCTGTGCCTTCAGCCCGAGCCCGGTGCGCACCGCCTGGCGGACGCATTCCTCGTTGATCACCGGCAGCATGCCCGGCATCGCGGCGTCGACCAGCGAGACATGGGCGTTGGGATCGCCGCCGAATTCGGTCGATGCGCCGGAGAACAGCTTGGAGTGCGTGGTCACCTGGGCATGGACTTCCAGCCCGATCACGATCTCCCAGTCGCCGGTGGCGCCCTTGATCAGCTGTGATGGTTTGACAGGTGCGTTCATGGTGTCCGTTCTCGCAGGTCGACGATGCAGGTTTGGGGTCTAGCGAGACCTTAGCAGGCCAAGGCGCGAATATGCCCTCGATCAGAATAAGCCAATAGTTGCTTATCGCGCGTCAACAAAGTGAAGCCATATTCGCGGACGGTGGCGACGATGATGCGGTCGGCAGGATCGCGCAACGGAAAATCCGGGAGAAACGATGCTGCGATCAGGACTGCCGGTGGCATTTCGGCCAATCCGATACCGGATTTTTGCATGACAGCGTCGAACCATCGCTTTGGCTCCATCGAAAGGTTGATCCGGCCAAGCGAAACCAGAATCCCAATCTCCCACGCCGAAATCGGCGAAACGAAAACCATTTCGTCGGTCTCGTAAGCGCGCTGCAACTCCGCCTTAACGGAGTCGGCCTGAGCCTCGTTCGTGGTCAAGAAAAGCAGGGCACAGGTGTCCAATAGCAGCGCCACGTCACCGCGCCCATTTCGACATATCGCGACCGTAAGCGAGCTCACCCCATCCGGGGTCGGCTGGTTCGGTCAGGTCCACGCCGTGCGGGAGATGCACCGTGCCTTTCATGCATCCAATCAGCGGATGCTGACCTGATTTTCTTGCCATCGTTCCAGCCGGAAGATCGTCTTTTTTCGTGTTTGGTCCGACCACCCGGCGAAATACCAATTTGCGGCCGGCAATATCGACCTGCTCGGTCTGGAAACCGGCATTGAGCCACACCCTGGTCATCGGATTGTTCATCGGGTTGTTGCTCCACCACGCCGGATAGCGCTGGGAGCCCGGGAGTTTCCCGCCAATGATCTTCTCAATCTCGGCGAAACTGACGTGAACCCGTCCGGTCCGTTGTTTACTCAGAAAACTGCCCAAGGCGGCATATTTGCTCATATCATGCCTCCGATCAGTCGGCTTAACTTAAGTAAGCTTAGTTAAACTGTCAACCGAAGGGCCTCTCACATACTGGCCGCAAACGCCTTGAACACCGGGCTCACGCGCAGCACGTCGCGCCCCGCGGCGATCACCTCATCGACCTGCTGCGGCGGCAAGTGGAACCGGCTCGGCACCGCCTCCAGCAGCGCGGCGCGCGCCGGATCGAGCTGGTCGAAGCCGAGCCGCCCGATGAAGAATTTGAGGTCGCGGCAATTCCAGCCCGGCCGCGCTCCGTAGCGGGTCCGCTCCGCCGCCGACAGGCCGCAGCGCCAGCGCACCAGCGAGGTCTGCCAGTCGCTCATGGTCTGGTCGAACGCCGCATAGCTGGAGCCGACGCTGGCATCCATCGTGGTATCGACCGCGGCCTTGATCAGGTCGATGCCGCTCGGCCCCTCGACGCTACGCACCCAGTCTCCGGAGATCCCAGCCTTGGCATCCACCACCAGGAACAGCGCCCGGCGCAGCTTCACCGCCTGCCGCGGCGTCATCGGACCATAGGCGGTCTCCGAGGATTGCCGTTCGATGGTGAAGCCGGAGATGCCGTAATTGTCGACCAGCCCGCCATCGAGCAGCTTGATGAAGGGCACTTTGCCGTCGCGGTAGCGCATGATCGCCTTGGCGTAGGTATTGAGCATCGGCGGCGCGTTGCGATCGGCGGCGGCGCGCGCGATCCAGCGCGGCAGCGGATCGTCGCACGAGCCCGGGAAGGCCTGAACCACCGCCGGCGCGAAGGCCAGCGGCACTGCGGCCGACGCCGCCACCGCGTTGGAGATCGGGTAGCGCGACAGATCGCTGCAGATTGCCGTGAAAGCGGTGGCGCCGAACACGAACGGAACCCGGTTGTAGATGTCCGAAGCGTTGATCCAGACCTGCGGTCCGCCGTCGGTGCCGAACTGGCCGAGCGTCGCGCCGTCGAACAGATGGGCATCAAGCCAGTTGGTGAAGCCGACGGAATCATTGACGCCGCCGGAGAACGCCCGGCCGATGGTGCCGAGCGTCAGCGAGGTCTGCAGCCCCTCCTCGGCATTGCGCACCAGAAAGCGCTCGCGGAAATCCGCCAGCGCCGCCCGCTTCTTCAGGCCGAAATAGGCGGCCGTCACCGAGCCGCCGGACACGCCGGAGACGAAATTGATCCGCTCCAGCATCGAGCCCGCCGCGCCGTGCACCGGCATCTTGTCCATCGCCTGCAGCACGCCGAACGAGAACGCCGCCGCCCGGGTTCCGCCGCCGGAAAACGACAGGCCGACGACGACATCATCCATGTCGGCGGCGGTGTTGAACCCGGTCTTGGCGTTTTGAGGCTCGCCGGCGGCCAGCGGCACATTGACAGGAACGTTGTGCACCGAGGCACAGCCGATCAGCACGGCGCAGACGGCAAGGCTGAGCAGGGAGGACCGCATCCTAAACATGGTGTTTGCCTGAGCGTCACTTCAGGCGAAGCGTCGCGGTTGAGGTTAAGCTTGGGTCAGCCCCATGCCGACAATGATCCTGCCCTCGGAAAGGTGCAGCTTACCTTAATGGAGGGGCCGATCAGCATCCGCGCCTTTATCATGGTGATTGCAAGGCGCTCCGGCCCGATCCGTCCGGCTCACGGCATCAGCGCCACAAGGATAGGCGCTCAATTGACCGGCGGCTGCGCCGCGTCGAAGGTCAGCGTGAACCAGGTGCCTTGACCGCGGATGGTCTCGACCCGGAACACGACATTCCTGGCGTTTTCCTTCAGCGTCTGCAGGATCAGGGCGCCAAGCTTGCGCGGCGACGGCCATTCCTGATGCTCGCCGAGACCGACGCCGTCGTCGGACACGATGATCGTAAAGCGGCCCTGCTCCAGCTTGCAGATCAGCTTCAATTTTCCCGCGCTGCGACCCACAAAGGCGTATTTCAAGGCGTTGGTCAGCATCTCGTTGACCAGCAACCCCGCCGGCATGGCGACATTGATCGACATCGGGCAATATCCGGTCTCGAGCTCGATCTCGATATCCGACGCGGCATTGGCCTCCATCACCGCGGTGGCGACGTCGGACAGATATTGGCCGAGGTCGATCTCGGCCAGCGCGTCTTCCGCCGACAAGATCCGGTACAGCACCGTCAAGGCATCGATCCGGCTCGCCAACCGGCCGAGCGCCACGGTCTCGCCCTCGGCGGCCGAGCGCGCCTCCATCCGCACCAAAGCGGTGATCAGCTGCAGATTGTTCTTTACCCGGTGCTGCAACTCCCGCATCAGCATATCGCGATCGCGGATCTGGCTCTCGAACCGTTCGATCTGGGCACGCTCGCGACCGCCGACATCGACCAGCGCGGCGATCCGGAAATTCTCGATGCCGTTGTCGCTTTCGATCACCGAGGCATAAGCCTGCACGATCACCAGACGGTCGACCGGCCCTACCGGCCGAAACACACCGATAAAATCCTCGCCGTCGCGGATCGCGGCGCCCAATGTCTGGGTCTGATTGTCTTCGTTGAGGAAACCGTCGAGACAGGTCCAGCTCTGGCCTTCGACGTCCGCCCGCGCCATCGCCATCAAGGTCTCGAATGCCTTGTTGGCATAGACGACGTGCTGCGCCGCGCCGGACCCGCGCGAGACCGCGACCGCGACCGGAACGTGATCCAGCAGATGCTTGTAGCGGTCGCTTTCCAGCGCCACGGCGAGCTTCGACGAGCCGAGAATCTGGTCGACCTGTTGGGAGGACGGAGTTCCCTCGTCAGTGCTCATGCCGGACCCTGCTCATGCGCAAACCATGGCGAAACACGGGCCTGAACGCAACAAAACACATGCCGCCAAGCGCAAGATTTGCGCCTACCACCATTTCGAAGGCGTGAAGCGCCCGGCGGCCTGTTCGATCACCTCGCCGAGCGAGAACAACGTCTCCTCGTCGAACGGGCGGCCGATCAGTTGCAGCCCGAGCGGCAGGCCCTGCGCATCCTTGCCGGCCGGCACCGCGATGCCCGGCAATCCCGCCATGTTCACCGTCACGGTGAAGATGTCGTTGAGATACATCTCGACCGGATCGGCGCCGCCCTTCTCGCCAATGCCGAACGCCGCCGACGGCGTCGACGGGGTCAGGATCGCCGACACGCCCTTGGCGAAGCAGTCCTCGAAATCGCGCTTGATCAAGGTGCGGACCTTCTGCGCGCGCAGGTAATAAGCATCGTAATAGCCCGCCGACAGCACATAGGTGCCGATCATGACGCGGCGCTTGACCTCGGCACCGAAGCCGGCGGCGCGGGTATTCTCGTACATGTCGGTGATGTTGCGGCCATTGACGCGGGCGCCGTAGCGCACGCCGTCATAGCGCGCCAGATTCGACGAGGCCTCCGCCGGCGCCACGATATAATAGGCCGGCAGCGCGTATTTGGTGTGCGGCAGCGAGATGTCGACCAGTTCGGCCCCGGCGGCCTGCAGCCACGCCGCACCCTCGCTCCACAGTTTTTCGATTTCGGCCGGCATGCCGTCGAGCCGGTATTCCTTCGGAATCCCGATCTTCATGCCCTTCACCGAGCGGCCGATCGCAGCCTCATAATCCGGGACCGCACGCTCGACCGAGGTGGTGTCCTTGGGATCGTGGCCGGCCATCGAGCGCAGCAGGATCGCGGAATCGCGCACCGTGCGGGCGATCGGGCCGGCCTGGTCGAGCGAGGACGCAAAGGCCACGATGCCCCAGCGCGAGCAGCGGCCATAGGTCGGCTTGATCCCGACCGTGCCGGTGAACGCCGCCGGCTGCCGGATCGAGCCGCCGGTGTCGGTCGCGGTGGCGCCGAGGCACAGACCGGCCGCGACCGCCGAGGCCGAGCCGCCGGACGAACCGCCAGGGACCAGCTTGGTATCCGAGCCGTCGCGCCGCCACGGATTGACCACCGGGCCGAAGCAGGAGGTCTCGTTCGACGAGCCCATCGCGAATTCGTCATTGTTGAGCTTGCCGAGCAGCACCGCACCGGCGCGCCACAGCTGCGACGACACCGTCGATTCATAAGGCGGGGTGAAGTCGTCGAGGATCTTCGAACAGGCGGTGGTGCGCACGCCCTTGGTGCAGAACAGATCCTTGATGCCGAGCGGCAGCCCCTCGAGCGGACCGCCCTCGCCGCCGGCGAGCCTGGCATCGGCCGCCCGCGCCATGCCGCGCGCCTGCTCCGGGGTTTCCAGGACAAAGGCGTTGAGCACTCGGGCGGCTTCGATCGCCGCCAGATGGGCGTCGGTCAATTCCAGCGCGGTGAAGGATTTTGCCGCCAGCCCGTCGCGGGCCTCAGCGAGCGTCAGCGAAGTGAGATCGGTCATTAGGACGGTACAGCCGTATTGATGTCGAATGAAGGCCCGAAAAAGCGCGGGCATCGTGATGGGCTGCGGGCTAGCATAGCGAGGGCGGAAAATGAAGCAATTGCGGCGCTCCGATTTATGGAGTTACATTAATCTTGACGGCGCCATTTAAGTAGCTACATATTTCCATGGCGATCAGCTTCGATCCCGCCAAGCGCGAGATCACCTTGAAGGAGCGCGGCATCGATTTCGCCACCGACGCGGCGCTGGTGTTCGCCGGCAAGACCGCGACTTTCGCCAGCGATCAGACCGGCCATGGCGAGTTGCGTCAGATCACCGTCGGGTGGTTGAACCGTCGCATGGTGATGATGGTCTGGACGCAGCGGGGCGCCGACCGCCATGTGATCTCGATGAGGTACTGTCATGCCCGAGAAGAGAAGAAACTCGTTGAGCGCTTCAGGCAAATCTAAACCCTGGGTCGACCCGGACGATGGACCGGAACTGACCGATGAGATGTTGGACCGCGCGGTATTTCGTGACGGCGACAAGGTAATCCGCCGCGGCCGGCCGCCGCTCGGCGACAGGCCGAAATCCTCGGTGACGCTGCGGCTCGATGCCGATGTGCTGGACTCCTACCGCGCGCTGGGCCCCGGCTGGCAGTCGCAGATCAACGCCGACCTGCGCCGCGTCCGCAAACTGAAGAAAGCATGAGAGTCATTTATTGACCGGGCTGCAGAAGAACGGCGACAGCGTCTTGTCGTTTTCCGGTGCGTTGGCGCGGGCCTTGTCGGCGGCCTGCAGCTGGTCTAGCACGGCGTCCATCGCCTTATCGGGATCGGCGGCCTTGCCCTGGCGCTCCATCGCGTCGAGGTAATCCATATAGGCCTGATAGGCCTTCTCGTCGTCGCACAGCAGGCACATCGGCTTTCCGTCCTATTCGACGACCTTCGGCACCAGGAAGAAATGCTCCTCGGTGGCCGGCGCATTGGCCACCACCGAATCGGCGATCTCGCCGTCATTGACCAGGTCGGCGCGCGGCTTCATCTGCATCGGCATCACCGAAGTCATCGGCTCGACGCCGTCCACATCAACCTCGGAGAGCTGCTCGACAAAGGCCAGCATCGCATTGAGCTCGCCCTGCAGATGCGGCACCTCGTCGTCGCTGACCGCGATCCGGGCGAGATGGGCGATCCGGCGGACCGTGGCGGCATCGACCGACATGATGTTTGGCCTCGTATGATTGAGCCTCGCTCTATAGCAGAACGGGCTTCGCCGCCGCAACCGCGTCAGCCGGCGAGATAGCCGAACCGCGCCAGTGCGGCGCCCGCCAGCGCCCTTGTGAGTTCCGCAGCCGGCATGTCGCGGCCGAGCCGCACCGCCTGCCCGGCCCACAGATTGGTGAAATCGGTCTTGCCCAGCTTTTCCGCCGCAGCCTTCAGCGGACCGAGCGCGGTGGCGGCATGCGGGAACACCGGCGCGTCCGCCGAGATCGGCCCGAGGTCGCGCATCACCCGGTTAGGAACGCCGCGCGCCGGGCGGCCGCTCATCACATTGGTCATCACGGTGGAATCGTCGAACGCCTGCGCCAGCACCGCGCGGGCCAGCGCGCTCACCTTGGATTCCGGGCAACGCAGATAGGCGGTGCCGATCTGCACGCCGGCGGCGCCCAGCGCGAAAGCGGCCGCGATGCCGCGCCCGTCGGCGATGCCGCCCGCCGCGATCACCGGCGCCCGCACCGCGTCCACCACCTGCGGCAGCAGCGCGAACAGGCCCGGCTGCTGCGCGATAGCGTCGGTCAGGAACATGCCGCGATGGCCGCCGGCTTCGGCGCCCTGCGCGATGATGACGTCGGCGCCGTGTTCCTCCAGCCAGATCGCCTCGCGCACTATCGTCGCCGAACCCATCACCACAGCGCCTGCGGCCTTGACCCGTTGCAGTAGGGCCGGCGCCGGCAGACCGAAATGAAAGCTGACCACTGCGGGCTTCAACTCCTCGACCAGCGCGCACATCGCCTCATCGAACGGCGCGCGGTTGGCGGCGTTCGCCGACGCCGCCGGATCGAGCCCCAATTCCTGATAATAAGTGCTAAGCCGCGCGCGCCATCCGTCCTCCCGTGCCGGATCGGCATCGACCGGCTGGTGGCAGAAGAAATTCAGATTGATCGGCGCGGTGACGCGCTGGCGAAAGATTCCGACCTGCTCGCGCGCCTTGTCGGCCGTCAGCATCGCGCAGGGCAGCGAGCCCAGCGCGCCGCCTTGCGCCGCGGCAATCGCCAGGTCGGAATCCATCACCCCGGCCATCGGCGCCAGCACGATCGGAAATTCAATGTCGATCAGGTCGAGAAGTCGGCGGTCCGGCCACATGGTTTGCTCTCGTGCTGATGGGAGGGCGGCCGGCATCAGGCCGGTGACGGGTCTAACATGCCCAAGCGCCGCAGCGCTATATGCGCTGCGGACGCGGCGTCAACATCCAGCGCCGCAGCGCTACCCCGGCCCAGATCGCCTCCACCAGCCCGAACGGCCAGGCGCCCTGCAGGAATCCGTAGATCGATCCAAGCCCGCAGGCGCCGGCGAAGGCCAGAACGAACCAATGGCTGCGCTGCTCCAGCGCGTAACAGATCAGCATCGCGGTGACGGCGAACAGGCCGAACAGGGTCAGAGCATCCATGCAAATCTCTCGGTTGAGGCGCGCAGCAGCATAGCCTTGCGCGCCGCGCTGATCGCAACAATTCGAATTGATCGCCGCATCGAGCGCGCATTTCCGCGTTGCGAAATTGGCGGATTGCCATTGTGCGGCGAGATGTCGCGAGCGGCGACGCGGCCACCTTGCGGGTCCCGGATGACGCTCGCATCCGCCATGCACTAACATCCAACCGCGATTAACAACAAACATAACGACAAGATCAGGGAGGACTGCAATGCTGAGGACAATCATCTTGAGCTGCTCCGTCACCTTGTTGGGAATGTTGGGGACGGCAACCGCACAGGACTGGACCAAATCGAAATGGGGCCCGACCGACGAGATCGGCGCGGCGAACTATCTAAAACCAGAACTGGCGCTGAAGGCGGCAGAGCTGGTCAAGACCGGCAAGGTCTATGCGCTCGGCATTCCGGTGGATTCGACAACCCCGGCCTACCCGCCGCGCGGCTTCAAGATTACCATCGTTCAGCCGGGACAGGCCGGTATCCCGGGAATCGGTCCCAGCAAGACCACCTATAATGACGACATCATCGAGGGCTGGCTCGGGATCGGCAGCCAGATCGACGGGCTCGGCCATATCGGCGTCGAGCACGTCTATTACAACGGCAACAAGCTGGCCGATTTCGCCGACCCGAAAGGGCTGAAGAAGCTCGGCGTCGAGAAGATCCCGCCGATCGTGACCCGCGGCGTGCTGCTCGACATGGCCGCCTATTACGGCACCGACGTCGTCAAGGAAGGCACCGCCTTCAACGTCAAGGAAATCGAGGAGGTCGCGAAGAAACAGGGCGTCGAGATCCGCCAGGGCGACGTGGTCCTGTTCCACACCGGCTGGATCAGCCTGATCGGCAAGGACGACAAGCGCTACAGCGCCGGCGAACCGGGGCTCGGCGTCGAAGGCGCGAAATATCTGACCGGTAAGGGTGTGGTCGCGATTGGGGCCGACAGCTGGGCGCTCGAGGCGATCCCGTTCGAATCCAAGAATGTGTTCGAGGTTCACCAGATCCTGTTGCCGATGAACGGCACCTATATTCTGGAGAACATGGACACCGCAGAACTCGCCAAGGACAAGGTCTACGAGTTCATGTTCGTGCTGGGGCAGCCGCGTTACAGAGGCGCGGTGCAAAGCATCATCAATCCGGTTGCGATCCGCTGACCCGTCGGCGCGGCGCCGGCTCGTCCGGCGCCGCGCCGCAATCGGCTTTGCGGGCCATATCCCGCGTGCTATGCGGAGCCATGCCTGCACCCATCCTCCCATTGATCGAGGCCGCCGCGCTGTGGCCCGCCCGCGGCGCGCTGATTGGCCTTGATCTCGGCACCAAGACCATCGGGGTGGCGGTGTCGGATCCCGATCGCCGGCTCGCGACCGGGGTCGAAACCGTCGCCCGCACCGCCTTCAAGGCCGATGCAGCGCGGCTGCTGGTGCTGGCCGGGCAGCGCGGCGTCTGCGGCTTCGTGCTCGGCCTGCCGATCAACATGGACGGCAGCGAGGGACCGCGGGCGCAATCGACCCGCGCCTTCGCGCGCAATTTCGCCAGATTGACCGAATTGCCGATCGGGCTGTGGGACGAGCGGCTGTCGACCTCGGCGGTGGAACGCGAATTGATCGCCAACGATGTCAGCCGCGCCAAGCGTGCCAAGATCATCGACGAACACGCCGCCATTTTCATCCTGCAGGGCGCGCTCGATCGTCTGGCGGTGCTCAACCAGACGCCCGGAGATCGCCCGCGATGCTGACGGTGTTCGGGGCGCTGGTGCCGGTGTTCCTGCTGATCGTACTCGGCTATGTGCTGCGCCGGGTGCTGCTGAAACAGGACCTGATGTGGACCGGGCTGGAACACCTAGTCTACTACGTGCTGTTTCCGGCGCTGCTGGTCGACACGTTGTCGCGCGCCAATCTGGCCTCGGCGCCGATCGCCGGCGTCGGCGGCGCGCTGCTGCTGGCGGTGATCGCGATGGCGGCGCTGTGCCTGGCACTGCGGCCCTGGCTGGCGCGCGGCTTCAATGTCGACGGCCCGGCGTTCTCCTCGGTGTTTCAGGGCTCGACCCGCTGGCAGACCTTCGTGGCACTGTCGGTCGCCGGCAATCTGTGGGGCGATCGCGGCATCACGCTCGCGTCGGTGGCTATGGTGGCGATGATCCCGTTGCTCAACGTGCTGGCGGTCTGGGTGCTGGCGCATTACGCCGCGCCGCAGCGGATGTCGTGGCCGAAGCTGCTGCTCGCCATCATCCGCAATCCGCTGATCTGGGCCTGCATCGTTGGCCTGGCGATCAATCTCAGCCATCTGCCGGTGCCGGGCCCGCTGCACGAATTCGCCGACGCGCTCGGCCGCTGCTCGCTGGCGCTCGGTCTGCTGCTGGTCGGCGCCGGGCTGCATCTCGAAGGCCTGCGGCGGCCGCGCGCCGCGGCCGGGCTGACGGTGGTTCTCAAACTGGTGTTGCTGCCGCTGATGGCGATCGGTTGCGGACACGCTTTTGGCCTCTCCGGCGTCGATCTCGCCATCGTGGCCTGCTGCGCCTCGGTGCCGAGCGCCTCGAACGGCTATATCCTGGCGCGGCAGATGGGCGGCGACGCGCCGCTCTTGGCGCAGATCCTGACCATGCAGACCATCCTGGCGGTGGTCACCATGCCGCTATTGATCGCGCTGGCGGGTTGAAACCGGAGTGAGCGCGATGCAATGCCTGTGCGGCTCCGGCCTGGACTATGAGCAATGCTGCGGGCCGCTGCTGGCCGGCACCCGACCGGCGGCCTCGCCCGAGGCGCTGATGCGTTCGCGCTACACAGCCTTCGCGTTGAACAATTACGACTACGTCTATGAGACCACCGATCCGGAGCGCCGCGACCTGTTCGATCACGACGCCAATCGCGCCTGGATGAGCAGTTCGACTTTCACCGGGCTCGAGGTGTTGAGCCATTCGCAGCGCGGCAGCAAAGGCACGGTCGAATTCATCGCCCGCTTTCGCCGCGACGGCGGCCCCGAACAGCGCCACCACGAACGCTCGCAATTCCGCAAGCATCGCGGCCGCTGGTATTTCTCCGATGGCGAGACGGTGGAGTCCTAAACCGTCACAGGAGGCAACGTGTCCCGGGCGCGATGCGGCACGCAGTGCCGCTTCGCAGAACCGGGACCCCGCTCTTGGCGCAGACAACAACAGCGGGGCCCCGGCTCCGCAGCGCACCACGCCGCTCCGCGGCGCGCTGCGTCCGGGGCACGCATCGGATCAGGCTAAATCTCCGGCAGCGTCAGCAGCGCGCGGCCCTGCTCGAGGCTGAGATCGGCGGCGCCGTAGAGGATGCCCAATTGCGGCTTCAGCCGCGAGGCGGCGAATAATTCGACGTGGGCCGGATGCACCGCGTTCAGCGCAATCACCCCGCCCGCCTCGCGGTCATGCCGGGACGCACCCATCGGGCGAGCGAACCCGGAATCTTGCGGCAAGGCAGAATGCTTGAGCGAGATTCCGGGTTCGCTCGCAGCTATCGCTGCGCGCGCCCCGGAATGACGCCGATTCTCTTGAAGCGCAACGACGCGACTTCGCGAGGTCACGCCGCCGCGATGGTTTTCTCGATATCGTGCAGGGCATGCCCGGTGAGATCCTTGGCGATTTCGCCGCGCAGCACCTCGGACAGTTTCTTGTGATAGCTCTTGCGCAATTCGCCCAAGGTGCGCGGTGCCGCGATGATCACCAGATCGGCGATCTTGCCGTCCAGCACCCGCTTGTTGAGCAATTCGGCAATGCCGCCGGCGAAACCGTCTTCCGCAGCCTGGCTGGCGTCCGGGTTGCCCGAGCTGTTCTGGTGGCCCGATCCGGATCCCGCGTTGACGCTTTCCACTTCCGGCTCAGACATCGCGCTCAGCGCCGGATTGCTCTCGTCGCCGGTGTTCTGGAACAGATTGAACTTCTCGCCGTCGGCGACAGCCACGATTGTTCCTTGGGGAAGCAGCATAAGGTTTCCAATATGTTGGGGTGGCCGATGGTCGGCTGCCGAACCAACCGCTCACCCCGCATATTGTTCCGGATCCGTGGGCGCGCCTTCAGTCGGGCAGCGCCCGCGTCAGCAGTTCGCGGCCCTGCTCGGCGCTGAGATCGGCGGCGCCGTAGAGGATGCCCAATTGCGGCTTCAGCCGCGAGGCGGCGAATAATTCGGCGTGGGCCGGATGCACCGCGTTCAGCGCCGCGGCGGCGGCGAGCTTGGCCAGGGTTTCGACCGCGAGCCGCGCGGCGCGTTCGCTGTCCGGCCGCAGGAACGTCCGCGCGATCAGGCTCGCCGCCTCGGCGGCGCCGGTCAGGCCGGCGGTCTCCATCATCAGCCCCTGCAGCACACTCATCGCCGCGTCGCTTTCGCGCGACAGCGCGCGCAGCACGTCGAGGCACATCACATTGCCGGAGCCTTCCCAGATCGCGTTGACGGGCGCCTCGCGGTAGTGTCGCGCCAAAATCCCGTCCTCGACATAGCCATTGCCGCCGAGGCACTCCATCGCCTCGTAGATGAAGCCCGGCGCGGACTTGCAGACCCAGTATTTCACCGCCGGTGTCAGCAGCCGCATATAGGCGGCCTCATTGGCATCGGCCGGCGCCTCGTCGAAGGCGCGGCACAGCCGCATCACCAGCGCCACCGAGGCCTCGACCTGCAACGCCATGTCGGCCAGCACGGTCTGCATCAAGGGCTGGTCGGCGAGATGTTTCTGGAACACGCTGCGGTGCCTGGCGTGATGCAGCGCATGCGCCAGACCCGAGCGCATCAATCCGGCGGAGGCGATGGCGCAATCCTGCCTGGTCAATTGCACCATCTGGATGATGGTGCGGATGCCGCGCCCCTCCTCGCCGACCCGCAGCGCATAGGCGCCGGTGAACTCGACTTCCGACGAGGCGTTGGAGCGGTTGCCGAGCTTGTCCTTCAGTCGCTGGAACTGCAGCCCATTGACCGAGCCGTCGGGCCGGAACCGCGGCATGAAGAAACAGCTCAGCCCGTCATCGGCCTGGGCGAGCACCAGAAACGCGTCGCACATCGGCGCCGACATGAACCATTTGTGGCCGACAATGCGATAGGCCTCGCCGTCGCGGATCGCGGTCGTGGCGTTGGAGCGGACATCGGTGCCGCCCTGCTTTTCGGTCATGCCCATGCCGATCGTCATGCCGAGCTTATCGGGCCAGGGCGCGAAGCTGTGATCGTAGCGTTTGGAGCCCAGCACCGGCATCACCTGGGCCAACAGATCCGGCTGCGCGCCGAGCGCCGCCACCGCGGCGCGGGTCATCGTCACGGGACACAGATGCCCGGTCTCAACCTGGGCCGCCATGTAGAATTTCGCGGCGCGGATCACCTCGGAGGCGTCGCCGGCCGGCGTGCCGTGGGCAGTCCAGGTCGAATTGTGAATCCCGGCATGAACGCTCTCGGTCATCAGCTCGTGATAGGCCGGATGAAACTCGACCTCGTCGCGGCGCTGGCCGCGGGCGTCGAAGGTTTTCAGCTTCGGGGTGTTCTCATTGGCGAGCCGGCCACGCGCCGCCATCTGCGCCGAGCCCCAATGGTGTCCGAAGGCCGACAGATCGGCATGCGCCGCGCTGCCTTGATTCATCGCCACCGCCTCGACCAGCGGCCGGTCGAGTCCGAACAGATCGACGTCCTCGAATGGCGGCGACTGGTTGAACACCTCGTGGGTGGCGAAGGATGTCTCGGTCATGGCTTCCCCGGTCAGGTCATCAAGGTCAGATCATCGGATTCGGGCCGCATGTTACGCAGAAATCGGCGCGACATCACCCCGCATCGCGCCGACCCGCAGCTAGCCGACCGTCGCCTGGTCGTAGATGTCCTCCTCCTGGGCGTTGTGCATCCGCACCAGGGCCTCGATCGATTCCACCACGCGCTGGGCGTCGCGAATGGCGTAGCGGTCGACGGTCTCGGCGGTCAGCCCGGTGCTGAGCCGCGCCAGCAGCCGGGCCAGATGCATGATCTCGCGATGCGCCCGGCTCATCGCGGTCAGCCCGTGATTGTCGCCGAGCGCCTTGGTGATCCGCGGATAGACCGCGCTTTCGTCGTCACGCTCATGCGCGATGATATTGTCGTCGACCACGCCGCTGGCCTCGGCGATCAGCGCCACGGCCGCCGCCGGATCGGCGTCGTCGAGTTCGTCGGTGATTTCGCGCAGCCGATCCAGCGGGCGCTCCAGCGCCCGGTGCTCGTCGTGCAGCGCAACGGCGGCGCTCGATGACAGCCCGTGCACCCCGGCGCGGCGGCCCGGTCCGAGCGCGCGCAGCGCGTTGAGGATCACCGCGACGTCGATCGCCTCCTGGATCAGCGCACCCGCCACCGGCGTCAGATAGCCGAAGGCCGCGGCCAGCATGGCGACGGCCGACAGCGCCATGCCGACGCCGATGCTTTGCAGTGCGATGCGGTAGGCGCGCCTTGCAATCACCACGGCGTCCGAGACGCGATCGAGCCGGTCGACCAGGATCACCACATCGGCGGCCTCCGACGACGCGGTGGCGCCGCGCGCGCCCATCGCGATGCCGACTTCGGCGGCGGCCAGCGCCGGCGCGTCATTGATGCCGTCGCCGACCATCAAGGTCGGGTGCAGCCGCTGCTCGATCGTCACCGCTTCGAGCTTTTCCGCCGGGGCGCGCTCCGACAACACCTCGTCGAGATCGAGCGCGGCCGCGATGGTCTCGGCGGATTCCGCGCGGTCGCCGGTCACCATCACGATGCGGACGATGCCGGCGGCGCGCAGCGCCTGTACCGCGCGCGGCGTCTCGCGGCGCAATTCGTCGGCCAGCAGCAGCGCGCCGATCGGGCGATCGTCGACGGCGACGAAGACACACAGCGCCGATCGCCACGACGCCCGGCGTAGCGCCCGCATTGCCCAATCGGCCGGCCGCGCATGGCCGAATGCCAGATCCTGCGATCCGATCCGCACCCGCGCGCCGCCGATCAGCCCTTCCAGTCCCGCGCCATGGGTCTCGCGCACCTGCTGCGGCATCTCGAGCGAGAGCCCGCGGAGCTTGGCCGCCGCGACGATCGAACTCGCCACCACATGTTGCGAGGATTGCTCCAATGAGGCGGCGAGCCGCAGCACCTCGTCGGCACCCTGCTCTGGCGCGCATTCGATCGCCACCAGCCGCGCGCCGCCGACCGTCAGCGTCCCGGTCTTGTCGAACAACACGGTGCGGGCGCGCGCCAGCGCTTCCAGCGGCCCGCCACCCTTGATCAGGATGCCGCGCCGCGCCGCCTGGGCGATGCCGGCGACGAAGGCCACCGGCGCGGCCAGGATCAGCGGACATGGCGTTGCCACCACCAGCACGGCAAGCGCCCGAATGCTGTCGCCCGATAACCACCAGGCGGCGCCCGCCATCGCCACGGTGACCGGCAGCAGCAGCAGCGCGAAGCGATCGGCGACGCGGATGAAGGGCGACTTGCCGGCCTGGGCGGCTTCCACCAGCCGGACGATGCCGGCGTAGGTACTTTCGCCGGCGCTGGCCGAGGCAATCATCTCGAAACTGTCGCCGGCATTCACGGTGCCGCTGCGCACCAGATCGCCGCGCGCGCGCGCCACTGGAATCGGCTCGCCGGTCAGCGCCGATTCATCCAGCGTCGCCGCCGCCGAATTGACGCTGCCGTCGACCGGCACCACCTCCCCGGAGCGCACCAGCAGCAAATCGTCGATCGCCACGGCGTCGATGGCGATATCCGCCACGGCGTCGCCGCGCCGCAGATGCGCAATGCGCGGCGCGCGGTCGGCCAGCGCCCGCAAATCGCGTTGCGCGCGCGACACCGCGAAATCCTCCAGCACATTGCCGCCGGCCACCATCACGGCCACCACCGAGGCGGCCAGGTTTTCGCCAAAGCCGAGCGCCGCGCTCATCGACAGCAGAGCCACCGCATCGACGCCAAATCGGCCGGCGAGGACATCGCGCAGGATCGCCACCGCCAGCGCGATCACCACCGGCACGGTGCCGATGAGCCAGATCAGGCTGGCCCAATCGTCGCGCCCGAACGCGTAGCGCGCGCCCAGCCCGGCGGCGAGGCCGCATAGAGCGATCACGATCAGCGATCGGCGCATCAGGCTCTCGGTCATCTTGTCCCCATGGCACGGCGCGGCGCGCGATCATAGCCGATGATTGCATCAACTACGCGTCCGTAGTTGCGACTGATACGCGCGAGCGACGCTCGCAATGCAGCATCAGCGCCGACCGTTCTGCCTGAGCCAAGCTGTCAGCTGGCTCACCGAGCTGGCAAAGCCCACCGCGGGTTGCGCGCGGACCGCGACGGTCAGGCCGCAAAGCGGATCGGCGCCAGTCCCGCAGCGGCCGTGCTTATTCGTTGCGCCAATTGCCTTGCCCGCGCCAGACAGTCCGCCGCGCTGCCGCGCTCGGCATGGCTCACCGTGGCGTCAATGGCGCGCCGCTCCGCGGCGGGGCCGAACATGGTGATCAACTCGCTGGTCACCCGCGCGGCGGCCTGCAGCAGCACGCGCGTCTCATCGGCATCGAACGTGCCGTCGACATGATCGAGCAGCCGGGCCAGCTGCCAGATCCGGGACGACAGCGCCTGGGTATGACGCTGCGCGATATCGCCGGCGGCCTCCGACCGCTCAGCCGGCCGCAGCAGCGGCGACTGGCTCTCAACCAGGCACAAAGCGGTTTCGAACGCATAGCCCGCGATGCTTTCGCCCGTCGACCAGGCGGCCGGATCGCCGTCATCGCCGCCGAAGCGGACGGTCCGTGCATGCGCGACGAGATGTGTGCTGCTGTTGCTATGGGACATCGTCTTGGCCTCCAACTGCCCGATGCGACCAATCGCATCGACGACGGCAATCTGCGCCAGAGCCGCTGACCGGCCGCTGTCCGGCGGTGTCAGGCGATTGTCATCGGGCAGCGGGGCCGTCGCGGCCCGGGGGCGCCGAGCCGCGAACCGATCACGCCATCCGTTCGCGCGCGGCCTTAAAGCCTTTGACGAAGCGCGCCAGCGTGTCGGAGGTGACGCCGCGCGGCAGCATTACCTCGATCAGCGAAAACTGCCCGCGTCGGACCACGGCGGCGTCGAGCGCGCTGGCCAATTCGGCCCGGGTCGTCACCCGCAGGCCATGGCCGCCGATCGATTTGGCGATGTCGGCGAAATGCCAGTCGTCGAGATCGTTGAATTTCGATTCCGGCTGGAACACCCGCAGCATTTCCCAGCTGCAATTGTTGAACAGCACCACGATCGGATCGAGGCCGTAGCGCTTGCAATTGCCGAGTTCCCAGCCGGTCATCTGGAACGCGCCGTCGCCGACCAGCACCAGCGGGCGGCGGCCGATCGCCGCCACGCCGAACCCGGCCGGCACGCCGAAGCCCATCCCGGCATAATAGCCGGGCGCGGCCAAGGCAGTGTTGTCGATTTCCATCGCGGTGAATAGGCAATCGCCGATATCGGCGGTCATCGGCATCTTGCCGTGGCGGTCGAACAGGTCATTGATGGCGGCGGCGATGTCCGAGGGCGCGATCGGGTGATCATCGGCCGGCAGCCCGCGCGGATAGGCCATACCCTGCCCCGGCTGGCGCGGCCGCGGCGGATGCTGCGTGGCGCTATCGATGAGCCCGGCGATCAGGTCCGCCAGCGGCAGGTCGCGATAGAGGTGATGGCCGACCTGAACCTCGCGGCCGGCGGCGAAGATGGTGCGGCGCGGGTCCGGCGCATTGGTCGACAGCGCGAAATTGGTGTCCGACAGGATCACGCCGACCATCAACACCAGATCGGCGTCGTCGACCAGCGCCGACACCGCCGGATCGCCGGCGGCGCCGAGATAAGTTCCGGCGACGACGTCGGCCGCGGCCAGCAATCCGCGCCCCATGAAGGTTGTCACCACCGGGATCCCGAGCTTGCGCGCCAGCGCCGCGACCTGATCCTCGATGCCGTAGCGGCGGATCTCGACATCGACCACCAGCACCGGCGATTTGGCCTTGGCGATCCGCGTCAGGATTTCCTCGGTGCATTCGCCGAGCGCGCCCGGTTCGGCGGCGCGGCGCGGCAGGCGTTTAACCGGCTCGACCCTGGCCTCGACCATGTCGCGGGGAAATTCGATATAGACCGGCAGCGACAATTCCATCGCGCTGCGCAACACCCGGGCGATTTCAGCCGGCGCGGTCGCGGGATCGGTCAGCACCGCCTGGTCGCAGGTGAATTCCCGGAATACCGCCAGCTGGGTGTCGACGGTGCGGACCTGGTGATGCAGCAGATAGCCCGAGGCGCGCTCACGCGCCCCCGGCGCGCCGGCGATCACCACGACGGGCGAGCGCTCCGCATAGGCGCCGGCGATCGAATTCACCAGATTGAAGGCGCCGGCCCCATAGGTCACCGCCGCCACGCCGATGCCGCCATGATAGCGCGCCGCAGCGTCGGCGGCGAAGCCGACCGCCGGTTCATGGCTCAGCGTGAAATAAGGCAGCGTGCCGCTTTCCTCGATCACCTTGAAGAATGGCAGCACGAAATCGCCCGGAATGCCGAAAATCTCCTTGGCGCCGTGGTCCTTGAGGGCGTCGAGCAGGGCTTGAGCGAGTGTCGGCATGTGCAATCCTGACATGGTGTCGATGACGCTGCCGGACTTATCTACCAGAGCGGCCGAAACAGACCAATATCGCGCGCCCACCACCGTCTTCCGACGCAGCGGGGGATTATTCCGGCGAGCTGCTTTTCGGCCTTGCCCCGTTTTGCAACTCTGCCTATAGCTCTTGCTTTAATGACCCCTGCATCAAAATCGACTTTTGTCCTCGCGCACCGGCATTTGCTGGGAATTGAGGGACTTTCCGCTGCCGACATTACCGGCCTGCTCGACCTCGCCGAGGAATATGTCGAGCTCAACCGGCAGATCGACAAGAAGCGCACCTCGTTGCGCGGCCGCACCCAGGTCAATCTGTTCTTCGAGGCCTCGACGCGGACCCAATCCTCGTTCGAAATCGCCGGCAAACGGCTCGGCGCCGATGTGATGAACATGTCGGTGTCGTCGTCCTCGATGCGCAAGGGCGAGACGCTGATGGATACCGCGGTGACGCTGAACGCGATGCACCCCGACATTCTGGTGGTGCGCCACCATGCGTCGGGCGCGGTCGAGCTCTTGGCGCGAAAAGTCGACGGTTCGGTGATCAATGCCGGCGACGGCGCCCATGAACATCCCACGCAGGCGCTGCTCGACGCGCTGACGATCCGCCGCAACAAGGGCCGGCTCGAGGGCCTGGTGATTGCGATCTGCGGCGACGTCACACATTCGCGGGTGGCGCGCTCCAACATCATCCTGCTCAACACTATGGGCGCCCGCGTCCGCGTGGTGGCGCCCTCGACGCTGCTGCCGCCCGGCATCGAGCGGATGGGCGTCGACGTTCATCGCGACATGCGCGAGGGGCTCGACGGCGCCGACATCGTGATGATGCTGCGGCTGCAGCGCGAGCGGATGAACGGCTCGTTCGTGCCGTCGTCGGGCGAATATTTCCAGTATTTCGGGCTCGACCAGAAAAAGCTGGCCTATGCCAAGCCGGACGCGCTGGTGATGCATCCGGGGCCGATGAATCGCGGCGTCGAGATCGATTCGATCGTGGCCGACGGCGCGCAGTCGCTGATCCGCGAACAGGTGGAAATGGGCGTGGCGGTGCGGATGGCAGTGCTCGAAGCGCTGGCCCGCAACCTCCCCAACGCGTGATGCCTAAACCGGGATATTCGATGCTGACCGACCGCCGTCCGATATTGCTCGCCAATGCCCGCCTGATCGATCCGGCGCGCGATTTCGACGGCGTCGGCGACGTGCTGATCGCCGACGGCGTGATCCGCGAGGCGCGCCGCGGCATCGGCGCCGCCGGCGTCCCCGAGGGCACCGACATCGTCAATTGCGCCGGCATGATCGTGGCGCCAGGGCTGATCGACATGCGCGCTTTCGTCGGCGAGCCCGGCGCCAGCCATCGCGAGACCTTCGCCTCGGCCAGCCAGGCCGCCGCCGTCGGCGGCATCACCACCATCATCTGCCAGCCCGACACCTCGCCGGTGATCGACAATTCGGCGACGGTGGATTTCGTGATGCGCCGCGCCCGCGACACCGCGATCGTCAACATCCATCCGATGGCGGCGCTGACCAAGGGCATGAACGGCGTCGAGATGACCGAGATCGGCCTGCTCAAGGCCGCCGGCGCCGTCGCCTTCACCGATGGCGAGCATAGCGTGATGAACGCCCAGGTGATGCGCCGCGCCTTGACCTATGCGCGCGATTTCGACGCGCTGATCGTGCATCACACCGAGGATCCCGATCTGGTCGGCGAAGGGGTGATGAATGAGGGCGAATTCGCCAGCCGGCTCGGCCTGGTCGGCATCCCCAACGCCGCCGAGACGGTGGTGCTGGAACGCGACATCCGCCTGGTGATGCTGACCCGTGGCCGCTATCACGCCGCCTCCGTCACCTGCATCGAGTCGCTCGAGATCCTGCAGCGCGCCCGCGACCTCGGCCTGCCGGTGTCGGCCTCGGTGTCGATCAATCATCTGACGCTGAACGAAAACGACATCGGCCCCTACCGCACCTTCCTGAAACTGTCGCCGCCGCTGCGCAGCGAGGACGATCGCAAGGCGCTGGTCGCGGCCGTCGCCTCGGGGCTGATCGACGTCATCATGTCGGATCACAATCCGCAGGATGTCGAGACCAAACGGCTGCCCTTCGCCGAAGCCACTCCCGGGGCGATCGGGCTGGAGACGATGCTGCCGGCCGGGCTGCGGCTGATCCACAATGGCGAGATGGATTTTCTGACGCTGATCCGCGCGATGTCGACCCGCCCGGCCGAACTGCTCGGCCTGCCCGGCGGCACGCTGCGCGCGGGCGCACCGGCCGATCTCATCGTGATCGACGCCGAAGTGCCGTGGGTGGTCGATCCGGACGAGTTGAAATCGAAATGCAAGAACACCCCGTTCGACGAGGCGCGGTTCTCCGGCCGGGTGGCGCGCACCATCGTCGGCGGCCGCACCGTGTATGAACATGTCTGAGCGCGACCAGACGCCACTGTTGCATCCGCTCGCGCGCCCTGATGAGATGGACCGATGATCGGGATCTATATCGCAGCTGTGGTACTGGGCTATCTGCTCGGCTCGATTCCATTCGGCCTGATCCTGACCCGGCTCGCCGGCACCCAGGATCTGCGCAGCGTCGGCTCCGGCAATATCGGCGCCACCAACGTGCTGCGCACCGGCCGCAAGGGCCTGGCCGCCGCGACGCTGCTCGGCGACGCGCTGAAGGGCACCGTTGCGGTGGTCATCGCGTCGTCGTTCGGCGGCGCCGAAGCCGCAATGCTGGCGGCGCTCGGCGCCTTTCTCGGCCATCTGTTTCCGGTCTGGCTGAAATTCAAGGGCGGCAAGGGCGTCGCGGTCTATATCGGCGTGCTGATCGGGCTGTTCTGGCCGGCAGCCGTGGTGTTCTGCGTGCTGTGGCTCGCTACCGCCCTCACCTCGCGCTACTCGTCGCTGTCCGCGCTGGTCGCCGCCTTCATCACCCCGATTTTTCTGTGGTGGTTCGGCCACCCCGCTCTGGCCTCGCTATTCGCGGTATTGACCCTGCTGCTGTTCTACATGCACCGCGACAACATCGCGCGGCTGCAGGCCGGCACCGAAGGCAAGATCGGCGAGAAGAAGTAGCGACGTGGCCGGTGACGGCCGGGGCGTCGCTTGGTTGCCGAAGTCGTGTCGGCTGCGTCGCCGCATTATCAGCCGTCATCCCCGCGAAAGCGGGGACCCAGTACGCCGCAGCCTTGGCGGTAATTTTCAACGCTCTGGAATACTGGGTCGGCCGCTTGCACGGGCGATGACGGTGGTCGCGTGGCTCGGCTGCGTAGTATCGTGGCCGCCGATCTTGTCCACACGCAAAACTTGCGCGACACTGCGGCGCGGGGGCAGCGCGTGGACAATCGCGAGAGCAGCACAACACACCTCACCGAGGCGCAGCGGATCGATTGGCTGCGGCTGATCCGCTCCGACAATGTCGGGCCGCGCACCTTCCGCTCTCTGGTCAATCATTTCGGCTCGGCCCGCGCGGCGCTCGACGCTTTGCCCGATCTGGCGCGGCGCGGCGGTGCCGCCCGGCCCGGGCGTATCGTGTCCGAGCACGAGGCGCAGCGCGAGCTCATCGCAAGTCACAAGCTCGGCGTGACGCTGGTGGCGCCCGGCGAGCCCGGCTATCCGCCGCGTTTGGCGCTGATCGACGACGCCCCGCCACTTCTCGGCGTTCGCGGCGCGACAGAGACACTGATGCGGCCGATGATCGCCATCGTCGGCTCGCGCAACGCCTCGGGCGCCGGGCTGAAATTCGCCGAGCGGCTGGCGCGCGACCTCGGCGATGCCGGCTTCGTCATCGTCTCCGGCCTGGCGCGCGGCATCGACCAGGCCGCGCATCGCGCCAGCCTCGGCGGCGGCACCGTCGCAGTCATGGCCGGCGGCCATGACAAAATCTATCCGCCCGAGCATGACGAATTGCTGGCGCAGATCCTGCGCCAGATGGGTGCTGCGATCTGCGAAATGCCGCTCGGCCATGTGGCGCGCGCCCGCGACTTCCCGCGCCGCAACAGGCTGATCTCCGGCGTGGCGCTCGGCGTCGCGGTGATCGAGGCGGCGCATCGCTCCGGCTCGCTGATCACCGCGCGGATCGCCGCCGAACAGGGCCGCGAAGTATTCGCGGTGCCGGGCTCACCGCTCGATCCGCGCGCCGCCGGCACCAACGAGCTGATCAAGCAGGGCGCGGCGCTGATCACCGAGGCCGCCGACATCATCAACGCGGTGGCGCCGATCCTGGAACGGCCGATCGAATTGCCGAGCCGCGAGCCCGACGAACTGCCGCCGATCGAGGAGCCGGCGCAGGGCGACCGCGCCCGCATCACCGCCCTGCTCGGGCCGAGCCCGATCGGCCTCGACGATCTGATCCGGCTGTCCGATGTGGCGCCTGCGGTGGTGCGCACCGTGCTGCTCGAACTCGAACTCGCCGGACGGCTGGAGCGCCACGGCAACGGGCTGGTGTCGTTGCTGTGACAATCAGCGCGCCGCGTTACGGCGATCGAAGGCCTGCCGCGCGCTTTCGATCTGCGGCTGATGCTGCCGCGCCCACCTGCCGAGCTGTTTGACCGGCACGCTCAGGCCGCGGCCGAGATCGGTGAGCTCGTAATCGACCCGCGGCGGAATGGTCGGAAACACCGTGCGGGTGACCAGGCCGTCGCGTTCCAGCCCGCGCAGCGTCAGGGTCAGCATCCGCTGCGAAATACCGCCGACCATCCGCTTCAACTCATTGAAGCGGCGCGGCCCGTCGCCCAGCAGCATGATGACGTAGACGCTCCATTTGTCGCCGATCCGCGCGAAAACCGGAGCCACGCCCTGGCATTCGCTGCTGATATGCGGGGGCAGCGGCACGGTTACAGTGCTGTGCCCGGGCACCTCACTGTGCGTGGGCACCTCGCTGTGCGCGGGCAGTTCGCTGTGCTCGGGTTTCAAAATAGTGCCTTCTTGTGCGGTTTGGACAGTCACTCATAGTGCGTCGGTTACAAACCTATACCAAGGACGATGCAAATGAAACTGCTCCACATCGACTCCAGCGTGCTCGGCGCGCTTTCCGTCAGCCGTCAGGTCTCGGCCGCCATCGTCGAGCGCCTCAGCGGGGCCACGCCCGGGGTCGAAATCATCTATCGCGATCTCGCCGCCACACCGCTGGCGCACCTGTCGGGCGCACATCTCGCCGCAGCGCAGGGCGCTGCGGCCGACACTGCACTCCTGCCCGATCTTGCCGCTGGCCAAGCCGTGCTGGAGGAATTTCTGGCCGCCGACATCGTGGTGATCGGCGCACCGATGTATAATTTCTCGATCCCGACCCAACTGAAGTCGTGGATCGATCGCATCGCGGTGGCCGGCAAGACATTCCGCTACGACGCCTCCGGCGTCCACCAGGGTCTCGTCGGCGGCAAGCGGGTCATCATCGCCTTGTCGCGGGGTAATTTTTACGGTGCCGGCGCCCCCGCCGCGATCTACGAGCATGCCGAAAGCTATTTGCGCGGCGTGTTCGGCTTCATCGGGGTGACCGATATCGAACTGATCGTTGCCGAGGGCATCGGCAAGGGTCCGGAGCATCGCGAACAGTCGATCGCCGGCGCCTTGCAGGCCGCGACGCAACTGCGCGCCGTGGCGTAGCGGCGCGACGGCCGCCCTCGCCGCAAAAAGCAACGGCCCGAAGTGAAATCACTTCGAGCCATCTTTAGAGGCGGACGTACATCCGGCCCGCCTCCTGCTGACGACCATCGTCAACTATCGCAGTTAACGATCCGTTAACGACAGGCTGATGACTTGCCGCGATCTAGCCGCGATAGATCGGCGCACCGGCCGGCGACGCGGTGGCACCGCCGTCAACGAAGATCTCCTGGCCCTGGATATGCGCCGCCTCGTCCGAGGCCAGGAACAGCACGGTGGCGGCGACGTGGTCGGGTTCGCCGAGATGGCCGAGCGGCGTGCTCAGCGCGATCCGCTGTTCGAACGCCCGCTCCGCCTCCGGGGTCGCGATCGCCGCGCCCCAGATCGGGGTCCGGATCGCGCCCGGCGCAACCACGTTGACGCGGATGCCGCGCGGCGACAATTCCGACGCCATCACCCGCGCCATCGCCCGCACCCCGGCCTTGCTGGCTGCATAGGCGGCATAGCCCGGAATCCCCAGCACGCTGGTCACCGAGCCGTTGAGGATGATCGAGGCGTTGTCGTTGAGATGCGGCAGTGCCGCCTGCACGGTGAAGAACACCCCGGTCAGGTTGGTGCCGATCACGCTGGCGAAGGCGTCCGGCGTGGTCGCGCCGAGCGGCGAGCCGGCAGCGATGCCCGCATTGGCGAACAGGATGTCGAGCTTGCCGAACCGCTCTACCGCCGCGGCGATCGCCGCCTCGGTAGCCTCCGTATCGGTGGCGTCGGCAACGAAGCCGATGGCGTTGCCGCCGAGCTCGGCCACCACGGCATCGAGCCGGGCGCGGTTGCGGCCGGTGATGGCGACCCGGGCGCCTTCGGCCACGAAGCGTCTGGCGGTGGCCAGTCCGATGCCGCTGTTGCCGCCGGTAATCAAGGCCGTCTTGTTTGCCAATCGCATCGCCCGCTCCATGTGGTTGCATATTGAAACTAGATCGACATTTAGCGGCGATGGTTTCATAATGCAACCATCGAGCAACCGATTTGCAGGCGAGGCCCCGCGATGGTGAAACGCACCCGTTTCGAACACGACGCCTGCCCGATCGCCCGTGCGCTCGACTCGCTGGGCGACGGCTGGTCGCTGCTGATCCTGCGCGACGCCTTTTTGGGGATCAGCCGGTTCAGCGCGTTTCAGAAGAGCCTGGGCGTCGCCAAGAACATCCTCGCGGCGCGGTTGCGCGCGCTGGTTGTGCACGGCCTGCTGCGTGAGGCCCCGGCCGCCGACGGCAGTGCCTATAAGGACTACCTGCTGACCGACAAGGGCCGCGCGGCGTTTCCGGTGCTGGTGGCGCTGCGGCAGTGGAGCGAGGCCTATGGCTTCGAGGGCGAGACGGTGACGACCGCGCTGGTCGACCGCAGCTCGCGGCGGCGGGTTAAGCTGGAATTGCGCGCCGCCGACGGCCGCCTGCTCGGCCCCGGCGATATCGAAATGGTGTCCGCGGGATAGCGCCTATTCGCCGGGCTGCTGCGGCGGCGGGGTCCGGCGCAGCCGCACCATCTCCTGGGCCTCCAGCAGCGCCATTTCCAGCAGATAGGCCAGCATCTCAAGGCGGTGGATTCGCGCCAGATGCAGCAGGTCGGCGATGGCTTCGGAGATATAGCCCGCGGCCTCGACAGGGCCGCCGTCGCGCTCCATCGGGTCCGTGGGTGGCTGATCGCTCCTGCGCCGCGACGACATCAACCAAGTCCTTCCGAAAGCCGGGCCACCACGCACATCTACGGGCTTTTTATAGATTTACTCGCTATGGTTGTGCAACCCCTGGTTTTAGTAAAACCGAATCGCACTGTTTTTGAGGCTCCGGAACCCGCACTGTCACCCGATCGGTATTTGACAGCGGGGTCGCCACCACCCATGTTCCGGACAATGTGGCTGGCGCGAGTCTCGCGGAACCGGCTCGTATCTCCCAGACAAGCCATTGGAATGACATGAATATCGTCATTGTCGAGTCGCCTGCGAAGGCCAAGACGATCAACAAATATTTGGGCGCGTCGTATGAGGTCCTGGCCTCATTCGGGCATGTGCGCGACCTTCCGGCGAAGAATGGATCGGTCGATCCGGACGCCAATTTTCAGATGATCTGGGAAATCGACCCCAAAGCAGCCGGGCGGTTGAACGACATCGCCAAGGCGCTGAAGGGGGCCGACAAGCTGATCCTCGCCACCGACCCTGATCGCGAGGGCGAAGCGATCTCCTGGCATGTTCTTGAGGTGTTGAGAGAAAAGCGCGCGATCAAGGATCACAAGATCGAACGCGTGGTGTTCAACGCGATCACCAAGCAGGCCGTTACCGAGGCGATGAAGAATCCGCGCCAGATCGACGGCGCGCTGGTCGACGCCTATATGGCGCGCCGCGCGCTCGACTATCTGGTCGGCTTCACGCTGTCGCCGGTGCTGTGGCGCAAATTGCCCGGCGCCCGCTCCGCCGGACGGGTACAGTCGGTGGCGCTGCGGCTGGTATGCGACCGCGAGATGGAGATCGAGAAATTCCTGCCGCGCGAATATTGGTCGCTGGTGGCGACGCTCACCACGCCGCGCGGCGACAGTTTCGAGACCCGCCTGGTCGGCGCCGACGGCAAGAAGATCCAGCGGCTCGATATCGGCACCGGCGCCGAGGCCGAGGATTTCAAGCAGGCGATCGAAAGCGCCAATTTCACGGTGTCCTCGGTCGAGGCCAAGCCGGCGAAGCGCAACCCTTATGCGCCGTTCACCACCTCGACGCTGCAACAGGAGGCCAGCCGCAAGCTCGGCTTTGCGCCCGCCCACACCATGCGGATCGCGCAGCGGCTCTATGAGGGCATCGACATCGGCGGCGAGACCACCGGTCTCATTACCTATATGCGAACCGACGGCGTCCAGATCGACGTCTCGGCGATCACCCAGGCGCGCGAGGTGATCGGCGAGGATTACGGCAAGAAATATGTTCCCGAGACGCCGCGGCAATATGTGGCCAAGGCCAAGAATGCCCAGGAAGCGCATGAAGCGATCCGCCCGACCGACCTGTCGCGCCGCCCCGACGCGCTGCGCGCCCGGCTCGACCATGATCAGATCCGGCTCTACGAGCTGATCTGGATCCGCACCATCGCCAGCCAGATGGAATCCGCCGAACTCGAGCGCACCACCGTCGATATCGCCGCCAAGGCCGGATCGCGGGTGCTGGAATTGCGCGCCACCGGCCAGGTGGTGAAGTTCGACGGCTTTCTCGCGGTCTATCAGGAAGGCCGTGACGACGATTCCGACGATGAGGACAGCCGCCGGCTGCCGATCATCAACCAGGGCGAGGATCTGAAGAAGAAGGACCTCGCCGTCACCCAGCATTTCACCGAACCGCCGCCGCGTTTCTCCGAAGCCTCCTTGGTGAAGCGGATGGAAGAGCTCGGCATCGGCCGGCCCTCGACCTATGCGTCGATCCTGCAGGTGTTGAAGGACCGCGGCTACGTCAAGCTCGACAAGAAGCGTCTGCACGGCGAGGACAAGGGCCGCGTCGTGGTGGCGTTCCTGGAGAACTTCTTCGCCCGCTACGTCGAATACGACTTCACCGCGGCGCTCGAAGAGAAGCTCGATCGGATCTCCAACAACGAGATCTCCTGGCAGGAAGTGCTGCGCGATTTCTGGACCGACTTCATCGGCGCCGTGAACGAGATCAAGGATCTGCGGGTGACGCAGGTGCTGGACGCGCTCGACGAGATGCTGGGACCGCATATCTACGCCCCGCGCGAGGATGGCGGCGATCCGCGGCAATGCCCGAGCTGCGGCACCGGCAAGCTCAACCTCAAGGCCGGCAAGTTCGGCGCCTTTGTCGGCTGCACCAACTATCCGGAATGCCGCTACACCCGTCCGCTGGCGGCCGATGGCGGCGGCGATGGCGATCGCATTCTCGGCCCCGATCCGGTGTCGGGCCTCGAAGTCGCAGTCAAGTCCGGCCGGTTCGGGCCCTATATCCAGCTCGGCGAGGCAAAGGATTACGCCGAGGGCGAGAAGCCCAAGCGCGCCGGGATTCCGAAGAACTCCTCGCCCGGCGACATGGAGCTGGAGCTGGCGCTCAAGCTGCTGTCGCTGCCGCGCGAAGTCGGCAAGCATCCCGAGACCGGCGAGCCGATCAAGGCCGGGATCGGCCGCTTCGGGCCTTACGTTCAGCATGAGAAGACCTATGCAAGCCTCGAAGCCGGCGACGAAGTTTTCGATATCGGCCTGAACCGCGCGGTCACGCTGATCGCCGAGAAAATCCTCAAGGGCCCGAGCAAGCGCAAATTCGGCGCCGACCCCGGCAAGCCGCTCGGCGAGCATCCGTCGCTCGGCACCGTCGCCGTCAAGGGCGGCCGCTACGGCGCCTATGTGACCGCCGGCGGCGTCAACGCCACCATCCCGAGCGACAAGACCGAGGACGGCATTACGCTGGCGGAAGCCATCGCGCTGATCGACGAGCGCGCCGCCAAGGGTGGCGGCAAGACCAAGAAGGTCGCCAAGAAGAAGGCGCCGGCCAAGAAGACCGCGGCCAAGTCTGATGCCAAGTCGGATGCCAAATCCGACGCCGAAGGCAAGCCCGCCAAGAAAGTCGTCAAGAAGGCGGTCAAGAAGAAAGCCGCCGCCAAGCCGAAGGCCGAAAGCGCCGCCGCCAGCAAGGCGCGAGCGCCGGTGACGGCGAAAACCTCGACGGCGAACGCCGCTGCCAAGTCAAAACCTGTCGCCAAGAAGAGCGCCGGCAAGAACGGATAAAAGTGAGCAAGAAACGCGAGGCCAGCTTTCCTGACCGCGACGCCATCGTGGCGTTTATTCGCGGCGCCGCCGGCAAGGTCGGCACCCGCGAGATCGCCCGCGAATTCGGCCTGAAAAACGCCGACCGCGCCGAGCTGAAGCGGATTCTGCGCGAGCTTGCCGATAGCGGCGTGATCAAGAAATACCGCAAGAGCGTCGCCGAACCCGCGGCGCTGCCGCCGACTTTGGTCGCCGACATCACCGCGCGCGACGACGACGGCGAATTGATCGCCACCCCGGCCGAATGGGACGAGCAGGACGGCGAGGCACCGAAGATCCGCATCCATGTGCCACGCCGCGCCGCACCGGGCACCGTGCCCGGCATCGGCGACCGCGCGCTGCTGCATGTCGAAGCCGCAGAGCGCGACAAAGTCGCCGCCTATCGGGGCCGCGTCGTCAAGGTCGTCGACCACACCAAGACCCGCATTCTCGGCATCTTCCGCGCCCTGCCCGATGGCGGCGGACGCCTGATCGGCGTCGACAAGAAGCAGGCCGGCCGCGAACTCAACATCGCCAAGGCCCACGCCAATGGCGCGCAGGACGGCGATCTGGTCAGCGTCGATCTGATCCACACCCGCGGCTATGGCCTGGCCTCGGGCAAGGTCAAGGAACGGCTCGGCTCGCTGGCGACCGAAAAGGCAGTCAGCCTGATCGCGATCCACTCCCACGAAATCCCGCAGGAATTTTCGTCCGCGGCGATCCGCGAGGCCGAAGCCGCCAAGCCCGCGACGCTATCGGGCCGCGAGGACTGGCGCGAATTGCCGCTGGTCACCATCGATCCGCCCGACGCCAAGGACCATGACGACGCCGTCTATGCCGAGCCGGATCCCGATCCGAGCAACAAGGACGGCTGCATCGTCTATGTGGCGATCGCCGATGTGGCGTTCTATGTCCGGCCCGGCTCGGCGCTGGATCGCGACGCGCTCAATCGCGGCAATTCGGTGTATTTCCCCGACCGCGTGGTGCCGATGCTGCCGGAGCGGATCTCCAACGATCTGTGCTCGCTGCGGCCCGGCGAAGCCCGCGGCGCGCTCGCCGTGCGCATGGTGATCGATGCCTCTGGCCGCAAGCGTTCGCATTCGTTTCACCGCATCCTGATGCGCTCGGCCGCCAAGCTGAGCTACGCCCAGGCCCAGGCCGCGATCGACGGCGATCCCGACGACACCACCGGCCCGCTGCTGGCGCCGATCCTGAAGCCGCTTTACGCCGCCTATGCGATCGTCAAGCGCGGCCGCGACGAGCGCGATCCGCTCGACCTCGATCTGCCCGAGCGCAAGATCGTGCTCAAGCCCGACGGCACCGTCGACCGCGTCGTGGTGCCGGAGCGGCTCGACGCCCACAAGCTGATCGAGGAGTTCATGATCCTCGCCAATGTGGCCGCCGCCGAGATGCTGGAGAAGAAGGCGCTGCCGCTGATCTACCGGGTGCATGACGAGCCCAGCGTCGAGAAGGTGCACAACCTTCAGGAGTTTCTCAAGACGCTCGACCTGTCCTTCGCCAAGGCCGGGGCGTTGCGCCCTGCGTTGTTCAACCGCGTGCTGGCGCAGGTCAAAGGCCATGACGCCGAGCCGCTGGTCAACGAGGTGGTGCTGCGCTCGCAGGCGCAGGCCGAATACGCCTCGCAGAACTACGGTCATTTCGGCCTCAATCTGCGGCGCTACGCGCATTTCACCTCGCCGATCCGCCGCTACGCCGATCTGGTGGTGCATCGCGCGCTGATCCGCGCGCTCGGGCTTGGCGACGGCGCGCTGCCGGAGACCGAGACCGTCGAGACGCTGGCCGAGGTCGCGGCGCAAATTTCGGTCACCGAGCGCCGCGCCATGAAGGCCGAGCGCGAGACCACCGACCGGCTGATCGCGCATTTCCTCGCTGACCGCATCGGCGCCAGCTTCCAGGGCCGCATCTCCGGCGTCACCCGCGCCGGCCTGTTCGTCAAGCTCAGCGACACCGGCGCCGACGGGCTGATCCCGATCCGCACGCTCGGCACCGAATATTTCAACTATGACGAGGCCCGCCACGCGCTGGTCGGCACACGCAGCGGTGCCATGCATCGGCTGGGGGACGTCGTCGACGTCCGTCTGGTAGAAGCTGCTCCTGTAGCCGGCGCGCTGCGCTTCGAACTGCTCAGCGAGGGTCAGGCCGCGCCGCGCGGCCGCCGCCGCGACGCCGGCAAGCCGCAACGCACCACGCGCGCCAAGGCCGCTCCCGGCCGCAGCCCGCGCAAGAAGGATCGCAAGCCCGGCACCACCAAGCCGGGCGCCAAGAAAACGAGCAAGGCCAGCAAGGCCAAGCCGAGCCGACCAAAAAAGGGGAAACCATGAAGACCTTGGCCGCACGTGCTCCCGCTACCTGGTCGTCCGGTGCCGAACCGGCGGACAAGCGCAATGTCTGGACTGCGATGCGTCGCGGCCTGCGCGGCCGCTGCCCGAATTGCGGCGAAGGCAAACTGTTCCGCGCTTTTCTGAAGACCGCCGATCAATGCGCCAATTGCGGCCAGGATTTCACCGGCCACCGTGCCGACGATCTGCCGGCCTATCTGGTGATCGTCATCGTCGGCCACATCGTGGTGCCGATGGTGCTGTGGATCGAGACCAATTATGCCCCGGCGGTGGCGCTGCAGCTGGCGATCTACCTGCCATTCACGCTGATCGCGTCGCTGCTGCTGCTGCAGCCGGTCAAGGGCGCGGTGGTCGGCCTGCAATGGGCGTTCCGGATGCACGGCTTTGACGATACCAATCCGGACGGCTAGCCGGCATCCGAAATCGACACACAATCAAGAAGCTGGCGCGATAAGCTCGGCTTCAACAAAAACAGCATGGGGATCGGACATCAGATGAGCCAGACGGAAAGCACGCCCGCCGCGGTGGAGAAGATCGAGAAGGAAGCCGATCACCACCCCTATTTCCGTCCGAAGGATGCCGCGACGCTGATCCTGATCGATCGCAGCGCCGCCGTGCCCAAAGTGCTGGTCGGCAAGCGCCACGACAATGTGGTGTTCATGCCCGGCAAATTCGTGTTCCCCGGCGGCCGCGTCGACAAGACCGACAACCGGATCCCGGTGGCGGCGCCGATCCCGCCGCAGCTCGAAGCCAATCTGCTGCAGGGCAGCCCGAAGATATCGGTCTCGCGGGCCCGCGCGCTGGCGGTGACCGCGATCCGCGAGGCCTGCGAGGAGACCGGGCTGTGCCTCGGCTGCAAGCCCGCCGGCAAGGCCCCGACGCTCGACGGGCCATGGGCGCCGTTCACCGAGGCCGGGCTGCTGCCGGACCCCTCCAGCCTGTATCTGATCGCCCGCGCCATCACCCCGCCGGGCCGGATCAAGCGCTTCGACACAAGGTTCTTCACCGCCGACGCCTCGGCGATCGCGCATCGGGTCGAGGGCGTGATCCATCCCGAGGCCGAGCTGGTCGAGCTGGTCTGGGTCGAGATCGGCTCCAAGCCGCTGGCCGACCTGCATCCGATGACCACCAAGGTCCTGCAGCAGCTGGAAAAACGCCTCGCCACTGGGCCGCTGCGGCACGACGCCCCGGTGCCGTTCTTTCACTTCTTCGGCGGCAAGATGCAGATGGAGCTGCTGGCCGGCACCGCGTGAGCTACGCGACGTCGTCGCCGAGCCCGCCGCGGCGGCGCGCCATCTTGGCGAGGACCGACCAATCCTTTGCACCCAGGCCCTGATCGATCGCGCTCAGCATGTTCTCGCGCACGATCGCGGCGGCGGGCAGCGTGGTCTTGGTGGCTTCGGCCGCCGCGAAGGCCAGGCTGACATCCTTCAGACCCAGCGTCAGCTTGAAGCCGGGCTCGTAACTGCCGGCGGCGATGAAGCCGCCATAGCGCTGATAGCTCGGGCTGGCGAAGATCGAATTGGTGACGATCGGCAAAAACTCCGCCGCCGTCAGGCCATAGCTTTCGGTCAGCGCGGTGGCCTCCCCCATCGCCTCAATCGCCAGCGCGATCATCATGTTGCCGGCAATCTTGGCGACATTGGCTTGCTTCGGATCGGTGCCGAGCTGCCAGGTCTTCTGCCCGATCGCATCGAACAGCGGTTGCACCCTGGCGATCGCGGCGGCGTCGCCGGCCGCCACGATGTTCAACTGCGCCTTGGCGGCCGCCGCCGGCACGCCGAACACCGGCGCAGCCACATAGGCAATGCCGGCCTTGCGATGCAGGTCGGCGAGTTCGTCGACCAGCGCCAGCGAGATCGTCGCCGCCATGACGTGGACGCAGCCGTCGCGCGCCGAGGCCAGCGCGCCGGATTCGATGATGACGCTGCGCACCGCCGCGTCGTCCGCCAGCATGGTGATCACCGCGTCGTTCTGGAACGCCTGCGCCGGCGTATCCAGCACGGTGACGCCGGGCAGCGCCCGCGCCGCCTCGGCGTTGCGATTCCATACGCTGACGCGGTGGCCGGCCTTGAGCAGATTCGGCACCATCGCGGCGCCCATGCTGCCGACCCCGATAAATCCGACATTCATTTTAGAACCTCCAAGCAGGTTGATTGATGGGTGGTGATGGGCCTCAATGGCCGGATTGGCGCGAGCGGCCGATCAGTTCCACCGCCAACGCCGTCAAAGCCAGCGCGGCGCCGAAGCCGCAGACCGCAGGCCAACCGGCCAGCCCCCAGGCGAAGGTGGCGCCGGCAGAACCCGCGGCGCCGCCGAAGAACATCCCGGTCATGAACACGGTGTTGATCCGGCTGCGCGCCGCCGGCTCCAACGCGTAGACCAAATGCTGGTTCGAGATCAGCGAGCTCTGCACGCCGAAATCCAGCGCGATCACGCCCAGCATCAGCCCGGGCAACGCGCCCCAGAAGCCGAACAGCAGCCATGACAGCGCGCTCAGCAGCGCGCCGGCGGCGATCACCAGCGCCGGGCCACGGCGATCCGCGATCCGCCCGGCGATCGGCGCCGCCAGAATGCCGACCGCGCCGACCACGCCGAACAAGCCGGCCGCATCGGCGCCGAGATTGAATGTCGGCTCCTGCAGATGCAGCGCCAGCACGGTCCAGAACACGCTGAACGAGCCGAACAGCGCCGCCTGCACAAAGGTGGCGCGACGCAGCGTCGGATAGCGCCGCCACAGCCCGGCCAGCGACGCCAGTGCCTCGCCGTAGCGCAGATCCAGATGCGGCGCGTTGCGCGGCAGCAGCCACGCCATCAACGCTGCGGCGGCGAGAGACATCGGCCCGGACAGCCAGAACATCTCGCGCCAGCCCAGATGGGTGGCGACGAAACCCGCCAGGGTCCGGCTCAGCACGATGCCGCATAGCAACCCGGCCATCACCGTGCCGATGGTCTTGCCGCGCCGCGCCGGATTCGCCAGTGCGGCCGCGAATGGCACGATCTGCTGCGCCACCGTGGCGCCCGCGCCGACCGCCAGCGACGCCAGCAGCACCAGCCAGGCCGACGGCGCCAGCGCCACCAGTATCGCCGCCGCCGCCAGCAAGGCGAATTGAATGATGATCAGCCGCCGCCGGTCCATCAGGTCGCCCAGCGGCACCAGCAGGAACAGGCCCGCGGCGTAGCCGAGCTGGGTCGCGGTCGGAATCATGCCGGACAGCCGCAGATGACCGAGATCGCGCTCCATGATCCCGAGCATCGGCTGGTTGTAATAGATATTGGCGACCGCGATCCCGGCGGCAAGCGCCATCGCCAGCGTCAAGGCGGTGCCGATCGCCGGCGCAGGCTTGGTTTCGCGGAGGCGTTCATGTGGGACAGTCAGTGTCATGGTTTACCCTTTGCTCCTGTGAGCAGATTTGGCCATTCAGCCCTTGGGCGTTAGAGCCTTGTACGGATATTATTTATCCATAATATGAATGAATGTCCGACACGATCGCCCTCTTCCGTGCCTTCATCCGCGTCGTCGAGGCCGGCTCGTTTACCCGGGTGGCGGCGGAACAGAATTCCAGCCAGCCGACGGTCAGCCGGCAGATCGCGGCTCTGGAAGAGCATCTCGGCGCCAGGCTCTTCACCCGCACCACCCGCCGGCTGACGCTGACGGACGACGGCCGCAGCTTCTATGAGCGCGCCCGGCTGGCGCTGGAGGCGGTCGGCGACGCCGAGGAATCCGTGGGACGACGCCGCGCGCGACCGTCCGGCACGCTGCGGCTGGCCTGCCCGGTGGTGTTCGGCCGGCTCCGGGTGATTCCGCATCTGAAGGAGTTCTTCTCGCGCTACACCGGCGTCAGCGTCGATCTGGTGATGAATGACGGCTATGCCGACCTGGTCGAGGAAGGCATCGACCTGGCGATTCGATCCGGCGAGATCCCCGACACGGCGCTGATCGCCAAACGGATCGCCAGCACACGGCGCGTGGTCGTCGCTGCGCCGTCCTATCTGCGCGGCCGCCCGCTGCCGGCGCATCCCCCCGACCTCGCCGCGCATGATTGCATCGCCTTCAGCCGCGCCGCCTTCGGCGTGCAATGGCCGTTCGAAAGTCCCGAAGGCCCGATCAGTTTCGAGGTCAAGGGCCGGTTCCGAACCCAGAATTCCGAAGGCACCCGCGAAGCGGTGATGTCCGGCCTCGGCATCGGCTTGCTGCCGATCTGGCATTTCACCGATGAGATCGAGACCGGCCGAGTCGTGGTGCTGCTGCAAGCCTATGAGCCGAAACCGGCGCCGATCCATGTGGTCTATCCGTCGCGGCGGCTGTTGCCGCGCAAGACGCGGGTGATGATCGACTTCTTGGAACGGCAATTTGCCAGCGATCCCAAGCTCAATCCGCCTCTGGAGGGTGCCGCGCGGGGCTGAATCGGCGAAATTGCCCGGCGATCCGCGAAATCCTTGACTTTGGGCGATTGGAAGCTAGTTTGCGCCCCGAATGCAGGCTGGCACCGGCTGGCTCGCTCCCGATTCCCGATATTTCGAGGTTTTCACCATGGCCAAAGCGGTCACCATCAAGATCAAGCTCGTTTCGACCGCGGATACCGGCTTCTATTACGTGGCGAAGAAGAATTCGCGCACCATGACCGACAAGATGGTCAAGAAGAAGTATGATCCGGTCGCGCGCAAGCACGTCGAGTTCAAGGAATCCAAGATCAAGTAAGCCCGCTTTGCTTGCTGAATGATCTTTGACGGGGCCGCGAGGCCCCGTTTTCCGTTTTGGTGCGCTGTAGAACGCCTGCCGATGTCATCGCCCGCGACAGCGGGCGACCCAGTATCGCAGAGCATTCGCGATCCATCCCGGCTACAGAATGGCGAGAAATCCGTGTCCCGGGCGCGGTGCGGCGCGCAGCGCTGCTCCGCTGAACCGGGACCCCGCTTGTGGCGCCGACAACAACACCGGGGCCCCGGCTCTGCAGCGCACCACGCCGCGAAGGGCGGCGCGTTGCACTGCGTCCGGGGCACGCGGTCGATGTGACGGCGTTGGATGAGCGCCAGTGGATGAGAGATCGAGCGCCGCCGCGCGCTTACGCGGCCGCCGAAACCACGCGGTTGCGGCCGTCGTGCTTGGCGCGATACAGCGCGACGTCGGCGCGCTTCATCACGTCGGCGACCGGCTCGCCCTTGCGCTCCAGCGTCGACAGGCCGATCGAGATCGTCACTTCGATCCGCTTGGCGCCCTTGTCGATCGCGAAGGGTTCATTGGCGATGGCGCGGCGCAGCCGCTCGGCGACCATGCCGGCGACATTGAGATCTGTCTCCGGCATCACGATGACGAATTCCTCGCCGCCATAGCGGCACGCCAGATCGATGCCGCGGATCGATTTGCGGATCCGCACCGCGAATTCGCGCAGCACGTCGTCGCCGCCGTCGTGGCCGTAATTGTCGTTGATCGATTTGAAGAAGTCGATGTCGAGCATCATCAGCGCCAGCGGCTTGCCGCGGGCCGAGGCCTGCTCGGCCAGGGTCTGCAGATGGGTCTCCATGTAGCGCCGGTTGTGCAGCCCGGTGAGCCCGTCGGTAATCGCCATCTCGATCGAATGCTGCACATTGTCGCGCAGATGGTCGGTGTAGCGCCGCCGCCGGATCTGGGTCCGCGCCCGTGCCAGCAATTCGTTCTTGTCGACCGGGCGCAGCAGATAGTCGTTGACGCCGATTTCGAGGCCGCGCAGCAGCCGCGCATTGTTGTCGGCGTCGGCGATCGCCAGCATCGGCAATTGCCTGGTGCGCTCCAACGAGCGCGCCTGGCTGCACAGCCGCAGCCCGTCATAATTTTCCAGGCCGAGCGAGACGATCATCAGATCGTAATTGCCGTCGGCGAGTTGAAACAACGCGTCCGCCGGATTGGTCTCGACGTCGACGCTGTGTTCGGTGCTGAGCACCGGCGCCAGCCGCTCATAGGAGGACGGCCGGTCGTCGACCAGCAGGATGCGCCCCCCGATGCCGAGATCGGCCACCGCGTTGCGTTCCGGCGCCTGCATCCCGATCTCCAGCGAGGTGATGGCGCGCATCCGCAACTCGTCGGTCATCATCTTCAGCCGCGTCAGCGAGCGCACGCGCGCGATCAGCACCACGTCGGATACCGGCTTGGTGAGGAAATCGTCGGCGCCGGCTTCCAGTCCGCGGACGCGATCGGCGGGACTATCCAGCGCCGTCACCATCACCACCGGGATGAAATGCGTCGCCGGGTTGGCCTTCAGCCGGCGGCAGACCTCGAAGCCGTCCATGTCCGGCATCATGACGTCGAGCAGGATGATGTCGCATTCGGCGCGCGAGCAGATCTCCAGCGCCTGCGCGCCATTGCTCGCCGTCAGCACGTCGAAATATTCCGCCGACAACCGCGCTTCCAGCAATCTGACATTGGCCGGAATGTCGTCGACGACCAGGATCCGTGCAGACATCGAAGCTCTCCTAGCCGATGAAACGGCGCACCGTTTCGATGAACTTGCCGACCGAGATCGGCTTCGACAAGTAAGCCTCGCAGCCGCCTTCGCGAATCCGTTCCTCGTCGCCCTTCATCGCGAACGCCGTCACCGCCACCACGGGAATCATGCGCAGCTCGGGATCGTCCTTGATCCAGCGGGTGACCTCGAGGCCGGAGACCTGCGGCAGCTGGATATCCATCAAGATCAGATCGGGGCGCAATTTGCGGACAAGATCGAGCGCCTCATAGCCATTGCTGGTTCCCGACGTCTGGTAGCCATGGGCTTCCAGCAAGTCGCGAAACAGTTTCATGTTGAGCTCGTTGTCTTCCACGATCAGGACGGTTTTTGCCATCCCGCCCTCCAATCCCCAATATAGTCCAAACAACAATGCCCAGCACCGCGACCAGCGATACAGTTCGCCACGCCGCAGTGACTCGGGCATGATGCATCAAAATAGAGACTATAAGTTACGGAAAGGCAAACATTGGCGATGACAAAGCGTTCTCACAACGCCAGGCAAGTAGCTGAAATCGTGGCCGTCCAGGCGCTGTCCTTCGTTGCCGGCGATCCCGAACGGCTGGGCCTTTTTCTCGCCGAGACCGGGCTCGGCCCCGAGACGCTGCGCTCGGCGGCGGCGGATCCGCAGTTCCTCGCCAGCGTGCTGGATTTCGTGATGCGTGATGACGCCACCGTGAAGGCGTTTGCCGCGGCGTCCGAGCTCGATCCGACCACGATCGCGGCGGCCCGGCAGGCGCTCGAAGAGCTGCCTCCGGAGAGCGGCGTGCGGTGACCAGCGACGCCCGCGGGCCGAACGGACCGGACTGCTTCTGCCGCGACTGCCTTGCCGATCTCGGCGGGGCGGCGCGGCGTTGCACCGTCTGCGGCTCCCCGCGCCTGGTCCACCATGCCGCGCTCGCGGCGCTGACGCTGGCCCATATCGATTGCGACGCGTTCTACGCCACGGTGGAGAAGCGCGATAATCCCGACATCGCCGATCGTCCCGTGATCATCGGCGGCGGCCGGCGCGGCGTGGTCTCGGCCGCCTGCTACATCGCGCGGACCTATGGGGTGCGCTCGGCAATGCCGATGTTCAAGGCGCTAGCGCTGTGTCCGCAGGCCGCGGTGGTGCGCCCCGACATGGCCAAATATGTCCGGGTCGGCCGCGAGGTCCGCCAGGCGATGCAGGCGCTGACGCCGCTGGTCGAACCCTTGTCGATCGACGAGGCCTTTCTCGATCTGGCCGGCACCGAGCGGCTGCACGGCATGATCCCCGCCAAGGTGCTGGCGCGGTTCGCCCGCCAGGTTGAGCGCGACATCGGCATCACCGTGTCGGTCGGGCTGTCCTGCAACAAGTTTCTCGCCAAGATCGCCTCCGACCTCGACAAGCCGCGTGGCTTCGCCGTGCTCGATCAGATCGACGCATGCGCGATGCTGGCCGAGCGGCCGGTCGGCTTCATCTTCGGCGTTGGACCTGCGACCGCCGAGCGGCTGGCGCCGCGCGGCTTCCGCAAGATCGGCGATCTGCAACGTGCCGACCCGATCGACCTGATGCGACTGTTCGGCGCCGAGGGCCAGCGGCTGTGGCGGCTGGCGCGCGGCATCGACGACCGCAAGGTGGTGCCCGATCGCGGCGCCAAGAGCATCTCCAACGAGACCACCTTCGACACCGACATCCGCGACTTCGCCACGCTGGAGAAGATCCTATGGCGGCTGTCCGAGAAGGTGTCGTCGCGGCTCAAAAGCGGCGACCTCGCCGGCGCCACCGTGACGCTGAAACTGAAGACCGCGGAATTTCGCCAGCGCACCCGCTCGCAGAGTATCCACGCGCCGACCCAGCTCGCGGCGAAAATCTTTTCGATCTCGCGCGACATGCTGGCCAAGGAAATCGACGGCACCGCGTTCCGGCTGATCGGCACCGGCGTCAGCGCGCTCGCCCCCGGTTCACAGGCCGGCGACACCGACATGATCGATCGCCGCTCCGCCAGCGCCGAACGCGCCATCGACGATCTGCGCAAAAAATTCGGCGACGCCGCGGTGATCAGGGGCATCGCCTATGAGGGCCCCGACAAGCCGCGGCAGTGAGATTAAACACGCTACGCCGATGCTGCGGCACTCTGCGGAGCGGCGCTACGCGCTGCACCGCGTCCGGGACACGGTGATCACTTCCAAGCTCACTTGCAGGGCGCGGTGTCCTTGACGTCGAATTTTCCCATCGCGCCGGCGATCACAAAATCATTGTAGTCGAGCACCAGCGATCGCGACACGCCGTTCTCGTAGAGTTCGAACGACATCGCATAGACCGGCGTCTGCTCGCCCGCATTGGCCTTGGCGCTGCGGTCGTAATAGCTCACCGTCACCGGCCAGCGCGTCAGCGACTTCATCGCGTCGGCGGTGGTCGATGCGTCCGGCGTCGCTGCCGCCCGGTCGCCCGGGATCGGCTGGCCGATCACCGTCAGCGTGTTGTAGACCTTCTCGCCATTGTCGGAACCGTCATAGACCGCCAGCTCCAGCAACGATTTGCCGGCGCGCGCGGCGGCGATGATGCGGTGGATCTGCTCGGTCGGAAACACGATATCGCCGTCGAGCGTGAAGGTCTTGGCCACCGGCTGCTTCAGCTTGACGGTGATGTGATCGCCGCTGCGCTCGGCGATGCCGTCGACCTGGCTGGCCTCGGCGTCGTTCATTTTGGTCTCGATCTTGAACCGGTAGCTGTTGCCGGCGCCGTCTTCCCAGCTGGTCGAGCGCAGATCGCTCAGCGTCTCCTTGCCCTCGCCGCTTTCCAGCTCGGACACCTGGCGGAAATCCGAACTGTAGCCGACGCAGGAACTTCCCGAAAAATTATACAGGATGCGACCGCGCACGCTGCCGATCGAGGCGTTGCCGCGGGATTTCAGCAGGCTCAAATCGTACAGTGCCTGATGGGCGAGGAAGCCGACATTGGCGCCGGCATGGGCCGCGTCATGCAGCGGCACGGCAGCGGCCGCGATGGCGAGGCCCAGCGTCAGGGCGGTGGCACGAAAACCCGAAATCTGGCATGACGGACGCATGTCGTCTCCTCGCGATTTGAAGCAAGGAAGATAGTTGTTCCAATATTGCGTCGCAACTAGGGCTCAATTGATGGGAACCCGCCATTGAGGCCGGATTCCCGCTCCTCGATCTGAACCAAGGACAGCTTGATGCATTCCGAATCGCTTGAGGGCTGGACCCACGACCACGTCTTTCTGGGCCGCGCGCACGCCCGCAACGAACGGCGGACCTGGCTGGTGGTGTGGTTGACCCTCGCCATGATGGTCGCGGAAATCGCCGGCGGCACGCTGTTCAGCTCGATGGCGCTGCTGGCTGATGGCTGGCACATGTCGACCCACGCCGCCGCCATCGGCGTCGCGGCGCTGGCCTATCGCTACGCCCGCCGCCATGCCCATGATCCGCGTTTCGCATTTGGCACCGGCAAACTCGGGGAGCTCGCCGCCTTCACCAGCGCGGTGGTGCTGGCGATGATCGCGATCGCGATCGGCTATGAGAGCCTGCTGCGCCTCGGCAATCCGCGGCCGATCGCCTATGGCGAAGCCATCGGCATCGCCAGCGCCGGCCTTGCCGTCAACCTGCTCTGCGCCTGGCTGCTGCGCGACGACCACGATCACCACCACGGTCACGGTCACGGTCACGGTCACGGCCATGGACACGGACATGCGCACGATGCGCATCACGATCACGCCGAAGCCCAAGACCATGACCATGACCATGCGCATCATGCCCATGCGCATCACGACCACGCCCATCAGCGCGACAACAATTTGCGGGCCGCCTATGTGCATGTTCTGGCCGACGCCGCGACCTCGGTGCTGGCGATCGGCGGATTGCTGGTGGCGCGCGCCTTTGGCTGGGTCTGGATCGATCCGGCGGTCGGCTTGATCGGCGCCTGCGTGATCGCAAGCTGGGCCTACGGGCTGATGCGCGACTCCGGCGCGGTGCTGATCGATATCGTTCCGGACGATGCCACCGCCCGCGAGATTCGCCGCCATCTCGAGATCGATGGCGACCGCGTCAGCGATCTGCATCTTTGGCAGATCGGTCCCGGCCACCAGGCCGCGATCGTCTCGGTCGTAACCGATCGGCCACGCCCGCCGGCATTTTACAAAGCGCGGTTGGCCGGGCTGCGACGCCTCAGTCATGTCACTATCGAAGTCGACAGCTGCATGCACAATCATGCCGAATCGGCCATCGGCGGCTGACGTCGCGGCGCCGATTTCAAGGGTTTGGTCACGACCGGGCTCGCTTGCAAGTCGGGGCGCAATCGGCGAAACAGGTCGGGCAGTTCGCATCGATTTGACTGCAGACAACACACAATCAAATGGGGACTGGCATGGCCGGAACGATTGAGCAAAAACTTGGCGCGCAGGGCATTGTCTTGCACGAGCCCGTGAGCCCGGTCGCCAATTATGTCGGCTTCGTGCGCACCGGCAATCTGCTGTTCGTCTCCGGACAGATCTGCTTCGACGCCGAGGGCAAGCTGATCGCCAAGGGCAAGCTCGGCGCCGATGTCACCATCGAGCAAGGCAATGCGGCGGCGCGCGGCTGCGCCATCAATCTGCTGGCGCAATTGAAGGCGGCGCTCGGCGACCTCGACAAGGTGGTCCGCGTGGTGCGCCTCGGCGGCTTCATCAATTCCACGCCCGACTTCATCGATGGGCCCAAGGTTCTCAACGGCGCGTCGGACCTGATGGTCGCCGCGTTCGGCGACAAGGGACGCCATGCCCGCACCACGGTCGGCGTCGCCTCGCTTCCAGTCGATGCCGCCGTCGAAGTCGAAGGCCTGTTCGAGGTCGCCTGATCCATGCCCCAGCAATATCGGCCTCAGTGATGCGCGCGCCCGGCTGGCTCACGGCACGACCGGTCGCGCATCGCGGCCTGCACGACAAGGCGCGCGGCGTGATCGAAAACATGCCGGGCGCGATCGCCGCGGCAATCGCCGGCAATTTCAGCATCGAAGTCGACGTGCAGCTTACCGCCGACGGCGAGGCGATGGTGCATCATGACGATGCGCTCGGCCGGCTCACCGACGGCAGCGGCGCACTGTTGGAGATGACCGCGGCGCAGCTGCGGCAGGTCCCGTTCAAGGGTACCGCTGAGCGGATGATGTCGCTGCCCGAGCTCTGCGCCCTGGTCAATGGCCGCGTCCCGCTGATCATCGAGCTGAAAAGCCATTTCGACGGCGACCGCCGGCTGGTGGCGCGGCTGGTCGAGGTGCTTCGCTCCTATGAGGGGCCGGTGGCGGCGATGTCGTTCGATCCGGACCTGGTGGTGGCACTGCGCCAGGCGATGCCGCAATTGCTGCGCGGCATCACCGCCGAGCGCCGCTATGACGATGCCTATTGGCACCATCTCAATGCGGCCCAGCGCGACCCGATGCTGGCGCTGCGTCACGGCTTTCGCACCAGGCCCCACTTCATCGCCTATGCGGTCAACGACCTGCCCGCCCCCGCTCCCTGGATCGCGCGCAATATCTTCGGCTGCGCGCTGCTGACCTGGACGGTGCGCACGCCGGACCAGCGCGAGCGCGCCTTGCGCTACGCCGACCAGATGATCTTCGAAGGATTTCTGCCGCAGGATTGACCCGAACAGCGCCCTTGAAGTGGCGGACGGAAATGCACAATCTCTAACGGATGGTCACCCTTGCAATGTTCGCCACCGCGACCGGTTCGACTGATTGATGACCTCGCCTGACATTGTGCTTGAGGCCGTGTCGTCGGTCGGCCAGATCCCGGCCGCCGACTGGGATGCCTGCGCCACGTCCGCAATCGAGCCCGGCGTCGCCTCGCCCGATGCCGCAACCCGCTCAGGCGCGGACTCCCGATCCTCGTACAACCCGTTTGTTTCACACGCATTTTTCTCCGCACTGGAGCACTCGAAGTCAGCCTGCGCGCGGACCGGATGGGGCCCGCGTCACCTCGTCGCCAAACAGGGCGGCCGGATCGTCGGGATCGTGCCGGCCTATCTGAAATCGCATTCGCAGGGCGAATATGTGTTCGATCGCGGCTGGGCCGACGCCTATGAGCGCGCTGGCGGCCGCTATTATCCGAAGCTGCAGATTTCGGTTCCGTTCACCCCGGCGACCGGGCCGCGGCTGCTGATCCGCGGCGATGCCGATGCCGGGCGGGTCGGCTCGGCGCTGGCGGGCGGCCTGGTGGGGCTCTGTGCTGCCACCAAGGCGTCCTCCGCCCATGTCACCTTCGCCCGGCACAGCGAATGGACGTTCCTCGCCGGCCACGGCTTCCTGCAGCGCACCGACCAGCAGTTTCACTGGCGCAATGCCGGCTATGGCAGTTTCGACGATTTTCTCGCCACGCTGGCCTCGCGCCACCGCAAGGCGATCAAGCGCGAGCGCCGCGACGCGCTGGCCAATGGCATCACCATCCACGCCCTCACCGGCAGCGCCATCACCGAGGACGCCTGGGACGCCTTCTTCGAATTCTACATGGAGACCGGGTCGCGCAAATGGGGCCGGCCCTATCTCACCCGCGACTTCTATTCGCTGATCGGCCAGAGCATGGCCGACGACGTCGTCCTGGTGATGGCCAAACGCAATGGGCGCTGGATCGCCGGCGCGATCAATTTCATCGGCTCGGACACGCTGTTCGGGCGGCACTGGGGCGCCATCGAGCACCACCCGTTCCTGCATTTCGAGGTCTGCTATTATCAGGCGATCGACTTCGCGATCGCCCGCAAGCTGGCCACGGTCGAAGCCGGCGCCCAGGGCGAGCACAAGATCGCGCGCGGCTACCTGCCGCAGACCACCTATTCGGCGCATTACATCGCCGACCCGGCGTTGCGCCGCGCGGTCGACGACTACCTCACGCATGAGCGCGCCTATGTGGCGCAGGCGGCGCGCGAACTGACCGAGGCCGGGCCGTTTCGCAAGACCGACGCCGCCGAGGAGCCTTGACCGGCCGGCGTGGCGCGGCGACAAGTCTGGGTCCCATCAGGAGATCAGCCATGACCGCGTATGACCCCGACAATATCTTCGCCAAGATTCTGCGCGGCGAAATTCCCTGCTACAAGGTCTATGAGGACGACCACGTCTTCGCCTTTCTCGACATCATGCCGCGCTGCCCCGGCCATACGCTGGTGATCCCGAAGGCGCCGGCACGCAATATTCTCGATATTTCGGCGGAGGATTTCGCCCATGTGGCGCGCGGCACCCATAAGATCGCAGCCGCCGCGATGCGGGCACTCGACGCCGACGGCATCACCGTTCAGCAGCACAGCGAGCCGGCCTCCGGCCAGATCGTCTACCACCTGCACATGCATGTGATGCCGCGCTTTGACGGCGTGGCGCTGCTGCCGCCGGCCAGCAAACAGGAAGACCCCGAGATTCTCAAGCAAAACGCCGCCAAGCTGATCGCGGCGCTGCAAAGCGCCTGAGAGTCTGACCGAAAAGAAGCCCAATAAAATCAAACTTGATTTCGTCATTGCGAGCCGAGGACGGCGCCTGGCGCCGTCCGAAAGCGAAGCAATCCAGGGGCGCCAAGCAAAGACTGGATTGCTTCGTCGCTGCGCTCCTCGCAATGACGAGCTCGAAGGCTTGATTCTATTGATCCCTTTTTAAGTCAGACTCTGAGCATCACGCCGATGGCGAATGTTCGCAGCGGTCGGGCTTGAGATCGAGCAGCGGCGTCTCGTCGAGGCAGTCCAGCCCGCGCACCAGCACGGTCGCGCCCTCGATCCCGACCAGTCGCACCGTCGAAATGCCGATCGGATTGGGCCGCACCGGCGAGCGCAGCGAGAAGGTGCCGCGCGGCTCGCCCTCGTGGCGCCGCCGCTGCAGCACCAGATCGCGGCGCGACAGATGCAGCCAGTAGATCACCTCGATATCGGTGAATCTTTCCAGCCCCCGCAGCGCCGGCGTCCACGGATCGAAAATCTCCAGCCGGCACACCGGCCCGGTGACGCTGCCATGATGCGGGGTGTCGTCGCGTGAGGTCCAGGGCGTGCGGATGCGGCCGATGAAGACCAGACCGGCATCGCGCGGCGGCGGCGCATCCACCGCAACCTCGCCGTCTCTTATTGTGCTGTCACGATCCATCGCCGTCCCCCCGCTCCATCGCCGCGAACCGGCTGCGGCACGGACGTCTTATATAGCGCAACGCGCGCGGGGGGCATGATCCGGATCAGTTGATCTCGAGCAATCGTCGCATCGTGCGGACCACATCAGCCGCCACATAGGGCTTGCCGAAGAACACGCCGCCGCTCGGCAGATCCTCGTCACGCACCTTGTAATGGCCCGACGTGACGACGACCTTGATCGGCGGCCAGCGCCCGCGCACCGCATGCGCGAGTTTCATTCCGTCCATGGAGCCCGGCATATCGACGTCCGTGAAGATCAGCCTGACATTCGCATTGGTCTCGAGAATGGCGATCGCCTCGTCGGCGTCGCCGGCCTGCAGAACCTCGAACCCGGCCATGGCAATCTGATCGACGATATCCATTCGGATCAGGGTTTCGTCCTCGACGACGAGGACGACCGGCTTGGTCGTTGCGGCATTCGTCATTCCAAAATTATCCGGTGCTGCGGTTATCGGGGCCTGTCTGGCAAATACAATTCACCACGGGCCGGAACGATCCCGGCGATCTGCAATCGACGTTAATTCCGCGCACCACTCGCGCCGGACGTCACCGCAGCCACCATTGGCCGGCCAGCATGATCGCCTCCCCGCACACCACGCCAACCAGGATCGACCTTTTGGTAAGCGCGAAGGCCGCGAAGCCGCCGGCAACCGCGCCATAGCGCAGCGCGGCCGGCACGCCGGCCAGGGCGCCGGGCGGCAACACCAGGATCTGGGCGATCACCCCGGCCAAGATCGCGGTGGCGACGGCGCGGACCCAGATCAGCAGTTCCGAACCCTCGTCGATGCCGCCGCCAAGCCCGAGGCCAAGCATCCGCCAGATCTCGTTGGGCAGGAAACCCGCCACCACGAGAATCAGCAGCGCGTGCCAGTCGCCAATGAAATTGCTCATGCCCGCCGCTTCCGCCACCGATGCACCCCATAGGCGATGGTGCCCGCCGCCACGCCGCTGATCAGGATGTCGACGCCGGTGTGCAGCGTCGCGGCCAGCGGGAACAGCGCCAGCCCGAGGACCAGGGCTAGAATATCGGCCAGTTCCCGGCAATTGCGCGCGGTCGACAGCAGGAACGCCAGCGGCGTCAGCAGCAGGATCGCGGCGGCGAAGATCTGCGGCAGATTGGCCGCCAGCGCGTAGCCGACGACATTGGCGACGAGGCAAACCGAGACCAACCCGGTTCCAAGTCCGATCGTGAAGACGATGCGCTTCTCGCGCGGGATCTGCGGCAGCAGCCGGAAGCACTCGATCCACAGGGTGACGGCGGTGAAATGCGCCGGCAGGATCAAATGCCGCATCCGGGTGGTCGGCGTGCGCATCATCGGCAACACCGCGACCACCATCGGGAACAGCCGGACCGCGCTCACCGTGACGGCGATCGCGGCCTGCGCCAGGGTGGCGCCTGACCCGAGCGACGAAATCAGGATGATCTGCGCCGGCCCGGCCCACACCAGCGCCGTGCTGACCAGCACCCAGCCGAGACTGAAATGGGTGTCGTGCGCCAGCGCGCCGATGCCCAGATAGGTTGCAAACAGCACCAGCGTCAGCACCGTCGAGCCGACTGCGCGCAGCCCGAGCGCGAAGACGCGAACGGAACTTTGCCATCTGGGGGAATCGAGCGGGGGTAGCGGCATCGCACTCGCAAGCAAAACACTGCGTGCCAGGCGCAGCTGAAGTCCGACCGATATCGCGGATGGTTTACCTTAACAAATGGTTTCTCTTAAGTCCGATGTTGGGCGACGGCCGGATCGAATATGGTGAAGCATTGGTTAATTTCGCATTGGAAATCCCATGCTTGATCGACGGCAGATTTTCCGAGGACGCGTCTATTATGGCGGCCGCATCGCCTTCAATGCGCGAAAATCGACGCTCGATTGCATCGTCCGCAACTTCTCGCCCGCCGGCGCCAGGGTCGAGTTATCGGCGTCGGCGATGCTGCCGGACGAGGTTGATTTCACGATCCCGTGTAAGGGGCAGGCCTTCCTCGCCCGGATGATCTGGCGGCGGCAGGACGATGCCGGATTTGAGTTTCGCTATCCGCGGCGGCTGCACGGCACCGTGCCGCTGGACTGGACGCTGCGGCTGCGCGCCAGCGAGCACGCCAGGCGGTCGTTGCAACAGCGTCTCGATCGGCTCAGTTCGGAATTATAGCCGCAAGCCCGGTCGCCCCGTCGACCGCTCAGCCCCTGCTTCGGCCGTTGCGCAGCACCAGACAGCCATGGCCGGCGCGACGGATCCGCACGCACAGATCATTGGCTGCCGGGCGGGTCTCGGTGCCGATCCGCACCTGATAAAATGGCCTTGTGCCGCGGCTGCGAAACACCGAGCGAATGAGACTCGGATCGCGGTCGCCGATCACGGCGCTCAACCGCGTCATCGCGCGGGCATAGCTGGCCAAGGCGCGATCGCGATTGAACCCGGCGGCCAGTTGCACGCCCCATGGCTGATCGGCGCCGAGTTTGACGCGTCGCTCGAGCTGGGTGACGAAGGGATTGGGCGCGCGCTTGAGCAGCGCCATCAAGTCGCCGCAGCTCGAGGCGGCCGGACGTTCCGCCGGTTTGGCGCTTCGCCCCGCCGCCGCCCACTCATCGATCGACGTGCCGGTGATGGCGTAGACATAGTGGCGGGTCTGTTGCGGCATGAAGCCGGTGCCGGAGATCCATTCCTGCACCCGCCTCGGGCCGGCATTGTAGGCCGCGGCCGCCAGGCCAAGATTGCCGAATTGCGCGCGTAGCTCGCTGAGGAACTCCGCCGATTTCGGCAGCGCCTGCACCGGATCGAACGGGTCGAGCAGGCTGCGCTCGCTGGCGGTGCCGGGCATGAATTGCGCGATGCCGAGCGCGCGGTCTCCGCTGCGGGTGATCGGACCGACCGCGTCGGGCTGAAACCGGCTCTCCTGCCAGATCACGCGGGCGAAGAATTCCAGCGGCAGATCATGCGCGCGCGCCGCCGACTCGATCATCAGACACATCGCGGCGCCGGTATCATGCTCGGGGGCGGCCTCGGGCGACCGCGTGGCTGGCTCGCCCGCGACGGGTCGCGCGGCAGCGCCTTGTGACGACGGCGCGATCGCTTTGTCCGGCGCTGCGTCCTGCGCGATCGACGACACCAGCGTGGCGACGACGAAACAGCAACTAACCAGCGATCTGGCAAGGAGACCTGAGCGCATGATTCCATGCCTTTTCAACGATTGCGTCATCCCGCCACGCAGCTTGACACGCCGGGCCGACGCGCTCCACCCTGACATGCACAACGTGAAACCGGGACAGTAATATGGCCAGCACCCAAGAACTATCCGGCTTCGCATCCGACGAGGATGTCCCCATCGCCTATATGGCACGAACCCGCGCCTACTATCAGGCGATCGGATATGATACGCCGTATCGCTGGGCGCACTATTGCGGCGCGCCCTTTCAACCGTTGCGGACGCCGCTGGCGCAGGCCCGCGTCACCATCGTCACCACGGCGGCGCCGTTCGATCCGTCGAAGGGCGACCAGGGTCCTGGCGCGCCCTATAATGGCGGCGCCAAATTCTATTCCGTCTATGACGGCGACACCCGCAAGGACCATGATTTGCGGATCTCGCATATCGCCTATGACCGAATCCACAGTCCGGCGACCGACAGCGGGAGCTGGTTTCCGCTGGCGCAATTGCGACGGCTGGAAAGCGAAGGACGGATCGGCAGCGTCGCGCCGCGCTTCTTCGGCGCGCCGACCAATCGCAGCCATCGTGTCACGCTGGAAACCGATGGGCCGGAAATCCTGAGGCGGTGCCGGGCCGACAAGGTCGACGCCGCGGTGCTGGTGCCGAACTGCCCGGTCTGCCATCAGAGCGTCACCCTGATCGCGCGCTATCTTGAGGCCAACGGCATTTCCACCGTGGTGATGGGCTGCGCCAAGGACATCGTCGAACACGCGGCGGCGCCGCGTTTCCTGTTCAGCGACTTCCCGCTCGGCAATTCCGCCGGCAAGCCGCACGACCGCGATTCACAGGCGTTCACCCTGGAGTTGGCGCTGCGCTTGCTTGAGTCCGCGCCCGGAGCACAAACCACGATGCAATCGCCGCTGCGCTGGAGCGTCGATCCGTCGTGGAAGCGTGACTACAACAATGTCGACAATTTGAGCGCCGAGGAACTGGCTCGGCGGCGCGGCGAATTCGATGCCCAGAAGGCGGCCGCACTCGACATCCGCGAACGTACGTCCTGAGAGACTGACCGAAAAGCAGTCAATGGAATCAAGCCTTCAAGGCCGTCATTGCGAGGAGCTCTTGCGACGACGCAATCCAGTCCTTGCCTGGCACCCCTGGATTGCTTCGCTGTCGGACGGCGCTGCGCGCCGGCCTCGGCTCGCCATGACGAACCAGGCTTGATTTGAGTGGCTTCCTTTTCGGTCAGACTCTCAGGCGGTGCCGGAGCGATGCGGGCCGCGATCGCAGATCGACAAATGATTCAGGTTAACAAAGGTTGCCGCGGCCGACGATCTTCCATCCGCAGGCAATGGCGGTAAAGTCCCCCACCTCTTCGGCATGGTGGGCATAATGATCGAGCGTCGCAACAATCCGCGGGACAAAGTGATTTACGGCGGCGTCGCCTCGATCAAGGAAGGCGGCACCACCCGCGACTGCGTGGTCCGAAACCTCTCCGAGAAGGGTGCCAGCATCGAATTCCGCAGCGTCGCCGGGCTGCCCGAGGAAATCGGGCTGACCATCGCCAAGAAGGGACGCTCATTCCTGGCCAAAGTAGTCTGGTGGGGAAGCAACACGGTTGGCGTCGCATTCCGTGACGAGGCCGATCCGTCCGACCTCGGCGAGCGGCTGCGGATCAGCGAGAAGAAAAAGCGCGAACTGCAGCGCCGTATCAAGATACTACTTGGCGAAGGCTGACCCTGACGGCGGCGCAGCGCAGGCATTTCGCGACCGCGTCATGAGTGGGCGTACTGCGCTGTTGCGCAGCCGCAATTGCCTTGCCGACGGATTGGATTAAAAACGTCGTCCTAGCCATGATCCAGCCGGCGCTTCTGCTCCGCAGCGCCGCTTGATCCGCCGAGGACGACGAGCATCAAGCGCAACAAGCCAAAAAACCGCAAGCCGAAGAAGCGAAACGGTGGTCCGCCGAACATTGCGGCGCGTCGTCCCGCGCCTGCCGTGCCGTCCGCCGATCCCGCGCCCACGACCACGACCGCGCCGACGACCAAGGCTGCTCCTGCTGCGGCCGCCATCGAGGCCGCGCCAAGCGCTGCGTCACCAGCGCCCCCTACTCCGACACCTACCGCCCCCGCAGCGGCGGCCCCAGCTCCTCGCGGCCGGTCGTCGCGCGTCACCGGCGTCGTTGCGCTGCTGGACAGCTGCGATGCCGTTATGCAGGCGCTGCAGACCTCACCGCGGCGACTGCTGATTTGGATTCTATGCATCTATGGCGGCCTGTGGTTGGTCGCCGCGATCGGCTTCCCGGGCCTGCCGGCCAGCAGTTACGAGATGTTTCTGTTCGGCCAGGAGATGCAATTTGGCTACTGGAATGATCCGCCGCTCGCCCCCTGGCTGACCCAGACTGCCTATACGCTCACCGGGCACTGGATCTCATCCCAATTCGTGCTGGCGGTCGGCTCGGTCGTGGTGACGCTTTACGTCGTCTGGAAACTCGGCAGCGAGATCGTCGGCCAAAGCGGTGCCGCACTCGCCGTCGCCCTGACGCTGCTGATCTATTACTTCGGCCCGCCGGCCACGGCCTACGGCCCCAGCGTCGCGCAATTGCCGCTGTGGGCCGCGACGATCTACCTCTACCGCGCGGCGGTATTGAAGGACGGATCGGCCAGTTGGATCCTGCTGGGCGTGGCGTCGGCCTTGCTGCTCTATGCCAAATATACCGGCGGGCTGTTGCTGATCGTGCTCGCGCTGCATTTCTTCCTGACGCCCGAGGGCCGCAGCCGAAAATCCGGCACCGGCCCCTATCTCGGCCTGTCGACCATGCTGATCCTGCTGATGCCCAATCTGAGCTGGCTCGCGCATCACGATTATTCGCCGTTCAGCGTCGACCGGCCGGGCGTGAAGGGGATCTGGCTGCGGGGCTGGGTCGCGATCAAATTCCTGCTGGCGCAGCTCGGCTTCCATGCCGGCGTGATCGCCATCGCGGTGGTGGCGACGCTTCCCAAATTGCCGCTGCAGGGCGAACCGGTCACGCTCGAGCTCGGCGCGCCGAGCCGGTTCGACCGCTCGCTGATCTTGGCCACCGCGTCGATCCCCTTGCTGCTGATCGCCGCCATCAGCCTCATTGCCGGCATCGAGCAGCGCGCCGCCGTCGGCCAGGCGATGGTGGCGCTGTCCGGACTGGCGCTGGTCGTGCTGTTGCCGCCGCGGATCGTCCTGCAGGCGCCGCGGCTGGCCGTCGGCGTTTGGGCGCTGGTGTTGATCGCCCTGCCGATCGGCCATGTCGCCCTCACCCAGGCCAAGGCCCGCTATGGTAGCCGGATGCCGACCCAGATGGTCCCCGCCGGCAACCTGTCGAGCGCGATGCAGTCGATCTGGCACAGCAAGACATCGCTGCCGCTGGAGATCGTGACCGGCGATGTGGTCCAGGCGGGTTTCGTCGTGATGTCGGCCAGACCGCGACCGTCGGCCTTCATCGACGCCGATTTTCGCAAGAGCCCCTGGATCACCCCGGAGCGTCTGCAGCAATCGGGTACGCTGGTGCTGTGGCCGACCGACCAATTCCCGCGCACCGATGAGTTGCCCGCGCCCTACCGGGCCGCGCTCGGCAAGCTGAAACCTGTCTTCGGCACGATGGTTCTGCCGCTCGGCTTCGGCAAGCTCAGGACCTATGGCTGGGCGGTGTTGTTGCCCCAGCCAGCGAAACCCGCCGAACCGGCGAAGCCCGCCCCCGCGCAGTGAAGCACTGGTCGAATCAGCAGGGCCGGCAATCGCTTGCCGGCCCTGCGTCATTCAATGGAACGGTACGATGCCGCGCCGCGATCAGACCTTGACCAGCGGCCCCTTCGGCGCCGGCCCGTTGGGGCCGCCCGATTTCGGCTTGCGCGACGAACTGCGCTTGCCCGGCAGCTTGTCCGGCTTCGGCGTGATCGGACCGTCGACGAATTCGAAGCCGATCTTCTCCAGCTCGACGCCGGCCAATGCCTCGTCCTTGACCAGCACGACCTTGACGTGGCCGCCGCCCTTGAGCTTGCCGAACAGCACCTCGTCGGCCAGCGGCTTCTTGATGTGCTCCTGGATCACCCGGGCCATCGGCCGCGCGCCCATCTGCTCGTCATAGCCATGCTGCACCAGCCAGGCCTTCGCCGGCTCGGACAATTCGATGGTGACGTCACGATCGGCGAGTTGCGCCTCGAGCTGCAGCACGAACTTCTCCACCACCATGCCGATGACATCGGCATTGAGATGGGCGAACGACACCACCGCGTCGAGACGGTTGCGGAATTCCGGCGCGAACTGCCGGTTGATCGCCTCGTGGTCGTCGCCTTCGCGCTTGTTGCGGGTGAAGCCGAAAGCCTGGCGGGCCAAATCGGCGGCGCCGGCATTCGTCGTCATGATCAGGATCACATTGCGGAAATTGACCTGCTTGCCGTTGTGATCGGTGAGCCGGCCGTGATCCATGATCTGCAGCAGCACATTATAGAGGTCGGGATGCGCCTTCTCGATTTCGTCGAGCAGCACGACGCAATGCGGATGCTGGTCGACGCCGTCGGTGAGCAAGCCGCCCTGGTCGAAGCCGACATAGCCCGGAGGCGCGCCGATCAGGCGCGACACGGTGTGCCGCTCCATATATTCCGACATGTCGAAACGGATCAGCTCGACGCCCAGCGAGGCCGCCAACTGCTTGGCCACTTCGGTCTTGCCGACGCCGGTCGGGCCGGAGAACAGATAGGAGCCGATCGGCTTTTCCGGTTCACGCAAGCCGGCCCGCGCCAGCTTGATGGAGGCCGACAGCGCCTCGATCGCCTTGTCCTGGCCGAACACCACCCGCTTCAGGGTGCTCTCGAGATGCTTCAACACCTCGGCATCGTCCTTCGACACGCTCTTGGGCGGAATCCGCGCCATGGTGGCGACGGTGGCCTCGATTTCCTTGATGCCGATGGTCTTCTTGCGCTTGTTCTCCGCCACCAGCATCTGCGCCGCGCCGGATTCGTCGATCACGTCGATCGCCTTGTCGGGAAGCTTACGATCGTGAATGTAACGCGACGACAGCTGCACCGCGGCTTCGATCGCCTCGCTGGTGTATTTCAGCTTGTGATAGTCCTCGAAATACGGCTTCAGCCCCTTCAGGATCGAAATCGCATCCTCGACCGTCGGCTCGTTGACGTCGATCTTCTGGAACCGGCGCACCAGCGCACGGTCCTTTTCGAAATGCTGGCGATATTCCTTGTAAGTCGTGGAGCCCATGCAACGGATGGTGCCCGATGCCAAGGCAGGCTTGAGCAAATTCGAGGCATCCATCGCCCCGCCCGAGGTCGCGCCGGCACCGATCACGGTGTGGATTTCGTCGATGAACAGGATCGCGTTGGGATGGGCCTCGAGTTCCTTGAGGACCTGCTTCAGCCGCTCCTCGAAATCGCCGCGATAGCGGGTGCCGGCCAGCAGCGTGCCCATGTCGAGCGAGAACACCGTGGCGGCGGCCAGCACTTCGGGCACTTCGGAGTCGACGATGCGCTTGGCAAGGCCCTCGGCGATCGCGGTCTTGCCGACGCCGGCTTCGCCGACGAACAACGGATTGTTCTTCTGCCTGCGGCACAGCACTTGGATCGCGCGGTTGATCTCGGAGGTGCGACCGATCACCGGATCGATCTTGCCGTCGCGCGCCTTCTTGTTCAGATTGACGCAATAGGTGTCGAGCGCGTCGCCCTTTTTCTTGGAGTCCTCGCCGCCCTTGGTCTCGGTCTCCTCGTCGACGCCGCGCACCGGCCGCGCCTCGGAGACACCGGGCCGCTTGGCAATGCCGTGGCTGATGTAGTTGACCGCGTCATAGCGCGTCATGTCCTGCTCCTGCAGGAAATACGCGGCGTGACTTTCGCGCTCGGCGAAGATCGCGATCAGCACATTGGCGCCGGTGACTTCCTCGCGCCCCGATGACTGAACATGAATCACGGCGCGCTGGATCACGCGTTGAAAACCGGCGGTCGGCTTGGCGTCGTCGGCGCCGTCGGTCACCAGATTCTCGAATTCGGTCTCGAGATAATTGACGAGGCTGGTGCGCAACTTGTCGAGATCGACGCTGCAGGCACGCATCACCGCGGCGGCGTCGGAATCATCCACCAGCGACAGCAGAAGATGCTCCAGCGTCGCGTATTGGTGATGGCGTTCGTTGGCGATCGCGAGCGCGCGGTGGAGGGATTGCTCAAGACTTTGGGAAAATGTTGGCATTCTCGTCCTCTATGACCCCCGCCCATCATGATCGCCGTTGCTGTGGCAGGCAACAACAACCTTTCGCGTCATATAGTAACACAATCCGACAGCGGAAGACCGGTTCCATCGGGTCGTGCACCAAGCGTGTCGGGGAAAACCCGCTGTCACACACAATGCAAAACCCGTTCCGACTCCCGACCTTGTCGAAAGGCTACCTCTTTTCCATCACGCATTGCAAAGGGTGCTGGTGCTTGCGGGCGAAATCCATCACCTGCGTCACCTTGGTCTCGGCGATTTCGTAGGTGAACACGCCGCACTCGCCGATCCCATGATGATGAACATGCAGCATGACCTTGGTCGCCGCCTCGACATCCATCTGGAAAAACTTCTCCAGCACATGAACGACGAACTCCATCGGCGTGTAGTCGTCGTTGAGAATCAGGACGCGGTACAGATTCGGACGCTTGGTTTTGGGCTTGACCTTGGTGATGACCGAGGTCGCAGGGTTGCCGGGGCCGCCCGCGCGGCCGCCGTCGGTGGCCATTCGCGGCTGAGACAGCAGGCCACCAGGCTCGGTGGACAGGTCCGGTTTTGAGGTTGAATGCAGCATGGTTTAGGTGTTCGAGATCCCCGCAAAATATCAGCCAGCCACGAGCATATAACGATTCCCTAGGAAACCGTTTGGCCGTCGGACCGGCTCAGAAGCCGCGCCCAGCGGCCACCGCCCATCGGATGGATCGGATAGGCCGAATATGGGTCCAGAGCCGGTCCTCTGCAAGCGCCGAAATCTCAAGCCGTTCCAGACTGGCCGCCGCCCCGGGGTTAACAGATTGTGACAGATTCCGATTGAACCGAGCGCCGGACGTTGTCGGGCCGTTCACGATACGGCGCGGCAATTCCCGGTCGTGGGCATTTGTGCAGCAATTTAGGGAGTTTCCGCGGACGACTTTACCGGCTGTTTATCCCTGGCGCCTCAACGTCGCGGAAACGCTTCAATCTTGAGTGCCAGATATGCCAATTGCCTCCCTTCGCTCCAGGTTGCGGACGTCAGCCGGTGGTTTTTCCGGCGCAGCCGACGGCAATGTCGCGGTGATTTTCGCGATCGCGCTGCTGCCGATCCTGACCTTCATCGGCGCCGCGATCGATTATTCCCGGGCCTCCAGCGCTCGCACATCGATGCAGGCGGCGCTCGATTCGGCAGCCCTGATGGTGTCGAAGGATCTCGCTTCGGGAATCATCAATGCCTCCGACGTCCCGGCGAAGGCGCAGGCCTATTTCAACGGCCTCTACAACAACACGGAGGCCACCGGGGTCACCGTCACCGCCAGCTACACCGCCAGGAACAGCAAGGGGCAGACCACCGTGGTGATGAATGGGGCCGGCGCGATGCCGACCGATTTCCTGCGGGTCGTCGGCATGTCCACGCTCGATTTCGGCAGCAGTTCCACGGCGACCTTTGGCGGCACGCGGCTGCGGGTGGCCATGGCGCTCGACGTCACCGGCTCAATGGCCTCCTCCGGCAAAATGCAGGCGATGAAGGACGCCGCCAAGAAACTGGTCGATACGCTGAAATCCTCGGCCACCACCGCCGACGACCTTTATATCTCCGTCGTCCCCTTCGCCCAGATGGTCAATGTCGGCGCCAGCAACAAGAATGCGAGCTGGCTCGATTGGACCGATTGGGACCAGACCAACGGCAGCTGCAGTTCATATTGGTACAGCACCAAGAGCAGCTGCGAGTCTGCACGAAAGACCTGGAATCCCGACAATCATAACACCTGGAAGGGCTGCGTGACCGATCGCGATCAGCCCGCCGACACCACCAATGCCGCTCCGACATCCAGTTCGACCCGGTTTCCGGCGGTTCAATACGAACAGAACGGTTCCAACATCTGCCCGGAACAGATTCTGCCGATGACGTCGGCCTTTGCGGCCAGCAATGTGCAGACGATCAAGGCCAAGATCGATGCGCTCGACCCCAATGGCGGAACCAACCAGCCGATCGGGATGGCGTGGGCCTGGCAAACGCTGCGCCCCGGCGATCCGCTGAACACGCCGCCAAAGGATCCGAATTTCGCCTACACCGACGCCATCATCCTGCTGTCGGACGGTTTGAACACGATGGACCGCTGGCCGTCCTACGGAAATGGTCAGGTGCAATTTAACGGTCAGATCGATGCGCGGCAGAAGCTGCTGTGCGACAACATCAAGGTGCCGGTCGATGGCAAGAAAACGGTCGTCTACACCATCCAGGTCAATACCGACGGTGACCCGGAATCGGCGATCCTGAAATATTGCGCGGACAGCGGCAATTTCTACGGGACCAGCACCGCCGCCGGGATCGGCATCGCATTTGCCCAGATCGGCGCCTCGCTGGCCAAGCTGCGCATCGCCAAATAGCGCCGCATCGGGCGATCGACAACGTCCGTCCCAAATGGAAAGAGCCCGGCCGCATTGGCCGGGCTCTTTGGTGATTTGAACCGTTATTTGACGGATCGAGGCCGATTCAGCGGGTCGCGCCCGGGGTGAATTTCGCCGCCATGCTCTCAAGCGGCTTGAAGCTCTGCTTGGCCAGATCGGTGTAGAGACCGGCGATCTTCTGCGACTCTGCGACAAAAGTCTCATAAGCCGATTTCGCGAACTCGGTCTGCACTTCGATCGCCTTGTCAAGCGACTTCACGCCCGACAGTTTTTCGACGAACGCGTTGCCGTCTTCGAATGATTTCTTGGTGTAATCACCGACCGCGGCCGCGATCGCCTGATAGCCCTTCTGCAGGCTGCTTGCCGACGCCACTGCGGTATCGAACTGCTCTTTGCTGTACTGCTGGATCTCTTCGACCTTGACCATATTTCGAGTCCTTTCCCAGACGTGTGGCGCAGCCGGCAAATACCGGCTAGGTCACTGATGCTGGCTTACCGCAACGCACAAATTTGTCAATAAAATTGTGCGGTACACAAGTGTATTTTCTGATAGATACGCGCGATCATTTGCGACGAATGCCGCAGGCTACAGCAAGGATTGTTTAACCTTTTGGAAACTCACCCCGCCTAACCTGTCTTTGAAATGGTCGCGCTGTCGGGAAAAACCGGCGTAAACACAGTCAAATAGCCCGGTTTTTCAATCTGCTCTCAGCGCCTTTCGGGTTGCATGTGGCTGAATGGAAAGCGGACTGCGGAAAGCCGCTGGTCCGTTGGGCATAATTTCGCCTCACGAACCAGTGATCTAATGGAAATCGGACGGGGACGTTCATGCATCGTACACACTTCGCCCACTCGCGCACTATGCGAGCATGCGCTCTCGGACTGGCCACGATCTTCTTGGCTGTGCTCTTCACCAATGACACGGCGGATGCGCGCCGCAAGCATCGCAGTCACACCCGTCACCACGTCGCCCGATACAGCTACAATCCCCCCTTCGCCTCGATCATTGTCGACGCCAATTCCGGCGCGACATTAACCGCCACCAATCCCGACGCGCTGCGCCACCCAGCTTCGCTGACCAAGATCATGACGCTCTATCTGCTGTTCGAGCGTCTCGAATCCGGCAAGATCGATCTCGATAGCGAGATGGAGGTCTCCCAGCACGCCTCGATCCAGGCGCCGACCAAGCTCGGATTGCGCCCCGGCCAGACGCTGCGCGTCGAGGACGCCATCAAGGCGCTGGTGACGCGCTCAGCCAACGACGCCGCGGTGGTGATCGCCGAAGCGATCGCCGGCGATGAAGGCGATTTCGCCAAGCTGATGACCCGCAAGGCCCGCTCGCTGGGGATGACCCGGACCGTCTACCGCAACGCCTCCGGTCTTCCCGACGACGATCAGGTGACCACCGCGCGCGATCAGTCGATCCTCGGCCGCGCCGTCCAGGAGCGCTTTCCGCGCTATTATCGCTACTTCTCCACCAGCGTATTCAATTACCGCGGCCATGCGATCCGCAACCACAACCACCTGATCGGCAGCGTCGAGGGCGTCGACGGCATCAAGACCGGCTACACCAGGGACTCCGGATTCAATCTCGTCACCTCGATCCACCGCGGCAACCGATTCCTGGTCGGTGTGGTGCTGGGCGGCCGCAGCGGCAGCGCCCGCGATGCCACCATGCGCAAGCTGCTGGCTGAAAATCTCGACAAGGCCTCGACCAGGCGCACCGCTGCGGCCATCGTCGAACGCAGCACCTCGACTGCAAATGCCGAGGTCGCGGAAGCCGCGGCCGCCTCCCGCCCGACCCAATCCTACCAGGTCGAAGGAGCCGTGCAGGTCGCCTCCGCCGCCCCCGCCAAGGCGCCGATGCTGCCAGTCGCACGTCCGTCGGTGCCGCCGTCCGCTTCGCTTGATGCCGTGCCGATGCCTGAGCCCGGGCCGTTCAACAGCGGCACGATCCAGACCCGGTCGATTACGGCGATCCCCGGCTCGACCGATCCGATGAAGCCGGTTCGGGTGAAGACGGTTCACGTCAGGTCGGCGCCGCTCAAGCTCGCCTCGGCAATGCAGCGGGGCCCCGATTCGGCTGTGCGCGCCGAGGCCCCCGAGACCTCAGGTTCGATCAATTCCCACGCCGAAATGCCACCGCAGCCCGCGAACCACGGCACCGGGCACGGTCTGCTCGGCGTGTTGCCGGCGTCGAGCCTCAGCGCGGGCAATTCGCAGGTGGTCGCCTACGCCGCCGAGCAGGCGCCGCAGCCGACCGCCATTCAGCACAATGGCGGGATCAAGCCGGCGCCGGTTCGCACCGGATGGATCATTCAGGTCGGCGCTCTGGAATCGGAGAGCCAGGCGTTAAAGCGGATCGAGGTCGCGCGCGACCAGGCCAGCGGCATGCTCGGCAAGGCCGATTCCTTCACTGAGCCGGTGGTGATGAAGGGCGAGAAACTGTTTCGCGCCCGCTTCGCCGGCCTCGACCGTCATCAGGCCGAAGCGGCGTGCCGCAAGCTCAAGCGCAACGATATTTCCTGTTTCGCCATTCGAAACTGAGCCGCTGCGGCAGCGCGCGATCGGCGCCGGCGCATCGCGCCGGGGCGGCCGGGCAAACTAGCGGCGCGCACCCTGCGCACAGCCGCGATCCGACGAGAAAACCCCGCGCTGAAACCTCTCGTCAAGACTTCCCCGATACAACTCCAGATGATCGACCACGCCGGCTAACGACGGGCGATCAAGGGGCGTCAGCAGAGACCAGAAGCGACTCGCAGTTTGTAGCGTTTGTTTGCGTTGCTGGAGTTAGCTGCGATGAGTGCGAAGCAAAGTATCCTTGGCCGCGTTTACACGGGCGGCAAGGTACGTCGACCCCCCTTGGTCGGGATGCAATTTCTTCATGAGCGTACGGTGGGCATGAGCAATCTCGTCGCGCCCCGCCCCCGGCTGCAGGCCAAGGATCTGATAGGCCTCCTCGGTCGTCATTTTGCTGCTCGACGACTCGCGTCCCTGCCGCCCTGCCGCGTCTCCCTGCGCGTTCTGACGCCAGGCGGGAAACCTGCGGTCCAGATAGCTTTCAAGTAGCGCGCAGCTTTCGGCGTCGAACCCGGTCAGCATCTGCGCCAACGCCGGCAGATCGAAGGCGTCGAGCGACTGCCCGGCGTGCGGCCCGGCCACGATCTGCCCGCTCATGTCGCCGCTGTCATGGTTCAGCGTCATCTCGATGAATTGCGAGCGCACCTGCGAGGTCTGGCCGCTCGAACGCTGCGCCCGCGGGCCGAACAGGCCGCCGATCGCCGAGAACCCCGCATTGCCCATCGGCGACCAGCCCAACAGGCCGGCCCCGAACAGGCCGAGCGGCAGCGCCACCGCCAGTTCGCCCTTGATGCCGGTGAACGCCGCCACCGCGAGCGCCACCACGCCGCCAGCGATCTTGACCCCACGCGCGAGCAGCGCCGGATTCGCCGAGCGGAGCATCTGCAGCAGCGAATAGAGAACAAAGACAGCAATGGCACCGGCGATTAATGTAGGCATGGCACCCATATAGTCCCGACCGCCGCAAATTGCACCGCCCATGCGATGCATCGCGTCGCGGCACCTGCCCCGGTCATCTCAGCTGGCCGAGCAATTTCGCCGCGCCGCTGCCGGTCGTGGCGAGCCGCTGCAGCGCCTCGCGTCCGCCGGCCGCATAGGCCGCGACCGCGCGCAGCAACTCGCGCAACTGCGCCGCCGCGCCGGGATCGAACCTGCACCAGGCGCCGCCGGTGAGCCGCGCGATCTCCCGGAACGCGGCTTCCGAGGTCGGATCGTGGCCTTCCTGGAACACGAACACCGGCACCTTGAGCAGGCCGAGTTCGCCGGCTTTGGCGCAGATCTCGTCGATCCCCTCCTCCATGGCGTCACCGACGAACACCACAGCGCGGATCCCGGCGGCGACGGCCTCGCGGCGGGCTTCCGACAGCACCCTGCCGATCTGGGTGTGGCCGCCCTGGCAATCGATCTTCGCCATCAGCCGCGCCAGCTGTGTGCTGTCCGAAATCCAACCGCTGGCGCGGCATTCGTTGAAACCGCGGTAATACACCAGACGGATTTCCAGGCTGCCGATGGCGGCGGCTTCGCGGAACATGTCGGCCTGCAGCGCACAGGCCATGTCCCAGGTCGGCTGCCGGCTCATGGTGGCATCGAGCGCGAACACCAGCCTGCCCTTGGCCCCGGCCGCAAAGGGCGACATCGCCCGCGCCTTGGCGACGAACGCGGCAATCTCCGCCGACGCCGAGGGCTCGGCCTTCGGCAGCGAATGCCCTTGCGCATCGGTAGGGCTTCGAAACGGTGATTTGGTCGGCTCGCGTGTCATCAAGGCTCGCTGTGTGACGCGAGACTTATGTGGAGAGTGACGCAGCGTTGGTCAATGGAGGCGGTGGAGCTCACGCGCTCAGAGTCTGGCTCAAAAAGCGATCGATAGAATCAAGCCTTCAAGGTCGTCATTGCGAGCAGCCCTTGCGACGAAGCAATCCAGTCCCTGCTTGGCGCCCCTGGATTGCTTCGCCATCAGCCGGCGCTGCGCGCCGGCCTCGGCTCGCAATGACGGCATCAAACTTGATTGTCGTTGTTTCTCTTTCGGTCAGGCTCTCAGGATCGGCCGGCCTGCAGCGCAGCAGGCTTGCCGGGCGTCTGCAAATGGGTGCGCTGCGGCCTCAGCACACTGTCGTCATCGAGGAATTTGGCGAGGACGTTTTCGATCGACTGTTTGACCTCCTGCGGTCCACGATCGCTCATCTCGACATGCTGGTAGCCGGTCTTGACCACCGTAATCCCCGCCTTGGCGCAGATATTATCGCTGGGAATCACACCGGGATCGGTCTTGAACACCGGGTCCTTGGAGCGGAACGACAGGATCTTGAACTTGCCGTCGACCATGAACGGCACGCGAAGATTATCCAGCGTGACGACCTTCCGGATCCGATCCGGATGCAGCTTGGCGAAGTACATCGAGATGTCACCGCCATTGGAGTGCCCGACCATGGTGAGATGCTCGTAGTCCGCGTTGGGCTGAATCCTCTTCAACTGATCGATCGCAAACAGGATGTTGGCGACGCCGCGCTGATACACCGGAAGCCGGCCGACATAGAGTTCACCGACCTTTGTGACCAGCGGCGCGTCGCGATCCAGATCGTGCTGGATGCTGACCGCCATGTAGCCGCGCGCGGCAAACAGATTGGCAAGGAATGAGTACTCGGTGAACTTCACCGTATTGCCGTGATTGAGGATGGCGACCGGCAGCTCGATCAGTCCGGCCTCGGCCTGCATTTCCTTGTCGCGGCGGATCGCGATATCGACCGCCACCGGCCGGTTGCGGCTGGCATCGAAGAAGGTCAGCGTCTCGTGGCGGATCGCCCATTTGCTCGCCGTGAAGTAAGCGACAGCAGATACAAGGCACACCGCGGCCAGAATTAGAATTCCGCGCTTCATGTTCATTCCTGTATCGGCCACGCACCCATCTTGGGACTCGCCGGCCGATCCGATGAAGTTGAACGGACTATACGTCACGGTGTTTTGACGAGAAGGCTAAATGTTGTGACTTCACGGCCCTATAGCTGTGCAGTGCACTAATAATTAGTCACGATATTGGCTATGGATATTTGCTATTTACATGAGATGCGCAATCTTGCCGCGCAACTACCGCGCGCAACACGCCGACATCTTGCACCGATCGATGGACTGCAAATGCCTGCGCCAGCGCATCCGCGCGACCCAATGGCCGCTTCAGGCGCCCAGAATGTCGTGAAGTTCCAGCGGAGTGTCGACCTGCGCGAACCATTCGGCGCGATTGGCGGCGCGACGGCGGCCGCGCTCGTCGAGCGGCAGCTTGAGCTGGCGCAGCAGGCCGTTGACCTCTTCCTTGGCGGTGACATGCCCCATGCTGGGGCGCGTCCCCAAGGTGGCCTCGTTGAGGTCGTCGAGCGCGGTCAGGCCGCGCGGAAAGAATTCCCGATACACCACCCGTTCGGCAAATCCGTCGAGCGCGCGGAAGCCGAGCTGCAACGACAGGTCCTTCAAGCCGCCGGCGACGAGCTGATTGTTGCGCGAGCCCAGCATCGACAGCCGGTTGCGCACCACGATCCAATCGGTCCCGGCGCCGTCGAGCTGCCGGCGCTGGCGTCGGGCGTCCCGGACCATGGTGGAATAATGGCTTTCGCCGGTGACCGCGTAGCTCACCGGGTCGATGGTGCCGAGCACGTCGAAGTCGAGAAAGCTGTCGTTGATCGGGGTCACCAGCGTATCGGCCATCGAATGCGCCAGCCGCATCAGATAGCTGTCGTGACCGGGCGTATCGATCACGATGAAGTCGAAGCTTCGCTCCACCGCACCGACGGCATCGACAAATTGCTGGAATTCCGAGGATTCATTGTCGGCGATCTGCATGGTCTCGCCGAGCTTGATGCAGCAATGCTGCGGCAGTTCGAGGTCGAGGCCGGCATGGCGCGCCCAGCTCCGACGGTTGGCGAGGTAGCGCGTAAAACTCTGCTGACGGCAATCGAGATCGATGGTGGCGACGCGCTGGCCGGCCTGCAGCAGCGCCACGGCGATGTGAAGCGCGAGCGTGGACTTGCCCGATCCGCCCTTCTCATTGCCCAGCACGATCACATGCGCCGTACCAGCCTGTCCCTGGGTCGCCTGAACCAGCATTGATTTCACCTTTCGGTTATCTTCAAATCGCGCGGCGCCACGGTCAAGCCATTTGCTTGCGCAGGCTCATGGATGGCGACGCCTTCGCGTTTAATCATGAATCGCCGCCCCCGGGCGGACCGGCCCGATGGCGGCGCGGCCACGGCTTTGCTATAGGGTGGTTCCCGCCACATGGTTAGAAGCGCGTCTGCGTTAGAAGACGTGTTCGGCCATCACCTGTCGAGCCTCGATGTCCCGCCCTCCGCTTGTTGCCCGAACCCTACCCGCCTTGCGCCGCGCCCTCACCGATCTGCGCGGCAAGAAGTCCACCGTCGCCCTGGTGCCAACCATGGGAGCGCTGCATGATGGCCATCTGACGCTGGTGCGGCAAGCCAAGCAGCGCGCCGACAAGGTCATGGTTTCGATCTTCGTCAATCCGGCGCAGTTCGCGCCAAATGAAGATTTCGCCTCCTATCCGCGGACCTGGAAGGCCGACATGGCCCGGCTCGCCGCCGAACAGGTGGATCTGGTGTGGAACCCGGACGTCAAGACGATGTACCCTGACGGCTTCGCCTCCAAGATCGTCACCGAGGGGCCGGCCGTGGTCGGGCTGGAGGATCGTTTTCGGCCGCACTTCTTCGCCGGCGTGACCACCGTGGTCGGCAAATTGTTCACGCAATGCCGGCCCGATATCGCGCTGTTCGGCGCCAAGGATTTCCAGCAATTGCGCGTGGTGACCCGGATGGCGCGCGACCTCGATCTCGGCGTCAAGGTGATTGGCGCGCCGATCGTGCGCGAGCGCGACGGCCTGGCGATGTCGTCGCGCAACGTCTATCTGTCCCCGGAGCAGCGCGCCGCCGCGCCGACGCTGTATCGGGCCTTGAAGGAGACCGCCAAGCGGATCCGCGCCGGCGGCCGACTCGAAGCCGCGGTGACGGCCGGTGCCAAATTGGTCAGCGTCGCCGGTTTCGAGCTGGATTATTTCGAGGCGCGCCATGGCGAGACGCTGGAGCCGATCGCCTCGACCAAGGCCGGTCCGGTCCGAATTCTGGTCGCCGCCCGGATCGGCAGCACCCGCCTGATCGACAACGTCGCGGTGTAGCGCGGATCGCGGCGTCCGGCGCTGCGTCCGCGTCGTCGCGCCGCCAAGGATCGCTCAAGGATCGCTACAGCAGCCCCAGCTCGCGCAATTCGCGGCGCATCGCCTCCGGCATCGCCGCGACGCTGGCGGCGGCCTTGCCGAGATCCGGCGGCGCATCGCTGTCGGCCAGATAGCGCCAGCCCTGAAACGGCCGCATCGGCCGCGGCGCCACCGCCAGCACCTTGGGCTGCATGATCAGCCGGCAGCGCGCGATGCCGTCGCTGTCGCGGAACGGCTCGATCCCGATCAGCTTTTCCCGCGCCGCGATCTCGCCGCGGATCACCCAGTAGATCGAACCGCCGGCCAGCAATTCGGCATCGCGCTTCGGCGTCATCCGGGTGACGTGGATATGATGGCGCGGCTGGCCCTGCTGCGTGGCAGCCTTCATACGTGCCGCGATCCGACCCGCCAGGTCCTTCACGGACTCGCAGCCAACGGCGAGCTTGATCAGATGCAGTGGCATGAGCCCGGTTACGCTGGAGGGTAAGGCAGAGAGCGGATCAATTTTTGTCGTCGGATGCAGCCGGCGTCAGCTGCACCGGCGCCGACAAATGCGGTTTCGGCCTGGGCGGCTTTTTGGCGGCCGCCGGGCGCGGCGCCTGGGCCGCGCTCGGCGGCGCTGGCCGGCCGAGCGTAGCCTCGGCGGGCTTCGGTTTCGGCGTCGGTTTCGGCTGAGGCGGCGGCGCCGCAGCCAAGGGCGGCTCCGGCGTCATGATATTGACCGGCGGAATCGAATCCGCGGTCGGAAAATCGGCGGTGGTCGGCTTGCCGCTCGGCGCCTCCACGGGCAGGCCGGCAAGGCCGGACAATGCGGGCACCGCAGCCTGGTTCCACGACGGCGCATGGCGTTCCACGGCGGCCTCGTAGGCGCGCGCGTCGATATTCGCCGCAATCTGGTTGTGATCGGCCAGCGAGGCATAGGCCGCGCAATCATTGGCCTGGCAATGATCGCGGACCGCCAGCACATGGGCGAACAGGCCGTAGCGGTCGCGCTCGATCGAGGCCCGCAGGCTGGCCAGCTCCGGGGTCATGTTGGCATTGGCAGTGGCGACATCGCCCAGCGCAGTCAGGCGGCTCAACCGCACCGCCGCATAGGACACCGCCGCCGCGACCGCTTCGGGCGATGCGAACAGCGCCTTCTCGCATGCAGTCAGAACAGTGTCGTCGGCAAGCTCGTCGATGCAAGCCAAGGCCGGCAGGCTGACGACGCTGATCGATGGCGGCGAAGCCGCGGCCCGCGTCGCGGGGCCGCCGGGCTCGGGGGCAAAGACGTGCAGCGCCGCCGACATCGCGACCACGAGCGCCAGCAAGGTGATCACCGCCAGCGTGGCATTGGCGACCGACCGGTCCGCCCGCAGCATCACGATCAAGACGACGATACCGAAAAAGACCGCGGCCGCCAGCGTCAACCAGACCGGCAGGCTGGGCGAATGCCACAGCTGCTCGATCGAATTCGTCCAAGTCCCATTCATGCGCGATGTCCCCTAGAGCATGATCCCGAAAAGTGGATCCCGGTTTTCGGTAAAGATCATGCTCAAACAAGCAGCGAGAGCGGGATGACGATTCGAAGATAAGTCATCCTGCTCTAGCGCGTCGCCGGCACAACAAACACCGACTTTGCGACCAAAATGCGCGCGATTCGCCGCGCTCCGCCTTTATGCGCAACAGGTCATCGGATGAGCAACGACATATCAAGCACCGACGAAGACGCCGCCCGCCGGCCGAGCCGGCGCAGCGCGATCCCCACAACGGAATTATTCCATCGCTGATGACCCCGGCCCGCCGAGCGTCAGCCGAACCGCGGCAGCCTAGCGCCATTCCGGTTCTGATCGATCCGAACCGAAGCTCCAGATTCGGGTTTTGACGCGTTGCTTTGCGCGAACCGGTGCCCGCTTCGCTCGACGACGTCTAGCAAACGTCGAGCTGGCTTTCCTTGGCGACGCGCTCGAACGCCTCGGTGGAATTCTTGATCCGATATTGGCAGTCATCACCATCGACCGGCAACAGCTGAATCACCTCATAGGCGCCGCTCGCTGCCGGACGGGCGACATTGCTGGCTGTATAGGAGACGCACGCTCCAACGACAAACTTATGCTTCAACGATCATTCCTCCGCGCCATGGAAATGCCGACCTGCTCGCGGTCCCACTGCAATGCCGGCTGAGAGATGTTGCGTTGTATACCACGGGGCGCGGCATTTTGACCAGTCCCGATCGGACATGGCAAACACGCTAATACTGCATATTTTCAGACAGATAGGCGTCATTTGGTGGCTTCTGAGTACCGCGCCGCCGGTCTCTTGCGCCCCTCAATCGGCTTCGAATTTCTCGATCACCAGGGTTTCGGCCAGCGCCGCGCCGGTCCATTCCTGAAACGCCGGCAGCGCCGTCATCACCTCCATATAGCTGGCCGCCTCGAAGCCGACGTCAATGGCGTAGGTGGTGAAGCGGTGCACCACCGGTGCGTACATCGCGTCGGCGCCGCTGAAGCCGCCGAACAGATACGGCCCGGTCCGTCCATAGCGCTGACGGCATTCGGTCCAGATCTGCTCGATCCGCGCGATATCGGCGAGCGCCGCCGGCGACAGCTTCTTGGCACCGACCGGCCGATGCAGATTCATGCCGCATTCATTGCGCAGCGCGGCGAAGCCCGAATGCATCTCGGCCGAAATCGAACGCGCATGGGCACGGGCCGCATAGTCATCCGGCCACAGCCGCGCCTTGGGAAAGCGTTCGGCGAGGTATTCGATGATCGCCAGCGAATCCCACACCGTCACATCGCCATCGATCAGCACCGGCACCTTGCCGGCCTGGCTGAAACCGAGAATCCGCTGCTTGTCGGCATCGCCGGTATAAAGCGGAATCACGAGTTCTTCGAACGCGATATTGCTGGCCCTGAGCGCCAACCAAGGCCGCATCGACCACGACGAATAGTTCTTGTTACCAATCACCAGCGTAAGCGCCATGCTGAATGCCTCCCATGCGGCCTCAGTTTGGCATGGCGCCTTCGCGGCGATCAACCTGTTCGGCAGCTCCCGTTCCGACCGCCTGCCTGTGCCTGCTTGCAGCGGGTGCTGCGATGCGGCACATCCACACTTATGACCGTTGAAGATTCGTCGCTTCCCTCGCCGCCTCCCCTTGAAGACGCCATTCTGGCCGTGCTGGCTCGCCCCGGCACCGCGACGCTGAGCGCGCCCGAAGTCGCGCACGCGATCGCCCCCGACGGCGACTGGCACGGATTGCTGATGCCGATCCGCCGCGCCGCGGTCGCGCTGGCGCTGGCCGGCCGCCTGGTGATCTACCGCAAGGGCAAGCCGGCCGACCCCAATGATTTCCGCGGCGTCTACCGGCTCGGCCTGCCGCGCCAGGATTGAGCTAAGGCCGCGACCGTTACGGGCCGGGCAGCAGCGCGCTGGTCCTGCCGCTCAGCCAATAGGCGATCAGGCCGGCCCATTCGTGGATGGCGACATCGGTCCGCGCCAGCCCGGAACTCAACCTGTCGAACGGCTGCGTCGCATCGATCCAGCCGCGGCTGCGCCAATCCACCGGGTAGGCCTCGACCGCAAAGCCGACGGCACGGAATGCGCCGACCGCACGCGGCATATGAAATGCCGACGTGATCAGCAGCCAGCGCTCGCCCGGTTTCGGCGACACCAATTGGCGGGTGAACCCGGCATTTTCGGCGGTGGTCCGCGACCTGGTCTCAAGCACGATACGATCCGGCGCCACCCCGAAACGCTGCAACTCCTGGCCGGCGATCGGGGCTTCGGCCAGCGACGGCTCGATCAGATTACCACTGCCGCCGCTGAACACGATCCGCGCCTGCGGAAAGCGCCGCGCCAATTCCAGCATCGCGACGATGCGTTCGGCGGAGGAATCCAGCTCCAGCGAATGGCGCGCGGCGGTGGCGTCGGAGTCGATCGAACCGCCGAGCACGATGATCCCGTCGGGGGCGCGGCCATCGGATTGCCAGGCCGGGAAGCGCTCCGACAAGGTCAGCATCAGGACCCGGCCCAGCGGCGAATAGCCGAACAGCAGCAGCAATACGATTCCCGTGACCACGGTGCGAATGCCCGCGCGGCGCCACCGGCTCAGCAGCAGCACCGCGCCTGCGGCGCAGATCACCGCGATCGCGTTGGACGGATGGAGGAAAAAGCCAAGGATCTTTGAGATGATGAAGAACATCGATCAACCTGCAGGTTGGCGCGCATCATCCCCGCAGGACGCGAGCTTTGCAGGCCGGGTCATTCTGCCGGGCTCAATCCCATTCCGGCGCGTGCATCACATTGGTCAGCCGGCGATTGGCGCTGCCCATCGCGAAAATCTCGGCCATCTCGCTGTCGCTCAATTCGAAGTCGAACACGTCGATGTTCTGCGACAGCCGCTCGATTTTCGACGTCCGCGGGATCGCCACGACATTCTGCTGGACCAGCCAGCGCAGCGAGACCTGGGCGGCTGACTTGCCGTGTGTCGCGCCGATCCGCGCCAGGATCTCGGCGCTCTTGGCCTGCCCCTTGGCGATCGGGCTGTAGGCCACCACCGCGATGCCATGCTCGGCGCAGGCTGCCAGCACCTTGGTCTGGTCGAGGAACGGATGATATTCGATCTGGTTGCAGACCAGCGGCGCCGGACAGGCCGCGACCGCCTGCGCCAGCAGCGCCACGGTGAAGTTCGACACTCCGATATGCCGGGTCATCCCGAGCTCTTTGGCATGCGCCAGCGCGCCCAGCGTCTCCTCCAGCGGCACCTGCGGGTTCGGCCAGTGCAGCAACAACAGGTCGATCTCGGACAGCCGGAGTTTCACCAGGCTCTCCTTGGTGGAGCGGATCAGGTCGTTGGGACCGAAATGGGTGGTCCACACCTTGGTGGTGACGAACAGATCGCTGCGCCGGACATGGGAGGCGCGCACGCCCTCGCCGACCTCACGCTCATTGTCGTAGATCTGCGCGGTGTCGATATGGCGATAGCCGAGCCGGAGTGCCTGCTCGACGACGCGCGCGCATTCGTTGCCGCTGAGCTCCCAGGTCCCGAGCCCGATGGCAGGGATTTTCGCGCCTTGCGCTTCAACGAACTGCATCTTGTTGGTCTTTCGATCAGCATGCGGAGCAATGCCCCAGCAAGTCTATCGCTTGGCCGGCCGTACGGCCAGCGGATGACGGGCCGATCTGGAAGAACGGTTTCCGAATCCTGTCCAAACGCCCGATTTCGACGGCATCGGCTGTCGCCGCGGCGCCGGCAGGCCGGCTATTTCAGCCCGAACCACAAGGTCGCGATGCCGAGGAACGAGAAAAAGCCGACCACGTCGGTGATTGTGGTGACGAAGGTTCCCGAGGCCACCGCGGGATCGGCCCGCACCCGCTCCAGCACCATCGGAATCAGGATGCCGCCCAGCGCCCCGGCGACCAGATTGCACATCATCGCCAAGCCGATCACCACGCCGAGCCCCGGAATCTTGAACCAGGCGACCGCGGCGACACCGGTCAGCAGCGCAAAGGCGATGCCGTTGACGAGGCCGACCAGGCCCTCACGCATCACCACCCGGAACGCATTGCCGGAATGCAGCTGGCGGGTCGCCAGCGCCCGCACCGCCACCGTCATGGTCTGGGTGGCGGCGTTGCCGCCCTGGCTGGCCACGATCGGCGCCAACACCGCCAGCGCCACCATTTGTTGCAACTCGCCGGAGAACAGACCCAGCACCGAGGACGCCAGAAAGGCGGTGGCGAGATTCACCAGCAGCCAGTTGAAGCGCGCCCGGGCAATGGTCCAGACGTCGTCCGACAGCTCTTCGTCGCTGGTCACGCCGCCCAGCGCCTTGAGGTCCTCGTCGGCCTCCTCCTCGATGACGTCGACCACGTCATCGATGGTGATGACGCCGACCAGCCGGTTGCCGGTATCGAGCACCGGCGCGGCGACCAGATTGTACTTGCCGAACAGCCGCGCCACCTCTTCCTGATCGTCGAGCACCGAGACCTTGCGGCGATCCTCGTCGATCAGATCGGCCATCAGCACCGGGCGGCGCGCCCGCAGCAGCACGTCGAGCGGCACCGCGCCCTGCCATTGCCGGGCGGCATTGACCACATAGATTTCGTAGAACCGGTCCGGCAGCTCCGGCGTGTCGCGCATGAAGTCGATGGTCTGCCCCACCGTCCAGTCCAGGCCCACCGAGATGATCTCGGTCTGCATCCGCCGGCCCGCGGAGTTCTCCGGATATTCCAGCCGACGCGCCAGCGCGGCGCGATCCGACGGCGGCAATTTGTCGAGAATCTTCGCCTGCTCGTCGTCGTCGAGGCCTTCGAGCAATTCGACGGCGTCGTCGGAATCCAGTTCTCGGACGCCGTCGGCGACGGTCTCGGGCTCGAGTTCCTCAAGCATCTCGTCGCGGACGGCGATGTCGACTTCGTTCAACGCCGCAAAGTCGAAATAGGCGCCGCTCAGTTCCACCAGACGAACGCGCTCGTCCGGTTCCAACGCCTCGATCAGGTCGCCGAGGTCGGCTTCGTGCAGTTCACTAACGATGTCGCGCAGGAAAGTGGCGTCAGGCGACGCGATCGCGCGCTCGATCGCCGCAATGAATTCGGGCCTGATATCGCCATCATCATCGCGCATCGGCATGTGATCGAGCGCGGTATCACCGGCACGCAGGGCCGTATCGACGTCATCGGCCATGCCGCACCTCGCTGGTTGGATGGGTTGCGGGCCTTACGCAAAATGGAAAGAAGTCGCCATCCGATCGCGGATCGAACGCATCAGGCAATACCCAATCGGCGACACAATGTGCAATGATATTTGTATGGCCTTCATTCGCAGGCCGTCACATGAGTACGTCATGATTGTGTCAAGGGTGGTTATTATCGGCCTGATGGCCTTCGCGACCACGGCCCAGGCTGCGGATTGCCCCCGGCCGGGCACGCTCGGCACCTCCCGTACACTCGCTGTCGATGCCGCAACATATCCCCGCGTGGGATTGAAGAGCTTTCCCCAGACGCTGCCGCTCAAGGACCACGAGGTGGTGCTGACCTTCGATGACGGGCCGACGCCGGGCAGGACGCCGCAGGTGCTGACCGCACTGGCCAATGAGTGTGTGCGCGCCACGTTCTTTCTGGTCGGCAGGCCGGCCTCCGAACACCCCGCTTTGGTCCGGCGGATCGCCGCCGAAGGTCATACGATCGGACACCACACCTGGACCCACCGCAACCTCGCCCACATCAAGCCCAGCGAGGCGATCGACGAGATCGACCGCGGCATCGCCGCCGACGAGATGGCACTGCATGGGCGGACATCGACCCGGCCGACCACGCCGTTCTTTCGCTTTCCCTATTTCGAATCGACGCCCGCCTTGCTCGACCTGTTGCAATCGCGGGGCATCGTGGTGTTCGGCGCCGACCTGTGGGCCAGTGACTGGGAGCCGATGACGCCGGAGCAGGAACTTAAGCTGGTGACCGACCGGCTCAACAAGGTCGGCAAGGGAATTATCCTGTTTCACGATCCAAGGGCGCAGACCGTGGCGATGATGCCGGCCTTCCTGCGCTATCTGCGCGAAAACCACTACCACGTGGTCCAGGTCGTGCCGTCGACGCTGGCGGCCAGTTCCGACGTCTCCCCCTAGCGAGCAGCCAGAAATTGCCAACGCTGCCTTGCCGAAATCAGGCACCGGGGCGGGCATTGGTTAATGGGACGTTCATGGTCGGGATCTAGATTTTGACGATAGGTAGAATTTGATGGGCGATGGCGTGATGTTGGGTGATCGAACTATCCGAATGAGGACGCGTTTTCTGACGATCGCTCTCGGTTTCGTCGTTGCCGGCGTTTCTGCGGTCTTGCCGCAGCCGGTTCTGGCCGGCGATTGCCCTGGCCATCCCGATGCGATCGGCACGTCGCGCACCTTGGTCGTGGACCCGCGCGAACATCCGCGGATCGGCACCATGCAATATGGCGAAACGCTGCCGCTCAAAGACCATGAGGTGGTGCTGACCTTCGACGACGGCCCGCTGCCGCACAACAGCAACAAGGTGCTCGACATCCTTGCCGCCCAATGCGTCAAGGCCACCTTCTTCGTCATCGGCCGGATGGCCAATGTCTATCCGGACGGCGTCCGCAAGCTGCGCGCGGCTGGGCACACCATCGGCACCCATAGCCAGAATCATCCGCTCAGCTTCAACCGAATGACGGTCGAGCAAGCCAAGAAGGAAGTCGACGACGGCATCGCCTCGGTCACGGCGGCGCTTGGCGACCCCGCCGCGGTGGCGCCGTTCTTCCGGATACCCGGTTTGCTGCGCGCCCACGCCGTCGAGGACTATCTCGCCTCGCAGGGAATCCAGACCTGGAGTGCCGATTTTCCAGCCGACGACTGGCGGCATATTTCGTCGGAACAGGTCTACCAGCTGGCGATCAGCCGCATCGAGGCCAAGGGAAAAGGAGTCCTGCTGCTGCACGACATCCAGGCCAGGACCGTCGGCGCGTTGCCGAAGATCCTGCATGAGCTGAAAGCGCGGGGCTACAAGATCGTCCATGTGGTGCCGGCGACACCCCAGCTGCCGAAAACGCCGACCGATCCGCAGCAATGGCAGCTTCACCCGGTTTCGCCGAACGTCGCGATGGCGCGCTGGCCGAAAATTCCGGCATTCGTGTTCGCCAGTGCCGAGACCATGCCGGGTCCCGCCTTCACTCAGTCCGATCTACATGAGGGTCGGCTCTTGCTGCTGCCGATCGTCGGTCATTCGCGGCGAATGACAGGCAGCGAAGTGCCGATGCCGGAATCGGCGCCATGGCCGCGGCAGTCGCGGGTCGAAACCTCGGACGATCTCGTCATGCTTCCGGTGCCGGCGGCCAGCGTGTTCAGTCTGCCCGAGCGCCACCCACCTGCCGTCACGGCGATGATGCGGCTGAAGCGTCATGCCGCCCGGCGTGCCCGCCCGCGCGTCGAAGCCAGCTCCAAGCCGCTGTCGATCGAGGTCGGCGCGTCCGCTCGATCGATCGCGGGCAGCGCGCCGATCGCCACTTCCCGGTTGCAGCCCGGCCCGGCCATCGGGCGCTGATTCGCGCCCGCGCCGCTTAATCGCTCACGATCTTGGCGACGCAGATCACCACGATCAGCGTCAGAAACATCAGATCCATATAGGCGCACATCTCGGCGCCGCGCCGCAGACCGGCGACGTCGTTGATGATGAGCCTGCGGGCGGCGATCTCGCTCGGCCCCGATTCCAGCAAGCTGGCGACCCGGCGGGTTTCGTGCTCCAGCCGCTCGATCCGATGGTAGAAATAGAATGACCGGAACGCGGTGACGGCGTGAAGCGCGCAATACACCAGAATCAACACCGCGAGGATGAAGCGCTGCTGATATTTCTCCATCAGGTTCAAGCTGTAATAGGCCAGCGCCAGGAACGCGAAGTTGGAGATGAAGCGATTGAGGTAGCTTAGAAATTTCATGGAGCCGATTCCGATCGTGCAGGTCGAGGGCTCTGCGATAACGCCTGAAGGTTACAGAGAGATGCAATGCCGCCCCGGCGGCTGGGAATTCGCTCGCAGTCCCCGCTGACTTGCCGGATACGCCGTGCGGTCGGTCCAAAACCCACTCTGGTACGCTCGGAGGGTGGTCGCATTCGTTGAGATTTCAATAGCCGATCCGAGCGCCGCGGCAATAGCCTATCCGAGCCCCGCAAATATATAGGTCCCGATCCGGCGGACTTAACGGTAATTTCAGCTTCGATGCCGATCGAATTTCGGAGTGCCACATGCCCCGATGCGGTGACGAATTGAGGTGTTGGCGACCGTCCCTGGGCCGCTGGGACGCTGGGACGCCGGTCGCGGGCCAAAGGCCGAGCGGTTCCCCGCCCGGTCCTTCCGTCAAGGCAGTCTGGGAAAGCTGCGAAAATCGACAGGAGCCGCCGTGTCCAGCGTCGACAGCCGTCCCAGAGGGCCGCTCGATGGTCCGATCGGAACCTGCACCAAGGGGGCGACGAGTAACGTCGCGCCCAGGACTGCCGCCCGGAATCTCTTCCGGCGCATCTAGAGCTCCGGTTCTGATAGATCAGAACCGGAGCTCTAGATTCTTATTTTGACGCGTTTTCTTTACGCGAACCGGTACCCACTTCGCTCGAAAACGCTCCAGCGGCTGCCGATGCCTGCGATGGCGAACGCCGTGCCGACGGTCACGAGGCCCCCAGCGGGAGATCTGCCGCCCTCCAGGTTCACGCCGTGTCGATCAACCAGAACATGCGTTCGGCAGACGCCGGCTCCCGGACCGTGGTCCACCGCCAAGCCGTCCGCGATCGCCCTGGCTGCGACCGCAGGACGCTTTGTCGTGCCTGCGGTCGCGGGGCGTTACTTCAACCCGAGTTCGCCACGCAGTCTGGAAAGATCCTCGGCGAGCGCCGTGACCGGACCGCGCACCGCGTTGCGGTCCTTCTTGGTCAATTCGTCGTAGCTCTTGTAGCCTCCGCCCGGCAGCGCGTATTTGGCGAGCACGGCTTCGACCTTGGTGAAGTTGGCGTCGATCCGGGTCACCAGCTTGGGGTTGGCCTTCTCGGTCAGCGACCGCAGCAGAGTGTGAATCTTCTTGGCGCCCTCGACATTGGCGTTGAAATCCCACAGGTCGGTGCGGCTGTAGCGATCCTCTTCGCCGGAAATCTTGGTCTTGGCGACTTCCTCCAGCAGCGCCGCGGCGCCGCCGACCACCTTCTCCGGCGGCACGGTCAGCCCCTTGATGCGGCTCTGCAACTCCTTGATGTCGGAATCCAGCTTGTCGGCCAGCGGGGCCAGGCCATCGACCGACTTCTTGGCGAACAGGCCGTATTCGATGCGATGAAAGCCAGTGAACTTCGGATCGGCCTCCTTCTTGGCGAAGTCGTCGGCACGAACGTCGATCGCCTTGTCGAGATCGGAGAACAATTCGGCGATCGGTTCGATCCGCTCGTAGTAGACCCGCGCCGGCGCATACAGCGCCTGCGCCTTGGCGAGATCGCCGGCCCGGACCGCGTCGGTGAAGGCCTTGGATTTGCTGACCAGCGCTTCGACCTCCTCGCCGACCCAGATCTTGTATTCGGAGATCGGCAACACCAGTTCGCCCGGCGCCACCTTCGACGCCGCATGGGCGAAGGTCGCGGCGGCAACGCCGGCGGTCACGATCGATAGCAGCTTCAGTCGCTTCATGGTGTCAGCCTTTCTTCGACGCCGCCTGAGCCGGCGCCCGTGGGGAGGGAGCAGGTAGAGATGCGGCATCGGCGAACAGCCGCTGGCCGAGATGGCCGCCGGGCGCGGCCACGCCGGGCAGCACGAAGTAGTAGCCGCCGCCGAATGGCTTGATGTATTCCTCGAGCGGTTCGCCGTTCAGCCGGTTCTGGGTGCCGATGAAGCCGAGCGCCAGATCCGACTGGAAAGCGACGAACAGCAGGCCCATGTCGAGCTGGCCCGATTTGCTGACGCCGTTCGAATAGTTGAAGCCGCGTCGGATCAGTCGCGCCGTCGCCTCCGGGGTACGCGGATTGGCGAGACGGATATGCGAATCGAGCGGGACTTTCTCGCCCTTCGGATCGGCCGGATAACCGGGGTCGTCGAATTCGTCGGCCTTGCCGAGCGGCGCGCCGGAATTGCGCGCGCGTCCGAAGATCGCCTCCTGCTCGCTGAGCGGCGTGCGATCCCAGCGCTCGACGAAATTGCGCACCAGCCGCACCACCTGATAGCTGCCGCCGACGCTCCAGGCCGGCTCGCCGGCATCCGGCTGCACCCAGACATAGGCGTTCATGAGTTTGTCGTCGCGGACATCGGCATTGGCGGTGCCGTCCTTGAAGCCGAGCAGATTGCGTCCGGTGCCGATCGGACCGCTGCGCGCGCCATGGGTGGCGGCGAATCCCTCCTGCTTCCATTTGATCGCGAGCAGGTCCGGCGTCGCCTTGACGACGTCGCGCAGCGCGTGGATCACCTCTTCGGGGGTTTCGGCGCAGAACTGGATCATCAGGTCGCCGTGGCACAGATCCGCATTCAGCGCGTCGTTGGGGAAATCCTCCATTTCGACCAGTTGGTTCGGCCGCAGCGCCGCGAGGCCGAACCGGCCGTCGAACAACGAAGCGCCGACCGCGACCGTGACGGTGAGGTGTTCCGGCTTGATGATGGGGCCGAGGACGCCGCTGTCGGCCGGCGGCAAGGCCGCGTCGAGTTGGGGCGGCGTGCCGCCATGCATCAGAAATTCCGCGCGGGCGGTCAGCGTGATGAACAGCTGGCGCAATTCCTCGCGGTTCTCCGCAAGCACATCGAAGGCGGCGACCAGGCCCGCATAGGGTTGCGGCGTGGTGATCCCGGCCTGATGCGGACCGTAAAACGGGATCGCCAGCGACGGCGCCGCCGCAGGCGCCGCTTGCGTCCCCGACGGCAGCAGACCGAGGCTACCCGCGGCCAATCCGACAAGCAGGCCGCGGCGCTGCGGCGACGACGGCGCGTCGCTGCGCGAACCGGCGGAATTGTGATGACGATCTTTCATGGCAAACTCCTCGTCACAGCCCCAAGATCGCCGGCAGGCGCGCGCTGCAGCGGGCGAAATCATCTGCCGCCCGAACCATGACGCGGCGATCGTCGTCGCCGAGCGCGGCACCGCGAGGCGCCTCACCCGCTTTCGTCAATGCCTGGCGCAAGCTCGCGGCGGCGGCATTCAGCTCGGCGGCGGCGGCGCTGTCGGCCCGCTCCGTCAGCGGGCCGAACAACTCGACGACCCGGACCGCGCCGCGCAGCCGGGCGTCGGCTTCGGCAAGATCGACCGGTGCCGTGCCGCCGAGGATTTCGGCCAGGGCCTTCGCCGCGGCAGCCGCGCCGGCAATCAACCGGTCCGGCGCCGGCGTCAATGCGCGCGCCGCGCGGCGGAAGGCGGCGACGTCGGTGCGCAACGTCGCGCTCGCCGGCGCCAGTCTCCCGAGCGTGCCGCCGTCGACGATTGCAGGACCGATCGCCACAAGATCGGCCGCGACGGCCCGGGTCTCGGCCTCGATCAAGGGCGCAATCGGCGCCAATTGCAGCAGCCCTCCCCGAACCTCACTCCAGCGCGCTCCGACGGCGGCAACATCGCCCGCCGCGACGGCCGCGGCGAGCGCAGCCGCCGCGGCGTCGAGGCTGCTCAGTTCGCCCGCCAGCCACACCCGATATTCCGCCACCGGGCCGATCAGATCGGTCGCGCTGGGCTTCTGCACATTGGCGGCGGTGGTGCCGGCGGCATTGACCACGGTCAGCCGTCCGCGCGGATTGTCGAGCAGCCCGCAAGTGATCTCGTATTCGCCGGGCTCGAGCCGCGTGGTCATCTTCTGGCGAAAGCCCGGCGCGATGTTCTCGCGCTCGTCGATCACCATCACCCCCTTCAGGATTTCCCATTCCAGCGCGCGGCTGGAGCGATTGGTGATCTGGAAGACGACGAGGCCGGCCGGCACCTTGAGCTCGTTGGGCTCGCAGGCCTTGGCGGTGACCACGACGGCGACCGGGCCGAACGGTGTCTCCGCCGCGACACCCGGCGTCGCGCCGGCAAGCAGCAGAACGCAAAGCGGTGCAGCCGCCGCGCGCCGTCCGGGTTTGGCTTTCAACGACATCAGCTCACCTCGGAAATCGATTGCGATGAAGCCGCGCCTGCGGATTGCGGCACGACCGCCGGGCGGCCGCCGCGCAGGAACAGCACCAGCGCAGGGATCAGGAAGAGGAAATAGGCCAGCACCTCGCCGATCGCGGGCGTGTCGTGATAGCCGAACAGCCCCGACAGCAGCGTGCCGAGCACACCGTCTTTTGGCAGCGCGGCGGACAGATCGAAGGCAATCGCCTGCAAGCCGTTCCACAGGCCCGCCTCGTGCAGCGAGCGCACCGCGCCCGCGAGCAGACCGGCGGCGACGAACAGGATCAGCACCCCGGTCCAGCGGAAGAACCGCGCAAGGTTGAGCCGGCGACCGCCGCGATAGATCGCCATGCCGATGCCGACCGCAACCGCGAGACCCAGCACCGCGCCCGCCAGCGCTTCAATGCCGACTTCATCGCGCTGCTGGAAGGCGGCGAGCAGAAACAGCACGGATTCCAGGCCTTCGCGGGCGACCGCGAAAAATGCCAGCGCCACCAGCGCCAGGCTTTGTCGGCCGTCGCCCGCCAGCGCATGATCGATGCTGTCGTGCAACTCCGCCTTGATCGAACGCGCCGCCCGCCGCATCCAGAACACCATCGCGGTCAGCACCACCACCGCGAAGAGCCCGACGCCGGCCTCGAACAGTTCCTGTAATTTCTGCGGCAATTCCGCCGACATCAATTCCAGCGCGATCCCGAACGCGAGGCTCAGCAGCACCGCTGCCGCGACGCCGAGCCACACCAGGTGCATCGCCGCGCCACGCCCGGTCTGCCGCAGATAGCCGGCGACGATCCCGACGATTAGCGCCGCCTCGACGCCTTCGCGCAGCATGATGAGAAAAGGCACCAGCATCAGAGATCCGAGGTGAGTTGCATAAAATGGCGGGTTTCCACGAACGGCCCGGCAACAGCGCAACGTGTCAGCATCGGTTTGCGCCAGCGCGGTCGCTGTCCGACGGGTACCAACTCCGACGTGCTACGCGAGAGACCTTGTGCAATCACATCGCACCAGAGCGCGACAGCCTCGATGGCCGTCCACAGTGTAGGGCCGATGCCCGTGAGGATGTATTGCATGGTCTCGAACCGGCGCGATCATGCTGTTGCGATGCATGCGCAGCTGCGGAGGTAATCGAGGACAAAATGCGCGTCAATGAGATTGCGCGGCTTGGATGAATTCTAATTCCATAGATTATAATCGCTCTATTCTAAGACCGTCACAGGACGCGTGGAGAGTCGTCGCGCCGCCTTATCAAATCGCAACACTTGCGCGCGATCGAAGGTCGGCATCGCGCCGCGATTTGAATCGCTATCTCGCCGAAGCCTCGCGGCCGGGCGCTCCGATCGCGCAGCAATTCGGCCCTGCCCCGGCGCCAGCCATGCTAGTCCTAAGCGTATTCTCATCCGACGAGCGACGCATGGAGCGAGTCGGGATTTCCCTCGACGACAATCTGCTGGACCAGTTCGATCAGTTCATTCGCCGCAGGGTTACGTGAACCGATCCGAGGCGGTCCGCGACGTGCTGCACGACCGCTTGCAGGAAGACCGGCTGTCGGAAGACAAGGCGCTGCTCTGCGTCGCCTCCCTGAGCGATGTCTGCAACCACCCCGAACGCGAACTGGCGCGGCCGATCGCCGAGATCCAGCACGCCCATCACGATCTGGTCCGCTCGACCATGCATGTCCACCTCGACCATGAGAACTGCCTGGAAGTGTCGATGATGGAAGGACCGACGATCGCGGTGCGAGAACTCGCCGACACCCTGATGGCCCAGACCGGCGTTCGCCACGGCCGGCTCAATGTGGTCCCGGTCGACGTCACGGTGGCGGCGCCCAGCCATGGCCATCACGGCCATCGTCACCATGACCACAGCAGCGAAACCGCGACGGCCGCTCCGCACGTCCGCACCAGCCCGAAGACCTGATCGGGCAGCGAGCGCATCGACAGGACAGCGGCCAATCCCGTCGATGAACAGGAACAGGCGCAGTTTCAATGGATTAGGCTTGGGTGTGGTGCGCTCGGAGGGACTCGAACCCCCACGATTTTACTCACTGCCACCTCAAGGCAGCGCGTCTACCAATTCCGCCACGAGCGCTAAGGATCGGGTTCAGGGGCCTGCCCTGACCGGACCAACGGCGCCCATTTAACAAATCAATGATGAAGGGACAAGGCCGCTTATCGATGATCCGGCGATCGCGGCAACATCTGTTTGACCTCGACCGCGATCCGATTGCGATCGACCAGCACCATGCCGCTGGCCACCGGCATATTATTGGCGAGGATCTTGACCTCGTCGGCCTCGGTGGCGTCCAGTTCGATGATCGCGCCGCGGCTGAGCCGCAGCACCTGATGGATGGGCATTGACGCGGTCCCGAGGACCACCATCAGATCGACGGAGACTTTATCGAGTGTTGGCACTGCGACCCATACTCACAAACTGGCGGAATTGCTGTGTTCCACAACACCACATTATGGTTAGCCAATGATTAATGCCCGGCAAACGCTCGATTTGCAGGGCTTCCTGCCGGTCGCCGGCGCCGCCGGTGTGGATTGGCAGATTGCCGATTCGCCGGTGCCCTATCTGGCGGCGGTGGCGGCGATGGAAGCCTGGGTGGCGGCGATCGCGGCCGGCACCGCGCCCGAACAGGTCTGGCTGCTGGAACACCCGCCGCTCTACACCTCGGGCACCAGCGGTCAGGCGAGCGATCTGCTCGACCCACGTTTTCCACTGTTTACTGCCGGACGCGGCGGGCAATTGACCTATCACGGCCCCGGCCAGCGCATCGCCTATGTGATGCTCGACCTGAAACGGCGCCGTCCCGACGTGCGCGCCTATGTGGCCGCGCTCGAGCAATGGATCATCCAGACCCTGGCGGCATTCAATGTGCGCGGCGAGCGTCGCGAGGACCGGGTCGGGGTCTGGGTGGCGCGGCCCGACAAGGGCGACGGCTATGAGGACAAGATCGCCGCCATAGGGGTCCGGCTGCGGCGCTGGGTGACGTTTCACGGCATCGCCATCAATGTCGAGCCCGACCTCAGCCACTTTAAGGCGATCGTGCCCTGCGGCGTCACCGACCCGCGCTACGGCGTCACCAGCCTGGTCGATCTCGGGCTCCCGGTCACCATGGCCGATCTCGACGTCGCCCTCCACGCCGCCTTTAACGAGGTGTTCGGCGCCACCGACCAGGCTTTGAATGCGGTAAGCGGCATCAGCTGAGAGTTTCCGTCAGTCGATTGTCAGGTTGATCGGTTCATACCTGCCGCAAATGCAACAGGCAGCGAAGGACCGAACCGATGTTGAAGATGTGGCTATTGCGACTGCACCGCTGGATCACGCTGGTGCTGTCTATCCCGCTCGCGGTGCTGATCGTCACCGGGTTGATCCTGTCGGTCGAGCCGATCGTGACCGGCGCCGAGCCGGGAATCGTCACCGCCGACACGCTCAATGCCGTGCTCGCCAAGCACGATCCGCAGGGCAACGCCCGGATGCTGATGGTGCGGGCCTATGACGGCACGGCCTCGATCGGTGGCGCCCGGCGCAGCGACGGGCTGGTCCATGTCGATCTGGCCAGCAATGAGCGTATCGAGTCTCCCGGCGCCCTCGCCCAATTCCTGATGTCCTCCCGGCGTCTGCACGAGCACCTGATCGGCGGCTTCGGCTGGCTGGTCACGGTCTCGACGGTCGCGATGCTCGGCCTGATCCTGCTCGGCATTCTGATGGGCCTGCCGCGGCTGACCAATTCGCTGTCCGGCTGGCACAAGGGCACCGCCTGGTTCTTGCTGCCGCTGCTGATCCTCAGCCCCCTCACCGGCCTGTTGATCGCGCTCGGCGTCAGCTTTTCCGCGCCGCTACCGCGGCCGGTTGCCGGCACCGCACCGATCCCGATCACCGAAGCGGTTCGTATCGTCGGCGCGGCCTATGACCTGTCGCGGCTGAGCTGGATCCGGCCACGCGGCGGCGTCATGCTGGCGCGGCTCGACGACGGCGGCGAGATGCGGGTGTTCGCGGTGACCGGCGACGGGCTGCAGCCGACCGCGCGCAACTGGCCACGCCTGCTTCACGAGGGCAACTGGGCCAGCACCGTTCCGGCGCTGCTCAATGTGGTCACGTCGATTGCGCTGCTGCTGCTGATCACCACCGGACTGTGGATCTGGGCAAGGCGCAAGCTGCGCCGTCGGCCGGTGCGGGCGTCGTCATCCGCAATGGCGCACTGATCCGCCGCCTTCACAGCGTCGGCAGCACCGAGAACCGCTCACCCGGCGCGCGCAGATCGAGCGCGTCGGGGCCAGCGGCTTCATCGACGACATCGGTCACCCGCGCCGCCGACGGTCCGCGCCGGCATTTCGCCACCATGGCGTCGACGGCCTTGGCCGGCCCGGCCAATACCGCCTCGACGCTGCCGTCGCGGCGATTGCGCACCCAGCCGGCAAGGCCATCGGCAACGGCGCTATGCGCCAGCCAGGCGCGATAGCCGACGCCCTGCACCCGGCCTTTGATCGTCACCTGACGAACCACATCATTCATGGACTGTCAGTCCGCTTGTGTCTTGAGCCCGAGAAATTGCCCGCCGCGCTCTTTGACAATGGCGGCGCGGGACACCCGTTCCATCAGTTCGGCCGAGGCCAAGCCCGATAATTCCTTCGGCCCCGCGCCGTCGCGGATCGCCGTCAGCGTCGCGAACACCGCCTCGGTGGCGGCCGCAATCGGGGCATGGCCCTGCACCGCGATCCGCACCCGCCGGCTCGCCAGATAGTCCCAGTCGGTGACCTCATCGGACGGCCCGCCGAGCACGATCGGCAGCGTCGTCGCGGCGGCGATGGTGTCGAGTTGGCCGCGGGTTTTGACCCCGGTGAAGAACAGCGCGTCGACGCCGGCCTCCTGATAGGCCACGGCGCGTTCGATCGCGTCGTCGAGCGTGCTGATCGTCAGCGCGCCGGTGCGGCCGACGATCACCAGTGTCGGATCGATCCGCGCATCGAGCGCCGCCTTGATCTTGCCGAGCCCCTCCTGCGGCGACACCAATTGCGCTGCGGCTTCGCCGAAGGCCTGCGGCAGCAGCGTATCCTCGATGGTCAGTCCGGCGGCGCCTGCGGCCTCCAGCTCCTGCACGGTGCGTCGGACATTGAGCGCGTTGCCATAGCCGTGATCGGCATCGACCAGCACCGGCAAGGCCGCCGCGCGCGTCATCCGCCGAATCTGTTCGGCCAGTTCGGTCAGGGTGATCAGCGCGATATCGGGATCGCCAAGGATCGCCAATGAGGCCACCGAGCCGCCGAACATGCCGAGTTCGAAACCCAGATCGTCGGCGATCCGGATCGAGATCGCGTCATAGACCGAAGCCGGCCGCACGCAGCGCGATCCCGACAGGACCGTGCGCAGCGCGGCGCGGCGGTGACGCCAGGCCACCGGCTCAGGCGAATTCGAGGATGACGGCGTCGACCGCCAGCGTCGCGCCGGCGGTGGCGTGGATCTTCTTCACCACGCCGTCGCGTTCGGCCCGCAGCACGTTCTGCATCTTCATCGCCTCGACCACCGCCAGCGTCTCGCCGGCCTTGATCTCCTGGCCTTCGGCGACCGCGATCGACACCACCAGACCCGGCATCGGGCACAGCACCTTCTTGCCGGTGTCGGCCTTGTTGCCGACCAGCATCCAGCGCGCCGAGGAGGCCTCGCGCTCGGTGAAGACATTGACCGCGACCTCGTAGCCCTGATGCGCCAGCCGCACGCCGTTCGGAATCGGCCGGACCTGCACCGCGATGGCATAGCCGTCGACGGTGCCCTGCCAAACCGGATCGCCCGGAATCCACGGCGACGACAATAGATGCGGCTGTCCCAGGGCGCCATCGGGGCCGACAAAGCGCACCACGAAATCCTCGCCCTCGCGGATGATATCGAGCGGAACTTCGCTGCGCTCCAGCCAGACCGAGCGGCGGCGTTCGCGGATTACCGCGCGGCCGATCATCTGGCCCGAGATTTTGCGCTTGCGCTCGCCGATCACCCGGTCGATCGCCGCGCCGACCGCGGCGATCCGGCGCGCGATGTCGCCTTCCGGCACCCGCGCCGCAAAGCCCTGCGGAAATTCCTCGGCGATGAAGCCGGTCGACAGATCGCCCTCGCGCCAGCGCGGATGCGTCATCAGCGCCGACAGGAACGGAATATTGTGGCGGATGCCGTCGATATAAAACGAGTCCAGCGCATGCGCCTGGGCCTCGATGGCGGCGGCGCGCGATGGTCCATGGGTGACCAGCTTGGCGATCATCGGATCGTAATAGATCGCGATCTCGCCGCCCTCCTGCACGCCGGTATCATTGCGCACGGTGATGCCGTCGGAATTGCTCTCCGCCGGCGGGCGATACTTCACCAGCCGGCCGATCGAGGGCATGAAATTGCGGAACGGATCCTCGGCATAGACCCGGGATTCCACCGCCCAGCCGGTCAGCGTGACATCCTTCTGAGCGATCGCGAGCTTTTCACCCGCCGCGACCCTGATCATCTGCTCGACGAGGTCAATGCCGGTGATCATTTCGGTCACCGGATGCTCGACTTGCAGCCTTGTGTTCATCTCCAGGAAGAAGAAGCTCTTGTCCTGGCCGGCGACGAATTCGACGGTGCCGGCGGAATCGTATTGGACCGCCTTGGCCAGCGCCACCGCTTGCTCGCCCATCTTGCGGCGGGTGGCCTCGTCGAGCAGCGGCGACGGCGCCTCCTCGATCACCTTCTGGTTGCGGCGCTGGATCGAACATTCGCGCTCGCCGAGATAAATCACATTGCCATGCTTGTCGCCCAGCACCTGGATCTCGATGTGGCGCGGGTCGACGATGAATTTCTCGATGAACACCCGGTCGTCGCCGAATGAGGATTTGGCTTCCGCGGTGGCCAGGTCGAATCCCTCGGCGACCTCGGAGGTCGAATGCGCGATCCGCATCCCCTTGCCGCCGCCGCCGGCGGAGGCCTTGATCATCACCGGATAGCCGATCTCGTCGGCGATCTGGACCGCGTGGGCGGTGTCGCGGATCACGCCGAGATGGCCCGGCACGGTGGACACATTGGCCTTGGCGGCGGCCTTCTTGGATTCGATCTTGTCGCCCATCGCGGCGATCGCGCCTGGATTGGGGCCGATGAAGACGATGCCGGCGGCCTCGAGCGCGCGCGGAAAGGATTCGCGCTCCGACAGGAAGCCATAGCCAGGATGCACCGCCTCGGCGCCGGTCTGGCGGCAGGCCTCGATGATCTTCTCCATCACCAGATAGCTCTCGGACGCCGCCGGTGGCCCGATCAGCACCGCCTCGTCGGCCATTTCGACGTGCAGCGCGTCACGATCGGCCTCGGAATAGACGGCGACGGTCTCGATTCCCATGCGCCGGGCGGTTTTGATGACCCGGCAGGCGATCTCGCCGCGGTTGGCGATCAGAATGCGTTTGAACATGTGCTTTTGCTTGCAACCTTGGGGTGGGCAGCCCTCCCGGTCGGGACGGCAATCTGGGAGCGCGACTGCTTGTAACAATTCTGACGCTGAGGAAAACTAGATATTGCGCAGGGGGGCCCCCATTCGCCTTTGTTCCCCCGCAGCCGCACTGCGCAAGCGCCGCCGTCATCCGGCCGGCAGCCTACAGCGGCGGGACGCAGCTCTGCTGCTTTCGCCCAGAATAACGCCTCGAAACCCCATTCCCGCCCGGTTTGGACGGATGAAGCAAGCTGCACCGCGCCCGGCATTACCAGCGGTGGGCGCAACAGCGCCAATGTTCCCGAATCTGGATTGGCGGGTTCGGCCGATCCGGCGGAAAGGCGCGGCGCGCGCCCCGGCAATGTCAGCCAGAGGCGGCCGATGGACCAAGCACCCGCTTGCCCGGCGCCTGAATTGAACGGTTACGGCGCCAAGGCCGCGGTCAAATCGCCCAAAGGCGGCTGGCCGTGGGCTTTGAGGGCCGCGTCCCGGGCCACGAGGCCGGGCAGCACCGGAAGTTCAAACCGCTTGGTGATGAACCGCAGAATCGATGTGGTGTCGTAGAATGTGTGGTCCACGGCGCCCTTCTTGGCCAAAGGCGACACGATCAGGGTCGGAATCCGCGAACCCGGCCCCCAACGATCGGCCTTGGGCGGCGCGACGTGATCCCAGAAGCCGCCGTTTTCGTCATAGGTGACGACGACCAGCATGTGGTCCCATTGCGGGCTCTTTTGCAGATGGGCAATGATGTCGGCGATATGGGCGTCGCCGGACTGCACATCGGTGTAGCCGGGGTGTTCGTTGAGATTGCCTTGCGGCTTGTAGAATGTGACCGCCGGCAGCTTGCCGGCGTCGATGTCCTTGATCAGGACCTCGCCATTCATGCCGCCATCCCGGAGATGCTCGGCCCGCGCCGAGGTGCCGGGCGCATAAGTGTCGAAGAAATTGAACGGCTGGTGGTGAAACTGGAAGTTCGGCACCGGCTTGCCGCGGTTGCCGTCGAGCGTCGCCTGCCAGGCGCCGGCGTACCACGCCCAGCTCACGCCCTTCTGGCTCAGCAATTCACCGATCGTCGTCTCGTGCTGCGGCGGCAGCGTGTTCGGCGCGGCCGGATCGGCGAAGCGCGGATCGCCGTCCTTGGCCGGCTTGTTGTTGCTCGGCTGATACGGCGGCTGCATCGTGTTGACGGCATAGAAATCCGGCGAGATCTGACCGTTATTGACGAATTTCGGAATTCCATCCATCGCCGATTTCGGCGAATTCGCCGCCAGCGTCAGCGAGACGCCGTCGGGTTCGACCGCGGCGATCAGCCCCTTGGCCGGACTCTTGTCGGCGTCGGGGTATTTCGGCACGCAGGCGCAGACCAGCTGAAAATGATTGAGGAAGGAGCCGCCAAAGGCGCCTTGAAAGAAATTATCGGCCAGCACGTATTCCCTGGCGATATTCCACAGCGGCAGTTTGGAGCCGTCGTAATGGCCCATCACCAACCCGCCGGCATCCGCATAGGCGGCGAATTTATCGTTCTTGCCGCCATCGATCTGCATCTGGTTCTGGAAAAACAGATGCCACAGATCGTGGGTCACGACCCCGAGCGGCGTCGCCAGACTTTTGGGATCGTCGATCGCAAACGGCCGGTTTGGCATCAACTCGGTCTGCGCTTCGGTCACCACCGGCGTCACGCCTTTGGCGGTCAAACCATTCCAGACCGGCGGCAAGGTTTTCAGCGGCGTGCCGTCGCGGTCGAGCTGGACGTATTGATCGGGCGTGACGTTCTGCAAGCCGTTGGCGCCCGGGAAATAGCCGTAGAGATTATCGAAGGACCGGTTCTCGGCGTAGATCACCACCACCGTATCGATGGCTTTGATCCCGGATGTCTGTGCCGTCGCCGGCTGGCCCCAGACCGCCGGCAGCGCCAGCGCGGCTGACAGAACAACGGATTGCAGTGGACGAGACATTCGGATCGCTCCTCGAAGGATGGCCTTGATTGGAACAATCCTAAACTGGCTTCGATGTCAGTCGGATGAAGGCATGGCAGGCTTGCGCGGCACTTCGGTCAGACCGTTGTCATGAAAGCACGGCAGGTTATTGCCATGATCAGACCCGGCATCTTTTTGTATTCCCTGGTGGTGCTGGCCGCGCTGGGCTTGACCGGCGCGACCCGCGCCGAAGCCGACGGCCTCACCCGGGCGCAGGCTTTTGCCAGGGCCGCGGCGCTGGAAGCGCTCGGCGCCAAGATCTTTGCCGATCGCGCGCTGTCGAGGTCCGGGCAACTGGCCTGCTCCAGCTGCCACGATCCGGCCCATGGCTTCGGCCCCGGCAATGACCGCGCCATGCAATTCGGCGGCAAGGATTTGCGGCAAACCGGCTTTCGCGCCACCCCGGCGCTGACTTATCTGCAAGCGGTGCCGCAGTTTTCCGAACACTATTACGAATCCGAGGACGAAGCCGACGCCAGCATCGACAATGGCCCGACCGGCGGCCTGACCTGGGACGGAAGGGTCGACCACGCCAGCGATCAGGCCCGGATTCCGCTGCTGGCGCCGTTCGAGATGGATAGCAGCGTCGCCACCGTCGCCGCGGCCTTGCGCAAGGCCGCCTATGCGGGCGAGATCAAGGCCATCTTCGGCGACGCTATTTTCAACGATCCGGACCAGACCTTTGCCGCCGCGCTGAAGGCGCTGGCGGTGTATCAGCAGAATGCCGCGACCTTCTATCCGTATTCCAGCAAATACGACGCCTATCTGGCCGGCCGTGCCAGGCTGACCGACCAGGAAGCGCGCGGGCTCGCGGCGTTCAACGATCCGGCCAAGGGCAATTGCGGCAATTGTCACCGCAGCGAACGCGCCGACGACGGCAGCGCGCCGCAATTCTCCGATTTCGGCATGATCGCGCTGGGCGTGCCGCGCAACCGCGCGATCGCCGCCAATGCCGATCCGGGCTTCTTCGATCTCGGCCTGTGCGGCCCGCTGCGCGCGGACTTCAAGGGCCGGGATGATTATTGCGGACTGTTCCGGGCGCCGTCCCTGCGCAACGTCGCGCTGCGCAAAACCTTTTTCCACAACGGCGTGATCAAGAGCCTGCACGACGCGGTCGAATTCTACGCCACCCGCGACACCGATCCGGGCCGCTGGTATCCGCGCAGGGCCGACGGCAGCATCGACAAATTCGACGATCTGCCGGCGCGCTACCGCGGCAACATCAATATGGAGCCGCCATTCGGCGGCAAGCCGGGCGATCCGCCGGCGCTGTCATCGGCCGAGATCGACGATATCGTCGCCTTTCTCGGCACTTTGACCGATGGCTATCGGCCTGCGCCAGCTGGGCAGCAACCGGGTGATGCGCCGCCGAAGGCCGTCGCCAATCGCCCATAGCTGGATACAATAATGGCGGGGCCAGGCCCCGCCATTATCGATTCAGGAAAATTTCGCCGGGCTCACATGCCGAGGTCGAACACGTTGGGCAGATGCTGCACCAGCGGCAGCGTCGCGGCGCCGATCACGGTGGCGGCGATCAATCGCATCAAAGCGAGGTTGTTGCGGCGGTTGCTGCGCATCTGCCGGCCGATCCACTCCAGCACCTCGATATTGACGCCGATCGCCTGGGTTGGGGCCCAGCTCTCGATCGCGACATCCGGCGACAGCGCCACGCTGCGCGACGGCACCGGCAGACCGGATGCGGCGGCGGCGTGGTGGACGATGGCCTTGGCGAACAGATCGTCGAACGATCCCTCGTCCTTCCGCTCGGCGGCGGCGTCGTTGATCTCGAACAGCGCCTCGGCCTCGGCCCGGCTGACCGGCTGGTTCGCGACCGCATCGGCGGTCAGGATCTGCACGCACCAGGCAGCGTCTGCGGCATCGAGCGTTCGCGAGAAATGGACGCGACCCCGGGTGGTCGGTCCTTCTCCGGTGATCACGCCGTCGCGCACAATGCCGAGGGCCTGTGCAGCGGTAAAGCGGTCCGCGATCCGGGAGGGGTCGATGATGCCGATCTCTTCGGCATGGGCGGCGGCAGTCATGGGTCTCGCTCTTCTCTTTGAACTTTGTGGTCAAATCCAGCATTTCCATGCTGGCGTAAACGGGTGGTTAAGACTTCAACGTTGGTACCAAGCAATCGGCATTGGCCGTGAGATTTACTCGCATGGTTGCCAAATTATCTCGGTGACCTGCGTCACAGCCGGAGTGATCGCAGCCTGCTTCGGCGGCGATGCGGCGCGCTCGCGGCGACATCAAGGCAACGGCAAATTCGTCGAGGCTGTGATGGCTCCTGCTACACGCCAACAAAGAGGCCGGCGCCACCGGCGCCGGCCTCCCTCATTTGAACGCAATCGCGCCACGCTCGCTAGATTTTGGTTGAGATCCAGTTCGCCAGTAACAACCCCAGTGAGGCGGAGAAGGCGGTGGCAAAGGCGCCCCAGGAGATATCGACCATCACCACCGGCCAGGTCCAATGCTTCAACAATGCCAAAGCGGTCAGCTCGAATGTCGCGTAGCAGAACAGCCCGAACAGCGCGCCATAGAGCAACGCCGATTGCCAGGTCGCATCGGACGAGCCGTTAACGAAGATGACGATACCGACGACATAGAGCAGATAGAATAGGATCGCCGGCGCCAGCCTGACCTGGCCGAGCATGTCGCCGACCTGTGAATTGAAGAAGTTCTTGGCGATCGTTCCCAGGAACAGGAAATCCAGCGGAATTAGGATGATGAAAGTTGCCAGATAGAGAATGCCGTAGCGCTTCAAATCGCCCTCCAATGTGATTTGGGTTCCGTCCAGTTCCAATACGTTCCAAATTGTTGAAGGTTGCAATCCTCCTCGCCGGGAGATTGCTGACCCACAAGGTCGAATTCGGATGACAATCTCCTGATGCCCCACGCCACCGCTCCTCCATCGATCGTCTGGTTCCGCGACGATTTGCGCCTGTCCGACCACCCGGCGCTGCACGCAGCGGCGCAGACCGGGGCGCCGCTGGTCTGCCTTTATGTCCTGGATCAAGACAGTTCAGCGATCAGGCCGCTCGGCGGCGCGGCGCGCTGGTGGTTGTCCCGCTCGCTGCAGTCGCTGCAGGCCAGCCTGACGTCAGGTGGCGGCTCATTGTTACTGCGTCGTGGTCCGGCCGCCGCCGTCATCGCGGCGCTCGCCTCCGAGATCGATGCCGCCGCGGTGTATTGGAACGAAAGCGAGGTCGCCGCGGATCGCGCCGTGGCCGACAACCTGGCGATCGCGCTGGCCGATCTCGGGATCGCCGCGCATCGCTGTCGCGGCGATCTGCTGGTGGCGCCAAGCCAGATCCGCACCAAGGACGGCAGGGGCTTGCGGGTGTTCACGCCGTTCTGGAAGCGGGTGCAAATGCAGGGCGCGCCGCCCAAGCCGCTGCCTGCACCGGCGACGCTGCCACCCTCGCCTCGCCTGCCTGGCGACGCGATAGCCGACTGGCATCTGGAACCGACGCAGCCGGATTGGGCAGGCGGCTTGCGTGCGAGCTGGATTCCGGGCGAAGCCGCCGCGCAGGCGCGGCTGGCCCAATTCCTTGCCGGCGTGTCGGACTATGCGACGGCGCGCGACCGACCGGATATCGACGCCACCTCGGGCCTGTCGCCGCATCTGCGGTTCGGCGAAATCAGTCCGCGTCAGGTCTGGCAAGCCGCGCGCTTTGCCGCCGCCGAACGTCCGGCCACCGCCGGCGATGTCGACAAATTTCTCAGCGAGCTGGGCTGGCGCGAGTTCTGCCGACACCTGCTGTTCGATCGGCCCGATCTGGCACGGAGCAATTTGCAGCCGGCGTTCGACGTCTTTCCTTGGAGGCATGACGCCGAAGCGCTGCTTGCCTGGCAGCGCGGCCGCACCGGCTATCCGATCGTCGACGCCGGAATGCGGCAGCTGTGGGCACAGCGGGACGATGCACAACCGGGTGCGGATGGTGGTGGCGTCGTTCCTGGTCAAGCATCTGCTGATCGACTGGCGTCACGGCGAACAATGGTTCTGGGACACGCTGGTCGATGCCGATCCCGGCAGCAATCCGGCGAACTGGCAATGGGTCGCGGGCTGCGGCGCCGATGCCGCGCCCTATTTCCGGGTGTTCAATCCGATCCTGCAGGGCGAGAAGTTCGATCCCGGCGGCGACTATGTCCGCCGCTGGGTTCCTCAGATCGCCGGCCTGCCGACCAGGTTGATCCACCAGCCATGGACCGCCACGCCGCTCGAATGCGCCGCCGCCGGCGTCACGCTTGGCGGCAACTACCCGCACCCGATCGTCGATCACAAGGTCGGACGGCTGCGCGCATTGGACGCCTACGACACGGTGCGTAACCGATGATTCAGCGTCAGCTTGTCAACACCAAATCCGCGAATCGGCTATCGTTATTTGTCACTAACCTTTTGAGGGGGATACCATGGACGACGATAAGCCGATGCTTGATCAAATGACCGACGTCATCAGCGACGCGGTGCAGGCAACCAAGAAGCTGGCCAAGAAGGCCCGCAAGGCCGCCACCAAGGCCACGAAGACGACCGCCAAGAAAGTGACGCCGGCCAAGAAAACGGCCAAGAAAGCCCCGGCGAAAAAGGCCAAGAAAGTCGCGGCGAAGAAGGCCGCTGGCAAGAAGTCGGCGGTGAAGACCGCCAAGAAGGCGACCAAGAAGACCGCGCCGAAGACCGCCAAGAAATCGGTCAAGAAAACGGTCAAGGCCGCCAAGCCGGCGAAGACCACCAAGAAGGCGGCCAAGAAAACCGCCGCCAAGTCCGCCAAGAAGGCCACCAAGAAGGCCACCAAGAAGGTTGCGCCGACGGCGAAGAAGAAGGCCAAGAAGTCGAAGCGCTAACGCGCCCGACCTTCGGCAGGCGGGAGCCTCCAGATCATCTCTGGAGGCTTTTTGCTGCCCCGACCTCGGAGTCGGACTGAAAATGACGCCAACAAAACCCGATGTCGTCATTGCGAGCGGAGGACGGCGCGCAGCGCCGTCCGACCGCGAAGCAATCCAGGGGCTACAGACAAGGACTGGATTGCTTCGTCGCAAGTGCTCCTTGCAATGACGAACTTTGAAGGCCTGATTTTGCTTTAAGTCAGCCTCTAGGCCCGCGCGCGGAGCACGAGCAGCACCGCGGCGGCGCAGGTCACCATTCCGGCGATCGAGATCGCATCGAGTTTCTCGTCGAACAGCACATAGGCCATCGCCGCGGTCACCGCCGGCACCAGATAGAACAGGCTGGCGACATGGCTCGACGCGTGGCGGCGCAGCAGCCAGTACAACAGCCCGATCGATCCGATTGACAGCACCACCGCGAGCCACATCACCGAGAGAACGAACTCGGTGGTCCAGTCCACCTGCCGGGTCTCGAACAGCCAGGCCCCGGCCGCGAAGAACGCCAGCGCCGCCAGATATTGCACGACATTGCCGGCGCGCCAGTCGATGCCGCTGCAATAGCGCTTCTGGTACAGCGTGCCGATGGTGATGCTGACCAGCGAGCAGCCCGAGGCCAGCCAGCCCCAGCCGGCGTCGCCGCTGATCGAACGGTTGTGCACGATCATCACCGCGCCGCCGAGCCCGAGCAGCAGCCCCGCCCATTGCCGCGGCGTCACCCGCTCGCCAAGCCAGCGGTTCGCCAGGGTCGAGGTCAGGATCGGCTGCAATCCCGGGATCAGCGCCGATAGTCCGGCGGGGATCGAATGCGCGATCGCGATCGCGGTGCCGGCCAGATAGATGCCGTGCACCAGGATGCCGGCGACGACGCTGTGGCCGAGACCGGCCAGCCCCGGCCAGCGCGGCCGCGCGATCGCCGCGATGATCGCCATCAGCGCCACCACCACGATCATCCGGATCGCCAAATAGGTCAGCGGCTCGGCGCCGCTCAGCGCATATTTGGTGCCGACGAATCCGGTGCTCCACAGCACCACGAAGATCGCCGGCGCCGCGCGCGTGGCAAAGTTTTCTGCATTGCGATTCATTGTCACCCCGGATGCCTGATCGTATGTTGCCCGGCCACGAGCAAATACGGCGCCGCGCTCGAATGACACGACTTGGCGCCAATCACCAGCAAGGAAACATCATGGACGTTCGCGCCGCTGTCGCCATTGCCGCCGGCAAACCGCTTGAAATCACCACCGTGCAGCTCGAAGGCCCGCGCGACGGCGAAGTGCTGGTCGAGATCAAGGCCACCGGAATCTGCCACACAGACGAGTTCACCCTGTCGGGCGCCGATCCCGAAGGCCTGTTCCCGGCGATTCTCGGCCATGAGGGCGCCGGCGTGGTGGTTGATATCGGCCGGGGCGTCACCAGCGTGAAGAAAGGCGATCACGTCATTCCGCTGTACACGCCGGAATGTCGGCAGTGCCCCTCCTGTCTGTCGCGCAAGACCAATCTGTGCACCGCGATCCGCTCCACCCAGGGCCAGGGCCTGATGCCCGACGGCAGCTCGCGGTTCTCGATGGGCGGCAAGCCGATCCATCATTATATGGGCACCTCGACCTTCGCCAATTACACGGTGCTGCCGGAAATCGCGGTGGCCAAGATCCGCGAGGACGCCCCGTTCGACAAGGTCTGCTACATCGGCTGCGGCGTCACCACCGGAATCGGGGCCGTCATCAACACCGCCAAGGTCGAGGTCGGCGCCAAGGCGATCGTGTTCGGGCTCGGCGGCATCGGGCTCAATGTGCTGCAGGGGCTGCGGCTGGCCGGCGCCGACATGATCATCGGCGTCGACATCAACAATGACCGCAAGCCCTGGGGCGAACGCTTCGGCATGACGCATTTCGTCAATCCGAAAGAGATCGGCAAGGATCTGGTGCCTCACCTGATCGACATGACCAAGGCCGGCGCCGACCAGATCGGCGGCGCCGATTACACCTTCGATTGCACCGGCAATGTCACGGTGATGCGGCAGGCGCTGGAAGCCTGCCATCGCGGCTGGGGCCAGTCGATCGTGATCGGGGTGGCGCCGGCCGGCGCCGAGATCTCGACCCGGCCGTTCCAGCTGGTGACCGGCCGGGTGTGGAAGGGCTCGGCCTTCGGCGGCGCCCGCGGCCGCACCGATGTGCCCAAGATCGTCGACTGGTATATGCAGGGCAAGATCCAGATCGACCCGATGATCACCCATGTGATGCCGCTCAGCGACATCAACAAGGGCTTTGACCTGATGAAGCGCGGTGAATCGATCCGCGGCGTGGTGACATTCTGAGGCTGCCGCGCCAGCCCGGTTGGAAAAGACCCTCATGGTGAGGCGGCGCGCCAGCGCCATCTCGAACCATGAGGGGATGTGTCAAGCGCGCTCAGCGTCTACTCAACATGCAACCAACACGATCAGACATTCAAGTTCGTCATTGCGAGCCGAGGACGGCGCATCGCGCCGTCCGACCACGAAGCAATCCAGGGACGCCAGGCAAGGGCTGGATTGCTTCGTCGCAAATGCTCCTCGCAATGACGACCTTGACGGCCTGGTCTTGTTGATCGCTTTTGAAGTCAGACTGTCAGGATGAAGGGTTGGAGGGCTTGCGATGCGCCTACAATTTGCAACCGTCGATGTGTTCACCGCCGATCAGTTCAGCGGCAATCCGCTGGCCGTGGTGCTGAACGCCGATGGCCTGTCGACCGCGCAGATGCAGAGCATCGCCGCGGAATTCAACCTGTCGGAGACGACCTTCGTGCTGCCGCCGCAGGATCCCGCCCACACCGCGGCGGTGCGGATCTTCACGCCGAAGGGCGAGATGCCGTTCGCCGGCCATCCCAATGTCGGCACCGCCTTCATGCTGGCGCGCGCCGGCGAAAGCTATGGCCGCGCCGTCGCCGGGGACCGCGTGGTGTTCGAGGAAAAGGCCGGGCTGGTCGCGATCGAGATCCTCAAGGACGGCGCGACGGTGGTCGGCGCGCGGCTCGGTGCGCCCCAACAGCTCACGGTCGGCGCCGAGGTTTCATCCGAACTGGTGGCCTCGGCTTGCGGACTGGCGATTGATGACATCGCGACGGCTCGACATCGGCCCTGCATCGCCTCCTGCGGCGCCGCCTTCATTCTCGCCGAGGTGACATCCCGCGCCGCGCTGGCGGGCGCGGAGGCGCAGGCCGATGTATTCCGACGCGAAGTCGCCAAGCAGCCGGCGGTCAGCATCATGATCTACACGCAGGTCGATGAGGCCGACATCGACATCCGGGCGCGGATGTTCAGCCCGCATCACAATATTCCCGAAGACCCGGCCACCGGCAGCGCCGCCGTGGCGCTGATCGGCCTGCTGGCACATTTGCGGCCCGAGGCCGATCTGTCGCTGTCGAAGCGGATCGCCCAAGGCGTCGAAATGGGCCGCCCCAGCCTGCTCAATGCCCATGCCGAAAAACACAACGGCGTCGTCACCGCGACTTTCATCGGCGGACGCTGCGTGCCGGTGATGACCGGATCGATCGAGCTGAATTGACCGACGCGCTCTGCCCGGTGGCCGCCGCAAGGCTCCGCAACCTGATCGTCCGCGGCGCGGCTGATCGGCTCGCTCAGAACGCCTCCGGACAGGGATCGACGATCTTCCACAGATCCTTGCCGTTCGTGATCTTCTTCATCTTGGTGGTGAGGCCGCCATTGCGGCCGATCCAGTCTTTCACCGGCTGCGGATAATACGACATCAGCTCCGAGGTGCCCTGCGTGCTGGTGACCTTGATGCCGAAGGTGAAGGCCTTGTCGTAATAGGCCTGGTGGAAGCCGAGACTGGCGCGCGGCGTGACGCAGATCTTGTTGATCGGCACGATGCCGAACACCATGGTGCAGGCGGAATTGCAGACGCCGTCGATGATGACGCGCTCATGGCGGTCGCGGATCCGCTCATACTTCGCCTTATAGGCGGTAACATAGCCGCCATGGTCGTCGGTGATTCGCAGATCGGCGCGGGCCGGCGACACCGCCAGCATCAAGGGCCACACCAGACAGCAGAGCAGTTTTCGCATCGATCGTTCTGAAACCCGGACGCCGTTTGCGGGCAACGGCCGAGCCGCTGCCGCGGCGCCATCCCGCGTAGACCAAGCGTTGAGCATTGCAATCCGGCAAAAATGCGGGAGTTTCGGCAAAAGGGCGAGATCGAAAATGTCCTGGGTTCGCGCCACCGCGGGTGAATAGGACCTCGCGTCGAATCACCGCCAATTCGTACCGACCGCGATCCGTGCCCAGCCCGAATTCAAAGCCAGAAATTGAAAAACCTCCGGCAGGGCATTGCCGGAGGTTTTGGAGGTTTAGCATCAAGAAGTCGTCTGTCTCCTCAAGCTCAAGGTCGCCGACCATGAGGCGGCGACCTTCAAAATATACCCGATACACAATTGAGTTCAACATCTAAGTTACTAAGCTTTATTGATCTGATTTGCTTGCGCTGCGCCGTCACCGCAGTGCGTCTTTCCGCGAAAACCGGCACCGCCGCTCGGAATTGACGTGGACGCATGCAACAACCCCGGCGGTTTCCCGCCGGGGTTGTTGGATGATCGTCGACTGATCGAAATCAGAATGTGCGCTGCGCGCGGAGCGCACCCGACCAGGTGCCCTGATCCTTGAACTCATAGACGAGACCAGCCGGCTTAGTCGCGCCGGGAGCGGTCAGCGCGGCCGTGCCGGAGTAACCCTGATCGAGATAGGTGTACATCACCTCACCCGAGAAGGTCAGGCCCGTGACCGGGGTCCAGCGGGTGACGGTACCGATCTGGGCGATCCTGAAGTCCGGATTGCAGTTAAAGCCAGCGATCGGAGCCCCCCAACCTGCGCAGATCAGAGCAGTCGCGTTGGTATTGTAGTCGATGGCGGTGTAAGCACCGAACAGCGAAGTCGACCAGTACGGGTTCCAGTTGTGGTTGAACGCGCCACGCACGCCCCATGCAGTCGTCAGCTCGATGCTGGTGCCGCCCCCGCCCACCAAGCTGGCGAACACGCCATCCGACGATCCGCCAACCGCAATGCTCTGATAGGCACCGGGAACGCCCGTGCTGCCATACATTGCAAAGCTGTTGCCGGTGACGCCGCCGAGCACGTAGCGTGTAGCACCGTGAGCATAGCCGGCGCTGACGTTGATGCTGTCACCCGGACCGGTGGGCAGGTTCTTGATCGACAGGGCCGCCTGCGCTGCGTAGCCCCATTTGTCACCCGGATGCCCGGTCGTTTCCAGCGCGGGATTGTAGTAGCTGGCGCGAACCTGGTGGCCAGCTGCCGACAGCTGGAACAAGCCCCACGCCTGATCGACCCGCAGCTGACCGACAATGTCGGGAACGCTGGTGCCGGCGTAGGAATTGGTGCCATAGACGCCCGCCGGATAGGCTGCGTTATAGGCGGCGGCCGTCAGGCCGGGGCCTGCGGTGTTGTAGAGGCCGGCCTGATTATAGGCTGACGGATCTTCGACCGAGAGCGAGGCCGACACGCCATTGCCGAACTGGGCCGTATAGGCGATCTGGTTGATGCCGGTCACGTCGTCGTGGCCGCCGAGCAGGAACGAGGTGTTGTTGCCGGGATAACCGGTCCAGGGTGCGTCGTATTGCGACACGGCCTTGCCGATGGTGAAGCCGGCGAACTGGATGAAGGCGTAGTACACGCCGAGGAAGCCGCCCGCGACACCGTCGGTGCCGGTGGTCCAGCTGAAGGTCGCATCGAAATAGGTGCGGACCACGCCGTATTCGGTCGCGGTGCGGGTGTCGATGTTGAGATCCTGACGGGAGCGGAAGATGTATTCGTTCCGCAGCCGGTTGCGCTGGCCGGCGGCGCCGGCCCAGGACGGGGAGTCATAGGCACCCGAACCGTTGAAGGTCACGTCGGCGCGCAGATAGCCGCCAAGCTTGATGCAGGTATCGGTGCCCGGGATGTAGTAGAAACCCGCGCCGTAGAGCGAGCAGATCCTGACATATTCAACCGCCTTGGCCTTCAACGGAAGATCGGCCGCCTGAGCCCCGCCCATCGCCAGCAGCGCCGCCGTGGAGCCGAGAATGAGACTCTTAGTCGCTTTCATTGCATCCTCCAAGTTAGACTGTTTGGGTCCTAGTCCTGCAGGTGATGCCTGAGGCGGCCCTGTACCCTGACGTCCGCCAGCCTCCCAGCTGTGCGAACCTCATAACCGGACGACTCGTAATCGATTGCCCCGCCCGTATGACCGTCACATTGCATGAATATATCACGTGTTCCAATTTGATTATTTACTCATCAGTTGCTTTGGCGCGCCTCGTTGCATTTGCGCAACAGAGTTATTTTCGCCGGATCCGCAAGTTTCCGTCCCATTCCCGCCCAACTATCTGATATAAAAAGCAATGTGGGACAGGTTCCTCTGCCAAGAGTGCTTTCGTCACCTGCCGAGGAACGTATACATGCCAAAAAAAGACGGATTAGAACTGGCGTCCCCAACGCCAAAGCTGCCACCACAAATCGATCATGACTCCGCCAGACGTTTCAGCTGGGCGATTGCCAACGTCGCCATGTACCTTGAAGAGCTGCGCTATTTCCGGGCAAAGACGCTGAGTATCAGCGGGCCGCAGCTGACCATTCTGATGGCGGTGATCGACCTGGAAGAGGGTCAGGGCGTGTCGGTCCGCGTCGTCGCCAAGGCGATCCATGTCGATCCCTCCTTCATCACGACGCAGACCAAGCTGCTGGAGAAGAAAGGGCTGGTGCGTCGCCGCACCGACGACACCGACGCCCGGGTGGTGAAGCTGTCGCTGACCGACAAGGCCTACAAGCAAATCGCCAGCACCGCGGGCGAGGAAGAGGCGCTCAATGAATTCATTTTCGCCGACCTCACCACGCAGAAGCTCGATGAGGTGACGCAACGGCTAAACGCCCTCAAGATTCGCCTGGAGAAAGCCTGCCTCAAGGTCGAGGGCGGATTCTAGAGCAATTCCGGTTCTGATAGATCAGAACCGGAGCTCTAGATTCTTGTTTTGACGCGTTTTCTTTACGCGAACCGGTACCCACTTCGCTCGAAAACGCTCTAGGGTTGCGCTATCGACAAGTAGTTCCGGAATCTTCGTCACAGAGCCGCTCGCCGGTCTAGCGCGGGCTGAACTGTCGATTCCCCGCCACCAGCCGCGCTGCCATCTGGCGCCCGATCCAGTCGAATATGAACTCATTGGCGAGAGTCGGATTATCCGCGCTGGCATGCGAGGCCCCGGTCTCGGCGGCTTCAAACACCTTCAGCGACAGATTTGATGGCGCGGCGTCGTCGTGCGCCAGCAGCTTGCCGGCCCATTGCGGATCGAGCCAGCCGAACTCGTCGATCACCACCAGCACCGGGCACCCTGTCTTCCGGGCCAGCGGGACCGGGCGAATCATGGCCGGAAACCCGCCATGGCCGGCTGCGGCGTCGCTCTGCCACAGCTCTTCGAGGCCGCCGTCGCAGACTGCGGCAGCCAGCCGCCGATCGAATGCCACGCCCCTGGTGACCCAGGACGACGCAGCGCCATCGCCGATCACCGCGATGCGATCGCCATCGATGTCCTCCCGCTCCATCAGGTAGTCGACCAAGGCGGCCACGCTGGTCTCGGGCCTGGTGGCGCGAACGCCAGATTCGACAAGAGCGGCGTCGTATCCGACGTCGACGCAAAGCAGCGCCATCCCGCGGTCGCGCGCGTGCCGGGCCATTGCGAAAAACAGCTCGTGCTTTCGGCGGCCGGATTCGCCGATGCAGATCACCGCCGGCACCGGCGCGGAATCCGACGCGACTGGAAATGACAGATAGCCGTCCAGGCTGTGGCCATCGAGCCACGGCACAACAACGACTTCTCCGCGCGGGCGAAGGTTCGCGAGATATTTCTCCACGCAGCGTCGGACCAGCGACAAATCCTCGCCCGCCACATCAGCATGTTGGATATCGGCCGGCTCGACATCGGCCGGCTGCGCTATCGACGCCGCCAGGTAGTAATTGGCCGAACGAAGCCAGCAATTCCGGGCCGTCGCAATATGTCCCGCACCGAACGCCTGTTCGGCGCGCCGCCTATTGGCGTCGGCCAACCTGCTCCACTCGCCGCGCCAGCTGGCCGGGTCAGCGACGTCGAGCCGGCTTGCGGCCGCAAGACATTCCGCAATCGTGGCGCCCCCCTCCTGCGCGACCGCCAATAACCGGCCCAGTTCCGTCGCATATGCTTCGTTGTCGGGCCAATCAACCCATCCGCGCAGCAGATCGCTATGAGAGCTCAAAATCAATTTCCAGCCTCTCGATAAATTCAGGCACCGACAGCAATCGAACGAAAACTAATTGATCTGATAAATTGTTATCTGCATGAAACGGCACAACCGCCAGCACTTAATTCTGCATCGATCCGATGGATGGTTGCATTGCTTTGGGTCAACCACGGTCGCTGGACAAGCTCTGCGGAGGCCGCCGCCAACAGGTTTGCGGCGCGGCTTGGACGGTTGGCGGTCGGTCCGCGCGGTCGCCTGATGACCGCCTTCCGGCATGGCGGTACCGCGCAGAGATCCGTTCGGAAAAGCCAGCCCGTTGAAAACGCGGATAAAACCCGGGATTCAGCGTCGTCGGGCTGGCATTCGCGGTTTTGCGCGGTATGGTGCGCCCTAGGCACTCGTAGCTCAGCTGGATAGAGCATCGGATTTCGATTCCGAGGGTCGGGAGTTCGAATCTCTCCGAGTGCGCCATGCCCGGCTGCGATGTGCGAGGAACATCGCGGCGCGCCGCGGGCCTCCGATCACCGCAGCTGGCCGCTGGAATTGCACTGATATGACGCTCCGCCGCGCGACGCCCACCATGCGTTCGCGCCTCACATCCTGCCTGGCGCGCATCCTGCTGCGTCCATCACGCAGCGTTTGTATTGCTCCGGCGTCGGTGCAAGTGTGGCCGCCGAAGGAGAATTGATGGCCCAATCTCGCGAGAACCGACTATTGACGATGATGCCCTCCGGCGACTTCGCGCGGCTGCGGCCGCATCTGCACAGGGTCAATCTGGACTACAGGATGCCGCTGTCCGAGGCCCACAGGCCGGTGACACATCTCTACTTTCCGGTGGAGGGCGTCGCCTCACTGGTCAATACCATGGCCGACGGATCGTCGGCCGAGGTCGGTACCATCGGGAATGAAGGCCTCGTCGGGATCCCGGCGATCCTCGGCGACACCGTCGGCCCGCTCAATGTCTATGTCCAGGTTCCCGGTTACGGCTTCAAGGTGCAGGCCGAGATCATCAGGGACCTGCTGGGGACCAGCACAGCTTCGCGGACCTTGATGCTGCATTACGCTCACGCCTTCTTCAATCAGGTGGCGCAATCGGCGGCGTGCAACACCTGCCACGACATCGAACAGCGCTGTTGTCGCTGGCTGTTGATGACCCACGACCGCATGCAGGCCGACAATTTCCTGCTGACCCAGGAATTCCTGGCCATGATGCTGGGCGTCAGGCGAACCGGCGTCACCGACGTCGCCCGCAAATTGAAGGGCAAGAACCTGATCAATTATGTCCGCGGCCAGGTCAGCATCCTCGACCGCGCCGGGCTCGAGCAGCTGTCCTGCGAGTGCTACAACGTCAGCAAAGTCGAATTCGATCGCCTGCTCGGGCCATCGCGCGGGCTTTCCGCCGGCGCGCCGGCTCTCCGCGACGCCCCGGCTGACGGATCACCGTCGGGATAACCCCGCGTGAGCGCGCCGCTGCACTTGACTCTGCAAGAACAAAAAGAGAACATGCTCCACTGCCGGCCCGTTCCCGGCTTGCCGCCTCACGAGAGATCGCCGCCATGTCAGACCCCGCTCACAAGCTGCCCGCCCCCGACCTGCAAGACCCCTATGAGGCGGCCTGCGACCAGGCCATCGCGATGTGCAATGGCAGCATGCGCGGCGCCATCAAGGTGCTGATCATGGCGAATGAATATCTCGAGGCCGAATTGCTGGAGGCGCAGACGGCGGCGTCGAAGGGGTTCGGGCGCGGCCGGCATGCCGCGGAACCGGCAACCGTCGCCGTCGATTCCGTGCCACCCAACCGCGTCGACTGGTACGACTAAGTCGATGGCAGACGTCACCTATTATGTCGCCCTGCCATTCGTCGCCAGCGATGACGGCATGGCACCGGGGGAGCCGACCGAATGCGTCAATCCGACCGCGGCGATCCGCTGTGCCGAAGCGCTGTCACGCGTAGCGGGACATGTCGGCGCCGTGGCTTTCAGCCGAACCGGCGATCCCGACATCGGCGAGTTCCGCGACGCCACCGTGTTGCGCAGATTCGGCGAGGTCCCGGACGATCTCAACGGGCTATGAGCTAACCACCGCCGCGCGCCGACCGATCAGCGCGGAAGTCATCCGATCTGGAAGTCACGTCAGTCTGCCACGTTGACGTTGGCGCGCTGCCTTTGGCATAACCCAACAGGCGCGCATTTCGCGGGGGCACGATGGCGACCGGGGCATCATGAAAAACGGGCTGTATTCGATCCATGTCGATTTGCTCGACGGGCGGTCGGGCAAGGGTAGCGGCGTGGCGATTTTCCGGGATGGCAAGATCCTGGGCGGCGACGCCTATCTGTTCTACACCGGCAGCTACGTCGTCACCGGCAACGCCTTCAAGGGCGAGGTGCTGGTCAGCCAGCACACGCCCAGCCCCAACGCCAATCCGCTGTTTGGGGGTCAGAAAAATCCGGTCGGCATCGGCGTCTCCGGCACCTCCACCGACACCGCGGCGGTGATGAGCGGAACTGCGCTGGTCGGCAAGGCCAGCCTGATTTTCAAGGCGACACTGCGCAAACTGGCCGACACTGATTAGCGCACCAGCCCGCTGATCGGCGCCTGTAGCTGTGAAAAGCCGCGACGCGCCGCTCAGGCGGCGCGCACCGTATCGAGGAATTTTCCGACTTCGAGCTTGAGCCGGTTGCTGTCGCGCGACAGCGACTGCGCCGCCGATAGCACCTGCGACGAAGCCGAGCCGGTGTCGGAGGCGCCCTGCTGGACGTCGGTGATGTTGGCGCTGACCTGCGTGGTGCCCTGCGCGGCGAGCTGAACGTTGCGGGCGATCTCCTGGGTCGCGGCGCCCTGCTCTTCCACCGCCGAGGCAATGGTCGAGGCGATCTCCGACATCCGCCCGATCGTGTCGCTGATCTCCTTGATCGCCGCCACCGAATCCTGCGTCGCCGCCTGGATGCCGGTGATCTGCTGGCCGATCTCGCCGGTGGCCTTGGCGGTCTGTTCGGCCAGGGCCTTGACTTCCGAGGCCACCACCGCAAAGCCGCGGCCGGCCTCGCCGGCCCGCGCGGCTTCGATCGTGGCGTTGAGCGCCAGCAGATTGGTCTGGCCGGCGATGGTGTTGATCAGTTCGACGACGTCGCCGATCCGCGCCGCGGCCTTGGACAATTCGCCGACCCGATCGTTGGTCTTGCGGGCCTGATCGACCGCGTCATTGGCGATCCGCGCCGAATCCTGCACCTGGCGGCTGATCTCATTGACCGACGACGCCATCTCCTCGGTGGCCGAGGCCACCGATTGCACATTGGTCGAGGCTTCCTCCGACGCCGCCGCCACCGCAATCGCCAGATGCTGCGAGCGCTCGGCAGTGGTGGTCAGCGAATTGGCGGAGGCTTCCAGCTCGGTCGAGGACGACGACACGGTGTCGACGATCTCGCCGATCGCGCCTTCGAATTCGTCGGCGAGACGGTTGGTATCGGCCTTGCGCTGCGCCAAGGCGCGGGCTTCATGCTCGCTCTGTTCGGCCTCCAGCTGCCGGCGCGCGACCGCGTTGATCTTGAACACCTCGACCGCCTCGGCCATCTGGCCGATCTCGTCGCTGCGGCCCATGCCGGGCACGGTGATGTCGATCCGCCCGCCGGCGAGATCCTTCATCGCGCCGGTCATGGCGACGATCGGCCCGGTGATCCGCCGCGCCATCACAACCGACGCAAGCAGCGTGATCAGCAGCACGATCGCGGAAGCGATCAGCGAGCGCTGGGTCGCGGCCCAGGTCTGGGCCTCGAGATCGTCGATATAGACGCCGGTGCCGACGATCCAGCCCCAGGGCGCGAAGCCCGCGACATAGCTCAGTTTCGGCGCCGGGCGATCGCTGCCCGGCTTGGCCCAGAAATAATCGACATAGCCGCTGCCATTGCGGCGCACCGTGTCGGCGATCTCGACAAAGAGCAGCTTGCCATTGGTGTCCTTGCTGGCGGATTGATCGGTGCCGTTGAGCTTCGGCGCGATCGGATGCATCACCATCCGGCTCTGCATGTCGGTGACGAAGAAGTAATCATTATTGCCGTAGCGCAACGCGGCAAGCTTGCTGGCCGCGCGCTTCTGCGCCTCGGCCGCCGTCACGCCGTCGCCCTCGCTGGCGTGCTCCTGCTTGAGGATGGACAACGCCAATTCGGTCATATGCTTCAGCTCGATCTCTTTCTGCTGCTTGAGACCAGAGGCCATTTCGCGGGAATCCAGCAATGTCAGGCCGAGTAGCCCGATCGCGGCAAGACCGATCAGCGCGTAGATCTTTCGACCGATGGTCATCTTGACCAATGACATTTCCAGCATCCCCCGAAGCGACCGAACCAATGACACACCCGGCATGACCAAAGCGCAGCCCGCGCATCCCGGTTCATTGCCGAGCATGGTTGCCAAGTCGGCAGCATCGCAGACAAGACTTTGCTAAGTATTAATCCGAAGTTCCCGTAAAACTACGAGGCTACTTCAAATTCGCATCGATCCGGCATCAAGATACCGACCGCTGGACGAATTTGCGATGAGCAGCGGCATCGAACTCGGCATCGAGCTTAGCATCGCGCCACACTCATGCGTCATCGCCCGGCTTGACCGGGCGACCCAGTATCCCAGAGCGCCGCCAATCAGCAACTAACCATTAAGCGCTCTGCCATACTGGGTCCTCCGCTGTCGCGGAGGATGACGGGTGATGATGAGGAAGCGCCGCGCCCTGCTCCGCCTCGGCGGCACATTCGCGCGGGCGTCGCACGGCGACAGCGCAGCCTGCGGCGACAGCAGAGCGCAAGTGCTGCGATGATTTGTCGCCGGACCAAAGTCGGAGGCGTGCGATCGGCGTTGCGCGATGGTCAGCCGGTGGCGGCGGCCGGCGCGGGCTCGGCCAAATCGCGCGGCGCAATCCGCGGCAGGATGATCTGAATGCGGGTGCCGCCGCCCGGCTCGGAATCGAGATCGAGCCGCCCGCCCAGCCGGTTGGTGACGATGCTGTAGACGATGTGCAGGCCAAGGCCGGTTCCGCCCTGGTCGCGCCGGGTGGTGAAAAACGGATCGAAGGCGCGGCGCCGAACGTCGAGGCTCATGCCGCAGCCGTCGTCGGAATACAGGATCTCGACATTGTCCTTGCCGGATTCCCGCACCTGAATATCGACCGTGCCGGCGCCGCCGCCCGGAAATGCGTGCGCCACCGAATTGAGGAACAGGTTGGTCAACACCTGCCCGTAGGGGCCCGGATAGGAGTTCATCATCAGCCCCGGCTGGCAGGCGACATTGAGCGTCAGGTTCTGCTTGCGCAGGCCGGGCCGCAGACTCATCACCACCTGCTCGGTGAGATCGCCGAGATCGAAGACCCGCTGGTCCGAATAGTTGCGATCGGCCGCGACCTGCTTGAACGACTGGATCAGCTCGGCGGCGCGGTTGAGATTGGCGACCAGCTGTGCCGCGGCGTCGCGGCTGCTCGCCAGGAACTCGGTCAGGCTCGACCGCTTCAGATCGCCGCGCGCGACCTCGGCGGCGAACATCGCGGTCTTGCGTTCCAGCGCCGACGCCACGGTGAGGCCGATCCCGACCGGATTATTGACCTCATGGGCGACGCCGGCGACCAGCCGGCCGAGCGCCGCGAGCTTTTCGGCCTCGATCAGCGATTGCTGGGTCTCCTTGAGATTGCGCAGCGCCGCCTCGGCGGCGTCCTTGGCCTTGCGCATCTCCAATTCGCCGCGCTTGCGATCGCCGATGTCCAGCGCCACCGTGACGATCCGCTCGATCTCGCCATCGGCGCCGCGCAGCGGCAATTTGTTGACCAGCCAATGCCGCATCACGCCGGCGAAATCCGGATACTCCTCTTCGTAGAACCCGAGATCCTTGCCCGCCGCCAACACCCGCTTGTCATTCTCGTCGGTCTTCCACGCGCCGTAACGCGCCATCAATTCGCTGGTGGTCTGCCCGATCGCATCGCGCGGCGCGATCCCGAAGATGCCCGCCATGTAGCGATTCATCAGGACGTAGCGCAGATCCCTGTCCTTGACATTGATCACCGCCGGGACGGTATCGATCACCTGCTGCAACAGCCGGCGGCCTTCGGCGACGGCGTGCTCGGCGCGCTTCTGATCGGTGATGTCGCGCACCGCCCCCTCATAGCGCACCACCTGACCGGATTCGTCGCGGACCGCGGTGGCGCTGTCGGACAACCACAGCACGTCGCCGTTGCGCTTGCGCGCCTGATATTCGAATTCGCGGACCATGCCGTCGCGCTCCATCAGCACGCGATAGATGGCGCGCGCATCGGGATCGGTATAGATCGAGCGCGAAATCTCGCCGATCTGCCGGATCAGATCCTCCGGCGTCTCGTATCCCATCATCCGCGCCAGCGCCGGATTGGCGTTGAGCAGCGCGCCGGCCGGCGTCGTCACATAGATTCCGTCGATCGAGCCTTCGAACAGCTTGCGGTAGCTCTCCTCGGCCAGCCGCTGTTCGGCCAGCGCGTGCACCGCGGCCTCGCGTGCGGCGTCGGCATCGGCCAAGGTGCGGCGGAACACCTCGGCGGCGCGGGCGATATCGCCGATTTCGTTTCTGACCTCGGTGGCCGGGATCGCGGTGTGCTGCTCACCGGCGGCCAGCGCGCGGATCGCCGTGGCGATCTTGGCCAGCGGTCCGACGGTGCGGCGGACCACGAACCCCGCCGCCAGCAGCCCGACCAGCACGCCCGCAATGCCGAGCACGATGCTCTGCCACTTGTCCTCGGCCAGCGTGCGCGCCAGATCGCGCGACAGTACGCGGCCGCAGCGGGCGGCGACATCGCGCAGCAATTCGGTGACGCGCCCGATCAGCCGTCCCTCGGTGCCGAGCACCTCCTTGTCCAACTCGGCGATCTCGCGCTCGGTCGCCGCCGACGCGCCGACCGCGTCGGCATAGTCGCGCACGGTCGCCGCGGCGGCGGGGTCGCCGGTCGGCAGATCGCGCAACCGCCGCGCCGATTGTTCGGCACCGGCGAGGTCGCGCGCCAGCAAGGCGGCGGTGATCCGGCCTTGCTCGCGGTACAGCGCGTCGGCCAGGCTGCGATCGGACAGGCCGGCAAGGCTGGCGTCGAATCTGTCGCGCAGCGGCGGCAGGGCGGCGAGCAGTTCGGCGCGGCGCGGGATCAGCGCGGTGATCCGCGCCAGCCCGTCGCGGTAGTTCCGCAGCCGCGCGGTGACGCCGTCGATCATGTCGATCTGGTCGGGCGCCAGTTCGAGGCGGGTCTTTTTCAACAGCGCGCTGAGCGCCGAGGCCGCCTCGAACACCCGTCCCGGCTGGGTGCCGGGATCGGTCACGACCTGACGGGCGGCGAAGCGCAGATCGCTCATCCGCCGTTCGATTTCCTCGGCGAGGTCGCCGACGCTTTGCAGCCGCTGCAATTCGCCAAAAGTGTTGTCGATATGCCGGATCGCCACCACGCTGCCGACGCTGGTCAGGGTGATGATCGCCAGCAACAGCAGAAAACTGCCGAATGTGAGCTGCCCGATCGAAAGCGTCTTCGCCTTCAAACGCTGACGCAACGCTGCGAATGCGGCTGGCATGGGGGCGGCCCGGCTCCTGTCCCCGGCAATATATATGCACTTTCGCAGCCGAGGAAACATGCTTGGCGGGGCGCGGCAGCAGCGCCGGCGGCGACGCCTCGGCCGCCGTGTCCCGGGCGCGATGCGGCGTGCAACACCGCTTCGCAGAACCGGGACCCCGCTTCTTGGGCAGATCACCGGGGCCCCGGATCAGCAGCGCACCCCGCCGCCAAAGCGGCGCGTTGCGCAGCATCCGGGGAACGGCGATCGGGGTTCGTCGCGCAAGAGAATTTGCCGCGTCATGCGTGGGCCTGCCCCGCCTGCGGGGGGCCGGACGCCTCTTGTCTGATAACCGGCAAGCGAGGCGCGCCCCCCCCCCCCGCCAGACATCACCTCTTGGCGGTCTAGGCAATCCGACCGCGGTCAAAACCGCCGACCGATGAGATGGTGGCGGGGAGCGACAAGGAGGCAATCCTGGGGGTGGGGAATATCAAGAGGGTAGCGGAGAGAATGAAATGACTCTGGCACCGATCGGCCCTGTGAATCATTTCTTAAAAACTCGCGACAATGCGAGAAAATTGGTATGTTATCTTCATTCGAAGTGCGAAGACGAAACGCAAAACAAATTTCATTCGAAAAGAAGCATCAAACCGGAGAAATTTACGGCGCGGCCAATCGAAGCTTACTTGTAACTTTACTACCCGTCCGCAACCGAAGTTCGCTATCGGAGATATCAAAAGGACCGCGCCGACCAGAGGGCCTCGCAAGTAAATTCTTGCAGATCAAAACGAGCTTTTGATCGAGCAGTTCAGATTGATCGTCATCATTGGAAAGCGGCATTGAAGGACTATGATTGGACATTGCATATCCTCCCAATAATTTCGAATCGAACCCTACACTCGCCAGCATTTTTTAACCATAGAACGATTGCATCAGATGGTAAAAAATTCGTTGACCAAGCCAAAAAGACCAACGGGAACAACAATCCCCATAAATGACCCCGAACTCGTTTTTGGGATCGTCGGGCCGATCGGCGTCGATATGGACGCAGTTGTGGAAGCCTTATGTGAATCCCTGAGGGCAGTAAATTATTCCCCCGAACCAATCCATCTTACGGACCTCATTCGCGACAAACGCATCAAGGTCAAACTCGATTTTTCCACTTATTTCCTGCGGTACAAGTCGCTCATCAAATACGCAAATGCCTACAGAAAGTTAGCCAAAAATGCTGCAGCATTGGCGGGAATAGCAATAGTACAGATTCGCGCGCTGCGTGCCGGCAAGAGCAAATCAGAAATGTCACCCGCCCGCGGGACTGCTTACGTCATAAGACAATTCAAACGACCGGAAGAGATCGATATGATGCGCCGTGTATACGGGCGTAAATTCATTCAGGTCTCGGTCTACGGAAGTGCCCCAGAACGACGACAAGTACTAATGGATAAGATCAGGAGATTCGATCCATCCCCGAAAACGGACGCCAAGTGTGAGGCTCAGGCCATTGAGTTGATTGATACTGACCACAATGAAAGTGAAGATGTGCATGGTCAGCGAGTATCCGACGTATTCCATCTTGGCGATGTATTTGTAAATGGAATTGACAAATCCAAAGCCAAACAAACTATCGACAGGTTCGTTCGAGCATTTTTCGGCGACACAAAATCCTCACCCAGCAAGGATGAGTACGGCCTCTATATCGCCTCGGCTGCAGCGCTTCGATCGGCGGACCTCTCTCGCCAGGTCGGCGCTGCGATCTTTAGCTCGACTGGCGAGATTGTTACATTGGGATGCAACGAAGTACCAAAATCTGACGGCGGAACATATTGGACCGACGACAAGCTCCCCATTTTTCGCGATGTTGACATTGGCTCTGACGCCAATCACGACCGAAAGAACGAAATTTTCTACGACCTCGTCGACCGATTGAACAAGGGGCATTTCCTTTCGAAGTCTTTGACGAGCCTTAAATCGCCACAGAAGCAATTGGACGCCTTACTAACTAGCTCAAAAATAAGAGACGCTCAGATGATGGACATCATAGAATTTGGACGGATGATCCACGCTGAGATGTCCGCAATCTCGGACGCTGCTCGACTTGGAAGGCCAACCAAAGGTGCTACATTGTTTTGCACGACTTTTCCTTGCCACCTCTGCGCGAAACACATTGTGGCTGCGGGAATCAATCGCGTTGTATTTCTTGAGCCTTATCCAAAAAGCTACTCTCAAAAACTGCACGGCGACTCCATCACCTTCGAGACCCACATTCCGGATAAAGTCTATTTTCAACCCTTTATCGGAATTTCTCCACGCCGGTATCGCGACATATTCGAGAAAAGAAAACGTAAAGATGAAAACGGAAAAGCAAGGGAGTGGTACGAGGGCAAGCCCGTGCCTCTCCTTGAAGACAGGAGCGCTGCCTATATCGAAAACGAAGAGCCATCAGCATATGTTGCGTTGAGGTTTTTGCGCCAGCGTCGCCCGAGCCTAAAGACAGCTAAGCAGAATTCGGCGGCCTGATCCCAACGAAACCCCTTATTGACTCTTCCGTTTTATAGATTATATTCCTATCCATCTCGTTCGCGAGGGGCGCTTCTAGAGGCGTCTTGAGGTGGGACGGGACAGCGGCGTCCTGCGCGTCGTGGCTCGCAACCACGGCCCCGGGAGGTCTTGGGTCCCCGTCCGAGCCCACTACGAGGCTCCGCGACTTGTTAGTTCGCTGGACGCGGGACAGGCGAACGGCGGGAAACCGTCGGGATCGGCGGGTCAAAGGGCTCGCGCCTGTCCCCGGAAGCACGGGCCTGAGGCCTAAAATCGCCGCGGTGGCGCGCCGAAAGGCGATGCGCGGTCGGGCTGTCGCCGTCGCATGGCGATCAGCGGATCGCGAGCCAACCACCCCCGCGCCTGTCGGCGCGCCTCCGCCCCTCATCGGGTTTGAGCGGCGGGAGTTTGCACTGCTCGGGCGCGATGGCGTCGCGAGGCTGCGCTGGCTGTTTGAAAATTGAAATCCGACATCGCGTGTCCCGGGCGCGATGCGGCGTGCAACGCCGCTTCGCAGAACCGGGACCCCGCTTCTTGAGCAGATCAGCGGGGCCCCGGATCAGCAGCGCACCACGCCGCCAGAGCGGCGCGTTGCGCAGCATCCGGGGAACGCAAGACTTCAAGGCAACGCTTTACAGCGCGTACAGCGCGATGCCACGCCCTCGCCTTACGTCTTCTTCTTCACATCCTTGATGTGGGCGAACACGATGCCGTCGGCGCGTTCCTTGGTGTAGCCGAGATAGAATTCGTTCTTGGCCAGGAACACCGGATCGCCGTCGACGTCGTCGGCGACGCCGGAGCCGTTGGCGGCGATGAAGGCGTCGAGCTGTTTCGGATTGTCCGACGAGATCCAGCGCGCCAGCGAGAATTCCGAGACTTCGAAATCCACCGGCAGCTGATATTCGGCCTCGAGCCGCGCCTTGAGCACATCGAGCTGCAGCGAGCCGACCACGCCGACCAGCGACGGCGCGCCGTCGCGCGGGCGGAACACCTGCACGACGCCCTCCTCCGACATCTGCTGCAGCGCCTCCTTCAGCTTCTTGGCCTTCATCGCGTCCTTGAGCCGAACCCGGCGAACGATTTCCGGCGCGAAGCTCGGCACGCCCATGAAGGTCAGGTCCTCGCCCTCGGTCAGCGTGTCGCCGATCCGCAGCGTGCCGTGATTGGGAATGCCGACGACGTCGCCGGCGAAGGCCTCGTCCGCCAGCGCGCGATCCTGGGCGAAGAAGAATTGCGGGCTGGTCAGGCTCATATTCTTGCCGGTGCGCACCAACTTGGCCTTCATGCCGCGGGTCAGCTTGCCCGAGCACAGCCTTGCAAAGGCGATGCGATCGCGGTGGTTGGGATCCATATTGGCCTGGATCTTGAACACGAAGGCGCTCATGCCCGGATCCGAGGCCTCAACCTTGCGCAGATTGCTCTCCTGCGCGCGCGGCGGCGGTGCGAATTTGCCGAGGCCTTCGAGCAGATCGCCGACGCCGAAATTGCGCAGCGCCGAGCCGAAATAGACCGGGGTTAGATGGCCCTCGCGGAAGGATTCCAGATCGAACGGCTTGCTGGCTTCCTTGACCAGCTCCAGTTCCTCGGTGATCTCGGCGACGTCGAGATTGGGGTTGCGGCCGGCCAGATGGGCGACGTCGATATTCTCGGCCGCCCCGGTCTTGGCGCCGCCGCCTTCCAGCAGCCGGATGCCGCCGGTGGCCAGCTCATAGGTGCCCATGAAATCGCGGCCGCGCCCGACCGGCCAGGTCATCGGCGTGGTGTCGAGCGCCAGGGTCTTTTCGATCTCGTCCAACAGATCGAAGGTGTCGCGGCTCTCGCGGTCCATCTTGTTGATGAAGGTGATGATCGGAATGTCGCGCAGCCGGCAGACCTCGATCAGCTTCAGCGTCCGGGCCTCGATGCCCTTGGCGGCGTCGATCACCATCACGGCGGAATCCACCGCGGTCAGTGTGCGGTAGGTGTCTTCCGAGAAGTCCTCATGGCCCGGCGTGTCGAGCAGGTTGAACACCAGACCCTGGAATTCGAAGGTCATCACCGAGGTCACCACCGAGATGCCGCGGTCGCGTTCGATCTTCATCCAGTCGGAGCGCGTATTGCGGCGTTCGCCCTTGGCCTTGACCTGGCCGGCCAGATTGATCGCGCCGCCGAACAGCAGCAGCTTTTCGGTCAGCGTGGTCTTGCCGGCGTCGGGATGCGAAATGATCGCAAAGGTGCGGCGGCGCGCCACCTCGACGGCGAGCGCGGCGCGCGCCGACGATGGCTGTTCGGTGGGGAGTGCAATGTCGGACATAGCGAGCCTGTGGCAGGGAAAGCCGGCGCAATCAAGGGGGTTATCGGCGCCGGCGAGCTTTAGCCGCAATTGCACGGCACAGCGGCTGAGACTCATATAGAGCTGCAAGGACACGTTCCAAGCATTTGAAATCCCGCTTGGATTGCAGTCAAATCCGGAGGCAGGCGATGGCCTGGTTGTTGCTGTTGGTGGCGGGCTTGTTGGAAGTCGGCTGGGCCGTCGGGCTGAAATACACCGAAGGTTTTACCCGGCTGTGGCCCTCGGTGCTGACGCTGGCGAGCATGACCGGCAGCGTGGGGCTGCTCGCGCTGGCGCTGAAGACGCTGCCGATGGGCACCGCCTATGCGGTGTGGACCGGAATCGGTGCGGTCGGCACCGCGATCCTCGGCATCATCCTGCTCGGCGAACCCTCCGGCGCGATGCGGCTGGCCTGTATCGGGTTGATCGTCGCCGGCATCGTCGGGCTGAAGCTGGCGAGCTGAACCCTCCCGTCGTACTCTAGAACGTCAGCAGCCCCGCAGCCCAATAGGCCAGCGCCGCGACGCTGGCGGCGGCCGGAATGGTGATCACCCAGGCATAGACGATCGAGCTGGCCACGTTCCAGTTCACCGCCGACATCCGCCGCGCGGCGCCGACGCCGACGATGGCGCCGGTGATGGTATGGGTGGTGGAGACCGGCACGCCCAGATAGGTCGCCATGAACAGCGTCGCGGCGCCGCCGGTCTCGGCGCAAAATCCCTGCATCGGGGTCAGCTTGGTAATCCGCAGCCCCATGGTCCGCACGATCCGCCAGCCGCCCATCAGCGTGCCCAGCGCCATCGCCGACTGGCAAGCCAGCACCACCCAGAACGGCACCGAGAATTCGCTGCCCAGATAGCCCTGCGAATACAGCAGCACCGCGATGATCCCCATCGTTTTCTGGGCGTCATTGCCGCCATGGCCGAGCGAATACAGCGAGGCCGAGACAAATTGCAGGATCCGGAACGCGCGATCGACCGCGAAGGGTGTCGAGCGCACCGCGGCCCAGGACACGATCGCCACCAGCACCAGAGCCAGCAGGAACCCGACCACCGGCGACAGCACGATCGCCAGCAGCGCCTTCGACAACCCACTCCACACCGCCGCCGAGAGCCCGGCCTTGGCCAGGCCGGCGCCGAGCAGGCCGCCGATCAGCGCATGCGAGGAACTCGACGGAATCCCCAGCGCCCAGGTGACGATATTCCAGACGATCGCCCCCATCAGGGCGGCGAAGATCACCTGGGCATCGATAATGTTCGGATCGATGATCCCGGTGCCGATGGTGTTGGCGACGTGCAGCCCGAACACCATGAACGCCACGAAATTGAAGAACGCCGCCCACAGCACGGCATATTGCGGCCGCAGCACCCGGGTCGAGACGATGGTGGCGATCGAATTTGCCGCGTCGTGCAACCCGTTGAGGAAATCGAACAGCAACCCGATTGCGATGAGACCGATCAGGACCGGCAGACCTAGCGTGGCGTCCACTGCGGCCCCTAAACCTGTTCGATCACGATGCTGTTGATCTCATTGGCGACGTCGTCGAAGCGGTCGGCAACCTTCTCAAGATGCTTGTAGATTTCGGCGCCGACGACGAAATCCATGGTGTTGGCCTGGCGATGCTTGAGAAACAGCTCCTTGAGGCCGATGTCGTGCAGATCGTCGACCCGGCCTTCGAGCTTGCCGAGTTCCTCGGTGATCGCGGTCAGCATCGCCACATTGTGGCCGATCGACTTCATCAGCGGCAGCGCGCGGCCGACCAGATTGGCGCATTCGACCAGCAAGGCGCCGATTTCCCGCATCGGCGGCTCGAATTCGCGCACCTCGAACAGGATCACGGCCTTGGCGGTCTGCTGCATCTGGTCGATGGCGTCGTCCATCGCGGTGATCAGGTTCTTGATGTCGACCCGGTCGAACGGGGTGATGAAGGTGCGCCGCACCGCGGTCAGCACTTCCCGGGTAATGCCGTCGGCCTCGTTTTCGAACTGGCTGACACGCTGGCAATGTTCCAGGGCCTGATCGCCGCCGCGCAGCATGTCCTGCAGCGCCTGCGCGCCTTGAACACAGGTCTGGGAATGCCGGGCGAACAGGTCGAAAAACCTCTCCTCCTTCGGCAGGAAGGCGCGAAACCAGCGCAACAGCATGGGAACATCCGGCTTGATGGGAACAACGCGCCGGGCAGCCCCTGTCACGCGAGCGTCATAAACCACTTCCCGGAACCGGGGGCAACTGGGCGGCCGGCGTCATCCACCTTTTGCCGGCGCGCCGAAAACCGGGCCGCGGACGCCTTCGCCCGGACCTGCGCCCAGGCAGCGACGCCGGCGCCCGGCTTCGCACCTCACGAATCACTTGAAGTCGATCGGCTCGCAGCCGTGTCGCGACCCCTGCCGTCAAACGGTATCATGGGAGCGCATAACTAATCGCTTGCGCTACACTTCGAAAAATTTTTCGACGCCATAACGGACAGGCCCGATTCCCGCGCGGGTCACGACTTTGCTCCTAACTTCGCACACTTAAGCGACATTGCTGAGGACGTGTAGTAACGCGGCTGATAGCCGCTGCACAATTCGGTGCGGCTTGCAATCGTCACCATTCTGCTAGACTCGAATCTGTCCTGTCACTTTCAACCGCGGTGCAGATTCCGCAGAACTGGGCGGCCATGCTTCAACGCGCACTTGGATTAATCGCCGGCGTCGATCGCAAGACCCTGGCCAGCTGTCCGGCGACCGACAAGATGTGGGCGACCCATCTGGGGTTTTCGCTCTGCCTGTCCTTCGTAGTCGTCCTAGGAGTCTCGTTCCACGCTACCGGCTACATGATAGTCGGGGTCGGGACACGGCTGCTGGTGTCGGTGGTGATCGCCCTCACCGTGCTGATGTTCGATCGCGCGCTGTGCCAATCCGACTGGTTCTATCAGGGCACGTTGTGGAACAACGCCACCAAGCAGACCGGCGCGGAGGCGCGACAGTCGGCCTGGCGGTTCGTGCGCATCGCGGTCCGGCTCAGCATGTCGTTCGGTCTGGCCTGGGTGATCGCGATGTTCCTGGAGCTGGCGATCTTCTCCGGCACCATCAATGAGAAGATCGAGGCCGACCGCGTCGCCGCCAACGCCCCGATCTATCAGAAGATCCAGCAATACCAGTCGCAGCTCGACGCCGAGTCGGACCGTCGCCAGGCCAATATCGCGGCGCTGGAGCAGTTGCATCGCGATGCGGTAACCTCGGACGCCGCCGCCGAGCCGTCGACGCTGACCCGCTCGGACGAGATCGAGCAGCAGATCAAGGCGTTGGGCGCAAGGGAAGCCGCGATCCGCGACGACATCCGCGACATCGACGGCACGATCCAGCGCTATGTCGGCGACATGCATGCGGAAGAATTCGGCCTCAAGGTCCGCCCCGGCAATAGCGGGCGGCCGGGCGCCGGAATGCGCTATGAATACGCCAAGAAGCAGAAGGAATCCTTCGAGGCGCAGCGCGCGGCGCGCGAGGCCGAGATCGCCCAGCTCCACGCCAAACGCGACGAGCTGCGCGGCGCCCAGGCCCAGATCGCCGCGCAGGCGCTGGCCAGCCGTGATCGCGAGCGTGACGTCATCCAGCGCAAGCGCGACGCGCTGCAGGCGCAGATCGACGCCGCCCGCGCCGATTTGCGGCAATTCGATGCCACCAAGGCGGCCAGCGTCGCCGAATTCCGGAGCAAGGCGCTGAGCGAATCCTATTACCAGGAGAAGAAGGACCGGGTCGATCCGCTGACCCGGATGGCGGCCTATCAGGAGCTGAAGAACGATCCGAAGGACGGCGCGACCATGGCTCTGTTCTCCTGGATGACGCGGTTCTTCATCATCTTCCTCGAGATCGTTCCGGTGGTCGCCAAGATCTTCTTCTCGCCGCCGAGCGTTTATGCGGCCAAGATCCAAGCCCAGGTCGAGCGCGCAAGGCAGCGGATCGAAGCCAATGAGGACGTTGAGGATCAGCGCGTCGAGCCGGTGATCGAGCCGGCGGCCGCGCGCCCTGCCCCGTCGATCGCCACGATCCACACCCCCGCGATCGCCATGGAAGCGTTCGACATGCCGCGGCGCCGCGGATTCGACCGCTGGTGGGCGGAATTCGCCGACCAGAATCCCGCGCCGGTGGCGCGACCGGAATCGCGGCCAGAGCCGCTGCGCGACGATCCCGTTCTTGCAGCCCGGCAAAGCGAGCCGCTCCGCTGGGCCCAGGCCGAGGCAACTCCGTCCTTCGCCGTCACGGCAGCCCCCGTCGGGTCGTTCCGGCCGGAGAGCAGCCTTGGGCCCGCGACGAGCCTAGAGCCCGCGGCGATCCCCGCCGACCTCGGCTACGACCCGATCATCCTGCCGCACCGCAGCGACGCCGCGCAATCATCCGTCGCGGCGCTGCCAGCCGAGCAGCCCGACCCCACGGTCGACGCGCAGCTTGATGCCGACGATGCTGCCCGCACGGTCCAACCGCCACTGTTGGCCATCGTGGAATCGCTGGAGATGGCAGAGCCGCCGGCGCCGCCCGCCGCGGATCAGCCGGAGCAGATCAGCAGCGCCCAGGTGGTGAAGTTCAGCGCCGATGTCGAAAATCTGATGAGCGAGGCAATGGAACGCTCAAAGGCCGCCAAGGCTGGCAAACGCCGCAAGCACGGCGCATTCCACACCACCGAGCACGCCGAACACCTGGATGGCGACGGCGGCCAGCTGCCGCTGAACTACTCGTTGCAATACGAGATTTTTCCACGGGCCTGATTGCCTCGGACACGCGGCCGGAGCCCCCGGCCGCGCCGCTGCTCCCGTTACAGCGATCGCTTGAAGTAATGCGCGATCTCGCCGACCACGCCGCGGCGGAAGGTGAGCACGCAGGTCACGAAGATGACGCCCTGGATCACCGTGACCCATTGGCCGAAGCCGGCGAGATATTGCTGCATGGCGATGATCACGAAGGCGCCGACCACCGGCCCGAACACGGTGCCGAGGCCGCCGACCAGCGTCATCAGCACGATCTCGCCCGACATGGTCCAATGCACGTCGGTCAGCGAGGCGTTCTGCGCCACGAACACTTTCAGTGAGCCAGCGAACCCCGCCAGCGTCGCCGACAGAATGAAGGCCATCAGCTTGAAATGGTCGGTCTTGTAGCCCAGCGAAATCGCGCGCGGCTCGTTTTCACGGATGGCCTTCAGCACCTCGCCGAACGGCGAATTGATCGCCCGGTAGATCACCAGAAAGCCGAACAGGAAGCCGGCGAGAATGACGTAATACAGCGTGACCGGCTCCGACAGGTCGATCAGGCCGAACAGCTTGCCCTGCGGAATGCCCTGAATGCCGTCCTCGCCATGGGTGAACGGAGTCTGCAGATAGACGAAGTACAACAGCTGCGACAGCGCCAGCGTGATCATGGCGAAATAGATGCCCTGGCGTCGGATCGCCACCAGGCCGGTGACGACGCCGAGCGCGGCCGCCCCCAGCGTGCCGATCACGATGCCGAGTTCCGGCGCCAGCCCCCAGACTTTCAGCGCATGGGCGGTGATATAGCCGGCGGTGCCGAGGAACATGGCATGGCCGAATGACAGCAGCCCGCCATAGCCGATCAGCAGGTTGAAGGCGCAGGCCAGCAGCGCGAAGCACAGCCCCTGCATCACGAAATACGGATAGACGCCGGTGAGCGGCACCACCAGCAGCACCGCGGTCATGACCGCGAAGACGATCATCTCGTCGCGGATTGAGCGGCGGCCGGGGGCCGGAACGGCTTGGTCGGTGATGGATGTCATGTCAGGTCGTCCGTCCCGTAAGTCCCGAGGGTTTCACCAACAACACCAGCACCATCAGCACGAAAACCACGGTGTTGGAGGCCTCGGGATAAAAATACTTGGTCAAGCCCTCGACCACGCCCAGCGCAAAGCCGGTGATGATCGATCCCATGATCGACCCCATGCCGCCGATCACCACCACGGCGAACACCACGATGATCAGGTCGGCGCCCATTTGCGGTCGCACCTGGTTGATCGGCGCCGACAGCACGCCGGCGAGCGCCGCCAGGCCAACGCCGAGCCCGTAAGTCAACGTGATCATCCGCGGCACGTTGATGCCGAAAGCGCGCACCAAGGTCGGGTTTTCGGTGGCGGCGCGCAGATTGGCGCCGAGGCTGGTGCGCTCGATCAGGTACCAGGTCGCAAAGCAGACGACCAGCGAGCACACCACCACCCAGCCGCGATAGATCGGCAGGAACATGAAGCCGAGATTCATGCCGCCCTGCAGCTCGGGCGGGATCGCATAGGGCAGCCCCGAGGAGCCGAAATAGTTCTGGAATACGCCCTGGATGATCAATGCCAGCCCGAAGGTCAGCAGCAGGCCATAGAGATGGTCGAGCCCGGCCAGCCACTGGATCATGGTGCGTTCCAGGATCATGCCGAAGATGCCGACCGCGATCGGCGCGACGATCAGCGCCGGCCAATAGCCGATGCCCATCACGTTGAGCAGGAAATAGGCGCAAAATGCGCCCATCATATAGACCGCGCCATGCGCGAAATTGATGATGTTGAGCATGCCGAAAATCACGGCGAGGCCGAGACTGAGCAGCGCGTAAAACGAGCCGTTGATCAGCCCGACAAGAAGCTGCGCCAACAGGGCCTGAATATTGATCGACATATCGCCTCAACTCTCAGCGGCAGGGAACAGAAGCCCGGCGGCGGCGAGACGCCACCGCCGGGCGGTCGGAGCTATTTCTTCACCAGCGGACAATTGCTTTCCGACACCGGCCGGAATGCCTGATCGGCGGGCGTGGTACCCACCAGCTTGTAGTAGTCCCAGGGGCCCTTGGATTCCGAGGGCTTCTTGACCTCGAACAGATAGGCCGGATGGATCGCGCGGCCGTTGGCCTCGATCTTGCCCTTGCCGAACAACACATCGTCGGTCGGGATTTCCTTCATCTTGTCAGCAACCTTGGTGCCGTCATGCGGGTTGCCGCCGAGCGCCTGCAATGCCTTGAAATAGTGCAGCAGGCCGGCATAGACCCCGGCCTGAACCATGGTCGGCATCGCCTTGGTCTTCATCCGCGCGGAGAACCGCTTGGCGAAGGCCCGGGTCTGGTCGTTGGCGTCCCAATAGAAGGTCGAGCTGAGATTCAGCCCCTGGGCGACCGGCAGACCGAGCGAATGCACATCGGTCAGGAACAGCAGCAGACCCGCGAGTTTCTGGCCGCCGGCGACGATGCCGAATTCGGCCGCCTGCTTGATCGTATTGGTGGTGTCGCCGCCGGCATTGGCCATGCCGATGATCTTGGCCTTGGAGGCCTGCGCCTGCAGCAGGAACGAGGAGAAGTCGGCGGTGTTGAGCGGATGCTTGACGTCGCCGATCACCTTGCCGCCATTGGCCACCACCACCGCGGTGGTGTCGCGCTCCAGCGCCTGGCCGAAGGCGTAGTCCGCGGTAATGAAGAACCAGGTATCGCCGCCGGCCTTGACCAGCGCCCGCCCGGTCGAATTCGCCAGCATATAGGTGTCGTAGGTCCAATGCACCGTGTTGGGCGAGCACTGCTTGCCGGTGAGATCCGAGGTCGCGGCACCCGAATTGATCATCAGGGAGTTCTTTTCCCGGACGACATTGTTGACCGCCAGCGCCACGCCGGAATTCAGCACGTCCATCAAAACGTCGACCTTCTCGACGTCGATCCATTGCCGGGCGATGGTGGCGCCGATATCAGGCTTGTTCTGGTGATCGGCCGAGATCACGTCGATGGTCCAGCCCTTGCCGGTCAGGCCGGAATCCTCGACCGCCATCTGCGCCGCCACGGTGGAGCCGGGACCGCCGAGATCGGCGTACAATCCGGAATTGTCGGTCAGCACCCCGATCTTGACGGTCTTGTCCTGGGCGAAGGCGGCGCCGCTGGCCGAAATTGCCAGGGCGGCACCGAGTAGAATGGCAGAAGCTTTGTGTCTCATATCAATCTCCCTCCAGAAATTTCGTTCGCCGCAATCAGACACCGAGATAGGTGTGTAGCTTGTCCATGTTCGCCTCCAATTCGGAATTGGCGAAACCGTCGATGATTTTGCCGTGCTCGACGATGTAGTAGCGATCCGCCACCGTGGCGGCGAAGCGGAAATTCTGTTCGACCAGCAGGATGGTGAAGCCCTCTTTCTTCAGCCGCGCGATGGTATGGCCGATCTGCTGGATGATCACCGGCGCCAGCCCCTCGGTGGGCTCGTCGAGCATCAGGAAGCGGGCGCCGGTGCGCAGGATCCGCGCGATCGCCAGCATCTGCTGTTCGCCGCCGGACAATTTGGTGCCCTGGCTTTTCAGCCGTGACTTGAGATTTGGAAACAGTTCGAAGATCTGCTCCAGCGTCATGCCGCCAGGGCGCACCTGCGGCGGCAGCATCAGGTTTTCGCGCACGTCGAGGCTGGCGAAGATGCCGCGCTCCTCCGGGCAGAATGCCACGCCGAGCCGCGCGATCTTGTCCGACGAGGTACGGCTGATGTCGTGCCCATCAAAGCTGATCGCGCCGCTGCGCTTGTCGATGATGCCCATCACGGATTTCAGCGTCGTGGTCTTGCCCGCGCCGTTGCGGCCGAGCAGTGTCACCACCTCGCCGGGGCGGACCTCGAAGTCCATGCCGTGCAGGATGTGGGATTCGCCATACCACGCTTGGAGATTTTGCACGGTCAGCAGCGCAGCGGCGGTGGGGGCAGCCGCGGAGGCCGGATCGGCCGTCATGGTGTCAGTCATGGCCTGCTCCGAGATAGGCTTCTTTGACCCGCTCGTCCTGGGTCAAATCGGCATAATTGCCTTCGGCCAGCACCTCGCCATGGGTCAGCACCGTGATGATGTCGGACAGGTCGGCGACGACGTTGAGATTATGCTCGACCATCAGGATGGTGTATTTGGCCGAAATCCGTTTGATCAGCGCCGCGATCTTGTCGATGTCTTCATGGCCCATGCCGGCCATCGGCTCATCGAGCAACATCATCTCCGGATCGAGCGCCAGCGTGGTGGCGATTTCCAGCGCGCGCTTGCGCCCATAGGGCATCTCGACCGCGGCGGTTTCGGCGAATTCGCTGAGGCCGACATCGTCCAGCAAGGCGCGGGCGCGATCGTCGTAGCGGTCGAGCACACTCTTGGAACGCCAGAAATCGAACGAATGGCCATGCTGGCGCTGCAACGCGACGCGCACGTTTTCCCGCGCCGTCAGGTGCGGAAACACCGCGGAAATCTGGAACGAGCGGACCAGGCCGAGCCGCGCCACATCGGCCGGCGCCATCGTGGTGATATCACGTCCCTTGTAACGGATATGCCCGCCAGAGGGCCGCAGGAATTTGGTCAGCAGATTGAAACACGTCGTCTTGCCGGCCCCGTTGGGGCCGATCAGCGCGTGAATGGTGCCACGACGGACCCGCAGATTGACATCGCGAACGGCGAAGAAGCCGGCGAATTCCTTGGTCAGTCCATGGGTTTCAAGAATAATATCATCGGCCAAGCAAGCTTCCCCCAATCGGCCTTCGCGGCGAGACCATCGCGCGCGGCCGATTTATTTTTACTTTCCGGTATGCGTCGCCCCATCGATCGGCGACGCATCCAGTCCTTGTCTGGGGGAATATGCCGCCAATCGGAAGGGTTGCGCAAGGTGCAATGCTGGGCAGCGTAAAAATGATGGGGCGAGCCTGGGGACAGTCCGCACCGGCTGCGGACTATGCCAATTCCTCGGCATAAAGCTCGGGCTTGAATCCGACCAGCAGCTTGCCGTCACCCTCCAGCACTGGCCGCTTGATCATCGCGGGCTGCGCCAGCATCAGGGCGATCGCCTTTCGCTCGGTGAGGTCCTGCTTGTCGGCGTCGGCGAGTTTGCGAAATGTGGTGCCGGCGCGATTGAGCAGAGTTTCCCAACCGACCGCCTTGGCCCAGCGCGTCAGCCGCGCCTGGTCGATGCCGGCGGTCTTATAGTCATGAAAGGCATAGGCGACGCCGTGGCCGTCGAGCCAGAGCCGGGCTTTCTTCATGGTGTCGCAATTCTTGATACCATACAGGGTGACGGGCACGCGCAACCTCATCTGCTGAACCGCAAGGCCTCATACCTAGCCGTCGCCGGCGCTTTTGGCCACTGCGCGGCGCCTGCCGCCGGCCGGGCGCCAGCGAGCCGGATCACGTGCTTCGGCTCCGCCTGTTCGCGATGAGCGGTATTTCGCCCCGTCACAGGACTTGCGTAAACATCGGCTAAGCAACCCGATCCGATGTTCTGACACCTCACAACTCGGCGCTGTGCCGTGGCGGAGACATTCCGAGCCCCGGACGCGGCGCGCTGCCTTGCGGAATCCATCCATGACGATCGACATCGCCCAGCTGAAACAACGCGTCGACCATCTGATCGCCGCCGTCGAGCACGACGGCGCAACCCGCTGCGCCGGCTGGGCCGATCGCATCACCCGCCCCGGCTTCCATGCCAGCGCGACCAATCTGGCGCATTACCTGGCGCTGCGCCGCCACGATCTGCGGCCGTTGCAGCGCGCGCTGATGGCGCTCGGCCTGTCATCGCTGGGCCGGCTTGAAAGCCGCGTGCTGCCGACCCTGCAGGCGGTCAGCGCGACGCTGGCGGCGCTGTGCGGCGAGGTCCATGCCGCGCGGCCGTCGTCGCAGCATTTCTTCGCCGGCGAACACGCGCTCGCTCGGCGCAGCCACGAATTGTTCGGGACCTGCCCGGAGCCACGCACCACCGCGCTGCTGGTGACCTGCCCGACCGAGGCCGCCGACGATCCGGTGTTCCTGCAGCGGCTGGCCGAGCGCGGCGTCGAAGCGGTGCGGATCAATTGCGCCCATGACGATGCCGAGCATTGGCAGCGGATGATCATCAATGTCCGCGCCGCCGAGCAGCAGGTCGGCCGCCGCATCAAGGTGCTGATGGACATCGCCGGCCCCAAGATCCGCACCGGCAAGGTGCGCGCACCGGACGACCACGACCGGATCGGCAGCGGCGATCTGCTGGCGATCGTGCCGGAGGGCGGGCTCGACCGGGTCGATCCGGCCGAGGCCGGCTTCGCGGTCGAATGCACCCTGCCCGAGCCGCTGAGGCTGACCCCGGTCGGCGCCCGGGTGTTCGTCGATGACGGCAAGCTCTGCGTCCGGATCGAAAAGACCGCGCCGTGGGGCCTGCTCGGCCGCGTCACCGCCGCCGCCGACAAGGGCGTGCGATTGAAGCGCGAAAAGGGCCTGAACTTTCCCGACACGAAGCTGCAGATCGAAGCCCTCACCGCCAAGGACCGCCGCGACCTCGACTTCGTCGCCGCCCATGCCGACGGCGTCGAATTCTCCTTCGTGCAATCGGTCGCCGATGTCGAGATGCTGCAGGACGCGCTCGCGCAGCGCCGGCCGGACGATTGGCGCACGCTGTCGCTGATCCTCAAGATCGAAACCCCGACGGCGGTGGCCCACCTTCCGGAGATCGTGGTGCAGGCGGCGGGTCAACAGCCGACCGCGATCATGATCGCGCGCGGCGATCTCGCGGTCGAGATCGGCTTCGCCCGGCTGGCCGAGATGCAGGAGGAGATCTTGTGGATCGGCGAAGCCGCTCACATCCCGGTGATCTGGGCCACCCAGGTCCTCGAAACCCTGGTCAAGAAGGGCACCCCGTCGCGCGGCGAAATGACCGACGCGGCGATGGCGGCGCGCGCCGAATGCGTGATGCTCAACAAGGGCCCCTATCTGTTCAAGGCGATCACCGAGCTCGACACCTTGCTGCAACGCATGGGCGCCAACCAGCACAAGAAGACGCCGCAACTGCGCCGGCTGATGAGCTGGGCCTAGCGCCGCCACCGCTTGCGGGACAACGGCCTACGCTATATCTTACCCCTGTCTTACCTGACCGGAGGGCACCGTGTCCGCGGCTAAATATTTGACGACGACCGTCTCGACCAAGGGACAGGTGATTTTGCCGAAGGCGATCCGGCACCACCGGCAATGGCCGGCTGGAACCAGGCTGGTGGTCGAGGACACGCCCGACGGCGTGTTGTTGCGCCAGGAATCACGATTCGCGCAGACACGCCCCCAGGACGTGTTCGCGTCGCTTCCCTATCGCGGCAAGCCGAAGACACTGGCCGAGATGGAAGCGGGCATCGCCGCCGAAGCGCGACGTCGTCATGCTGGGGATTGATACCAATCTGATCGTTCGCTACCTGACTGGCGATCATCCGAAACAATCGGCCAGAGCGCGGGCGCTGATCGATGGCGAGGAGGTGTTCGTCGCCACCACGGTGCTGCTGGAAACCGATTGGGTGCTGCGCAGTGTCTACGGTTTTACGGCCAATGAAATTTGCGTCGCGCTCCGCGCCTTCGCGGGTCTGGCACGGGTCTCGTTGGAAGACCCAGCCCTGATCGCCTCCGCACTCGACCGCGTCGAACGCGGAATGGATTTCGCGGATGCGCTGCATCTTGGCCGCGCCGAACGCTGCGACGGCTTCGTCACCTTCGATAGCGGATTGATCAGAGCCGCGAAGGCAGCTGGCTTGAAACACGTCGGATTGCCGTAAGACAGGCGCTGGCGCACCAAGCGGCACGATTCAGCACGAGCATGCCCCGGCCGATGAGCTGGGCGTATTACGCCGCCGTTTCCTCACCCCGGCCGGCCGCCATCCCCGCTTCACAGCATCCCGTCGTTTTGACCGCGCTGGCTGCGGCAGGCCACCGGGGCCCTGTCAGCGCATCAGCTCGAGCAGCCGCGCAACGACAGACGTGACCGATGATCGCGGCACAGCATTCGATCGACCTCCGTTTCGGCGCCAAGAACGCCCCTTGACAACCTACCTACTAGTCAGTAGATAACGAGCCATGACCAGCATCTCGAAGACCTCGGACGACATCCTGCGCTGCGCGCGAACGCTGATTCTGGCGGGGGGCTATAACGGGTTCAGTTATGCCGATATCGCCAAGGTGGTCGGCATCCGCAACGCCAGCATCCACCACCATTTCCCAACCAAGTCCGTGCTGGTTCGAACCCTCGTCGCCCGATATCGCGAGGAGGCCGAGGCCGGCATCGCGCAGCTCGAGCGCGCCGTCGCCGACCCGGCCGAGCAGCTCCGCTCCTATGTCGGCTACTGGCAAGCCTGCATCGCCGACAACAGCGCACCATTCTGTGTCTGCGCCCTGCTCGCAAGCGAGATGCCGATGCTGCCCGACGAGGTGGCGTTCGAAGTGCGGGCACATTTCCGATCATTGTCGGCGTGGCTGGCGTCGGTCCTGGAGCGCGGTGTGCAACAGCGATGCTTGCGGCTGACGCAACCCGCCAAAGTCGAGGCCGAGGCGTTCATGGCGACGGTGCACGGCGCCATGCTGTCGGCGCGGACCTATGGCGATGCCACGATGTTCGGCGTGGTGACCCATCATCTGCTCGAACGTCTGCAGCCTCAGCGCTAATTTCCCTCGAAAAATGGCGACGACCTTCGCCCGCATCACCTACCTACTAATAGGTAAATTTTTAACTTAGGAAAGGACCTACAATGTTTGGCATTTCTCCGCTCGGCTGGGTGCACACCCTCGGTAGCCTCCCGGCGATTCCGACCGCCGTCTACATGATTGCACGATATGGCCGGATCGTGCCTCGCTCGACCGCGGGCACGGTGTATCTCGTCTCGATGCTGATCGGCGCAGTCACGGTGTTTTTGGTCGCTCGCCAGCCGATCAGCTACGGTATTGGCGCAGCTACCCTCGCCTTGGTGCTGGCGGGATATGCCGTCGGCTCCATCACCATGCTTGGACGCGCCGCGCCCTATCTGGAAACTATCTTCCTCAGCCTGAGCGTTTTCCTGCTGATGTTGCCCACCGTCTCGGAGACGCTGCGTCGCGTGCCCGACGGCCATCCGCTCGCGGCCGATCTGCATGCGCCGATCCTGCTCGGCGCCCAGGCCGCGATACTGGCGATTCTGCTGATCGGCCTGCCGATCCAACTGATCCTTCTGCGTCGTCGCAGCCGGCTCGCCGCGTCCTGAGTGGCGCCGAACCGCGCGGGTGCCAAGCGTCGAACCGCACCTGGCAGTCCCCGCGCGCGGCTCACAGCATCGCCGGCCGGACCAGCGCGCGGCAGCTGATGAGCTGGGCGTATTACGCCGCGGTGTCGCCGCCGCCGCCGGCCGCCATCCCAGCTTGACAGCATTCTGTCGTTTTGACAGGATACTGTCATGACCCAGACACCCCGTTCGCCGTTCGACGATCCATTCAACGCGCTCGTGCTCGAAGTGTTTCGGCTGAACGGCGCATTGATCCGAAGCGGCGACGAGCTGGTCGCGCCGCTCGGGCTCAGCAGCGCGCGCTGGCAGGTGCTGGGATCGATCGTCCATGGCGAGGGGCGGCTGTCGGTCGCAGCGCTGGCCGACAATATGGGGCTGGCGCGGCAATCGGTGCAGCGCGTCGTCAACGAACTCGAACAAGACGGGCTGGTCGGCTTCGCCCCCAACCCGGCCCACAAGCGCGCCAAGCTGGTGGTGATGACCGCGCGCGGCCAGCGCGCCTTCGACCGCGCCACCGCGCTATGGGCACCGCTGGCGGCAGAACTGGCGGCCGCGCTCGGCCCCCGCAAGTTGCGTCAGGCCACGGACAGCCTGTCGGCGATCCGCGAGCAACTCGAGCAACAACGCAACGACAGGAATGACCCATGATCAAGATTCTGCATCCGATCGCCGGCATTCTGGCATTTCTCACCATTCTGACATTCTGGCTATCAACCGTTGCGGTCGAGCTCGGCGGCGACCCGGTGGCGATCGCATCGGTCAAGCTCGGCATCCTGTGGGGCCTGCTGCTGCTGATCCCGGCGATCGCGACCGCCGGCGCCACCGGCTTCAGGCTCGGCGGCCGATCGCAGCGCCCCGACATCATGCACAAGCGCCGACGGATGCCGATCATCGCGCTCAACGGCATCCTCGTGCTGGTGCCCTGCGCGATCGTGCTGCAACAGCGCGCCAGCGCCGGCCAGTTCGACGCCACCTTCACCGCCATTCAGGGACTCGAACTGATGGCCGGCGCGGTCAATCTCGTCCTGCTCGGCCTCAACATCCGCGACGGCTTCAGACTGTCCCGGCGGTTCGGCATGGCGACGACGTGACGCTCGCCGGTGAGGCAGCCGCGTGGCTTGCACCCGGGCACGGCTCGGAGCGGGGCCCAGCCGTCACCCCAACATCTCCGGCCGGAACAGCGAGCGCCGGCTGATGATCTTGCCCGCCACCATGAAGACGCCGTCGCCGGTGTAGTGCAGCGTCTGCGGATGTTTTGGCGAAGCCGCGACATGGGCCTTCACCACTTCGAAGATGAAGAAATTGTATTTGTCGACCAAGACATCGTCGTGCAGCCGGCATTCGAAGCTGGCGTGGCATTCGCCGATCAGCGGCGCCTTGACCTCGTCGGCCTCTTGCGCCGTGAGGCCGAACTGCGCGAATTTGTCGATCTCGGCGCCCGAGCAATTGCCGATCCCGACCACCATGTCGGTCAGCGCCGTGGTCGGCAGGTTGATGACGCATTCGCCGCTGCGGCGGATCATCTCGAAACTGTGATTGCCGCCGGAGATCATGCAGCCGACCAGCGACGGGGTGAATTCCAGGATGGTGTGCCAGCCCAGCGTCATGATATTGGTCTTGCCCTGCCAGCGCGACGACAGCAGCACGATTGGCCCTGGTTCCAGATAGCGCCGGACCTGGCCGACCGGAAAATCCAATTTTTTCGGAAGTCTGGTCATGGTGGGGTCTCAACAAACTCGTCGCGGCGGGGCCAGCCGCGACACTGTATTCAAAGCGTCCGGCGCGGCCTATAGGCAATGCTGGCCCGAATCCGGCCGACGAGTCGGCCGCTTGCCACCGGAGCAGTCATGGAATTCACCGCCCTGTTTCTCGTCGTCGCCGTGGTGATGCTGATCGCCTGGCGCGGCTTGCGCAAGCTGACGCTGGCGCTGTTTGCCATCGCGCTGCTGGCGTCGGTGGCCACCTATCTGCACCACGCCACCGACGTTTTGAAGCTGTCGTTTTGAGGGCCGATCGATGACCCGCACGCACGCCGTCACCCTCAACGCGCTCAGCCTTTACGGCCTGGCGCTGCTGCTCGGCGCCGCCTTCGCGGCGCAGCTGGCGCTGCACGAACTGCCCTGCCCGCTCTGCCTGCTGCAGCGAGTGATGTTCGCGCTGCTGGCGATCGGTCCGATCCTCAACATCCGCTTCGGCCCGCGCCCCAGCCACTACGCGCTGTCGCTGCTCGCAGCCGTGGTCGGCGCCGTGGTGTCGACCCGTCAGGTGCTGCTGCACATCATGCCGGGCGACCCCGGCTATGGCACCGCAATGCTGGGCCTGCATTACTACACATGGGCGTTGCTGGGTTTCATCGTCGCGATCGTGCTGCTGGCCGCGATGCTGTTAGCCGACCGACAATTCGCGGAACAGCCGGTGCCGCAGCCGCCCGGCATCTTCGCCGCGGCCGGCGTCTGGCTGGTGATCGCGCTGACCTTTGCCAATGTCGGCTCGACCTTGCTGGAATGCGGCTTCGGCGCCTGTGCCGACAATCCGGTGATTTACGAGCTACTCAAGCGCTGAGGCCGGCGCCAGCGAGGCCATGAGCCTCACGCACGATCAATGCAAGCCGCTCCGCCGAGGATCGCAGCCGGTGCAGGTCGAAGCCGGCATAGCCCAGCAGCAGCCCCTGGCGCGGCTGAGCCTGCAGATAGAGCTGGCTCACCGGCTTCACCACGATGCCTTGCGCCAGCGCCTGGCGCGCGACCGCGACATCGGAAATCGCCTGCTTGAAATGGATCGCCAGCTGAATGCCGCATTCCGGCACCTCGACCTCGACGAGGTCGCCGAGCTGGCGCGTGATCGTCGCGACCACGACGTCGCGGGCGTCGCGATAATGCAGCCGCATCCGCCGGATGTGGCCGTTGAGAAAGCCCTGGCGGATGAAGTCGGTGACCATCGCCTGGACGAGCGTCGGCGGCTGCCGGTCGGTGACGAATTTGACGCCGGTGAAGACGTCGATCAGATCGCGCGGCACCACCGCAAAGCCGATCCGCGCGCCCGGAAACAGCATCTTGCTCAAGGTGCCGACATAGATCACCCGGGCGCCGTCATCGATGCCCTGCAACGACGCCAGCGGCCGGCCGACATAGCGAAACTCGCTGTCGTAATCATCCTCGATGATCCAGGCGCCGTGCTCGCGCGCCCAGGCCAGGATGTCGAGCCGGCGTCGCATCGACATCACCACCCCGGTCGGATATTGGTGCGACGGCGTGATATAGGCGGCGCGGGCGTTGGCTTCGCGCGCAATGCCGGCGCTGACGATCAGTCCGGAATCATCGACCGGCACCGGGATCATCCTGGCGCCGATGCCGTCCAGCGCGCCGCGCGCGCCGTGATAGCCGGGGTCCTCGACCCACACCGCGTCGCCAGGATCGAGCAGCACCCGCGCGCACAGATCGATCGCCTGCTGGGCGCCGGAGACGATGATGACCTGCTCGGGCTCGCAGCGCACCGCGCGCGCCGCCCGCAAATATTGCGCGACTTCGGTGCGCAGCGCCAATTCGCCGATCGGATCCGCATAGGCCAGGTTGACGCGATCCAGCGTCCGCAGCTGCCGCGATCCGACGCGCCGCCAGGCCTCGATGGTGATGGCATCGACCGAACTGCATCCGGGGCTGAACGGCACGTCCTGCGGCGGCGCCAGCCTGCGCGCGGTCTCGCGATAGCGATCGCCGGCCGCGGACAGCCGCCGGCTCGCCCCCTCTTTGGGTTGCCCGCCCCCGACCACCGGCACGATCACCGATTCCGAGACGTCATGCGACACATAGGTCCCGGAGCCGGTGCGGCCTTCGATATAGCCTTCGGCCAGCAGCCGGTCATAGGCCGCCAGTACCGAGGTTCGCGACACGCCAAGGCGATCGGCCAATTGCCGGGTCGACGGCAGCCGGCTGCCCGGCGCCAGGGTCTTCAGCAGGATCGCCTCGCGCAGCCCGAGATAGATCTGCTGCAGCAGCGGCGTGTCATTGCCCGGATCGACCACCAGATCGAGAAAATCCGCCCATTTCGAGCGCGACCCGCCAGCGGCCGGCGGTTTGCGTGGTTTGACCGGTTGCGCGACGTCGGAATCCATCAGCCGTCCTTTGACAATCAGACCCGCCACGCGCGGCACCACATCGAAGTGGCATTGCGCGAGACGGCATTATCTTGGCTGCGATCATACCGCTATGGGATCGGCCCGGCAATTCGAGAGTGGTCGCTCGGCGCGGCCGAAGTGGGTCTGGCGGCGCGCGAAACCACGCGGTTGGTAGAGGACATCCAATGGGGGTCCTGCACATGACTGCAATCCACGAATTATCCGCCACCGCGCTGCTCCGGGCCTATGCCGAGAAGAGCCTGTCGCCGGTCGAGGTGACGCAGCATGTGTTGGAGCGGATCGCCAAGGTCGATCCGAAGCTGAATGCGTTCTGCGTGGTCGATCCCGACGCGGCGCTGCGCGACGCCCGCGCCAGCGAGACGCGGTGGATGGCGGGGGCGCCGGCCGGCCTGGTCGACGGCGTGCCGACCACCATCAAGGATGTGGTGCTGACCAAGGGCTGGCCGACGCTGAAAGGCTCGCGGCTCAGTTCGGCGGCCGGGCCCTGGGATGAAGATTCGCCGGCCACCGCGCGGCTGCGCGAACATGGCGCGGTGCTGCTCGGCAAGACCACCACCCCGGAATTCGGCTGGAAGGCGATCGGCGACAGCCCGCTGACCGGCATCACCCGCAACCCGTGGTCGCTCGACCACACCTCCGGCGGCAGCAGCGCCGGCGCCGCGGCCGGCCTCGCCGCCGGCCTCGGCGCGCTGGCGGTCGGCAGCGACGGCGGCGGCTCGATCCGGATTCCGGCGAGCTTCTGCGGCGTCGCCGGCATCAAGCCGACGCTGGGGCGGGTGCCGTATTATCCGCCGAGCGCGATGAGCACGCTGGGCCATTGCGGCCCGATGGCGCGTAGCGTCGACGACGTCGCGCTGATGCTGACGGTGCTAAGTGGCGCCGATCCGCGCGAGGCCTATGCGCTGCCGCCGGCCGGCGATTTTCGCGACGGCATCGATGGCGGCGTCGCGGGCCTGCGGATCGCGCTCAGCATGAATCTGGGTTATGCCAAGGTCGATCCCGAGATCGCCGCGCTGGTGCAGGCGGCGGCGCAGCGGATGCAGGCGCTCGGCGCCGCCGTCGAGGAAGCCGATCCCGGCTTCGAGTCGCCGCATGACGCCTTCGACGTGCTGTGGAAATCCGGCGCCGCCAATGCGGTGTCGCAGCTGCCGCAGGATAAGCTCGATCTGCTCGATCCGGGCCTCGCCTGGGCGGCGCGCGAAGGCGCCCGCTTCTCGGCGACCGACTATGTCCGCGCCGATTTCGTCCGCACCCATCTCGGCATCCAGATGGCGCAATTCCACCAGCGCTACGATCTGCTGCTGACGCCGACGGTCGGCATCCCGGCGCTGCCGGTCGGCATGGACCTCGCCGATCCGGTGACCGAGCGCGGCTGGATCGACTGGGCGCCGTTCTCCTATCCGTTCAACATGACCCGGCAGCCGGCCGCCACCGTGCCCTGCGGCTTCACCGCGGCAGGCCTGCCGGTCGGGCTGCAGATCGTCGGTCCGCTCTATGCCGAGGCGCTGGTGCTGCGCGCCGCCAAGGCGGTCGAACTGCCGCTGGCGATGCCGGCGCTGAACTAAGCGGCACGCTGATCGTCGCCATTGCGAGGCGCGCAGCGACGAGGCAATCCAGGACTGCCGGGTGTGGCCCCTGGATTGCGTCGCTGTCGGTCGGCGCTTCGCGCCGGCCTCCGCTCGCAATGACGACTTTGACGTGTCGCCTCTTGAATTCAGGCGCTCAGGCCGCCGCCTCCCACTTCGCCACGTCGAGAAAAGTACTTTGATAGGTCGCGCCTTCGCCGATATCGGTGTAGCGGTCGGAGCACAGCATGTTGACGGTGCCGGCTTCGGAATCGACATCGGTGCGCTGGCCCGGCACCAGAACGACGCCGCGCTGCACCTCGTCGCTGATGGTCAGCACCATCCGGATCTGCGCCCGGTCGTTGTGCAACCGCACCACATCGCCCTCGGTGAGGCCGCGTTGCGCGGCATCGTCCGGATGCATGATGCAGACCACCGGTCCTTGTCGTTGACGGAGAAACGCCACGCCCTCATAGGCGGTGTGCGGCTGGAAATAGCCCGGCGCGGTCAGCAACCGCAGCGGCCATTTGGCGGCATCGCGCGCTTCCTCGGCGTCCGGCTTCCAGTCCGGCATCGGGCTCACGCCCATTTCCGCCAGGGTCTCCGAATAGATCTCGAGCTTGCCCGAGGGCGTCCCAAAACTTTGCGCATCAGGCTGCGAAAGCTTGATCGGACCGGCGGTGAGCAACGCCGGATCGAAAGCCGGGATGCCCTCCCCGGCGCCGTCGAACAGCGCGCGTACCAGTTCGGATTCGGGCAGCCGGAAGACGGCGTCCTGCAGACCCATTCGCGCTGCCATCGCCTGCGCGAATTTCACATTCGACCACGCCTCGCCCTGCGGCTCCACGGCGCGCGGCGCGTATTGCATGTAGTAGGAGCCATAGGAGCGATAGAAATCCTCGGTCTCAAGATAGGTCGTCGCCGGCAGGACGATGTCGGCGTAGCGCGCCGTCATCGTCATGAACGGATCGTGGACCACGGTGAACAGATCCTCCCGCGACAGCCCGCGCCTGACCTTGCTGGCTTCCGGACAGGTGATGGCGGGATTGTTGGCGGAGACGAACAGCCCATGAATTGGCGGGCTCTCCATGTTGAGCAATTCTTCGCCGAGCCGCAGATGATTGACCAACCGCGTCGCCGCCAGCCCCGACGGCTTGCGGATCGCGCCATAGTTGAACGGCATCGAGCCCGGCGTCACCAGCAGCGCGCCGCCGCCGCGCCGCCCATAGGCGCCGGTCAAGGCCGGCAACGTGCTCACCGCGCGCAGCGCTTGGCCGCCATTGGCGAGCCTTGTCATGCCCTCGCCGAGCCGAATGAACGAGGTCTTCGCCTTGCCATACATCGCCGCCAGCCGCTCGACATCGGCGACGCTCAGCCCGGTCACTTCGGCAACATAAGACGGCGTGAAGCGCGGCAGCGTCTCGCGCTCGAGCCGGTCGAAGCCGAGCGTGTTTTGCGCAAGATAGGCGCGGTCGCACAAGCCATCGCGCACCAGCACATGCATCACGCCGAGTGCCAGCGCCGCGTCGGTGCCGATCCGGATCGGAATGTGCCAGTCGGCGCGCTCCGCGGTGCGACTGCGGCGCGGATCGATCACGACCAGCGGAACGTCCGGCCTGGTCTTGCGGATCGCCTCGACCTTCGCCCAGAAATGCACGTTGACGGCGACCAGATCGCAGCCCCAAGCGATGATCAGATCGGAATCGACCACGGTTTCCGGATCGGTGCCGCCGACCGGGCCGACCGTCATGTCCCAGGAGGTCTCGCAGCAGGTGTCGCAGACGGTGCCGGCCTGCAGCCGGCTGGTCCCCAGCGCATGGAACAGGCCGTTGACCAGGCCGCGGTTCAACTGGCCCTGATGCGCGCTATAGGCGTAGCCGAGCAGCGCCAGCGGGCCGTGGTCGGCGATGATCGCCTGCCACCGCGTGGTGATCTCGTCGAGCGCTTCGTCCCAGGAAATCGGCCTGAAGTCGCGGCCGCCCTTGGCGCCGACGCGGCGCAGCGGAGTCAGGATCCGATCCGGCGAATGCACCAGCTCGGCGTCGCGATTGGTCTTGGCGCAGGCGAAGCCGGCGGTGAACGGCTGCTCCGGATCGCCCGACACGCGGGTCACCTGGCCGTCCTCGACCTGCACCAGCAACGAACACATGTCCGGACAATCGTGCCCGCAGACCACCCGCTTGATATCCATGATCACTCCCAATCGACGATACTCGCCAATTGGTCAGAATCCGCCGCCGCCTGCCACGACCACTTTCAACCAGCAGAACATGCCACATTCGCTCGGGACCTCGACGGCGGACGCCGGCTTCGGTTGGGCTCAGAGCACACCATAAGTGAGCAGGATGAAATAGGCCGGGATCGTCGCCAGCGAGATCACGGTTGTCAGCGCCGTCATCACGGCGACGTAATTGGCATCCGCCTTGTAAGCCCGGGCCGCGATCGAGACCTGGGTCATGATCGGCATCGACGATTCGATGATCAGAACGTTGCGCATGAAGCTCGGCACCTCGAACAGATTGCATGCCACGATCGTCACCGCCGGCGCGATCAGGAAGCGCGCCGCGACCAGAATCCACATATCCGTAGAAATGCGGACGCTGCGCAGATTGGCCACATAGATCGCGATGCCGATGAACAACATCGCCAGCGGCGTGCTCATGCCGCCCAGATAGGTCATGGTGCTGGTGGCAAAGGTCGGCAGCTTGGCGCCGAGCAGGATCAGCACGATGGCCACCGAGGCGCCGATCAGCGGCGGCGATAGGATCTTCTTGAGCGTGGTCTGGCTGAAGATCTTCGGCGCGGTCAGGTCGGCGGTCTCGTCGCCCTTGTGGCGGGCGAATTTGGGTCCGTCGAGGCCGAGGCCATAGGCGCCAAGGGTCCAGAACAGCAGCGACTGCACCAGATAATACATCACGGCGATCGGCAACGCCTTGTCGCCGTACAGCGCGATGTTCACCGGAATTCCGACGAAGGCGCTGTTGGAGACGAAGAACATCGCCCGAAACGCGCCGCGGCGGTGGTCGGGAACGTTGCACAGTTTCGAGACCACGGTGCCGATCGTCCACAGCACCAGCAGCGAACACAGCGGCACGATGACGGCGGCGCCGAGATTGAGCAAGTCGGCCTTGCTGTAGGACTTCATCATGCTGACGATCATGTAGAGCGGGATCGTCACCGTCATCGCGAGCTTCGAGAACAGCTGGCCGACGTCTTCGTTGAACCATTTGATCTGGGTCAGGTAGTAGCCGAGCGAGATCATCAGCATGCAGCTGTAGACCCCGCTGAGGGATTCAAAAATGGCCATCGGGAGTTACCGTTCGAAGCGGGAAAGGAAGATGCAAAGGGCGCGGAAGCCGCCAAGCGCGAGCTCGTAAAACGTCCCCCGCATAGCGATCAAGGCCGGACCATGCTCGCCCCAGAGGCGGTTTTGAAATCGTCTTTTCTGTTATGGTGATCAGATATTCGGATCGATTGCGCAGTAACCTCTGTAACTCCTGCCATATCGGCGCAGACCATCAAGACAAAACTAGACATTAAACTTAGGCGTGATAAGATTTTCAAATCATCATAACTGCCGCTCGGCCCTTGCGACCGAGATCAGCCGGCGCGGTCACCCCATGAAGAACCGGCAGATCAAAGCCTTTTTGGCGATCGCGGAAGAGCTGCATTTCCGCAAGGCGGCGGACAAGCTGGGGCTGACCCAACCGGCGCTGAGCCTGGCGATGAAGACGCTCGAGGAGGAGATCGGCGTCGAGCTGTTGCTGCGCGATCGGCATCAGACCAGGCTGACCTATGCGGGCGAAGTGTTCCGCGCAGAGATCACCGAAATGCTGGCCTGCGCCGAGCAGGCGAGCGAACGGGTGCGCCGCGCCTCCACTGGAATCATCAGCCAGCTCAAGATCGGATTCATTTCGACAGCCACGACGGCCGATTTCCTGCCGCGACTGATCAGCGAGTTTCGCGCGGTTCATCCGGGGGTCGCGCTCAGTCTGCAAAACAGCGTCACCATCGATCTCCTCACCATGATCAAGGCCGGCACGCTCGACATCGCCTTCATCCGCCTGCCGCTGATCATGCCGCATGACGTCGAAATGGCCAGCGTCTACACCGAACGTCACGCCCTGCTGGTGCCGGCCGACAATCCGCTGGCGCGGCAGGAGGCGATCCGGTCGCGCGACCTGCAGGGCTCGCCCTTTATCATGTATGCCCGCCGCAACGCGCCGGGCTATCACGACCTGATCATGCGCAGCCTGAACAGCAACGCGATCCACCCGCTCATCGTCCAGGAGGTCGGTGAAATGTATACGATGGTGGCGCTGGTCGCGGCCGGCATCGGCATCGCGGTGGCGCCGATCTCCACGCGCAACTATCAGCTGCCCGGGGTGGTGTTCCACGACGCGAGCTGGTTGCCCGCGGCCGAGATCGCCATCGCGTTTCGCAAGGACGACACCCGCCCCGCAACTCGGCTGTTCATCGACCTCACCCGTCGCGCCCAGCGCGCGGCGGCCGAAAACCAGCCTATGCCCAACGCCTGAGCCGGCGCCGCGGCGTCCCTCGACCTGCCCCAAGGAGCCGCGACATGGAATTCAGCCAATTGCGATGCTTTCTGGAAGTGGCCGACACGCTGCATTTCACCCGCGCGGCCGAGCGCCTGCATTTGAGCCAGCCGGCGCTCAGCACCCAGATCGACAAGCTCGAGATCGAACTCGGCGTCGAGCTGTTCGAGCGATCGCGCAAGCAGACCACCCTCACCTATCCGGGCACGCTGTATCGCGCCGAGGCCGAGAAAATCCTGGCATTGGGCGCGCGCGCCGTCGAGCGGGCGCGGCTGGCGGCGGCGGGAAAGATGGGGCGATTGCGGATCGGCTTCATCTCGACTGCGGCGGCCTATGTGATCCCACCGCTGATCGCCGAGTTTCACAAGCAGGCGCCGGACGTCGAGCTCGAACTGCGCCATCATCTGACGGCGGAGCAGGTCGATCTGTTGACCAGCGGCGCGCTCGATATCGGCTTCCTGCGTGTTCCGCTGCGCGAGCCAAGCGGGCTGTGCACCATCCTGGTCCACAAGGAGCCCTACCAGCTATTCCTGCCGGCCTCGCATCCGTTGGCGTCGAAATCCAAGCTCGCCCTGGGCGACCTCGACGGCGCCGACTTCGTCACCTATTCGAAACGCAACGCGCCGGGCTACGCCGCGACGCTGGCAGACGCCCTGCAACAAAGCGGGATTCGTCCGGCCGCCACGCACGAGGCCAGTGACATGTATTCGCTGATGTCGCTGGTGTCCGCCGGGGTCGGCATCGCCATCGCGCCGGCGTCGCTACGGAATTATCGCCTGCCCAACGTGGCGATCCGGGATCTTTCAGGCATTCAACCATCGGAAGTGGCGCTGGCGCACCGCGAGGGTATCGATCACCCCGCCGCCCTGGCCTTCATCCGCTCGGCGCGTGCCAAGGTCGATTTTCGCGACGACGACATCGAGACCGGATAGCGCTGGCAGCTGCCGGCACGAAGCCGCAGCGCCGTCACAGGCTCACAGATGCATCACGCCCATGCCGATCCGCTCGTGATTGGTCTCGGGCAGAAAGGCGGATTCGCCATAGGCGACCACGGCCACCCAATGCGCGTCGGCGATGATGACAACTTTGACCTTCAGGCTGCTGTCACCGGGAATCGTTGGAATGAGCCCGCCCATGGCCTCAAGACCGGCGTGGATCAAGGCATGGGTCGCGCCCGGTCGGTCCTCGATCGTGCGGTTCTTCAGCGCGGCGTTGAGGATCGAGCGTGGAAAACTCTTGTTGATCTCGGTCTTGCGACCGCTGACCCACATCACCGAAAATTTGAAACTGGTTTCGTTGGCGATCTTGGCCTTGAACTCGGCTTCCTCCTCATTCGAGGACATCGCCAACATGATCGCCACTTTGCCAATCCGGCTGGCATTCAACTCCAATTGCACGGGGGTATCCTCGCGTTGCAGTAGACGGCGCCATCGCCAGCCACGCATCCGGTGTCCCTCGCGGAGCAAACCGAATCATCGTGTGATTGGGCCAGTTACCAGATTTTCTGTGGGCTTATAGGCCTGTTATGTACCGGGATATAGTAGATAGCCTTGCCAATCCGTTTCAGCTTGATTCAATCTCGACCACACCCGTTGCGAGCAATTGACCCGAACACACGCAGCTGCGCCGAAATCGACCGTCGCAGACGATTGCCTCAGACCCGCGGCAATGTCAGCAGCGCTTCGACCCGTTGCACCACCAGCACCGCGATCACGGCCTTGATCAGGTCACCCGGCAAGAACGCCAGCGAACCGACCGCGATGGTGGTCAGGCTGATATGGCTGACGGCCGAGAGCCAGAGCATGCCGCCAAGATTAAGGACGACGATGCCGCCCAACACGGTGGCAACCAGATAGAAGATGGCGCGCGACAGCGGCCGTTGCAAGGCTTCGGCGCGCATCGCCAGAAATCCGATCGTATAGGCCGCGGGCACCCAGGCCAGCAGGTAGCCCACCGTCGGACCGGCGAACACCGCCAGGCCGCCGCGACCGCCCGACAGCACCGGCAGGCCGGCGGCGACCAGCGCCAAAACCGTCAAGCAGGCCAGCGCGCCGCGTTTTGGCCCGAACATCAGGCCGGCCAGCATCACGCCGAACGACTGCAGCGTGATCGGAACAGGCAGGATGCCGATCACGATCGGCGGAATCGCCCCAAGGCCCACGATCAGGCCGGCCGCGAGGCCGACCAGGGCGAGGTCGCGGGTTCCGAAACTTGCGGCAGATTGCGGTGTCATGGTCGACGGTCTCCTCGATTGGTATCGCATCCGAAAGCGGGGACTGCGCAGGGAACGGCACCGCCCTCCCGGTCGCTGATGGCATCAGGGCGGGCGCGGGCTTCGGTGACGACCGCCGTCGCGCCGGGGCCTTGGCCGGAACGAGGCGGCGGACCGCGCAGATCAATGGCGTCGGCGAGGTCCTGCGCGCGCAAAATGATTCTCACAACCAGCGGCACCGCCAGCGCGACGATCGAGCGATCGAGCCCGCGCATCGCCTGGGCTTCGCGGATCTGCGCGATTTCATCGACGATCAGCGGCACAAAGCGGATCGTCAAGGTCAGCGTCAGACCGGCCCGCTCGGCATTGAGCAACCCGATCCGCTGCAACGGCCACAGCGCCGCCTCGATCGCGGCGGTCATCGCCGACACCGACGAACTGGCTGTGACCGCCTGGGCAAATCCGATCAAGATCAGCAGCCGCGCCGTCACGATGCCCGCCGAGGCCAGGCCATGGCTCCAGCATTCGAACAGGCCGATCCAGCCGACAATGATAGCGGGGCCCCTGATGCCGCCCCACAGCACGCGCGGTGCCACTTCGGTCGCCAGCAAAGCGCAACAGGCGAACAGGCCCGCGGCGGCGAGGATCCAGGGATTGTGGACAAATGCCAGGCTGGCGCCGAGCCCGGCCAGCACGATCAGTTTCCAGCCGACCGGAATCCGCGCCAGCGGCGCCGCGGCCACCCAGCGTTTCGCGGCGCCGATCATTGGCAAAGCTCGCGGTAGCGCGCGACGGCCTCGGCCGGCGACGCGTCGACGAGAATGCGGCCGCCGTCGATCACCAGCACGCGATCGAAATCCTCGACCAGCTCGAGATCATGGGTCGCAACGATCGCCTGCTCGGCCATTCCGGCGAGCAGCCGGCGAAACCGGTTGCGGTTGGCGAGATCGAGCTGCGAGGTCGGCTCGTCGAACAGGATCGTGACCGGCTGACGCGTCAGCACGCCGGCCAATGCGACCAGCTGGCGTTCGCCGCCGGAGAGTTCGTGGACCCGGCGCGGCGCTAGATCGGCGATGCCGAGCCGCGTCAGGCTCTCGGTGATGCGGTCGGTGACCGCCGCCGGCGTCAAGCCGCGCGCCTTCAGGCCAAAGGCCAGATCTTCCGCGACGATCGGGCACACGATCTGATTGTCGGGAGTTTGAAACAGAAAGCCGGTGCGGTCGCGCACCGTGACGGCATCGCGACGCGGATCCAGCCCATCGACCGTCACGCTGCCGCTGGAGGGCGCCACCAGCCCGATCATCAGACGCAGCAATGTCGACTTGCCGGAGCCGTTCAGGCCGAGGATGCCGATTCGGCTTTCGTCGGCCCGGAAATCGACCTGCCGCAACACCTCGCGCCCGTCCCGGATCAACGACACATCGCAGAATGCAATCGCCTGAGCGCCCTGCTCTGCCCCACTATCCGCCCGCGGAAACAACGCTGGCGCCGGGGTTTGTGCGACCTTGCCGAACAGCATCGAGTGGATATTCATGGCGGCCTCTGGGAGCTTCGACGCGACCGCGCCGAATTGTCGACAAATGAGGACCGCGGCAGATCTCGCTGCCGCGGCCATTCGCAGTCTAGTTCATCAGACGAAGAATAGCTTCATCACCAGGAACAGGACCGACGGCGTCACCAGACAACCAAATCCGGTGTAGAACGTCGCCGTCAATGCGCCATAAGGCACCATCCGAACGTCGGTCGCGGCAAGGCCCGCGGCCACGCCGCTGGTGGTGCCCATCAGGCCGCCATAGACGATTGCGGAAGCCGGGCTGGTCAGGCCGAACGGCTTGGCCAAGAACGGCGTCAGGATCATCACGGCGATCGATTTCACCACGCCGGCGGCAACCGACAGCGCGATCACCTCCGAAGATGCGTGCAACGCCGAGCCGGTGACCGGGCCGACGATGAAGGTCAACGCACCGCCGCCGATCGTGGTGAGCGACACGGCATCGCGATAGCCGAAGATATAAGCAGCCAACACACCCATCGCGAAGGCCAGCGCGGTGCCGATGACCAGGGCCAACACGCCGCCGAGACCCGCCTTCTTGAGTTCAGACAGCTTCACCCCATAGGCGGTCGACACGATGCAGAAGTCGCGCAGCATCGCGCCGCCCATCAGGGCGAAACCGGAGAACATCCAGACGTCGGCGATGCCCTTCTTGCCGCCGGTGGTGATGCCGCCATAATAGGCCAGCGCCAGACCGATGATGATCGCCACCGCCGAACCGTGGATGCGGTTCTTGGTGACGTGCTTGGAGAACGAGTAACAGATCCAGGTCAGCAGGCCGACGACGACGAAGGCGAAGATCAGCTGACGTGGGCCGAACAAACTAGTGATAAAAGCAGTCATGTCACTCTCCCTGATCAGGCTTTAACGGACGGGGCTACGACAACCGGAGCAGCCGACGGCGCCTCGGTCTCATCGCCGAATGTCGAGGTCGCGGACCCTGCCAAAGCCGAAAGCGGACGGATCAAGACGAAGCACACGATCACCGACAGCAGCCCGCCGACGAACGCGATCGCGCCGCCGTGCATCGCCGCCGCGACGTTCTGGGTTGCCGCCATCGCGATCACGACCGGGATATACATCCCGTTCCAGAACATGATGCCGTCTTCCGATGGCTTCGGAAGCCAGCCGTTCTTCTTCAACCATGGCGTCACAAACACCAGCAACAACATGGCGAAGCCGACGCCACCGATATCGCCGGGGATATTCAACAGATTGCCGAGGCCAAGGCCGATCGCCGTGCCGATGAACATGCAAAGGCCGAGGACCATCACACCGTAGATGACCATTTCATTACTCCCCACTGAGCACGGACGACCTTTGTCGGACGTGTTTTCAGGTCAAGTTTGAGCGTTCACGCCCGAGCCATCTCGAGCGTGTCGGATAGGTGATGCGATTGCCTGAACTACGGCCTGCGACTAGGCAGGCCGCGGTTCAGGCAATTGGTTACTCGACGACGACGATGATCGCGCCGGGCTTGACGCGATCGCCGACCGCGACTGCGATCGACTTCACGGTGCCGTCGATCGGGCACACCAGCGGGCTCTTCATCTTCATCGCTTCCAACACGGCGACCGGGGTGCCGGTCTTGATGACGTCACCAACGGCAACGGCAATCGATTCGACCTTGCTGGGCATCTTTGCTTTGAGTTCCATCTTAACTTTCCTCGTTTGTGATCAGCTCGTCCGACACGGACGAGCTTTCAGATTGGTCCAGTGCGCGCACGGTGGCGGCCCAGTCCAGGAGACGGACGCCGTCGATACCGCGGCCAAGGACCGTGGTTTTCGACGACATCAGTTCGTTGAGTTTGACGCCTGCGCCATTCGGCAGCGTCACTTCGACGTCAAACTTGCGCTTGTATTCGTCCCGCAGATCGCAAAGACCGGCGTGAACCAGGCGAAGTTTGGCGTAGCTCGTTGGACGTACGACAGCATCGACGTCCGAATTGGTTTCAAGATAGGGCAGACCGGTGAGGATCTGCAGCGCCGCCGACCCGAACAGGCCGACCTCGACGCCATGCGACTCGCATAGCGCGCGCAGGCTGTTCAGCGCGGCGGCGCCCTCGAACGCGTCGCCCTGCAGCCGACCGAACACCTCGTAGGGCGAATGCGCCTTGCCGATCCGCTTCGGCGGCAGCGCGAACGACGCGCGCACGCGCGAACCGTCGTCGCGGAACGGAAATGATACGCCGAGTTGCAAATAGCCGCGCGGCAACGGCCCCTTCGCGGCGCAGATGATTCCCGGCACCGCTTCCGACGCGAACACGCGATGCACGCGCGCTTCCAGCGCCGGATGACGGAATGGCGGGAGTAAGCCGCGACACACGGTCTCGGCGGAGCGCAACCGCTCCTCGACCGAGAACTCCACCATGGTGTGTCGCGAACCTAGCATTGATAGTCTCCCGTCGCGTTTTCCCCCTGGAGGGATAAACGCGTCATCTCATGAACCGGCGAAACCCTTCGCCGGGTAGTTTGCTCAGCGCTTCTTGTGCCAGACCGGATCGGTCTTGGAGGTCGACTGCACCTCCATCTGAGCCCGAACCAGATCGTCGAGAGCCTGTGTCGCCACCGGCCCGGTGATGAGGAGTTGCGCAGCCTCGATGCTGTCGGCGCTGCCGAAACCAGGCACCAGCCGCAATTCCGTGGCGTCGCACGAGGTCTGAAGATCGGTCGCGATCTTCACCACGCGACTCTTGATGCGTAAGATGGTGCGCGCGGCGCGATCCAGCGTCTCATGCGAGGCCACCGGCGTCTTGGTAATCACCACCTCATATTCCGGATAGGTGCGCCGGCGGCGATAGGTGATGACCTTGCCGGCCGGATCGCAGACGTGACCGGATTCCGAAATCGGGAAGCTGTCGCCCATCGGCAGGCCGCCGACCACCAATTCGCGAAATCCGTCACCGGCCGGCGACGGCACGAAGGACAGGTCGTCGCGCACCGGCCGACCGTTCAGCGTCAACCAGCCAAATTCTTGGCAGCCATAGAGGTCATGGACCTGATAGCCCTGCGCCGCGACCTCGGTCAGCAGATCGAGATCGAGCGGCGTACCGGCAACCACGATGCGACAGGCCGCCGGCAGATCGGCAGCGAGGCCGAGCTGCTTGGCTTCGGCCAGACTGGCGCGAATGAAGGACGATTCGCCGAGCACGATATCGGGCCGCTCTCGGCAGAACGTCGAGATGAAAGCGGCGCGGCTCGAGCGCTCGAGGAAGAACCATTCGATGCCGCAACGGTCCAGCGCCTCTTTCGAGAACACGTTGACCAGCGGCGGATAGGTCACGAACATCCGGTCGCCCGGTTTGGCGCCAATCGCCTCCATCACCCGCCGGGTCGCCTCGCACCGGGCTTCGATTTCGGTGTGGGCGACGCCGACGATGTTTTGGAACGCCGACGATCCGGTGGTGAAGGTGACATAGGCAAGGTTGAAGGGGGTGTGGATCTCCTCGATCACATGCGCCGCCGTCGGCCCCGCAATGCCCTTGTCCGCGAGCGTACGGCGGGGCATTTCGGCCAAGGTCGGCGCCGTGCTGAAGGCATCGGCCGCGGCAGCGTATTGATCAAGTGCGTCTGACATCGATCCACTCCCCCTTCGGGTTGTTAGTTCGCCTGCGGCCGGAATCTGGCCTGCACCGCCGCGAACTCGGCGTTCAACCGGGCCAGGACCTCGGGACGAACCTTGCGGCCGCCACGCTCCTGACCGAGCTTGCCGCGGCCACGCGGGCCCACGGCGTTCAGTCCTTCAGCCTTGGCTTTCCGGATTTCGGCGACCTGCTTGATGATCGCCTCGCGCATCGCCGGGATCTCCGAGACCAATTCCTCGACACCGCCGAGTTGGTAGAAGAAGGTCGGGCCTGCGGCGAACACCGGGTTGCTCTTGGCCAACTCCTCGAGCACTTCGATGTCCTTCTTGATGATACGCGAAACCGACGTGATCGGCATGACGTGGATCATGGTTTGGAATTTTGCATCCAACGACAGGATCCGATCGGCCTGCAACCCATGGCATAGGAAGGCCCCGGAAATCGCGCGACCGACCACCATGGCGACGATCGGATGTCCGGCGAGCCGGGCTTCCGCGAGGGCCAACTGATAGGCCCCGGTCGCCTTGTTCATGCCGAAGATCTCTTCGACCTTGCCCGGGCCGTTGCCGGGGGTGTCGACGACCAGGATGATCGCCCGCTTCTGCTCCGGCTTCTTGGCCGCGTCGGCGGCGAGGCTCGCATAGACGGCCTGCGCCATCTTGTAACCCTCCTCCATGCCGATGATGCCGGAATAAACCACCGGGAATTTTTCGTTGAAAGCTTCCGCGTCCGACGCGATCACCGTCACTAGCTGGCCGTCGAGCTTGGCCTCGCCGACCACCGCGCCCGGCCCGAAGGTCGCATCGGTGAAGGCGAGCGAGCCGACCTTGTCCTGCGCGAAGCTGTTGGGATCGACGATCAGATCGACCGCCTCCCGGCCTTTTCCTAATAGTGTGTCCATGTTCGTCTCCTAATCAAAGAACCAGGCGTTTGACGGTCTTGCGGAAATCCGCGATGGGACCGTCGGCGAGGCCGATCGGGTCGTTGTTGCCGGCATAGCGCCAGACGTCGCGGGAGTCGGTCGGGGCGATCGTCACCGCGAGCGCGACGCCGCGCAGCTGCTTCTCCACCAAAGCTTCGGAACCGATGCGACGCAGCGACTCGAATTCGGCGATCGGCAGCAAGGTCAGCTCGGTGAGCTGCGCGCGGAACGACGCCACCGTGTCGTCGACCAGGAAGTTACAGTCGCCCATCACGTATTTGTGGCGGCCGCCCGTGGTGCGATAGACCAGCGCGCGATTCGAACTGTCGAACTCGTCCTTGCCCATCTCCTGCTCGATCACTTCCGGGCCGGTCAGGCCGAGACGGCCGAACTCGCTCATGATGATCGCGTCGGTCGCGGCGGCGACGAAGCCCATGCCGCCGAAGCAGCCGATCCGCGAACCGATCAGCGCCACGATTGGCACCTTGTGCCGCGCGCGCTGGATCGCATCCATCACCTCGGCGTGGGCGAGCAGCCCGGCATTGGCTTCGTGCAGACGCACGCCGCCGGTCTCGAACGAGATCGCCACCAGCGGCCGCTGCGCGTCGGGCAGCTCGGGGAATTCGGCGATCAGGCTGTCATAGAATGCGATCGCCTGATCGATGGTGCCGACCATCTTGGCGCCGCCGACTTCGCCGACCGAACCGCCGATGAAGCGGCCTTCCTGCGAAATCACGAACACCGGCCGCTGGCCGATCTTGCCGACACCGGTGACGATGCCGTCGTCGAATTCGACGGCTTCGCCGAGGGTGACGAGATGCGGGCTGCAGAAGCGGTCGAACGGTCCGATCAGCTCGACGAAGCTACCTTCATCGACGAGGCCGATCGCCCGATCACGCGCGTTGCTCTCCAGAAAAGAGCTTGTCTGAATCTTGGTCCAATTGGGCATGATTGATCCTCGTTGCTCAGGCCGGTAATTCGGCAAGCGCCTGGCGAAGCCGCAAAGCGACCACGGCAGGCGAGGCGTTGTTGTCGTTGATCTCGATCTGCGCATCGGTCAGACCGGTCTCGGCCGCAAAATGACTGATCACCCTGCGCCACAGATCGTCGAAGCCCTTGACGGGCGTGACGACGCGCACCGACAGCTTGCCGGCCTTGTCGGACGGCGAGAGCAGAACCTCGAGGTCGCCGGAGCCGACGACGCCATAGTGCACCGAACTGGTGACGCGCCTGGGCGTCCCCGTTCCATTGATTTCGAATTCGATCGTTTGAAGAGCCATGTCTTCCCCCTGATCACCAGTTGCGGAAACGAGTTGGCGGGTTGTAGAGCCCACCGGAAATATCAACGAGGTCGCGCATCGAGCGCGCGGCCAGCAGATCGCGGTTGGCGCGCGAACGATCGACGCCGATATCTTCCGGCGTCTGGAAGATCTTGGCTTCGCGCAGCTTCTTGGTTTCCGCCGGGTCTTCCTTGATGCCGACCTCGGTGAAACCCGCCACGGCGCGAATGGCGGCCATACGGACCTCCATGTTCGGCGCGCGGTTGAGGTAGGCGATGCCCTCCTCGGTCACGATGTGGGTGACATCGTCGCCGTAGATCATCACCGGCGGCAGATCGAGCTTGGCGTTCTCGGCCAGCTTCCAGGCATCCAGCTTGTCGACGAAGCTGGGCGCCCGTCCCTCGCCGAAGGTTTCGAGGCCCTGTACGACAAGACGCTTGCCGCGCGGCATGTCGCCAATCAGGTCGTGCATGTTCGGTACTTCCTGACCGCATTTCAGCCAACTCTCGGTGACGTGACGACGACCCTTGGGATCGCAGCCCATGTTCGGCGCGCCGCCGAAGCCGGCGACGCGGTTGGCGGTGGCGGTCGACGAATTGCCGAACTTGTCGATCTGCAAGGTGCCGCCGATGAACATGTCGAGGGCGTAGTGACCCGCGGTCTGCGCGAAGGCACGGTTCGAGCGTAGCGAACCGTCAGGTCCGGTGAAGAACACGTCGGAGCGAGCCCGGACATAATCTTCCATGCCGAGTTCACCGCCGAAGCAATGGATGGTGTCGACCCAGCCGGCCTCGATCGCGGGAATCATGGTCGGATGCGGGTTCAGCACCATGTGGGTGCAGCACTCGCCCTTGAGGCCGAGTTCCTCGCCATAGGTCGGCAGGATCAGTTCGATCGCCGACGTCAAGAAGCCGATGCCATGGTTGAGGCGCTTGACCTTGTATTCGCCATAGATGCCCTTCAGCGCCATCATCGCCAGCAGGATGTGGTTGTCGGTGATCAGGCCGGGATCGCGGGTAAACAGCGGCTCGATGAAGAACTCCTTCGGGCTTTCGATCACCGCGTCGACCCAATCAGCCGGAATATCCACGCGCGGCAGCTTGTCGACGATCTTGTTGACCTGGGCGATGACGATGCCCTGGCGGAACTTGGTCGCCTCGACGATGACCGGCGTGTCTTCGGTGTTGAAGCCGGTATAGAGGTTGCCCTCGCGGTCGGCCTCATAGGCGCAGATCAGCGACACCCGCGGCGTCAGATCGAGGAAGTAGCGGCCGAACAATTCGAGATAGGTATGAATCGCACCGAGCTCGATCTTGCCCTCGCTGATGAACTTGGCGACGCGCCCGGCCTGCGGGCCGCCGAAGGCGAAATCAAGCTTTTTGGCGATGCCCTTCTCGAACATGTCGAGATGCACCGGCAACGGCACGCAGGACTGCACCATATGCAGATTGTTGATTTCGCTGGGATCGACCTGCAACAGGCTGTCGGCGAGAAAATCGGCCTGCTTCTGGTTGTTGCCCTCGATATTGACGCGGTCGAAGGAGCGGATGACGGCCTTCAGCAGCGCAACCGTGTCTTCCTTCTTCACCTGTTTGCCAGGACCGATATATTTGGCCGCGGCCTCCATGCGCTGGCGCGTATCGACGGCCAGCTTATCCCACTTCCGTTCAGTCTTCATGTGAGTACACCCGTGAGGTTCTTGGAGATTTGGTCGAGCCCCCGGCCAACGGGGATGCCCGTGGCGATTTCGCCGGAGTGAACGAGGCGGATCGTGCCCGTCTCGTCTTGGATGCGCAGAGCCCCGTCGTCCGCGAGGCCGAGCAATCGGGCCATGATCGGTTCATCGCCGTCGATGAGCCGGACGATCTGGCCAAGGCTTTCCGCATGGCGCGTCCAGGTGCTGGCGAATGCCGACACGCCGACGCTTTCCCACAGCGGCAACCACACTGCGAGCGCATCGAGAAAACCGCCGAGGATCTGCAGCGGCTCAATCGGACGCCTGGCCAAAGTCGAAAGTGAGATTGCCGTGCTCCGAATGTCTTCGGGGAAATCCGCCTCGGCTATGGCCAGGTTGAGACCGAAACCGAGCACGACGAAATCCAATTCGCCGGCCGGATCGGTGTGGGCTTCGGCAAGAATGCCGGAGATCTTGCGGCCATCGACCAACAGGTCGTTCGGCCATTTGATTGAAGCGGCGATCCCGGCCTGGTCGGCGACTGCCTCCCAGAGCGCGACCGCACCGAGCAAAGTCAATTGCGACGCCTGCTCGATCGGCCGGCCGGTGCGGATCAAAACCGAAACGCACAGACTGCCGGACTGCGTGGAGAACCAGGATCGCGAGCCCTTGCCGCGACCGCGGGTCTGGTGGTTCGCGACCAGGACGGTGCCGTGTTCGACGCCGGTCTTGCCGAGGTCGATCAGGGCACGGTTGGTGCTGTCGATCTCGGCGACATGAAGAATGGTCCGCCCGATGCCATAGCCCCGCTCAACGGCGCCGAGGCGTGTCGCGTCCGGGATGATGTCAACGAAGCGGACCATGATTGTTCTCCAGATTTTCCGAGCCTGTTAGTGCGCGGCAACCAGGGTGATGGTGGAGGCGAAGATGCCGACGGCGATAGCAGAGACGATCACGCCGCAGATGCTGGCGCCCATCGCAACCGGGAAGATCATTGCGTAGGGGTTCTCTGCGCCGGCGATCTTCTGGGCGAGCTTGGCGGTGGTGGGCACGCAGGAGATGCCGGCGATGCCAACCAGCGGGTTGAACGGCTTCTTGCTGAGGAAATACACCACCCAGCCGCCGAGCAGACCGCCGATGCCGGAGACCAGCAGCGCGGTGATGCCGAGCACCAGCAGGATCAGCACACGGCTGTCGAGCAGGGTCGAGGCTTCGCAGAGCACGCCGAGCACCAGGCCGAGCATCAGCGTCGACATATAGGTGACGGTCTTCTCGAGCAGATCCTGGTAGACTTCGATCTCGGCTTCCTTGATGGCGATGCCGAGGAAGAAGGACAGGATCAGCGGCGATGCGACCGGCAGCAGCAGGCAGAGCAGCGCGGCGGAGACGATGGTGAACACGAACTTCGCCTTCTGCGAAACGTCCGGGAATTCCAGTTCGACTTCCAAGCCGCGATACTTCTTCGGCACCATCGCCTTCATCAGATAGGGATAGCCGGCATAGGTCAGCGACAGATACAGATAGGCGATGACCGAGATCGGCACGAACAGGTGCTTGGCCATCATCAGCGAGGCGAACAGCACCATCGGGCCATCGGCGCCGCCGATCGTGCCGACCGCCGCTGCTTCACCGGGCGTCAAGCCGGCGTAATAGCCGATCACCAGCGTCACGAAGGTGCCCATCTCGGCGAAGATCGCGCAGGTCATCACCGCCCAGGGACGAACCAGAATGAAGGAGATGTCCGACATCGACCCGATGCCGAAGAACAGCATGCAGGCGACCAGCGAATTGGAGAAGGTGAAGTTGTAAACTGGCTGCAGGAAGTAGATCTGCATGTCGTTGACCAGTTTGACGGGATCCGTAATCATCGGATCGAGCATCAAGGTGCCGATGTGATTGCCCTCGAGGAACATCACGCCGGCGTTGACGCACATCATCGCGACGCCCATCGGCACCATGATCAGCGGCTCGAGCGTACGCTTGAACCCAAGCACGGCGAGAAAGAAGCCGGCGACGATCAGGAAGACGCGGGCGAAGGCGATCGACGGTTCCTGCAAGAACATCGTGGCGATGCCCGGAAAGACCGTGAAGAGTTGCTGTAGCATGGGACTAATCTTTCCAGTTCAATCAGGCGTTTTCGGACGCTTCGGAATTGCCCATGACTTTGCTGAGCAGGACGATCACACCGATCACGGTGTATGAGATCGCGGCTGTGAGCGCGTAGGCCGACACCGCGTAGACGATGATGTTCATTGTTGGTCTCCGTTGGCATGAAGGGTTTCGAAGCCGGCCGTCGCCGAGACCGGAAACGATCCGTGCTCGATGAGGTGGACGGCGATGGTGACTGCGAGCAGATCCGCGGCGCCGCCTGCGCTGATGCGACGGGCGATGCAATCGGTGTCGAAGGCGTGGAGTTCGGCCAGGCCACGCGGCGTCAGCGCGCCGCCGAGGTCGCGGATCCGACTGGCGCCTTCGCGAACGAAAGTGAGCGCGTCGGGACCGCCGCGCCAAAGCACCGTGGTGTCTTCGGCTTCCGCGATCAGGCAGATCAGGGTGTGGACCAGGGCCCGATTGAGGCCGTGTCCGGCCTCGATCGTCGACCGCAAGGTCGGCAAGCCATATTTCGCAACGGTCGGAAATCCGTCTTCGACTTCGCCGCGAATGCCGCGCGTGCCGTGACGCGCATGCAGCAACTCCCCGGCCGTGGTCGGATTGGCCTGCCGATCGATCAGTTCGCGCTGCACCAGTCCGGCGGTGATGGCAGCGGCTTCGGCGAAAATCTGCGTCGATGTCGGCGCTGAATTGTGGTGATGCGCCCGCCCCGCGGCGGCGGCGGTGATACCAAGCGCGAACAGCGCGCCGCGCTGCGTATTGACGCCGTTCGAAGCCGCCATCAACAGCACGTCGTAGTCGCGGCCGACCGCGCGCACCGGCGGCAACACCGCAGCGGCCTCGCCGCCATGCGTGAGGCCAATGGCGGCACAGCGATGAAAACACGGAGCGATCGCCGCCGAGGTCAGCATGAAGGTCTGCTGATCCATGTCGGCGTGAGCGCCCATCGAGCGCGGCGTCACCAGACCCGGCTTCGGATGGGCGGAAACTTCAAGCAGGATGCCGCTGAGGCAAGCGGACCCGATGGTCCAGGCCTTCGGCGCGATGCCGTCGGCGAAATAGGGCGTGAGATCAGCGGTGCGTATTGGCGAGCAGTCCATGACGACGATCCAGCCGAACGGTCGCCCCCGAGACCTCAGTCTCGAGAAACATCCGGTCGCAGCACGACGCCATCACCGGCGCGCACCGTTAGCAGAACACCATCACGGGTTTATCGAAGTCACTTGGTGTAGCCTTCCCCTGCAGGTCCGCCGCCTCAACGCTGAAGCCGGATCGTAGGGAAGATGCGAAGTGGTCGATCGCCTAATCACTGGCACTGAACTCTTCGACCGAGACGATCAGTGTGGCGACGGTATGTCACTGCAGGTTATTCGGGTCAACGATACTTTCGCCCCATCCGGCATCATACGGAGGTATTGCCCAATCGGAGTTCACGAAGCGCTGTCAACAGCTTAAAGGTTTCGTCTCGTTGTCTCTATCGGATTAAAGCGCAAGCGATGAAGGCCAAAAGGCCGTCGTCACAACAGCCATGCCATCATCAAGGCAACTGAATTTGAGCAAAACAGCACACCAGCTGATGACGTCAGATTGAAGAACGAGTCGCAGCTGTGTAGGTTGGCGGCATGAAATCAAAGGCGCCGTCCACCATTACGACCGGCCTGTCGGTCTGCCCGCATGATTGCCCGTCGGCCTGCGCCCTGGAAGTCGAACTGCTGAATCCGCGCACCATCGGCCGAATCAGAGGCGCCAAGAGCAATTCATATACGCTGGGCGTCATCTGCGAGAAGGTCGCACGTTACGCCGAGCGCATTCATCACCCTGAACGATTGCTTTATCCGCTCAAGCGGATTGGAGCGAAGGGCGCCGGTGAATTCGCGCGGATCTCCTGGGCCGAGGCACTCGACCTGACCGCCGCCGCATTCCTGAAGGCCGAGCAAGAGCACGGCGCGGAAAGCGTCTGGCCGTTCTATTTCGCCGGCACGATGGGGCTGGTGATGCGCGATGGCATCGAACGGCTGCGCCGTGCCAAGGGTTATTCCGGCATGTACGCGACCTATTGCACGGCGCTGTCATGGGCCGGCTATCATGCCGGCGTCGGCCGCCTTGCCGGGGTCGACCCCCGCGAGTTGCAGAAATCGGATCTGATCGTGGTGTGGGGCGGCAATCCGGTGAACACCCAGGTCAATGTGATGACCCATGTCGGCATCGCGCGCAAAACCCGCGGCGCCAAGCTCGCCTGCGTCGATATTTACGACACCGGCACGATGAAGCAGGCCGACATCAAGCTGCTGATCCGTCCCGGCACCGACGGCGCGCTGGCCTGCGCCATCATGCATGTGTTGTTTCGCGACGGCCACGCCGACCGCGATTATCTAGCGCAATACACCGACTGCCCCGATGAATTCGAACGCCACCTCGCCGACAAGACGCCCGAATGGGCCGCCCGCATCTGCGATATCGCCGAGACCGAGATCGAAGCCTTCGCGGCGCTGATCGGTTCGACACCGCGCAGCTTCTTCCGCATCGGCTATGGCTTCACCCGCTCGCGCAACGGCGCCGTCAACATGCATGCGGTGACCTCGATCCCGGCCGTCACCGGCGCATGGCAGCATGAAGGCGGCGGCGCGCTGCATACCAACAGCGGCATGTACCAATGGGACAAGACCCTGATCGAGGGCCGCGACGCCGATGTGCCGTCGGGCCGCATGCTCGACCAATCGCGGATCGGCGCGGTGTTGCTCGGGGACGCAAGCGATCTGCAGGGCGGCCCGCTGGTGAAAGCGATGCTGGTGCAAAACACCAACCCGGCTTCCGTCGCGCCCGATCAGAACCAGGTCAAGGCGGGCCTTTCGCGCGAAGACCTGTTTCTGTGCGTGCACGAGCAGTTCATGACCGAGACGGCGCGCTACGCCGATGTGGTGCTGCCGGCCACCATGTTTCTCGAACATGACGACATCTATCAGGGCGGCGGCCATCAACACATCATGCTGGGGCGCAAACTGGTCGAGGCTCCGGGCGAATGCCGCAGCAATCACGAGGTGATCGCCGCATTGGCGCAGCGCGTCGGCGCCAGCCACCGCGGCTTCGCCATGACGCCGCGCGACATCATTGATGAAACGCTGACGGCCTCGGGGCGGCCGGGCCTGGATCGGCTCGAAGCCGAGAGCTGGATCGATGTTCAGACCGATTTTTCCACCGCGCATCAGATCGCGGGTTTCGGTCATTCCGACGGCAAATATCATTTCAAGCCGGATTGGCGCCAAACCGCAGCCTATCTGGGGACCCGGCCACTCGGCCCGTGCCAGTCCCTGCCCGCCTTTCCCGATCATTATCCGGCGATCGAGGAAGCGACCGACGCGTTTCCGTTCCGCCTCGCCACCAGCCCGGCGCGGACGTTTCTCAATTCGACCTTCACCGAGACCCCCTCCAGCGTGAAGCGCGAGCACCGGCCCACCGTGTTCGTGCATCCCGATGACCTCGCCGCCGCCGGGCTGGTGTCCGGCGACAAGGTCAAGCTCGGCAGCGCCCGCGGCCAGGTGACGCTGCATTGCCAATCCCACCCCGGCCAGCGCCGCGGCGTCCTGATCGCGGAATCGATCTGGCCTAATGACGCGTTCGAGGACGGCTGCGGCATCAACACGCTGACCGGCGCCGATCAGCCGGCCCCGGCCGGCGGCGGCAGCTTCCACGACAACCGGGTGTGGCTGCAGAAGGCGTGAGCGCCGCGATGTCGGCGACAGGCGCTCAACGCTCGATCGTGCCGGTGCGTCTGATCTTCTTCTGCAGCAGCATCACCCCGTAGAGCAGAGCTTCCGCCGTCGGCGGACAGCCGGGCACGTAGATGTCGACCGGCACGATACGGTCGCAGCCCCGCACCACAGAATAGGAATAGTGATAATAGCCGCCGCCATTGGCGCACGATCCCATCGAGATCACATAGCGCGGCTCCGGCATCTGATCATAGATCTTACGCAGTGCAGGAGCCATCTTGTTGGTCAGCGTGCCCGCGACGATCATCAGATCGCTCTGCCGAGGCGATCCGCGGGGAAAACAACCGAACCGCTCGAGATCGTAGCGCGGCATCATGACCTGCATCATCTCGATTGCGCAGCAAGCAAGCCCGAAGGTCACCCAATACATCGACCCCGTCCGCGCCCATGTGATCATCGCGTCTGTCGAGGTAACGAAAAACCCTCTGTCGGCAAGCAGGTGGTTGACGTCCGAAAACGACGGCTGATATCCGGCCAATTCCATCCTTGCCTCTGTCGTCTGCATCTGTGATCGCCCGTCTCCGGGGCACCTGAAAGCGCCGGACGCCCCCCCGGTCCAGGCTGGCGCGACAACCATCTCGCCGTTATTTTTCAAAATTGACTGTCGCTGTATTGAACGGTTCGGACATCGTTCGCCGATCCAGAACGCAGGTCGATCCAGACCGCAGGAGGACCGACGGTGCCTTCGACGACGACCTCTAAAATCGCAGGGCCGCGTCCAAGCATGGCTGGCTGTGTGTTCTGCACGATCATTCGCGATACCAGAGGCGTCGCGCTCGGCCAGTCGCAACGCTTCAATTTCTTCCCGGCGGCGCCGCTCTGTAGTATCGCCTGGGTGCTCGCCGGTGACTGCCATCTGATCGATCATCCGGGGCAGATGGAGCAGCCCTGGACGGGGGAAAAAGCGCCAGCCCTGTCGGTCTACGGGCCACAACTCGGGCCATTGGTCAGCTGGAATCCCGGCGAGACCTACGGGGTCTCCATCTCATTCTATCCGGACGCGTTTTGCACGATGACGGGGCTCGATCTGAGCCAATTCAGCGGACGCATGATGCAGGCCGAAGAGATCTTGCCGGAGCGGCTTCTGCTGTCCTGCCGCAATTTCGCCGATGCCGCTCGACGACACGGTGTCGAAGGCAGCTTGCCAACTCTTGAGGGCGAACTCCAGGACATCTGGCTAGGCGCACGGCCTGCCGGGATCGGGACGATGAGATCGATAGAAGACTGGAGCAGACATCTGTTACGCCGAGCCGCCATGACCGGTCTTGGACGCAGCACGCGGCAGACCGCACGGCGCATCAGGTCGTGGACCGGCCTCAGCCAGAGGGACATCCAGGGCCTCGGGCACACCGAGCAGCTCTATGCCAAATTGCACGAGGCGATGCAGAAGGACGATGTCGATTGGGCGCAGCTCGCCGCGGCGACGGGATTTGCCGATCAAGCGCACATGATCAGACAGATGCGACGGCATACCGGCCTCACGCCGGAGCAACTTCGGCACCGTGCCAGACATCATGAAGCGCTGTGGGCCTATCGCCTGCTCGAACAATATTTCACGATACCGGATGCTCGCTAGTCCTACTGCGTCATGAATGTATCGCGCTCGATTCTCCAGCGCCGTCTGGTCATGTCGACCAGACGGCGGAAGCCGATATTGTCGGGAAGCATCGATAGCCAGGATTTGATCGGCTTTCTCGTCTTCGGGCCATTCGATCAGCAACCATCGTTCTGGCCGGCTGGCAGTGAGCTGATAATCGCGATGCGCCGCGCGGACACGCAGGCGGGCAAAGCGTGGGGACAGCCAAGTGCCCTCCCCGCCACCTGATCGTGCGCCAGGCGCGCTTGGGCAAGCCAAGCGCCAGCTTCTCGACCGAGACGGGTCGATGCTGGTCATCGCGGCCGACGAGCTCCCAATGGCGCCTGCCCTCAAATGACGCCGCCGTTCGCGCGCACAGTCTGGCCGTTGATCCAACCGCCATCCGGCCCGACCAGCAGCGAGACCACATTGGCGATGTCATCGACCTCGCCGAGGCGGCCAAACGGGTTCATCTGCTTGATGCGATCGATCGTCGCCTGGTCCTTTCCGCCCAGAAACAGATCTGTCGCGACCGGGCCTGGCGCCACCGTGTTGACGGTGATGCCGCGCGGTCCCAGCTCCTTGGCAAGGATATGGGTGAGCGCTTCGACCGCGGCCTTGGTGGCCGCATAGACGCCGTAGCTCGGTTGATAGAGGCCGACGACGCTCGACGAAAAGCTTACGATCCTGCCGCCGTCGCGCAGCCGCTTTGCGGCTTCGCGCATGCCGTTGAACGTGCCCTTGAGATTGACCGCGATGGTCTGGTCGAACATCGCGTCCTCGGTCTGGGCGACCGGCGCCAGCTTCATGATGCCGGCATTGTTCACCAGCACGTCGACACCGCCATAGGCAGCTTCCGCCGAACCGAACATGCGCGCGACGGCGTGCGGATCGCTGACATCGGCTTGGCAGGAGATGGCGCGTCCCCCCGCCTGCTCGATCTCATCGACCAGCTTGGCGGCGGCATTGGCGCTGCCCGCATAGTTGACGATGACTGTCAGGCCGTCGCGCGCCAGCCGTCGGGCGATCGCGGCTCCGATGCCGCGAGACGACCCGGTGACGATCGCGACCCTGTTGGTTTCCGTGGTCATTGTTCGTGCTCCCATCTCATGGTGGCGGCGGCGCGAAGGCCGACCGCCTTTCGTTGGATTCAGTCTTTGGCTCGATATTCCGCAGGAATCACGAACACCTCGTCGGCGCGTGCATAGCCGCCGTCCTTGATCTCTTCGATCAACACCATGGTGTGCGCTCGGGCGGCTTCGGAGAAATACTCGACCAGCATCGCGGTGGTGCGATGGACGATCTCCTCCTTCTGGGCACGGCTCAGCGCGGCCTCCGGCACCTTGAAATTGGCGAACGGCATGGTCTTCACTCCTGTTGCTTGGTTGATCTGATGATGTGAACGCTTGCGCTCTTGCGTTCGGCCGTCACAATTCGTGGCCGATGCGTCGATCGATCGAATAGCGCCCGCCGCCGTGGATGGAGATCAACAGGGCGATAAAGCCGAGCATCAGCGGGTATTCGATGCCTCGGTCGATCCACGGATAGGTTGGTGCCAACGCTGCGCTGATGACTGCCATCTGCACCGCCAGCATCGGCGCAACAAGGCGGGTGGCCAGGCCGAGCGCGATCGCCAGCCCCCCGAAGGTCTCGAGCAGAGCGACGAAGGTCGCGAGCTGCGGCGCCAGAGGCAGGTGCAGGACCTTGCCGATCAGGTTGATCGAGGCCCCCATCGGATCGGCCATTGAACCGTGGCCAATCCCCAGCAATTTCGGCACGCCGTGGGTGACGATCGTCAGGCCAAAGGCGACGCGAAGCAGCGCATAGGCGACAGGCTTGGCAGCGGCATAAAACGATGCGAGCGCCGGGATCAGCAGGCGCGGTTCGTTCTGCGCCGGGCTGTCCATTCGCATTGGATCTGGCATGTCGGCCTCCTTCCTCTGAGGGCGAAACTAGCCATTTTCAAATCTTGGGGTAGAAAGCCGCTTTCAACATCACTATTTCAAAAAACATAACAATGGAACGCGTGGACCATGGATCGCATCGGCGTCATGCGCCTGTTCGTCAGGATCGTTGAGCGCGGCAGCTTCGCTCAGGCCGCGCGAGACCTGCAGATCCCGCGTCCGACCGCGACCCATGCCATTCAGCGCCTGGAGGCGGAGCTTGGCGTTCGTCTGCTCGAAAGGACCACCAGACATGTCAGGCCGACGCTCGATGGCGCGCTCTACCACGAACGCTGCATCAGGCTGCCGGCCGATCTCGATGAGGTGGAGAACGTATTCAGGAACGCCGAACCCAAGGGGCCGCTCCGCGTCGATATGCAGGGAACGCTTGCGCGGTTTTTTGTGCTGCCGGCGCTACCCGGATTCATCGCGCGTTATCCTGGCATTTCGCTGAACCTCAGCGAAGGCGACCGGATGGTCGACCTTGTCACCGAGGGGATCGATTGCGTCGTGCGCGCGGGCGCGCTCTCCGACTCGTCCCTGATCGGCCGCTGCATTGCCGCGTTCGAGCAGCTGACACTGGCGAGCCCGGATTATCTGCAGCGCCATGGCGTGCCGTCGACGCCGGACGATCTAGGTGGTCATCGGATGGTCGCCTATTCGGCCTCGGCCACGGGGCAACCCTATCCGATGGAATTCGCGAAAGACGGTCGAATCCTGGAGATTCCGCTGCCCCATGACGTCATCGTCCGGGGCGCCGAAATCTACACCGCTGCGGGCGTCGCCGGGTTGGGATTGATTCAGGTCCCGCGCTATCGCGTCAACCACCAGATCGCCGCCGGCGCGCTTGTGCCGCTGCTGGAGAATTTCCCGCCGCCGGCAATCGAGGTCTCCGTGCTCTATCCGCAAAGCAGGCATCTGTCCTCGCGCGTCAGAGTGTTTATCGACTGGCTGACGGATGTGTTTCGAACCGCACAGGCGCAGGATCAATGATCGGCAACGCCTCGCCCGCCATCCTGGGCTGGATCGTGTCTTCGCCTTTCGGCATGGAGATGACCTCAAGCGAACTTTTGTCCACCAGGATGGTTTCCTTTCGAGAATGAATGAACCCGACGCATTGAGGATTCTGCCATGGGCGCACTGATCGATGGACGCTGGACGACCGATCGCGACGAGATCGAGAACGGGACGTACCAGCGCAAGCCGACATCCTTTCGGCATCAGATCTCCAACGAGCCCGGCGCCAAATATCCCGCGGAGCCTGGACGCTACCACCTCTATGTCTCGCTCGCCTGCCCCTGGGCATGCCGGACGCTGATGGTGCGCAAACTGAAAAAGCTCGAGGACGTCATCTCCGTCACCATCGTCCATCCCGACATGATGGAGAACGGCTGGACCTTCGGAGACACCCCCGAGCCGATCAATGGTTTTCGCTTCCTCCACGAGGTCTATGTCGCCGCACTGCCCAGCTATTCCGGCCATGTCACCGTTCCGGTGCTCTGGGATCGCAAGACCGGCACGATCGTCAACAACGAGTCGGCCGAGATCATCCGCATGATGAACAGCGCGTTCGATAGCTGCGGCGATGCCTCGGTCGATCTCTATCCTGCAGCGCTCGCGGGCGAGATCGATGCGCTCAACGCGGTGGTGTACGAGACCGTGAACAACGGCGTCTATCGCGCCGGCTTCGCTGCCTCACAAGCCGCCTATCAGGACGCCGTTTGGAAGTTGTTCAAGACCCTGGATGACCTCGAAACCCGGCTGGCGCGCCAACGCTATCTGATGGGCGCCGCCTTCACCGAAGCCGACGTCCGGCTGTTCACCACCGGCGTCCGCTTCGACCTAGTCTATTACACCCACTTCAAATGCAACGTGAAGCACTGGTGGGACTATCCCAATTTGGATAACTGGCTCCGTGACATATACCAGATGCCCGGGATCGCGGAGACGGTCGATCTCGACCACATCAAGCGCCACTATTATTTCAGCCAGCGCTGGGTGAACCCTTCCGGCATCGTCGCGGCGGGGCCGTCGATCGACCTTCGCAAAGCGCATGATCGTCATCGGTTCGCGCAATAGAGACGATCAAATCTCAGGTCCCTTTGCTGTCCATGCTCAGAGCCCTGCGGCGAGTTGCGCCACTCGTCGCCGCTCGCGATCGGGATGAACCAAAACCCGGATGAGCGATGCAACCGGTCGAGCTTGGCCAATGGTCATCCCGCCCCCTGGGCCACCAGGCTCAGCAGATCGTCGCAACCGATGTGCTCCTCTCAGACTGAATTTGCAGCGTGCAACCCTGGCTATAGGGTCTGCAATTGGCGCTGGAATGAGGGGTTTCTCGACCTTTCAGACTGCTACGAAGCCACCATCGACCAACAGTTCCTCGCCACCGACGAAGCTGCTTTCGGCAGATGCGAGAAACAGCACCGCCTTGGCAACGTCTTCCGTCTGGCCGAGCCTACCGAACGGGATCGTCTGCTGCATCCATTCTTCAATGCCGGCATTGTTCTGCAGATAGGTCTGCATGGCTGGGGTCATGACCATGCCTGGAGACACAACGTTCACCCGGATGCCTCGGCTTTTCAGGTCGGTCGTCCACGTCCGTGCCAGAGAGCGGATAGCCGCCTTTGTAGCGCTATAGATGGACAGGTTGGCAAAGCCTTTGCTGCCGGCGCCCGACCCAGCTAGTATAATGGCACCGCCAGCAGACATCAGTGGCAGAGCCTTCTGCACGGTAAAGACCGTGCCTTTGACATTGATCGCAAATACGCGGTCGAAATGGTCTTCCTCAATGCTGCCGACCGTTGCGGACTCGGACACGCCAGCGTTAGCGAAAACCACGTCCACGCGCCCATGATCGCGCGATATTTGAGCGTACAGCCTGTCGAGGTCGGCAAGGTCACTGACATCTCCTTGCACACCAACGGCACCGCTGCCGATTTCCGCGAGTGCCTCGTCCAAACGCTTTTGGCGACGCCCCGTGATATAAACATGGGCGCCCTCCGCCGCGAATGACTTGGCTGCCGTCAAACCAATCCCGTCCGTTCCGCCCGTGATCACCACAACCCTGTCGTTAAATCGCTTCGTCATCCCAGTCCTCGCTCCGATTAAGTGGAAGATTGCTCCACTTTCTATATGGAGATATCCTCCACTTATCAAGCGGTCGGGAGGCGATTTTTTTTGGCTAACGAAATTCCATTGCGAGCCGATGCGCAGCGAAATCGGGATCGAATCCTGGCGGCAGCAGAGGAAGTCTTTCGCGAGAAAGGCGCAGGCGTCTCACTGGACGACGTCGCAAAGCGTGCTGGGGTCGGGATCGGGACCCTCTACCGACGCTTTCCGACGCGAGAAGACCTCTTGGCCGCAGCATACAATGCCAGATTCTTGGCAGTTGCTGAGAATAGTCGTGCAAGAGAAGCCGAGCTTGATCCCGCCAACGCCCTGCGTGCCTATCTTGAAGAACTCGTCCAATATACGAATGTCTATCGTGGTTTTGCCGCGTCACTCGGGATCGTTCTACAGATTGGGACGGACGGATGTCTCGCAACCAGCGAGGAAGGCACTCGGCTCCTGGAAAACGCGCAGAATGCTGGGGCAGTTCGATCTGATATCAGCTTCGACGACATGGTCTGCGTCGCCACAGCAATCTCGCTTGCCACGGAGCGGAAGAGTTCACCGCAAGCCCACATCGTCCGTTTGGTGGACGTATTCATGAATGGAATTGGTACGGGCTGACTCTGCCGTCATCTCTTGCATGCAGTGATGCACCTTCCAAGTTTGTCGCCGGACTGTGTGAGCAATTTGCCCTGACCCGTTGCGGTCGTTGGCCGCGCAAGGCCTGACTGAACGGTCGGCGATAAGCCCGCTCCCACTGGGCACGGTCATTTCAAACGACCCGTATTGTCGGAAAGCCGCCGGGGCTAGAATTTGTAGCCGATCGACAGCATGCCCGAGGGCTGGAGTTTGTCCTTGACGATCGGGCTATTGGCCGCGTCGCCAAGGAGATAGCCGACACCCGCCTGTCCCCGAACCAGCCAGTGCTCCGAGATCATGTAGGTGGTGGAAGTCGTGAAATCCGCGCGTTTGAAGCCTGCGTTCGCGTTGAAGGTGGACAGCCCTGACCGCGCCGATTGCTCCGGTGTCACACCGAAATATGCCCGCATATACTTGTCGTCCGCCCAGGTCGCCGAAACGCCGGCACTCAAGGTGAAACGGTCGTATGTATGGGTGGCGTTAACGCCGAACCTGGCCACCAACCCTTCGCTGCCGCCGATTGTTCGATCAAGCGAACCGTAAAATTTCACCGGTCCCAGGTTGTAGGAAGCGATGCCGCCAACGACGCCAGCGAAGCCGATGTCGCCCAGCCCCTTCAGGTCGTCTGAATCGCTTTCATAGCGCCCAAGCTCGTAACCTCCCCGGAGATCAAAGCTGAAATCGCCGGGAGAGAAGACATTCAGCGTCACGCCGCGCGAATCGACGGAAACACGGCCGTAGTGGGCAGATGCAAGGGGGATCGGCAAAACTCTAAACGCGTCCGCGCCCTCATATTTCGGCACTAACATGGCGCTCGGACCGAGAACGACGTTCCAGCTTCTGAGAAAGCCATAGATAGCTGAAGAATCGTTCTTCGTATCTGTGGCAGGAGTGGTTACCGCGGTCTGCGCATCCACCACCCGCGCGGCGGCGACCAGGATGAGAAATGCCCCTATGGCCGCAATAGGGATGCGTTTTCCTAACTGTACGAAAGATTTCGTTTTGGATGACATAGCCGGTGCAGCTCCGAAAAGATGGCTCGTGTGGACGCGAACCGCGCGACAGCGGAAGGATCGGCCAGTTGCCTGCCCCATCTCAACGTCGTCTATTCCGGGATTGCCTTGGATTTCGAAATGCTAAGTGATGTTGCGGATTTCAGCGTCCCGCGATTAACCCCCGCAGCAGAGTTGCCCAATAAGAGTGAATTTACGCAGTCGCTTGGGGCTCGGGCGCGCGGCTCTTTAAACGCTGCTCCGATCGATCTTATTCTCCCGCCCGTCGATATCGGCGTTCCCAGGGGTGCTCTGAGCATCATCATGGGGACGTGGCAGGAGCCATCTCTCCCCGGGATTTGGCGATCGCTCTGGCCTTTCGGGGGCGGTGACGATGGCGAGCATTGCCGGCATCTGCAGGCGGACGATCAGCCCACTCGGTTCGGCATCGAGCAATGTGAGGGTGCCACCGCAACTGCGCACCAATTCATCCACTATGGACAAACCAAGCCCAAACCCGCTCCGATTCCCCGCCGGGCGCGCCGCGTCCGCCTTGTAAAAGGGTTCGAGCACTTTCGCTTTCAGCTCGGAAGGCAAGCCAGGGCCGTTGTCGGAAACGTCGATCCGCACGGCACCATTGGTTTCCGGCAAAAGGCTCACCGTCACCTTGCCCGCAAATTTGGTGCCGTTGTCGACGAGGTTAGTCACTATCCGAGCGAGAGCCCGTGGTTTGCAGACGTGGGCCAAGCGTTGTGGCCCTAGATAAGTCACGTCGAACCCGATATTGCTGAAACTGACACAGACCGTTTCCAGCAAACTTGGAAGATCGGCCTTCTCCAGCTTCTCCATGCTGACTTCGTTGCTCAGGTAGGCCAGCGTCTCTTCAATCATGTCGTTGATGCCGACGATATCCCGCAGCAAGGCTTCGCGTAAGTTGAGCTCAGAACAGCGTTCAGCACGAAGCTTCAGACGCGTAAGCGGTGTTCGCAAATCATGGCTGATTGCACGCAACATGCGCGTGCGGTCATCTATCATGGCGTGTACGCGGGCACGCATATCGTTGAGAGCGCGGGCCAGCAATACCATCTCCTCGGCGCCCTCCTCCGCGAAGGGACGCCTGACGGTTCGGTCCAGGTGATATTTGCTAGCTGCCGCAGCGAACCGCAATAGCGGCGCACTGATCGCCCTATTGGCGTAGAACCAGAGCAGGATGACCGGCCCGACGACCGCCATAACCTTCATTAAGAAGAGAGTTGGGCTCTCTCTCAACCAGAAGACGGCGGGCGGCGGTAACCCGAAGGCGAGTGCCCGGTCGCTGTCGAGTCTTACAACCACAACGTCATGCAAGGCGCCGGACGTGTGCTCTCGCCACACCGCTTCGAGCTTGCTCGGCAATTCACGAAGGATGCGGCTCTGGGCGTCCGATGGCTCCGAACCCGAAGGTCCCTCGAGGTCCGCAACTGGGACAATCTCGACCGAAGGCCCCGTCCGCGCGACGTCGGCGAGCGTCTTTGCTGCTTCTTCCGGCGTTCTGGCGGATTGCATCTGCGCGACAACCATCACGATTCGATTCACCGTCGCGCTGGCAATAGTTACGCCAGGGGCAAAAATCTCGACAGCAGCAACCACGAAACCAACGGCAACGACATGCCAGATGGCCAACACCTTGATCTGGCGTTGGATAGGACACGAGCGGAAGCGCGCGAAAAAGTTCATCAGATTGCCTCGACGTCCGGGGTGAATTGATACCCGCCCAGTCGTACGGTCTTGATCAGCGTCGGCTCGCGTTGATTGGGTTCGATCTTCGCGCGCACACGGCTGACATGCACGTCGATGCTTCGCTCGACCGGCCCGGCGAGACCCGCATGCGTCAGCGTCAGCAGCCGTTCGCGCGACAGCACCTGGCCGGGATTTCGGCAGAAGGCGAGGAGAACGTCGAACTCAGCCGTGGTCATCGAAACCAGTGCGCCGTCGGGACTTCGCAGCTGCCGCGTGGTCGCGTTGATCCGCCAGCCGGCGAACGCCATCACATCGCCACCGGCCAAGCGGTGGCTGGCGTCGTAGGAAGCGCGTCGAAGCAGACTCTTGATGCGTGCCACCAGCTCGCGCGAGTTGAACGGCTTGGTGACGTAGTCGTCCGCGCCGAATTCCAGCCCAACGATCCTGTCGACATCGTCGCCGAGCGCGGTCAGCATCAAGATCGGAGTCGTCGTCGCATGACGCAGCCGCCGACAGATGCTTAACCCGTCTTCCCCCGGCAGCATCACATCCAGCACCACCAAAGCCACGTCCTCGGCATTGAGAACGCGATCCATCTCTGGTGCTGACCCCGCAGTGACCGTCTGAAACCCATGCTCGGCCAGCATCGACGCCAGCATCGACGCCATTTCAACGTCGTCTTCAACCAGGAGAATCCGGGCGTCGAGATTGGTGCGCATTGGTACGGCGAGAGTGTTCAAACTCATAAACGTCTTCCTGCCGAAAGATGACAGATTAGACTGCCATCTTTAAATTATCGACCCACGGAAGATTTTGTTTTGTTACCGCTGCAATTCACCGGCGCTTGACCCCCAGTACCCGACAGACGGTAAAACTCGGTCATAAAGGGGCACCGCCTTGAGGTCGCTAAAAGCCAAACGTCCAAGCTGGTCGCCGTTCCTGGATTCCGTCATGGTAATTAGCTGGAGATCGTTGCCCCGGCCCTCCCCGGCTAGCCAGCATCGATGCCCTGCGCGGCGTTAGACACGTCAGCCCAACTTTCCCAGGTTGCGATGCGCTTCTGATAGATGTCCTTCAGCATCGGCAGCAGCCAGTCACCGAGGATGAGGCGGAGCGGCGGCTCGTCCGCGTCCACCAGCTTGAGGATGGCGGCGGCGGCTGCGGCGGGATCGCCCGTCATCTCGGGCTTGAATCCCGCCCTGACGGTGCGCCGCAGATCGTCGTAAACCTCCATGGTCGGCGCGGCCTTGATCGCAGAACCGAAGCCTGTGGCAAAGCTTCCCGGTTCGATCATCGTGGTCTTGATGCCAAACCCGGCCACTTCGCCGGCTAGCGACTCCGTCAGCGCCTCCACGGCGAACTTGGTGGCGCCGTAGATCCCGGCGGTCGGAAAGCTGGCGACGCCGCCGATGCTCGACATCGTCAGAATATGACCGCTGCCCTGCGCGCGCAGAAGCGGCAGCGCCGCCTGGATGACGGAGAGCGTTCCGAACACGTTCGTTTCGATGTTCGCGTGCGCTTCGGCAGGCTCGATCTCCTCGATCGCGCTCATATAGCCGTAGCCCGCGCAGCACAGGATCACGTCGAGGCGGCCAAAGTGGCGGTGCCCCTGCGCGACCGCGTCGAACACCGCGCGGCGATCGGTAACATCGAGCGGCATCGTCAAAACGGCGTCGCCATAGGTGTCGACGAGATCGTCAAGCGTCTGAGATCGCGCGCGGTTGCCACGACCTTGTCGCCACGCCTGAGCGCCGCTTCGGCCCAGATGCGGCCGAAGCCGCTCGACGTTCCGGTGATGAACCAGATCTTCATTTGTGGCATGTTGTCGCCTATCGGTGGTTTTGCACTGAGTGCGAATAATAATCGCACTCAGTGCGATATTCAAGGGGTGAAACGTGCCAGAAGCAGATATCGCGTCAGACCGGCCGGACGGCCTGCGCGAGCGCAAGCGGCGCGAGACGTTCGACCGGATCGCGAAGACGGGACTGCGCCTGTTCATCGAAAATGGATTCGAGGCCACGACGCTAGACGCGATCGCGGCAGCGGCGGGCATCTCGCGCAGAACCTTCTTCTATTATTTCAAATCGAAGGAGGAGGTGTTGCTGGCCCAGGAGGGCAGCGGCTTCTCGCAAGCGCTGCGCACCGCGATGCTTGAGCAATCGCCGGATCAGGCTCCGATCGATGCGGCGCGCGAATGCCTTCTCACGCTGGCATCGCGGTACGAGACGAAGGAGTCGGTCATCGTCGACAGGCTGCTGCGATCCACCGAAGCGCTGCGCGCCCGCAAGGAAGCCCTGTTCGTCGACATGGAACGGACCCTGGAAGGTGCGATGGGCGAAATGTGGACGGCGCCGTCACAGCGCGAGACGCATCGCGTAGTCGCGATGATGGCGATCGGGACGCTGCGTCTAGCCCTGGATGACTGGCGCAGAGAGGACGGCCGGCACCCGCTGGCATATTACCTGCGGCGGACTTTCGCCCTTCTCCAAAGGCAGTCCTGACAGCGGCCACCATCGCGCGCGGGTCTACCGCGAAGAGACATAACAGGCCGCGGCAGAAAGGTGCCGGTTCAAACATCATCGTTAGCTTCCGAACGCGAGGAGGACGCCATCTATCGACGCCTATCGGCTCTCAGCGCGCCTTCCAAGTCCGAGATTCGCACCGCGAATGCGGCCAAGGACCGTCGAGCTAAGCGTCCCCCGGCGGCAGTCTCTCAGGTCACGCAGCCCGCGCCGGCTCTGCTCCGAGGTCGTAGAACAGTGCGGTCATCACCTCGAGCGCGGAGCGGGAGGTGCCGAGGAGGATATGCTCGTTCGGCGCATGCTGCGAACAGCCGGGATAGGAGTGCGGGATCCAGATTGTCGGCAGGCCGAGGATTTCGGAAAAGCTGTCATTCGGCAGTGAGCCGGCAAGATTGGGCTGCACGATCGGCGCCTGTCCGGTCGTGCGCTCGATCGAGGCGCGCACCCGCTCGACCCAGGGATGGTCGGGATCGAGCCGCGTCGCCCGGAAGAACTCGCGGTCGGCGGGGGTGACCGTGACGTCGGCAAAACCGTGGTTGTCGAGGTGGCGGCGCAGCGCCGACAGGATGTCGTCCGAATCTGTGCCGACGACATAGCGCAACTGGCAATGCGCGGTGGCGCTGCCGGAGATGGCATTGACCGGCGCTTCGGGCACGCCGCTCTTCATCGCCAGAACGGCGAAGGCGTTCCAGCCGAAGACGCGTTCGGCCGGCGTCAATCCTTGCTCGCCCCAGTCCTCGTCGATCGACGGATTGCCGGTGCCGAGCGGACAGGCGGCGATCGCTGCGCGGATCTTTGGCGTCAGGCTGGTGGGGCGCCATTCCGGAATGAGGATCTGGCCGCGGGCATCGACGATCGAAGCGATGACATGGGCGAGCCGCGTCGCAGGGTCCTTCAACAGGCCGCCCCAGTTTCCGGAATGGTGGGCGCCGTCGCGATAAGAGACCGCGAGGTCGAAATTGACGCCGCCGCGGCTGCCCATGAACATCGTCGGCCGGTCGGCCTGGATGCGCGGCCCGTCCGAGGCGATCAAGACGTCGGCGGCGAGCCGCTGTTTCTGCGCCGTGAAGAAGGCAGACAGCCCGGCCGAGCCGGTCTCCTCCGACATCTCGATGATCACCTTGAGGTTGAAACCAAGCCGGCCGCGCTCGGCGAGGACGGCGCGCAATGCCGCCAGGTTGATGAGGTGCTGGCCCTTGTTGTCCGCGGTGCCGCGGCCATAGGCCCGGTCGCCCTCGACCACCATCTCGAACGGATGCAGACCTTCGCGCCACTGCTCGGTCTGCGCCCGGATCACGTCGCCATGGCCATAGGTGAGGACGGTTTCGAAGGCCGGATTCTCGATGCGCTCGCCGACCAGGAACGGACCGCCGCGCGGATCGCTGTTTGCGAAGATTTCCGTCGTGCAGCCGAGGGACTTAAGCCAGGGCACCATCGCCTCGGCGAGATAGCGCTGGAGCTCCGCCTTGCGGCTGGAATCCTGGCTTTCCGTCTCATAGGCGACGAGCCCCGCCAGTTCGGCAAGGTAGCCGCCGCCGTCAAAGTAGCCGCGGATGCGCGACAGGGCGCCGTCTCTCGTGCCGGTCATGGCGGAAGTCTCCCAGGCAAGGCGGATTTGGCGGCATTCGAGCCAGGGCATCGAACGCCGCCAACATACTACTGGCTTACAGGTGCTGGATTACAGCGCCGGCGGCCGCGGCTGGATCGGTGCGTTGACCTCCGCCGGGATTGGCGAGGCATAGGGTCTCTTGGCCAGACGCGCCTGGTGGTCGGCCTTGGCCCGCGCCAGCAGTGCCGGATCCTTCAACAGGTCGACGGCGGTGCCGGCCATCGCCTTGGCGGCATAGACGAGGCCCTTCTTGGCGGCCGGCGACTTGCCCTGCGCGGTGATCTGCCAGGAATGGCCGGGCGAGCCGATGGCGTGGGTGGCCACCCGCGCCTGCACCGTCGGCACCGCCCAGGAGACGTCGCCGACATCGGTCGAGCCGATCATTTCTTCGCCGACCGAATCCATCGGCACGATGAAGTCGCAGAGCGGCGTGTCGGCGCGATCGTCGATGCCGCAGCGCAGATAGTCGCTGGCGATGTCCTCTTCGCTCAGCGTCGCCTGGATCTTGGCGGCATAGGCGCGGTCCTCGGCATCGAAAGGCACGGGGCCGAGGCGTTCGAGATTGGCGTGCATCGTCTCCTCCATCGGCGTGTTGGCGAGGAGATTGGAGACGGCGCTCAGAATCTTGAACTCGACCTCGGTGCCGGTCATCAGCGCCGCGCCACGGGCGACGTCCATCACCCGCTCGTTCAGCGCCTTCATGCCGTGGATGTCGCGCGCGCGCACGGCGTAGCGAACTTTCGCATGCGCCTGGACGACATTCGGCGCGATGCCGCCGCCGTCGATCATCGCATAGTGGATGCGCGAATTCGACGGCACGTGCTCGCGCAGATAATTGACGCCGACATTCATCAGCTCTACTGCATCGAGCGCGGAGCGGCCGAGATGGGGGGCTGCCGCCGCATGCGAGGCACGGCCCTTGAAGGTGAAGTCGATGCGGGTGTTGGCGAGGGATTTCGCGTCGTCGACCCGCGTCAGCGAGGCCGGATGCCAGGTGATGGCGGCGTCGACATCGTCGAACAGGCCGTCGCGCACCATGAAGGCTTTCGCCGCGCCGCCTTCTTCGGCCGGACAGCCGTAGTAGCGCACCGTGCCAGGCAGGTTGTTCTCGGCGAGATAATTCTTGAAGGCTGTGGCGGCCAGAAGCGCGGCCGAGCCCAGCATGTTGTGGCCGCAGCCATGGCCGTTTCCATTGCCGGCGAGCGGCTTCGGCTCGGCGATGCCGGCCTCCTGGCTGAGGCCGGGCAGCGCGTCGTATTCGCCGAGGAAGGCGATAATGGGCCCGCCGGAGCCGGCCTCGCCGATCACCGCCGTAGGGATGCCGGCGACACCTTCGGTGACCTTGTAGCCCTCGTCGCGCAGCATCTGGGTGTGCTCGGCGCTGGAGCGATATTCGGTATAGGCGATTTCGGGCATTCCCCAGATGCGGTCGCTCAGCGCTTCGTAGTCGGCGCGCCGGGCGTCAACCAGGTTCCAGATGTGTTCGGCGTTGGAATTGGGCATGGGTCTTCCTCTTGTCTTTTACTGGTATCTATTGGTGTCACCCGAGGCGTCCCGCACCGGGCAACGGGTCAGCTCACATCGTTGAGATGGCAGGCCGATACGCGGCCCGGTGCGACTTCCTTCAGCATCGGACGTTCGGCCCGGCAGCGCGCGAAGGCGTGCGGGCAGCGCGGATGAAAATGGCAGCCGGAGGGCGGGTTGATCGGCGACGGAATCTCTCCCTTGATCGTCGAATAGGTCTTCTTGGTAGTGGCGAAGGTCGGAATTTCCGCCAGAAGCGCCTGGGTATAGGGATGGTTCGGCGCGGCAAAGATGCCTTCGCTTGCGCCCTGCTCGACCATCCGCCCGAGATACATGATGGCGATGCGGTCGGAGATGTGCTCGACGACGCCAAGATCGTGGCTGATGAAGAGATAAGTGAGATCGAGCTCTTCGCGCAGGTCCATGAACAGGTTGAGGATCTGCGCCTGGATCGAGACGTCGAGGGCGGCGACGGATTCGTCGCAAACGATGAAGTCGGGCTGCACGGCGAGCGCCCTGGCGATGCCGATGCGCGCCCGCTGGCCGCCGGAGAACCGGTGCGGATAGCGCTTGCGCATCGCCGGATCGAGGCCGACGCGCTGGAGAGCCGCCTCGACATAGGCATCGATCTCGCCGCGCCCGGCAAGGCCGTGGACCTGCGGCGCTTCGCCGATGATCCGGTCGACGCGAAGCCTTGGATTGAGCGCCGACATCGGGTCCTGGAAGACCATCTGAATCTTCAGCGCCGCTTCCTTGGCTTCGGCGCCCTTGAGCGTCGAGACGTCCTTGCCGCGGAAGCGGATCTGCCCGTCGCTTGGCGCGTCGAGGCCGGCGACCATGCGGCCGAGAGTCGACTTGCCGCAGCCGGACTCGCCGACGAGGCCCATGACCTCGCCCTTCCTGATCGACAGATCGATGCCGTCGACGGCGTGTACGGTCAGTTCGCGGACGCTGGCGCCGAGAAGGCGCGCGGTGCGCTCGGAGAGATCGAGGTTCTTGACGAAGCGCTTTGAGACGCCCCGGATATCGAGGATCGCCTCGCTCATGGCATGGTCTCCGTCAAGCTGACGCCGTTCCGGGCGCTGGTCTTCTCCGCCTGCACCCGCGACCGCGCATCTGCCACAGCGTCGAGCGTCCAGGGATGGAAGCAGCGGACCTTGCGATCGGGCAGTTTTTCCTCCAGCGCGGGTTCCTCGAAGCAGGCCTCGTCGGCCCGCGAGCAGCGCGGCCGGAAGGCGCAGCCCTGCGGCAGGTTGAGGAGCGAGGGCGTCATGCCGCTGATCTGCTGCAGGCGGGCGCCGCGGGTCTTGCCTTGCGGCACGGATTCGATCAGGCCGCGGGTGTAGGGATGCAGCGGCCGCTCGATGACGCCGGCGGTCTCGCCCTCCTCGACGACACGGCCGGCATACATCACCGCCAGCCGGTCGGCGAGGCCGGAGACGATGGCCAGATCATGCGTGATCCAGATCATCGCGGTGCCGGTCTCGGCGCAGAGTTTCTGCACTTCGGCCAGAATCTGCGCCTGGATGGTGACGTCGAGCGCCGTCGTCGGCTCGTCGGCGATGATGAGGTCGGGCTTGTGCAGAAGCGCGATGGCAATGGCGACGCGCTGGCGCATGCCGCCGGAGAACTGGTGCGGATAGCTCTGCAGGCGCTCGTCGGGCGAGGAGATGCCGACCATCACCAGCGCCTCGCGGCAGCGTTTCAGCGCTTCGGCCCGCGGCATTTTTTCATGCGCAAGCACCGTCTCGACCATCTGCGTGTCGATGCGCAGCACCGGGTTCAACGTCATCATCGGATCCTGGAAGATCATCGCGATGCGCTTGCCGCGCAGCGTGCGCAGCAGCGGTTCGCCGCCCGTCACCAGATCCTGGCCATCGAAGACGATGCTGCCACCGACGACGCGGCCGGGCGGATCGATGAGGCCGAGCAGCGAGAAACCGGTGACCGACTTGCCCGAGCCGGACTCGCCGACAAGACCGAGGATCTGCCCGCGTTCGAGGCTGAAGCTGACGCCGTCGACGGCCTTGGCGACGCCGTCGCGGGTGAAGAAATGGGTCTGGAGACCCTCGACGCTGAGAAGCGCGGTCATTTCTGCAGCCTCGGATTGAAGACATCGCGCAGGCGATCGCCGACGAGGTTGATGGCGATGATAGTGACCACCAGGGCGATGCCGGGGAACAGGCTCACCCAGTAACGGCCCGACAGCAGGAAGCTGTAGCCGTTGGCGATCAGGAGGCCGAGCGACGGCTCGGTGATCGGCACGCCGACGCCGAGGAAAGAGAGCGTCGCCTCCAGCGCTATCGCCTGGGCGATCTGCACGGTGGCGACGACGATCAGCGGCGGCAGGCAGTTCGGCAGCAGATGGTGGAACATGATGCGGCCATGCGACAGCGCCAGGCATCTGGCAGCATCGATATAGTCTTTGCGCGCCTCGACGATCGCCGAGGAGCGGACGGTGCGGGCGTAATAGGCCCATTGCACGATGATCAAGGCGAGGATCACCTTGTCGACGCCGCGCCCCCACAGCGCTAGCAGGATCAGCGCGATGAGGATCGCCGGAAAGGAAAGCTGCAAGTCGACGACGCGCATGATCAGCGCATCAACCTTGCCGCCGAAATAGGCCGCCGTCATGCCGGCGGTGACGCCGATGGCAATGGCGAAGGCGAGCGATATGGTTGCAACGACCAGGCTGATGCGCAGGCCGTAGAGGATGGCCGACAGCATGTCGCGGCCCTGCTCGTCCGTGCCCAGATAGTAGATTCCGCCGGTGGCAATGCTCGACGACCCTGGCGGCTGGCCGCCATCCATGATGTCGAGCTGGGAGAGGTCATAGGGGTTTTGCGGCGCGAGTAGCGGCGCGAAGATCGCCAGCAGCACGATGACGAGAAACAGCACCAGGCCGAAGACCGCCAATTTGTCCTCGAAGAATGCGCGGGCAATCCGCTTCATCGGACTATCAACGACGACAGGCTTGGCTGCCATCGGTGCGAGGCTGGAGACGAAGGCGTCGTCGCTCATGATTTCACCTGCGACAGACGGATGCGGGGATCAAGCGCCGAATAGAGAAGATCGACGACGAAGTTGATGGTGACGATGATCACTACCGTCAGCATCAGATAGGCGACGATGACAGGGCGATCGAGAAGGTTGATCGAGTCGATCAGGAGCTTGCCCATGCCCGGCCAGGCGAACACGGTCTCGGTGACGATGGCAAAGGCAATCATCGAGCCGAGCTCGAGGCCGAGGATCGTCACCACCGGGATCATGATGTTCTTCAGGATATGGACGAGGATGATGCGGCTTGACGACAGGCCTTTGGCGCGAGCGAACTTGATGTATTCCTGCAGGCAGACCTCGCGGGTATTGGACCGCGTCAGGCGGATGACGAGCGACATCTTGAACAGAGCAAGATTCAGCGCCGGCAAGACCATGTGCTGCAGCCCGTCCCAGGTGAGGAAGCTGACACGAATGCCGAGAAGTTCGACCGTCTCGCCGCGGCCGCCGGCCGGCAGCCAGCCGAGCAGGACGGCGAAGATGAGGATCAGCAGCATGCCCTGCCAGAAATTCGGCAGGGAAAAGCCGAGGATCGAGCCGGCCATGACGGAGCGGCCACCGATGCTGTCGGGCTTCAGTCCGGCATAGACGCCGAGCGGCACGCCGATGAAGACCGAGAGGAGCAACGCCGTCAGCGCCAATTCCATGGTCGCCGGCAGTCGCTGCAGGATGATGTCCATCGCCGGCCGGCCGTAGACGAAGGAGGTGCCGAGGTCTCCATGGAAGAGATGGCCGACGAAAACCACGAACTGTTCCCATAGCGGCTTGTCGAGGCCAAGCCGCGCCGTGGTGGCAGCGATCTCGAACTGGCTGGCTTCCGGATTGATCAGGATGTCGACGGGATTGCCGATGGCAAAGACGCCGACGAAGACGAGGATTGCCATCGCCGCGAGGGCGACGAGGCTCTGACCGACACGGCGCAGGAGATAGACGATCATCATCACCTCCGAAGGAGAAGAGCCGGCCTCCAACTGAAGCCGTTGGCGGGGGGAGCGGCGACCGGCACGTGCCGGAAACGACAGGCGCCGTCAGTCATCGAAGCGGGCGACGCCGATATTTGCCGGCGGCGCCATTCATCATGTCCTTCAGACCCGCGAAGGTCCGGCGGACGGCCTGAGCCTGAAAGGCACCGGCCTGCCCGGCCCAGAGCTACTTCTGGGCGTGGACGTACGCGGCGATGGTGTACTGGTCAACGCGCGGGGCGTAGCTCAGGCCCTTCTTCATCGCCCAGACCGTCTGCTCATAATGCAACGGGATGATGCCGTAGTCGTCGAGCACCATCTTTTCGGCGTCACGCAACAGAGCTTCGCGCTTGGCGTCGTCGATGGTCGTCATCGCCGTCTTCAGCAGCTTGTCCATCGCGGGATTGGAATAGCGGCCGGCATTGGTCGGGCCGGTGCCCTCTTCCTTGTTGTAGGTCGCCACCAGCGACTTCAGCGGTGACGACATCTCGCCCGAGGAGGCGCTCCAGCCGGCCAAGTACATCGGAAAGTCGAGCTTGTTGCGGCGGGAGAAGAATTGGCTCGCCGTTTGTGCGTCGACCTTGGTGGTGATTCCGATGCGCGCCAGCATCTGGGCGACGGCCTGGGCAACCTGGGCGTCGTTGATGTAGCGGTCATTCGGCGTGCCGAGGGTGATCCCGAAGCCCTTGGGATAGCCGGCCTCGGTCAACAGCTGCTTGGCCTTTTCCGGATCGTATTTGTCGACCGCGCGGCCATTGGTGCCGAACATCGGCGGCGGCAGCAATTCGCCGGCCGCCTTGGCGTAGCCGCCCATGATGCGCTCGACGATGGCGCCGCGGTTGATGGCGAGCGAGATCGCCTCGCGCACCTTCTTGTCGAGCAGCGGGTTCTTGCCATCGGTACCGGTGATGCTCGGGGCATCGCCGTCCTGGTCCATGGCGAGATAGATGATGCGGTTCGACAACGCGTCGACGACGTTATAACCGGCATTCTTGATGCGCTTCAGGTCCTGGATCGGCGGCGACTCGATCATATCGACATCGCCCGACAGGAGCGCAGCGACGCGCGGGCCATCGCTGGTAATCGGGCGCAAGGTCACCTTGTCCCAGTCGGGCTTCGGGCCCCAGTAACCGTCGTAGCGGGTCATCACCATCTGGCTGCCACGCACGAAGCTTTCGAGCTTGTAGGGGCCGGTGCCGACGGTCACGGTGGGAGAGTTGAAATCCGTCGACTGGGGAACTTTTCCCATGCCCTCGCACCCGCCGCCCGGCTTGTAGGTCACGGTCTTCTCGGCACCGGCAGCATCAGCCGAAAGAATCGGCAGATTGGCGACATCGGTCGGCAGCAGCGGATTGGCCCCGGCGGTCTTGATCAGCACGGCGTTCGCGCCATCGGCCGTCACATCGGTGATGGTGCCGGTGTAGATCGTGTAGGAGGAAGGCGAGTTCGCGACCAGCGGCACGCGGCAATAAGTGTAGATCACGTCGCGGGCTGAAAAAATGCTGCCGTTCTGGAATTTCACGCCATCGCGCAACGTGAAGCGCCAGGTCGTGTCGTCGATCGCTTCCCACTTCGTCGCCAGCGCCGGCGTAATTTTCTGCAGCGGATCCTGATTGGTCAGCCCCTCGAAGATGTTGAGCAGCACCTGCATGTTGGTCGACAGCTGGTGAAACTGCGGGTCCATCGACGTCGCTTCGGACTTCAGTCCGATGGAGAGATCGGCGGCTTGCGCGGCTCCGGATAAAGCGGTTCCGGCGACAAGGCAGGCGAGAAAGGCGCGTAATATCATCTTCCATCTCCACCAGAACTTTCGACGCGTCAGACCGTCCCGAGCGCGTCGACCGCCGGGATCAATCCGGCTGTTGGCAGGAAGGCTATTATGCTGTAATTGAATTTGAAAGAGAAAAGTATATACGTTTTTTGCATAGATATGCCTGAAAATTCATCAGACGAAAAAAATGATCAGCGGCGGGCCGGCTTCACTCTTCGTGAGCTTGAGGTTCTGCGTGCGCTGGTCGAAACGGGAAAGACGACAGTAGCGGCACAGCGCCTTGGGCTGTCGCAGTCGGCAGTCAGCCGCGCGCTGGCCGAACTGGAAGCGACGCTCGGCCGCAAGCTGTTTGATCGTTCGGGTGGCAGGCTGGTGCCCAATTCCGATGCGCTGGCTGTCAACGACGAACTCGGGCCGATCTTTGCCGCGCTGGCCCGCATCGTCGACCGGCAGGCTGCCGGGACGGGTTCGCATACCGGCATGCTGCGCATCGCCGCGCCGCCGACCATCGCCCACCGATTCCTGCCGCCGATCGTCGCTCGTTTCACCAAGGCCAATCCGCAGCTGGAAGTCGTGTTCGAGGTTCTGTCGAGCGACGTTCTCGTCACCAACACTGCAGAGGACCGCCACGATATCGGCGTGACCGACACCGCCGTCGCGCATGACAGCGTGCACAGCGACCTGTTGATTGCGTCGGAGGCGATTTGCGCCCTGCCGAGCCGGCACCCCCTGGCTGCGCGCGACGTCATCCGGCCGGAGGATCTGGAGGGCCAAGCCTTCATCGTTTTGACGCGGCGCCATTCCGGCCGCACCCAGACCGACCGCTTGTTCGACAAGGTCGGCGTGCGACGCAACGTGGTCATCGAGACTGCGACGGCGGTCTCGGCGGCCGAATTCGTGCGCGAGGGCCTTGGGGTTGCGCTGCTCAACCCGTTTCCGATCGTCCACCAACTCGGCAGTGGCATCGTCGTCCGACCGTTCGAGCCGGCCATCCCCTACCGCACCTGCTTTCTCTCGCCCGCCAGCCGGCCGCTGTCGCTCGCCGCGGCGGACTTCATGACGCTGGTGCGCAAGAGCCTCACCTGATCGCTTTCCTCACGCCTTCGCGCGCCGTCTCCCGAACGGCGCTCCCCTCCCGGAGTCCTCCAATGCCTTCTCAGTCCAGCCCTGACATCCTCAAGAGCCTCGTCAGCTTCGATACCACCAGCCGCGGCTCCAACCTGGCCCTGATCGACTATGTCGAAGCCTATCTCGCCGATCTCGGCGTTGCATCCGAGCGCATTTATGATGCGACCGGCGAGAAGGCCAATCTCTGGGCGACGATCGGTCCGGCCGATGTTCGCGGCATCGTATTGTCCGGGCATACCGACGTCGTTCCGGTTGATGGTCAGGCGTGGCAGAGCGATCCGTTCACGCTGACCGAGCGGGAGGGCCGCCTCTTCGGCCGCGGCGCCTGCGACATGAAGGGGTTTCTCGCCTGCGTTCTTGCCGCCGTGCCGTCGATGCTGGCCGCCGACCTTGCGCGCCCGATCCATCTGGCTTTCTCCTATGACGAAGAGGTCGGCTGCGTCGGCGTCATCGGCTTGCTCGAAGCACTCAAGGGCCGGCCTGTCACGCCGCAATACTGCGTCGTCGGCGAGCCGACCGCGATGGAGGTGGTGGTCGCCCACAAGGCCAAACGCTCGATGCGGGCGACGGTCACCGGCCGCGCCTGCCATTCCTCGCTCGCGCCGCAAGGCGTCAACGCCATCGAATACGCCGCTCTGTTCATCGCCAAGCTGCGCCAGATCGGCGCGCGCCTCGCCAAGGACGGCAAGCGCGACGAGGCCTATGACATTCCCTTCACGACAGCCCATACCGGCAAGATCCACGGCGGCACGGCGCTGAACATCGTGCCGGACGTGTGCCACTTCGAGTTCGAATTCCGCGTCATGCCGGGCGAAGATCCGGATGCGCTGGTCGCCGAGATCGCCGCCTTCGCCCGCGATGTACTCGAGCCGGAAATGCAGGCGATCGCGCCGGAGACCGGGATCGCGATCGATGTCTTTGCGGCCTTTCCTGGGATCGAGACCGCGCCGGACGCCGACCTCACCCACCTCGTCCAGCGCTTTGCCGGCCGCAACGGCTTCAGCAAGGTCGCCTACGGAACCGAGGCTGGCCGGTTCAACGAGATCCTCGGCATCGAGACGGTCATCTGTGGCCCCGGACGCATTGTCGAGGCGCATCGTCCGGACGAATATGTCGAGATCGCCCAGCTCGACCGCTGCGACGCCTTTCTCGCCCGCCTCATCGAGTGGGCGCAGCTCAAACAAGTTGCCGGTTCAGAGATTATTCGGGCCCGCGGATGAGGCGTTTGGGGGCGAAGTAGAGCATGGTCGGCGTCCGTCGACTATGACCATGCGCCCAAGATTGCCCGCTCGACAGCACGGTCGATCGGCGCCGAGCGCCGTCGCCGACTAACAACTTAGGATACGCTCGGGTCGCCCTGAATCATTCCCACTCGATTATCTAAGTAGTAAAGAACCGTTTGAAATAACTGGATAATTTTCTCTCAAGGCGAGCAAAACCCGACGCTCGGGCCGTCAAAAAGTTACGCTATTGATTTTAAAGGGAAAATCGCCGAAAAATAATTTTTAGGTTTCGTCAACTATCGGGACCAGTTGGACGATTTTTCACTTCGCGGCGCCCGGCAGCCTACTCGGCTCCCGTCAAAAAGTACCGTCATTCAATCCATATCACGCATCGCGGGCGGATGCCATCCGGTCGCAGGCGAGCGGCCCGGCGCGAACCATCCAGGCTGGCCTCCAGCCGCAGCGTTGCTGGGTTGAGAAAGATCAGGCCAATTGGGGGAATTATCGCGCATGTGAGATGCGCGATAATCAGAACCACTCAAAGCAAATTCCGACCGCGCTACAGGTTCGGCTTGTGACATCACTGCTTCCTCGGGGGGGAGATTGTGAAACACCTATCAGTCCAAATGAATAGCTTCCGAGCCCAAAATCACCCTTCGATCGCACAGCTCAATATGCCATATATGACTGATTAATGCGATCTATTGTGCATATCTGATGTTTAAATGGCAAGAGCGAGGTCGGTCTGCTCATTGACGAAGGCGGCTTCATATTCGCGCGCTAGAGTACCCGAGACGCCCACCTGTCGAAGCACCTCACGCCATCCATCGGAAATGCGCAGCGCCGTCTCGCGGATCATCCGGCGAGCATCTGCTTCGGCGATCTCGAAGAACTCGCACGCTTCGAGGGCCAGACGGATGGACCGATCGTGCGCGCCGCCCTCAAGGATCGCCGTTTCAAGATGCGGATTGCGATCCGGCGCAGGGTTCACATCGAAAACCGGCGACAGGCGCCAGCGACCGGATCCCACATAGACGAAGCCGTGGTTCTTCAGATGGTCGTCTTTGTTCGACACAAGGATGGTGAAGACCAGGCGTAGGAAGAGCTCGCGGAAATCGGCTTGCGGATCGGCGGCATAGGCCCGCATGAAATCGACGATCTCGGTATAGGAGCCGAGTTCGGTCCCGATCTTCCCCAGAGCGGTACGCGCCGAGATATAGGGAATACGCGCGATCCCGCGCCGATCGAACCGCTGGATCAGCGCCACCGGAAACGGCGTGTCGGTCAACTCCAACCTGACCTCGGGCGTGCGGATGCCGCAGGCACGGGCCAGGCGAAGCGTCGCAACCTCAACGCGCTCGATCGGCTGCTGGTCGTGGACCGAGGTGAACTTGGCAAGCCAGAGCGTCTCGCCGTCCCGGACATTGGCCTTGGGACGCGCGCCGCCGGAACCGCCCGCGCCAGCGAGTGCCTGCATCTCCTCGGCGGAAATCTCCCTGCCCTGCTCATAGGCCCGCGCGATGGCGGTGATCGCCTGCAGATCGACCAAACGCGGCACGGCGTCGGCCGCTGCACCCCGGATGATCTTCCCGGCATCATCGAGAAATCGCAGCGCGCCCTGCCGACAGGTATCATCGGACAGGGTCAGATATTCGAATTCGGAAAGGCCGTTGCCATAGGCGCGTTCGAGAAGCCTGCGGCCCCAGCTATCCGGCGCGGCGTCGGCGAACACACCCGCCAGTGCGTCACGCATGTTTCCGGGCTGGCCGGACATGTGAAATGGTCCGCCTTCAAGTGGCAAGGTCGGCTGTACGGCGAAGGCGCGGGGATTCTCGATCCAGGCAGGATCATAGGAGAAGGTCGAGAACTGCCGCGGCCCGGCCTGCGTGAAGCGCAATTGGCCGACCGGCGTCTGGCTCTCGCCGAGAGCGACATGGGCTGTGTAGTCTGGCATCAGAAGGCCGCGCCGTCCGGATCGACGACATCCGCTCCATCCTGCGGAGACTCTTCCCTGGCTTTCTGCCTGCGTAGCGTGGTCGCGAACGACCTCCCGCGACGTGGCAGTTGTTCGGCGGCCAGCGCCAGGCCCAGATCGTCCTTGCGGATATCAATCAGGTCGGCGAGCCTTTCGACAAGGCCCAGGACGACCAGGACATCGGCCAACGTGCCGATGGCGACGCCGGGGTCACCCTTCTCAAGGCGCGTGACGGTGCTCGGCGACGTGCCCGCACGCACCGCCAAATCGGCCACGGCGATGCCGCGCCGCAGGCGCGCGCCGCGAACGTCGTGACCAAGCCTTTCGAGGGCGGACTTTGATTTTGGCGAACCCATCACAACCATCCAGATACGATAATTAATAACACTTATATCGTCATATATGACGAATTACTGAGTTCTTCAAGGGGCAGATATACAAACGGCGCCAGAATTGGCGCTCACGATCAAGCTATGTCAGAGATTTATATAGATATATTGACTTTGTCAGCAATGTCGCCTATTTTCCCGACATGGGAGGCGATCATGACTGACGGACCGTTCAGAAATGCGGAATTGCCCGGCCGCTGGAAGCGCTACGGCCAGGAACTGGTCAGCGATGCCGCGAGCTCGGAAGAGCGCACGATGCATGCGTGCCACAGCATGATTGGTGACGTGGACATGAAGGCATTCAGTCCTCTTTTCGATGAACTCAAAACCCACGCCGAGCGTGCCCAAATGGACCTGGACCCTGTCACGACAGTCGAAACGATTTTCGAGAATCATGCGCCGTCGCCTTTGGCGGACGCCTTACAACGGCATTTGATAGCCAACCTCCGCGATCAAATATCTCCCGACAAGGCCCTCAGTCAGGCGCTCGAAAACACGGCAAAAGAGTGGATCGGCACCACCAAGAATCGGCTCGACGAAGAATGCATCCGTGCCCGCGAGCTCGGCGACATGAGTCGAGAAGATTACCGGAAGGGAATCGAGCGGAACCGCGAGACGTTCGCTGCGATCAAGTCCAGTGAACTCAGCGGCGCGTTAGCAACTGGCAACAAGCGCGCTTTCCGTCAGGCAGTTCAGAAGAAATCCGGCGTAGATGCGGGACCAGAATAGTGAGCGTCGATCCGAAAATGTCACCAACGCAGGTTAAATGCCTTTTCGTTATCGAGAAGGGACAGCATCCGGGTCGCATGCCCCCAAAGGACGCTGTGATCGCGGAGATCGGCCGTCACATTCACTTTAATGCGGCGGTCCTAGATACCTTCGACGTAAAGGGATTCGAGGCGCTGCACTATGACATGCTCGTTCTCTGCGCCGCCATCGAGTTCGCTGACCGGCGTTGGAAGCGCCCCTTGGGATGGCGCCGCACCTTGGATGTGGCGGTCCCAGTTATTGACCTTAAGACTTGGCAGAAGCCGGACGTTCTGAAGGCCCTGCACAGTGTCTTGAACCACCTGACCGGCGACGCGTGGCAATTGACCTTTGTTCAGGCAAAGAACCTTTCGCCGATCGGCTCGCGGCAGATGCCGTTGGACTTCGGCAAGGCCAAGACCTTCGCCGTCGCTTACAGCGATGGCTTGGATTCGCGTGCCGTCTCGGCTCTGAGCGGGAACGAGGCTGAGGCACTGTGTATCCGGGTCGCCGGCAATCGCCAGCGCCGGAAAAATGGTGATAGCTATTTCACGCAGATCCCGTTCAAAGTGAAGGGGTATCGCGGCAACGAGAGTAGCTTCCGCTCGCGGGGATTTCAGTTTGCGGCGGTGACGGGGATTGCCGCGCAGCTTTCAGGTGTGACGCGTATCATTGTTCCGGAGAGCGGCCAGGGCGCACTCGGGCCGGTTCTGCTTCCGCTGCACAACATCTACGCCGACTATCGCAACCATCCGACGTTCTTCCGGAAAATGGAGCGGTTCATCAAGGCAGTGCTGGGCTCCCGGGTCCGGTTTGAGCAGCCCCGCCTGTGGTCGACGAAAGGCCAGACGTTGCGCGCGTTTTTGAGCATGGTCGGAAAGTCCGAACAGCATCTGACGAGTACCCATTCTTGCTGGCAAACGCGCCGGGTCGTCAATGTAGGCGGCAGGAAGCAGTGTGGCCTGTGCGCTGCCTGCTTACTGAGACGCCTCAGTCTGCATGCCGCTGGCGTCAACGAAGCGTCTGGCACGTATGTCGTGTCCAACCTTGCCGCTTCTGACGCGTCCAATGCTTTGTCGGTCATATCCCAAAAGGCTGATCGGGACATCATGGTCGAGTATGGAAGCGTCGGTGCGCGCCACCTGCAGCACCTTGCGGATATGGCCGGCCTGCCGGACGACGCCCTTCGCGTTCACGCCTCGCAAATCTCGGCCGCGATAGAGGAAAGCTACGACGAAACGCTGAAAAAACTGAGGACGATGTTGGTAACGCATGCTGGGGAATGGCGGGCATTTCTGTCCGCGCAAGGAGATCAAAGCTTTTTGAGGAGCTGGATGGATGGAGGGCGCTTTGGCCGATCTGAATGAGCTGAGCGCACAGGAAATAGGACGCCGCCTGCGGATAGCACGGGAGAACGCAGACATCCGCCAGGATGATGCCGCCCAGGTCATCGGCATGTCCCGCCCCACCCTTGTATCTATCGAGAAGGGCGTGCGCCGTGTGCGTATCCAGGAAATCCAGATGCTCGCCCGCCACTACGGCGTATCGGTCAATGCCCTTCTCCGCCGCGAGGCAGTGCATACCGACTTGATGCCCCGGTTCCGCAAGTTGAGGGAGGCCGAGGACGCACACACCACAGAAGCCGTTCAGCTATTCAACGACCTGATCAAAGCGGACGTTGAAATGGAGAATATTCTCGGCATCCAGAGGCGACGAAATTACCCTCCGGAGCGCGGCATCAACGAAGGCGATGTTGTGGCTCTCGCCGAAAAGCATGCCAAGGAATTGCGCGACTGGCTGGGCCTCGGCCCGGGACCGATTGCCGACATCTTCTCGGTCATCGAATTGGGTCTTGGCATCCGATTGTATCAGCGTCGTCTTTCCTCCAGTTCAAAGGTCGCGGGCCTCTTCACCTACGATGAAAACGTCGGCGCCTGCATTCTTCTCAATGCCAACCATCCATTGCCGCGGCGTATGCAGTCCGCGGCGCATGAGATCGGCCACTTCTATGGCACCCGCCAGACCCCTGAAGTGCTCGAAGACGATGAGAAGTTCCTCTCACGCGATGAACGCTACGCCAACGCCTTCGGCCGTGCATTCCTGACGCCGGCCGAGAGCTTCTCAGAAAGCTTCCGCCAACTGAAGGAGATCACCGGAAAAACGACTAGGCGCCTGATCATTCTCCTCGCCCAGCAATACAATATCTCGCGCCAAGCGTGCGGGCTGCGGCTTGAGGAATTGGGCCTGGCCAAGAAGGGCACTTGGGCATGGTTCGAAAACAACGGCGGCATCACCGATGACCATGTCCGAGAGGTCCTCGGCGAGATGGCGGATCGCCGCGATTCGGCGAAGAGCGACGCGGACCGACCCATTTCCCACCGCCTGAGCCTAATGGCGCATGCCGCCTGGAAGCGCGAGCTTATGTCAGAAGGACAACTGGCCGAGCTGCTGAAGGTGCGGCGAGTGGAACTTCGCGGTGTTATCGACCAGATCGAGCTTGAGGAAAGAGGCACGGATGAGTTGCTCAAGCTCCCTGATTGATATCGTGGATCCGCTGATTCTCGACACGAGCGTTCTGATCAACCTCCATGCTTGCAAATATGGCGAGCGCATCCTCACGGCCATCCCCAACGATGTGGTCGTTCCGGAGATCGTGGCTGGGGAGTTGGAGCACGAGACGAGCCGACGGAACGGCGAGCACAACTTTCTGCATGGCCTCATGACAGACGGAATTGTGACGCTCGCCACTATGACCGACGCGGAGTACGAAATTTTTGGCGACCTTACGACTGCCTCGCCCTCCCTTGACGACGGCGAAGCTGCGACCATCGCAATCGCTGCGGCCAGACAACTTCTGCCGGTTATCGATGAACGGAGGGGGCGAAGCCGCGCCAGCGCCCTCCTGCAAGCGCGAACTCCGGGCTGGTCGTTAGACCTTTTCCGTCATCCGGCGGTCATCGCCATTCTTGGCGATCAGGCCGCCGTCGAAGCGCTGTATCTCGCGCTTCGCGACGGTCGTATGCGAGTCCCATCGGAAAGCGGGGATGGCGTCATCGAGCTTATAGGGATGGAGCGTTCGCGCGATTGCACCTGTCTCCCCGGATATAGAGAGCGATTTGTCGACGTGCGCCATACGGCCACCGCAGTGAAACCTGCATTGCGAATTTAAAGGCCGGGATCTCTCACACCGGCATCAAGAGCAGATGTGGTTCATCTTGGTTATGAACTTCTTGCGCAAATCCGTGCTCGGCGGTGCATGCAGGTCTGCAAGATAGCTGTCGAATGCCTTGGTCAGTTCTCGATGCAGTCGGCTGCGATTGATCTCAATCCTCCCGTCATCATGAAAGACGAAGACCGGGCCACTCTTCCTCACGACGATGCGGTCGGTCGAGCCCGTATGATGGAGCGCGCAGCGACCCTGTTCAAAGACGTTGACCGCCAGATCGTCCGCGCTTTTTCCGGCCGGCACGCAGGAAATGAATGCAGGCCATCCTGTCAGAAACGCCTTGAAGAGTGCCTTGCTATGGGTTCGATGACTCGTCAGTCCTCTTCTGAATCCTTCTATGGTCTCGATAAGGAGGAAGTCGATAGCGAGGACTGCGAAGCCGTTTGTTCCACGGCCCTTGCCATTCTCCGAATTGATCAGAATCTGCGCGGGCTCGATAAAACGGCTTCGGATGCGCGCGTCGAATATTGCGAGCGCCTTATTCCACTCTGCTGTGCCACTTTCCGCCTCGTTCAGCGTTAGGCTGTTCCATTCCCTGACCCTATGGCCGGGCGCGATCTCAAAATCCCCCGGCAGCGTTACTGTTCCCATCGTTTTCTTCCCGTTGCTCTTCATCGCCGATGGTGAGGCGGCCCGGAGGCTCCACTCGCGGCCTTTCGACCGGCCCTCCACCGATGCGGTGTATCGCTCTTGTCCCGCCGACCAATTGAAGAACACGGCCGCATCCAGCGTGATGTCTTCACCAAACGCCTCGCCCGAAATTTTCAGAGGCATATTCCGCAGGGCCGATTATTTTCGTCGCCAAAGTAACTTGGCGACCAGCTCGATGGATAGGTTCTGCGCTTGTTCGGTAACACCAACATTGGCATGCCCAATGAAGATCACACTAAATTATCATACGGACGCTATACTTTTCATCATTTTTCCAACATACGTCGTCTTGTCTTCATCCTGAAAGAGAATGTTGCGTGCCTCCATGGCCGGTTTATCTACTGTCCAGAGCAGTCGCATCACATGCGAAGGAGTATTTGAAACAATGAAGCTGCTCAAGCTCACCAATGGCTCGCCAAGGCGACGCTCGATATCCTTGATGGTCTGAAAGAACTGAATCTTCGGATCGTTGAAGCCGATGTTGCGAATACCTTTCGGGTCAACAAAGGCGATGAACTGCCTCCCGCCGGAAACCAGCCAAAGAATGAAGTCGGGATGAAAATTGCCCGCTTCGAAGAACCCGACGCCGCGCCCTTTGCTCAGGTTGCGAAGGAGATAGAGCTCCTTGTCGGCGAAAAACTCCGGCGCACCGTCGTGGAATGCCTTTACATCCTCAACCAAATTGCGCTCGCCCTTGTTAAGCGGCACCGGACTGACCTCGACGACGTTCTGATCGAGATAGAGGAGCGGCTCGTACAGGTGCCTGCCGAACCAGATCGCCTTCATGCCACTGAACTCCCACGGCTTCAGGTTTCCGTTCTCGATCAAGGCCTTAAGTTCAGTGAGTTTGGCGACGATCTCTTCCTGCGACCGGTCGAGGAGGATGCGATAGTACCCTTCGCCGTCCTCGTCCTGGCCCTTCGGAAAGTTCGGATCGTTTTCAGTCAATTCCTGATATTCGAGATGGGGCAGCTCCCATTCACGCTTACGGAAGGTGTAGTAGCGCTCGGTGAATTTCTTGAGCAACGATAGCGCGATCTCCTCCCAGAGGCGCACCTTCTCGAACGAGTCGCATGCGAGTTCTTCGGCCGGGATCAGAAGCTGATACCAGCTCTGATCGGCAAGGAGGCCAGCAATCCCATCTGCGGAAAGGTTGAGATTGTACCAGCCACGCTCCGCCTTGAACCGCTCCAGCTCGAAATAGAGCCTATCAAGGTCAAGGAATGCGATGTGCTTCGCAGTCAAGTGAGCGTGGTTAGGCGCGGCCTCGACGTCGCCACCCGCGACGCCGCCCGATTTCATGGCTTGGATTTTCGGGTACCAGTTTAGGACAACCTGGTTCTTCTGAAGATAGGCGGTCGCCTCCTCCTTCGCCGGGTCTGGCGTTGCCAGCATAGGGATCGGACCCAGGCGCCGGAAGGCGTCGCCAAACTCGGTACTGACACCGTTGATCGTGTTCTTGAGGCGGATGGTCTTGAGTTTTTGCGTGCCCAGATTTTTGATGATGGGCAGCATGAACTCGATGCGGTCATCATTTACCGGCAGACCTTCCTCTTCGAGGAAGTCGCGGAACTGGGCCATATAGTCCGCGCGAATACCAAAGATCGAAAGCGTTTCCATGACGCTGATATGTTTCGGCCGCTCCATTTCATCCGGCAGTTGGGCCTTGCCACTGCGTTTCAGACTTGAACCATAGCCCTTGAGCCTGACGCCGCGACCGAAGAGCTGGATGATCTGCGAGCCCTCCGTCTGGCCGACATTCATCAGACCCATGGTGCTGACGCGCCAGCTGTTCCAGCCCTCGGTGAACTTCTTGGAACCGATCAGCAGGTTGACGGTCGACTTCGGTGTGTTGATCGCATGGAAGAGCGAGCCTGCGAACTCTCTGTCTTCAGTGGCGATTCCGTTGTCTTCGCATAATTTGACCAGCTTGGCATCGTCGCCAACGTTGATCACACCGAACGGATCGTTGTCGCCGACGCGTAGCGCGATCTCGCCAGTGGCGCCTTTCAGGTTCTCGACATGGAGTGCGCCACCACCTGCCGCGTTGAACAGTATTGCCAACGTCTCATCGAAAACCTGGGTCGCGGAGAGGCCGGTCGTGTTGAGATAGGTGAAGCGACCTGCGAAGAGGTTCTTTCCGCCAGCGGTGACAAGCCCCTGATTAAGCACGCGCTCGATGCGCTCAATGCTCCCAGAGCGATCGGACACATAGCGCGACAGGAACTTCAGGATCTCGATGATGTCGGATGCATCACGCGAGGCGAGAGTCTTCGTCACGCTCCCGCCGACAAAAATCCAGAGCGGCTTGTCGATGTTGAAAGGGCGGAAGGCGAAGCTCTGCTCCTTGTAGAGCCGTTGCTGCTGGAAGAAGGCCAGCAGGCAGGCCACCAGATAAGCGTCGAGATGGTTCGCCTGGGTTCCCTCGTCGAGGTTGAGGATCTGGTAGTCCTTGCCAAACCCGTCGCCGTAGAAATAGCGGTAGGAATAATCGAACAAGATGCTCTTGGCATAAGTGTCGGTGAGTGCGCGGTTTCCCTTCACGGCCTGCCCGAAGGTCGCGGAATATTCGAACGAGAAACCCTTCTCGCAGAGCGCGTTGCGGAAGCGCATCCAGGCGCCTTCCTCGCCGCCCGACGCGCCGCGATGGCCCTCGTCAACCAGCACGAGGTTGTTGCCCTCGAAGGCGTCGATGGCGATGGTCTTGTCGCCCATCTCGTCCTTGAGCTTATGGATGTCGAGGATCTCGATCCGCTGCCCGGCAAACAGCCCGGTGCCGTCCTTCTGGAACAATTCAGCGGCAAGTCCCGCCGCCTCGAACTCCCGCAAATGCTGCTGGCTGAGGCCTTCGTTCGGCGTGAGCAGGATGATGCGGTTCAGTTCGCGGCGTCGGCCGTGTTTGTCGAGATAGAACTGATATTGCAAGATGTTGGCATGCATCAGCAACGTCTTTCCGCTGCCGGTCGCACTCCAATAGGCAATCTTATTGATCTGTGACCACGCCTCGCCGTCTTCCTTGAACGGCGCAATGTGGTCCGCCGCTGGCTTGTCGGCATTGCATGCGGCGACCTGCTCGTTGATCGCTTTCAGCAGCGCGACTGGATCTCGGAAATAGCGGTCGAGATAGATTTCGGTGAAGAGCAGCGTCAGGTACTGGAAATACTTCCAGACGATCGGCGCTTCGCCGCGCGTAATGCGACGCTCATTCAAACGCTGGGTGTGCTTGACGATGTTCTGGTCGTATTCGAGCAACAGATCAGTCGGCAGCTTGGTCAGATTGAAAAGCTGTGCCGTCAGCGCATGATGGAAATGATGGACGTTGTTCTCGTCCATTCCTTCCAGCTTCTCGTTGCGCAGATGCTCGGCTAGTTGCTCGAACCGATTCACCTCGAACAGCGAGAGCAGCCACTGGTTCAGGGCAAGCTTATGAACAAACCTGATCTGCGGCTTGCCAACACGAGGCTTTGATTTGGTTGCAGCGCGGGCCATCACAGGCCCTCCGCGTCAAACATCAGGCGGTGGAAATCCTCTTCGATCAGGCGGACCTTCCATGTGTCATCGGCCGCTTTCAGGTTCTCCAGATTATTGTCGCCGTTGGCGTAAATCAGGCCGAATTCGCTGTCCTTGGCGGAATAGCCGGCGCGCGTGAACCACGTGTCGAGCACGAGATTGTCATGTTCGGCATTGCCGGTGAGCTTGCGCCAGATAATTAGCGCGCGGCGCCCATCAGGTGTGGTGCCTGTCACAGTGCGGAACCACCAAGGACCGCCCGCGTCCTGGCGTAAGCGCCCCTTGAGGATGAGCCGCCCCTCGGTATCACGCTCAAACTCGGCGGTGAAGGTCTGCGGTGCGGCAATGCCCTGAACGGTAAGGCCAACCAGCCAGTTAAACGTCTCAAGCAGATCGATATTCACCTCGCGGCTTTCATCTGATCCCGGTCGCTTCACCTTGAGCTGGTAGGCGGTCGGGTCCGAGAAAGCCTTGATGTTGAGAAGCGACTGACTGCCGCGCGTCTCCACGTCGAGCATGTAGCGGAGTAGATATTGCTCCTTGAGGCGATCGGCGCCCTGCGCTTCGGCGGATGCCAAAAGATCGTCCTGCCGCGCTGAGCGGCGCGGTACCAGATTGTTAAGGGCGTCTTCGTAGGATTCGAGGCGGACGATCTTGATGACCGCACTCCCTCCGTCATGTGAGCGCGGCACGCCGGCCTTCCAATCACTGGCGTAAAGGGCTTTGAGAATGCGCGGCTTGGTCAGCGTGTCGAAATAGTGGCCCATTTCCACAGTAAAAAACTTCCGTTGTCCGCCGTCTTCTCGGTTGGCCTGAACGACAGCGTGGGCCGAACTTCCACTCCCGCCAAAGAAGTCCGAAAACCAGCTATCGGCCTTGGTTGACTGAAGTACGAATTTCTTGACGAATTTCGAACTCTTGGGCGACAGGAAGAGCCCCGATTCCCCGAACAAATTTCCGAGTTCGGCTTCGCCATCGTTGTACTCATAGAAGACACTTGTGCCGATGTTAGTCTCCACTTCGTGGAGGAATCCCTTTGTCCTCGGAACTTTATTCTCGTCATCTCCCCAAGCAATCCGCTTATCGGCTTCCAGCGATTCAAACGACCGACGATCAGCATTGTTGTTGTCCGGCTTCGCAGGGAATTTCCAACCACTTTGCGGATGCGGACATGGTTTGCCAGTCACCGGGTGAACAGGCTTGTAGTATCTGTAATTGGGATGGTTGACGTCCTTTGTAGTTGGCGATTGTTTGGATGCGGGCGCGCCAGTAGGGATTTCACTCCATACCCAGAGCTTCGCCTTGCGTTGTCTGGCCTCCTCTTCGGGAACATAAATCCCGGCTGCATCGCGATACTCCGCACGATTGTACGGATAAAGCCCGCGCCAAGGGTCCTGCCGTTTCGCGTCCTCCCACTCTTGTCCGTTCGCTTCAACCTCGGCTCGATACTCCTGCTTGTGCGTCTCGAAGAGTGCCTGCAGTGCTTTCGACACGTCGTTGAGCGTTGGAAAGTCCGTGTCTAGTACCGCGAGAAGCTCCATCACTTCGGAGAAGCCAGGTTTCGGCTCACGGAACATAGCCTTATCAGCTTCCACGGCAGCGCGATTGCTCGCGTAGACCTCCACGTATTCATGATTGGTGGAATAGTTCGGTAGCTGACTGTTTGCGGTCGCCTGCGTCCAGATTAGTTCCTCGATATGGTTCTCCGCCCCGAAAACTTCGTCGAGAGCGTGCTCCAGAATAGTTCTCTCGGTCTTGTCGATACTCACGAAGATCGCCCCATCCTGTCTCAGGAGTGGATGACAGGCGGCAATTCGGTCTCTCATCAAAGTCGCAAACGAGGAATGCTTGTAATTGTTTTTATAGGGAATCGAGCTGCTGGCCGTGTTGTAGGGAGGGTCGATGTAGATCGATTTGATAACGTCGCTAAAGCGCCGGCGGGCTAGCGTGAGCGCGTGGAAGTTATCCGAGTGAACCATAATACCACTCAGCGCCCTGTCCAGTTGATCTTGCGAAGAGAGGACACCCTCTAGGAATTGAGTATCGAATAGAGCGGTGTCTAGAACGAGTGCTTGGTTAGCATTGAGAAATTCAACGGACAGTGGTTCCGAGTATCCTTCCTTCTCTGTGATTGAAAAGAGCTTCACCCACTCCTTGCGCTGCGCATCGTTGGCGGCAATCTCCGGGTAGAGCTCCTCCGGAATTCGGTCCAGCGTGATGCAGTAATTCGTCTCGACGACGAACTTCTTCTTCAGCCACAGCTTTTTCTGGAAATCCTCAAGCTGGGCAAGGAAGTCGATGACCTTGCCGGCAATCCGCCGGATCACCTTGATCTTCGAGAGATATTGCTCGACGCGCGGCGCGGTATCGCTCTCGATGTCGTCGAGATGCATCACCTCGTTCTTGACGTAAAAATCCAGCTCGCGACGCAGGAAGCCGCCAAGGTCCTTGTGGATGAAATAGTCGAAGGTGTTGCGCGCGGTGTAGCGCTTCAAATGCCCTTCGAGGCGGGAAAGGCCGGGAGTGTCGCCGTTCAGGTTCACATGCGGCTTGGCGAGTTCGGCAATCCACGCCGTGAAGGCGGCATCCGTGACCGCCAAAACACGAACGACAGCGGACGCCGTGAGGTCCTTCTGTGCCGGTGGCTTCTTCTTCCCCTCCCGCTCACTCTCCGGCCAGTCGGTCAACGTCGCTGGGCGATAGGCAAAGCGTAGAACCAGATCGCCGTCTTCCTCGGCGATAAAGTCCTCGCCCGCCAGTATGAAGGCGCGATCCTTGCCCTCGGCCGCCTTAACGTTGCCGTGCTCGCCCTCGGCGGCATCCACCAGCCGGAAATGGACGCGCATAGGCTTGGCCACATCGTCGGGCTTCAGCCGGAAGGCGTAGTCGCGCAGATATTCGCTGGTCTTGATGTAATACTGGTCGCGGTTGGCCCAGTGAAGTTTAACCTCTTCGCCTTCATAGGGGATCGCGTAGACGCCCGGCCGATAGACGCGCTTTGCGAGGAAATCGCCCTCCGAGTAGTAGCGGCGGAAGAAGCTGAACAGATGGTCGTAAACCTCGTTCTCAAGCCCGCCGATATCGACCGCGTCGTTGGCGAGCTTGGCGCGCAGGTCCTTAACCTTCGGCAATGTTTCGGGATCGGCGCCGAGGCTCTGCGCCTGCTCGATCGCCTTGGCGAGTTCCTTCTCCAATTCGGCCTTGTCGGACGTCTTGTAGAGGCCGAATGCCAGCTTCACCTGCGGCAGCAGATCCTTGTCGAGGAACTGCGTCACCTCGGCGCTCTTCGCGTGCATGATCCGGTAGAGGCCGAAATCCAGATCGGGCTGGTCGAGCTGGAACAGCTCCTTCAGCAAGGTTTTCAGCTTCTCGAATTTCTGGCTCATCACGCTTCTCGATTCTTGTTCAAATTGCATTCGCAGCAGATCAAACGACCCGCCAGCGAATGGTGAATAGGGGCTCGGTTTCCGTCTGCTGCGCCAGGCGCCGCTCCAGCTGGTCGATCAGCGAATCCCGCCTCCCCATGATCTCGTCCTCCACGGTGAAAATCTCCTGCCGCTGGCGGCGTTGCTGGCGCTCCAGCTTCTGGATTTTTTCCTGGATGCTGTGTTGCTCTTCAAGCGTCGCGGCTTGCCGCGCCTGACGGCGCAACGCCTTGATCTGCTCTTTCGTGTCGGCCAGCGCCTTCTCGGCTGAAAGCACCATGTCATCGGCCCACTTCTCAAGCTTCTCGCGAGCCTGGTTGAAGTGAGCGCTGTTCTGTTCAAGCGAAAGGCTGATCGTTGCCTTGGCGTGGCGCTGGGCTTCTGCTTCAAGCCGGTTGGCTATCGCGTCCGGGATAAGCGTCGGCGAATCGACGTGGCCCGAGCAGCCAAACAGCTTCTCCATGGTTTCCTGATCCAGCGTCGCGCCATCGTCGTCAAAGCCGGAGAAGAGGAGATACTCCTCCCGTTCATAGGACTCGATCTGCAACCGCGTCAGAACGAGATGGCCGGATTTGCCGCGGAGTGCTTCGACGACGTGGAGGCGCGTGGCGTGGTTCGTGACATCGAATGTGATGACGGCCGCGGGCGCTTCGAGTGATTTTCCGCTTTGAACCACCTTCTCTCCGAGAGGGTGCGACAGGCGATAGAGGAAACGGCTCGGTTCCTCGCTCCGATCATGTCCAGGCTCCGGCTGGGACTTCGAGATGAGATGATAGCGGCCCGGCGAAATCTCGAGACTCGGCGAGACCTTGAGATCGAACGCAAGCGCAGCTTCATCGAAGCGGGCACGATCCGCCAGAATAAATCGCGTCAACGACCAGAAGCGCTGGCCGACCCGGTCGAGCTGAGCTTTGGCGTCGGCAAGCCGAATTCGCAGCCGTTGGTGAACATCCTCATCAAAGCGCTCGAAGAGCTTGCGGCGCGTATCATCCATGCGGGCACGGATGCTCTCGTCCATTTCCGCCTGGAGTTTCTGGAACGCCGCCTCGATCTCGTCCGAGGTCCGGCATTCCTGATAGATCGCCAGTATGCGCTTCTCGAAATCGACCCCGGATTCGATACTGCCCAGCACCTCGTCCGACGCACCGAACACCCCATTGAAAAGGCTGAATTTCTCGCCCAGCAGTTCAAGAACACGGCGATCGGCCTCGTTGCGCTCGTTCAGGAAGTTGATCACGACGACGTCGTGCTTCTGCCCATAGCGATGGCATCGGCCGATCCGCTGTTCGATCCTTTGCGGGTTCCAAGGCAGATCGTAGTTGACGACCAGCGAGCAGAACTGAAGGTTCACGCCCTCCGCTGCGGCTTCGGTCGCGAGCAGGATCGTCGCACTATCGCGAAAGTGCTCGACCAGTGCGGCGCGGACGTCAATGGCGCGCGAACCCGAGGAACGGCCGGTCAGTCTGTTCTTTGCAAGCCAGGCTTCATAGATCTGCGTCGCTTCCGGACCGGTGTTGGTCCCATTGAAAACTACGACCTCGCCTTTGTAACCGTGGCTCTCGAGGAAACTTTTGAGATAGTCCTGCGTCCTGCGGGATTCGGTGAAAAGGACAGCTTTCCGCGCAGCGCCCGTTTCAGCCATCTGCGCAAAACCAATTTCCAGAGCCTTGAGAAGCGTCTCGGTCTTCGTGTCGACAGGAATACTCCGCGCCCGCGCGCCCAGGCGATCCAAGAGTTCGATTTCTTCCTTCAGCTTCGCCCGGTCGATCGGCCCGGCGACGGGTTCCGATGAATCTGGATCGGCGTCATCTGCGAGGATATCGTCGAGCAGCTCATCTTCGATCTCTTCTGTTTCGATAAGCCGTTCGGCAAATTCCGGATCGTCCTTGATCTGCTCGTCGCGGAGCGTTTCCAATCTCGCGCGCAAGGTGTCGAGCGTGCCGGCGATGGCCAGCGACGACGAGGCCAGCAACTTCCTCAGGATAAGAGCCGTAAGGTGTCTCTGGCGCTGTGGGAGTGCGTAGCTGTTGGGGCGCTGCAAGAAGGCCGAAACTGCCTCATATAGCGAATGCTCGGCGTCGCTCGATGTGAAAGGGCGCGTGATGGCTCGCCGCTCGGTATAACGAACGTATTCAACTACCTGATTGCGCAGCGTCCTTTTGCAGAACGCCGCAAGCCGTTGTCGCAAGTCGGTCATACTGCTTCCGGCGCTGGCATAGCGCGCCCGGAACGCATTGATGTCGCCGAACAGGTGATCATCGATGAGCGTCGAAAGCCCGTAGAGCTCAACCAGCGAGTTCTGTAGCGGCGTCGCCGTCAACAGCAGTTTCCGGCAATCCTCTGTGGCCCAGCGGATGCCCTGACCAACTTTATTGCTGGGACGATAGGCGTTCCGGAGTTTATGTGCTTCGTCGATGACAACCAGATCCCACGCAATTGCTTTGATCTCCTCACGCAAGGCACTGGCATAATTGAACGAGACGATGAGAACACCCTTCTCGTTCAGCGGCGCACGGCCGAGCCGGAGTTCATCCCGGTAGGTCTTCGCATCTAGAACCCGGGACGGAAGATTGAACTTCTCGGAAAGCTCCAATGCCCATTGCTTCCTGAGCGAAGCCGGGCAGATTACCAGCAGCCGACGCTTTCGCTCGGCCCAGAATTGGCAGAGGACAATTCCCGCCTCGATCGTCTTGCCCAGGCCGACTTCATCGGCGAGCAAGACGCCCTTTGAAAGTGGCGATTCAAGCGCGAACAACGCCGCCTCGATCTGGTGAGGGTTCAGATCAACTGCGGCGTCGAAGAGCGACATTGAAAGCCGATCCAAACCGGTAGCGGCTCGGCGGGTCAGATCGTGGGCAAAGTATTTGGCGTGGTAAGCCGTCAACGTCATTGATCACCCTTCAACGGGTGGCGCTCGCCCTTCGGTGGCTCATTGTCCGTGCCTTCGCTTCCCGCCAAGCGCTCATATTCCTCAAACGCGATCACAACTACGACTGCCCTGCCGTGCTTTTCGATTGCAATGGGTTCCGCACGCGCCAGATCGATCAGGCGACCAAAGCCATTCTTTGCGTCACGTGCAGACATCCGTTGCATTGCAGACCTCCAGATTCGGAGCTATTATAGCCATTATGGCTCTAAGCGGTACCTCAAAAGTTCCGTTTTTCCGATCCTCGCGTTGGCGATCGGGCTCACGCAGGAGCCGGAAGAGCAGCCGCTCCAAGGCGAAGCGGGTCAGAATAAGATCGAAGGTCTGGCCGCTTGTCTTGGAGATCTGCAACAGGCGGGCGCGAACCGAGGCGCCGATGTTCTTGATCTCCTTAGCCATTGGCAGTCAGCGCCTCGAGATAGGGCCGAACGACCGTGGCGACCGTTCCTCGCTCAGCCTGCCTGGCAATCTCACCCGGCGTCGTCTTGCGCTGGCGCAGCGCTTCCTGAAGGCCTTCGATCGCCACGGACAGGCCAATCTTGTTCCGATATCGGAAGCAATCGGCGATCGTCTTTGCGACGCCGAAGACCTTCACGGCCACCCCCTCGACAGCGTGGGTTTCAACACCCTCCGTCAGCAGACGATCTGTGAAACGTACCAGCCGAATGGGCGTGCCGTCGGGTTTCGGGGACCAGTCCTTCTGACCTACGGCGAGCCAAACCTGCCTCGGGAGCTGATCAGTCAGACCATGGAAAGCCAGGGCCGAAACGAGGCAAACCACGCCTTTGGGAACCCGTTTGGCGGCCTCTGCGAGACTGTGGTGAACGTCGAGGGGCGCATCGGAAAGTTGATAAAGTCCTCGCGCGAGTCGAAGCACCTCGCCGTCGCGTTCCATGCGACTCATGGTGGCGGCTGTTACGCCGGCCTCGCGCAGCTCTGCCAGGCGCGAAATTCCGCGCGCGGTCAGCACGGTATGGGCAATCTGGCGTTGGGAGATGGATGGTGGCACGATACGGAAACTCGGAACATAGGACCTATTATCCGAGGTTTTGTATCATCATCCTTCCTAGGAGGAAAGACGCGAATAACGAAGTATGAAAGGATCGAAGTCGCCAGTCGCCCCAGTACCACCCCCTTCGACCCCGACGCAGGGCATCACCGTCAAACCGGCAGAGCCATTCGAAGTCGAGCATCTCAATCTGGAAATGCGGCGCAGACGCGGCAGTGGCTCGTCGGAGAACCGTATCAGCTTGCTCAGCTGCAGAGCTAATTGCGTGCTTGGCTTCGGAGGCATTCAACAGCCGATTTGATTGCATCGTTCTGCGGCTGCAGCATTCCCCATTCTTTCCAGAAATCGCGCGTCGCGCTGTCCGGCGTGACCTTTGGAATGTCGAGCTTTATACGCGTCGGCAGGAGAACGGCGTCGCCCAAAAGTAGAGCTTCGCCAGTATCAAGCAGCGGAAGAATACTGGTTAGCCCCGCCAGTGAATCCGGCATGAGGCGTTTGATCACACCTTGGTCGGTCTCGTTGGTCAGCCGCAAGGCCAGGAAATTATTGCACTGGCTCAGGATGGTCCGGCTAACGTCCGACGGGCGCTGGCTGACGACCAAGAGCGAAAAGCCGTATTTCCGGCCCTCTTTGGCAATTCTCTCGAACGAGCCGAGCGCCTGCCGCTGCACGGCATCAGCATCCTCACGAACCGGTAAATAGAGGTGAGCTTCATCGCAAAGCAACGTCACCGGGGTGCGGGTTTTCGAGTTCATCCAGAACTGGACATCATAAAGAAGACGGGCCAACGTCCCCGTCACAACGGGAAGCACGTCTGCTGGAACCTCCGAGAAGTCGATGATTTTGATACCGGAGCCACCGTCGGAGGCTAGTAGTTTCAGGACTTGGCTCGCCAGCCAGTCGTATGCCATCGCCTGGGGCGGTGGCGTAAACATGAAGCCATACCTTCGGTCATCGAGCTTCGCTTCGAGGCGCGACAAGAACCGCGTTAGCTTATCCTCCCATTCACCTTTGACTGGTCCGGTCTTACCCATTCCCTTGGTTGTATTGTCGGTGTCCAGAAGCTGAAACAGCTTGCGAACGTCGTACGGAATAGGCGAGTCCACGGTGAACGTCTTCTTCACCGTGTCACGCTTCTCGGCATCCAGCGTCTGGCCCTTCAGCGTCCGGACATGAAGCGTGAATCGTGATGCTTGGTTTGGCGCGTTCTGGTCGCTCCGGTCTAAAATCATCGACAACATCTCGTCGCGGTTCAAGAGCCAATACGGCAGGAATAGAACGTCATCGCCCGGCTTCTCAAGGTCGCCGGGGCCGGCAATACGAAAACGCTGCGCAAAGCCTCCCACGGTCTTGTCTGCCAAGGGAGCATATTCACCATGCATGTCGAACACGATGATGTTTGGATATTTTAGTTTAGCGGCACGCTCCAATATTAACGCCACCGCCCAACTCTTGCCCGAGCCGGTACTTCCTAAAATGGCCGCGTGCCGTTGGAAGAACTTGTCGCCGCTGGCTATCGCATCCGCGGAGCGGTCCGCAACGAACGTGCCAAGCTTGAGGCGCTCGTCGGCCGAAAACCCGGCGCCAAGGATGCCCATAAACCGCTGAAGGTTTGCCCCCTCAATGACAAAGCATTCGCGGTCAATCTGCGGAAAGCTGTCAGCGCCGCGCTTGAAAGTATTCGCCTTGGCGCCCTCAATAGTCCGAAAAGTACCGATAAGCACCGCTTGGACGAGGTCGGTCGGCACGGCCGCCAGCAACGCCCCGTCTTCGCCAGCGTCTTCAAGGTCAGGTAGTTCTTCACGCATGCTTCGTGTCACGCGCTCGGTCATCGAAATCAGATACTCGCGCTCCGTCGCTCCCCGAATAGCGATGAGCTGACCGATCCCTATCCGGGTCAGGAGCACCGAATTGGTCACGTCGATCGCGACCCGACTCGTGTCAACGGACGCTACGCGGCCGATTTTATCGTCTTCAGCAAACTGGAGCGCGGCATCGGTCATGGTTCAAGCACCTCTGAAATGAATGCACCGAGGTCCCACAGCGCTAGATCCGGTACGAAGAATTCCGTCTTGTCGACGAATACCGACGAACCGTCTTTGCCGGCGACAGACACGTGTTGGATGGCAATGACATTGGCATGATCTCGCGCCAGCTTCAGAGCATTGTCCGAAAGCGTATGCGTAAGCAGCAAAGTCGGGATGCCGCTCTTAATCCGCGGCGTAAGATGGGTTTCAAGATGGTCATCGTTGAAGCCGTACCCGAGGACCAGGAAACGGCTGGCCTTATCGATCGCCCCGTTTGCTCTCTCCCGGTGTCGATCGAACGGACTATCGTATCCGTTTCGAAATTTATTAAGACCTGGCGTGATGATCAGTCGAGGCAACGGCAAATCGCCCGCGTAGCTGACTGGCTTACCTTCTCGATAGTACCAGTCCAGGCTCCCATGCGGTTTGAATACATTCACCCTTTGCCGGTAGCGATACTGAACGTTCTTCCCCTTCAGCGAGACCTCTCGGCAAAAGCTAAGCCGGCTTTCCTGCTCGTTCAGATGGCCGGCAAACTGGCCGACAAACAAGGTATCCACACCAAGCCCAGCTTCTTCCGCTGATATCTCGATCAGCCGGTCATAATTCGTCGTGATCACAGGTACGCCGGTCGTCGGCTTCAGCAAATGCTTCAGCAGCTTTGTGAACCGCAGCGTGCGCGTCTTGTTGAAGACCTCGGTTACGATCTCACGCTCGCGTTGGGCGATCAGCTCCGCGGTCTTTGCGACAATGGCCGCCTCAAGTGTCGCGCTCGGCGGTTTAGCCAGCAGCGACGCCTCGAGTCCGTTTGCGGCGATGAGCGGTGACAACTCGGCCCACAGCTTCTTATCGTCGTCCGACAGGCTTGCCTCGATCGTCGCCTGCAAATATCCGGCGAGCGCACTCATGCCCGGGAGCCCTTCAGCGCATGAGAGGCCTGACCCCACGACGGTCACCAGACCGTCAGTGAAATGGCGTTGAAGCAGTAATTTGAGATCGTGCAGTTCCAAGTGCCCCCCGGCAAAACGATCTAGTTGCTTATTTATTTCCGCAATACTTGGTGGCGGAACGTGCGCTATTCAAGGTAGCAATAGTAGCAGCAAAAGCTCCCACCGAGCGAGAAGCGCGCAAGACCGCACCCGCTCCGCGGAATTGGCGCTCGAGTCGTAGATCGAAGATGCCTCGCGACGCCACGTTCTGCCGAAGGTGGGCCAGCGCGATCGTTCAAAGCGCGCGCGGAAGCTACGCGTTGGCTGTTGGCCACCGCATTTTGCCCCTTCCGACACGCAAGACATCCACGAGCGTAGTTTTGCCCGATATCCTTCCCGAGAATAGACTCGGCTTTGGATCGAGGGCAGCCTTCCTGAATGATGCAAGACGCCGATAATCTGGCGTCGCAAGCCAGGTGCGCCCGTCGCCCGCGTCGGTCACGATTCGATAAAGTCCTGGTGGCGGTACAGCAGTCCCCGCAGGCACATCGAGCAGCCGCTTGTTACGCTCCACAGTCCATTTCTGGATGCCGCCACTGAGCGCTTCTGTCCTGAACCTGGCCCAGAGAGCCGCTGTTTCAGGCGTCGGCCAGTCGCCAGCGTCGGTGAACGCGGCAATCTCGTCGGATTCAAGCCAGGCTCGCATTTCCGCTGGCGTCACGAAGACCGGGTCGGTGCTTTCGATGGCCACCATGGCTGCTCGTCGCGACGGCAACCCGGCGCGCACCAACATAGACATCATGAAGCGGGGCACACCCGTTTCCAACGATGCTGCCCCTCCGCCAGGAATGATATCGGGGGACCAGCCGAGCGACACACGTCGCGTCCTGATGGCTTCGAGGGCCCAAACCAGCCGATACGTGAATGCCTCTTCGACCACACGCATGTTCTCAGGGCCGATCTCCGAAACATCAATTCCCGAGATCCACTGCCGGAGAATGGATTTCCAATTGCTTGGCAGCGCGTTCTTCTTGTCCGGAATAAACGGACGCATGACCAGAAGCCGCTCGCCAAGGCCGGCCAGCGCTTCTGAAAGTTCCTCCACATCACCAGGAAGTGACGCCATATCCGCTCGATCGACCAGTGCTCCGAGTTCATCTGCCATCGCATCGATCGTCAGTCCGGCCTCAAGCCCGACGCCCATAGCGAAGTGTCCCTTTCGGGCCTGCGGCGTTGTCGATGTCCAGATGAGGTTGGCGCGGGCCTCAAAAACTTTCTGATGCAGCGCTTTGGTGGCCTCTCCCTCACGCGAGATCTGCCGTGCCCACAACGATCCCCTCAGCGCCTCATCGAGTAGCTTCGGAAGGTCGGCGCGATCAGCATCCAAGGCTTCGATCAACCCGAAGACGGTGGCATCAAGACGCTCCACAAGCTGCGACAGTGGCTCCTCGTCGATGGCCTCCTCGCCATCGCCTCCATCATCGCCGGTTTCCTCGTCGTCAATCGCATCATCATCGCCGGATACGTCATCGGCCCCGTCTGCGAGCACCGAGGCCAAAGCAGCTTCTTCGGCGTCCGACTTCCAGGCATCCCGCGCATTAGCGAGATATTCCCAAGCATCAGCCCGATCCAAAACGCCTTCGCGGCTCAGTCGCTCCAGAATTTCCGCGACGATCTGGATTAGGCCGCTTTTCAGGGTCCGCGCCTTGGACGACGCAACGAGTGTGCGCCATTCTTTGCTCCGCCAATCAACCTTGTCGAACATGACATGGACAATCAGGCCCTCGACGTCGACGAACGCCCGACCGGCGCGGCCAGCGACATTGGCGAACTCCTCGCCGGTGATAAGCGCGCCCGAACGATAAAGCGCCGGAACAAGCAGTACGGCTGCGTTGAGGTTGAGGCCTTGCGATAGCGTCGGCGACGCGACAATGACCTTCAGTACGCCATCCGACAGCAGGACTTCCAGTTCCCGCAAAAACGGGCTTGGAAGACGCCCGTGATGGATGGCGACGCCCAACCTCAAGCAAGCCACCGCCGGGTGCTCCTCGCCCAGCCATTCCTTACCGACCTCAAGCGCACGCGCGATGGCAGGCTCATCCTCAAGGAGCGACGCCAGATAGCCACGCTTACAGAGGTCGACCACCCGCTTGCCGTAGCCCTCAACCCAGTTTGCCTGTGTGGAGAAAATAAGGGTGCGCTTTCCCTGCCCGGCAAATTCCCACGCAGCAAACAATGCGAGCTGGCCTGCTTCGCGTGGATAGGGCTTCTTCTCGCGCCCCAACGCGGCCTTCCGGAGAACGAACTTGTCGATGAACGGGCCGTTCGCGGTTAGATCGAGCGTGAGCCGCGCATCTCTCGCTCGCCACGTCAGCATACCGAACCGCTGGCGGGTCGGACGCCAATCCGACCGAACCGGCTCACCGGGCTGGTCACTCCGTATCCATGCGGTCAAGTCGTTCAGTTCGTCGCCGCTTGGAAGGATCGCCGAGAGACAGATGATCCGTCGGTCGGCAGCATCAGTTCGCCTAAGCAGGCGCTGGACAAGAGTCTCATATCTTATCTCTCGCTCACTCGGGCCAATCATGTGTCCCTCATCGAGCACGATCAGACCCACGTCATCGATCAAGCTGGGATCGCTACGGAGTGCGAAATCCAGCTTCTCCGGCGTGGAAATCACGATTTCCCGAGAGCGAAGCGCATCCTCGTCACCCGATGATAATCCGCTCGCCCCGTAGAGCGACGAGACGCTGAACCCCAAAGGGGCGAAGGTTTTCCTGAACGAGCGCTCCGTCTGAGCCGAAAGCGCTCGGAGGGGCGTAACGATGAGCACGCGCCGAGCCGCGGAAAGCGTCATCAGCGCCGCGATTTCCGCTACGCGTGTTTTTCCGGCGCTCGTCGGAAGAGCAACAACCAGATCGTCCGTCATGTCTGTCGACCGCCGAGCCGCCTCACGCTGCGAGGGCCAAAGCTCGACCTCGGCGCTTTTACGAGCAAACAACGAGCTGACGAACAGGTGCCGAAGTTCGGAGTATCGCTCCTCTGCCCCGTCGGGCGGCTGCACCGGCAGGTTTTGATGCAGTGAATGGGCCCACAGGTCGTCGATGAGATGACGGCAGAGGTTGGAAATCCACCAGAGGGGTACGTTCTCGGCGTTGTCGGCCAAGCTGATTCCTGCGGCTAGGAGCGAACGCGCGACCTCCAAAGGCTCTTCTTCGCCAGTCTCCAAAGCGAACTCGAAGAACGCCAATGCACGGCAAATCGTCGTATTGAGGATCGTCGCCAGTACATCGTCCGAGTCAGCGTCGTCGCCCGATAGGGCCGCAGACACCTGCGCATCGCCATGGGCATCGTCCGTCAGCCAATCGCGGACGAACCCGCGGAGCCGATCAAGATCCCGAAGGATCAACAACATCACTGCGGTCTCACCTGGCGCGGAGTTGAGATCCTCGGGCGCTTCATTGAAAAGCGAGTAAGCAACCGCCGAGTAACCTGCCAAATGATAGGCGGCGGCAGCTATTGTTCTCCGGAACCCCCGATCCGTCGCCCCTGGATCGGCATTACGCACAAGGGCTTCAAACGCATTTGCGGCCCGTTCGAAAGCCTTGCTGGTGAGCGGACTCGCGCCCTCGCGGCCCCGTAGCGCCATGGCAGCCCGAAGCAACGCAAATCCATGCTCCGCAAGATCCGTGTCGATTGTGGCCCCGAGGGCGGGTGCGTTGTCCGGCAAAACACCATCGGTTCGCATCAGCGACCACGCCGTCCCCCGGTACAGAAGCCGACGTAGGACGCCTTCTTGGGTCGCGCTGGTCAGGAAGGTCTGGAGTTCCTCAATCGTCTCCAAGGTTTTCCACCTCTTCGAACGTCTCCTTGATGAATTCCTGGTGATCCTGGATACGAAGATTCACAACGAACTGATCTCTGTTCGTGCTCGCCCCGTCCAGATCCTCCTTCAACGCCGCCGGCGGCGCGTTTCCCGACATCGTGAAAAGCATGTGATCAATGCGATCCGCACGGAGGGCCTTGAGCCCGACCTCGTCGCGGATAGTTCGGCCAAGCTTCACGTCGTCCTCATCCGCACTTTCCAGCAACCGATTGGCGACGAAAAGTAGGGAATCCGGCGTGCAGCGGCCGTTATCGCGATTGAGGACCTTCCGGGCGTTGGTGACCGTGGTCTTCCCAAGAACCTTATTACTCTTGGCCTCACCCTTCAGAAGCCACAACTCTCCATCGTTACCAGGCCCATACCCCGCGCCGATAAAGTCATCACCACGAAGGGCCATGTTGCGCCCGTCCTTGTACCGCAATCGCCGCACCGGGACGCGAAGGCCAATCTCCTCCTCGACCAGCTCGGTTGCGAGTATCTCGCCGAGGTCGCCCGATCGAGATGTTGGCGTCTGGGGAAGTTCGGCTCGCAGAATCTCCGCGGCAGTCTTGAAGCCGAGTCGAGCTACGTCGTCTGCGATGCGCTCGAGCCGCTCGTAATGCGAACGCACGGTTTCAGCGAGTGCATCGCGGATTTTGTCGCGGCCACCGTCTTTCTCGACAAGCGTCCAATACTCCTTGCGCTCGTTCTTTTCCTTGGTGGCATCACACCACGTCTTATATAGCAGCACGCGACGCCCATCCCCCTGTAGCGCCGACGCGAGAAATACTATGCGATCTCAGTTAGAACGACCCCATTGTGTCGATCAATTGAAAATTGCACCTCGCCGGCCAGACTCGATCCAACGACAATACATTAACAACCTCTGCGCGTCTTTAATCACTTCCGGGTCGAACGGTCTCGACGTGCAGGCTACCGACCGGCGATGGACGCAGCAGCTCAGTTTCGGGCTTGGTCAGATAGATCCAATGAGCCCAATCGCCCGGCTGAAGCACGACGACCTGCCTGTCATGATAGGGACCAACGGCGGGGCCTGGCTCCGTCGTCAGCATCGTGAAGACCGGCGACGCGTTGGCCTTGCCCTCACGCCAGATACCGGCGATCGCCAAAAACGACGCATCGTTCAGCGTGAAGTGGTGTTTCGCCTTCGGGTATTTCTTGCCCGTGAACTCAAAGAAAGCCGACGCGGGGATGAGGCAGCGGTTGCTCTTGGCGAAGCTGCGGCCTTCGGAGCGGAAGTTGAAGACCGGTCCGCCGCGAGGACTCGATGGCGGAAAGCTGAAGTTCATCGCCACCAGTTCAATGCCGTTGCCGGCCGCGCGCATGACCGGCCCCATATCGTTGATCTTGATGTCGTCGGCCTGTGGAAGATCAAGCTCGATTTGCTGCGTTGGAACGCCGAGTTCCAGCGCCTGCATCATGTCGCAGTATTCTTTCCACCGGATATGCTGCTCATAATCATTGCCACATCTACTGTAACTTAGGACGATCGCACCAAAATTTCGAGCCATGCACCCATGCAGGTTCTCCTTGAGCATCATGGGTCGGTTTTCGAAGCAATGCCGAGCCGGCCCGTTCCCTGAGGGGAAAGCCTTCCCCTGCGTCCGAGCCTTCGGTCTCGGCCGACCCCTTCTGCGGGGAAACCCCGCAACGCCCTGAGAGTGAGAGAGCGGACTGTTTTCCGTGACGGGTTGAAGGTTGGAGAAGAGGTCTCCGGCGCCCGTCATGGAGATTGGTCCCATGAACATGCAGGTTCTCGACGCCCGCCGTGACTCGAACGGCGGCTACAAGGTCGATGTGAGCCGGGGGGAGCGGATCGGCCGCGTCTCGTCGGAATGGTTTTCTCGCCCCGCCGATGAGCGCTACCTGTCCCTGACCGAGTTGGGCCGTGCGGTTAGCGACCGCGCCGAACGCAGCCGGACGCGCGTCGTAGAGAGCGCACTCGTCCATGTAGAGGCGAACCGCAACGATCCGGAACGGCTGGCGCTGATCCTCCCGGGCACCGACACTCCCATCGCGCCGACACATTGGTCCTTCGGCCAGCTCGCCAGTCTGGTCGGCGCACCAGCGGCCTATTTGCGGCAGCTCCCGGCCGCACTCGCTGGCATCAACCTGCAATATGGCCTCACCTCCAATCGGGCGGAGCAGATCAAGACGCTCGAAACCGACAACGGCCGCGTCGAGCTTCGCGCCGTCACCGGCCCCGATTATGGCCGCATCTTCGACCATGAACTGGTCGAAGCGGTCCAGCGCATCGCCGGCAATGGCACGGGCGACACCCGCTGGAAGGTTCCGGGTGTGCTCGATTGGTCGACCGGGATCTATAATCCGTGCGTCGACATCACCAAGGACACCACGACGCTCTACGCCTCCGATCGCGACGTCTTCCTGTTCCTGGTCGACGACCTGAACCCGATCGAGGCCGGGCGTCTGCCGGACGGTTCGCCGGATCTCTACTTCCGGGGCTTCTACTGCTGGAACTCCGAGGTCGGCGCCAAGACGCTCGGCATGGCGAGCTTCTATCTGCGCGCGGTTTGCCAGAATCGAAATCTCTGGGGCGTGGAGGATTTCGAGGAGATCACCATCCGCCACTCCAAATATGCGGCCAATCGCTTCGCGCACGAGGCGGCCCCGGCGCTGCTGAACTTCGCGAACTCCTCGCCCCTACCATTCGTCAACGGCATCAAGGCCGCCCGCGAGCGGATCGTCGCCAGAACCGACGAGGACCGCACCGACTTCCTGCGTCGCCGCGGCTTCTCCAAGGCCGAGACCGGCAAGATCATCGACAGGGTGCTCGCCGAGGAAGGCCGGCCGCCGGAGTCCATCTTCGATTTCGTGCAGGGCATCACCGCCGTCGCGCGCGAAAAGCCTCATCAGGACGCCCGTCTCGACATGGAGGGCAAGGCCAAGAAGTTGCTCGATCGAGCTGCCTGATTTCCGCGAAGCCGGGGATGCGGTTTTCCGTGTCTCCGGCTTTGCGCTTCCGTGCCTTTCAGGTTTGCCGGTTCGTGGCGCTGCCCCCTTTAGAGGAAGAGGGCGGCGCTTCGCTTCGTGACGGGTTGGAGGTTGAGAGAGAGTCTCTCGGCCGCCCGTCGCGGAGTAAATCCCGATGGCTACTGCCGTTCAGAAGATCATCCTGTCGTCCTCGCGCGACATCCCCTTTAACAAGCTGGTGCTCAGCCAGTCCAACGTCCGGCGCGTGAAGGCCGGCGTCTCGATCGAGGACCTGGCGGCCTCGATCGCCCGGCGCGGCCTGATCCAGAGCCTCAGTGTCTTCCCGGTCGTTGATGCCGAAGGCGTCGAGACCGGCATGTTCGAGGTGCCCGCCGGCGGCCGCCGCTTCCGCGCGCTCGAACTGCTGGTGAAGCAGAAGCGTCTTGCCAAGGTCGCTCCAGTCCCGTGCGTGGTGCGCGATCGCGACGGCGCCATCCTCCCCGAAGAGGTGTCGCTCGCCGAGAACATCGAGCGCGCGCCGCTCCATCCGCTCGATCAGTTCCGCGCCTTCCACGACATGCTGACCAAGGGCATGACCGAGGAGGAGATCGCCGCGGCTTTCTTCGTGCCCATCAACGTGGTCAAGCAGCGGCTGCGCCTCGCAGCCGTGTCGCCCGCGCTGCACGACGTCTATGCCGACGACGGCATGACGCTGGAGCAGCTCATGGCCTTCACCGTCTCCGAAGATCACGAACGTCAGACCCAGGTCTGGGACGCGATCAAGGATGCCTGGTCGAAGGAGCCCTATCAGATCCGGCGCATGTTGACCGAGACCACGGTGCGCGCCTCTGACAAGCGCGCCGTCTTCCTCGGCATCGACACCTATGAGGCGGCAGGCGGCATCGTCATGCGTGACCTGTTCCAGGCCGACGATGGCGGCTGGCTGCAGGACGTCGGGCTTCTCGATCGCCTCGTCGCGGAGAAGCTGAAGGCCGCGGCCGAGGCGATCGCCGACGAAGGCTGGAAGTGGATCGAGGTCGCGGGCAGCTTCCCCTACGATGCCGTGCGCGGTCTTCACGAGGTCTCCGGCGCGCCGATCGATCTGTCGGCCGAGGAACAGGCGACCATCGAGGCGCTCACCGCCGAGCAGGCCAGGCTCGAAGCCGAATATCAGGACGCCGACGAACTGCCCGATGAGATCGACGAGCGTATGGGCGAGATCGAGACGGCTCTGGCCGCGTTCGACGATCGCCCCGAGCACTTCGACCCGGCCGACATCGCCATCGCCGGCGTCTTCGTCAGCATCGACGCCGACGGATCGCTTTCGGTCGATCGCGGCTTCGTTCGGCCCGAGGATGTGCCTCAGGTCCGGACCGATGGCGAGGAAGGATCGGAGACGGACACGGAATCCGTCGACGCCGGTCGCCCGTCGGTGCAACGCGCCGTCATCACCATCGGCGGCCAGCCTGCCGAGTCCGATGAGGACGATGAGGACGACGGCATCAAGCCGCTGCCCGAACGCCTCGTCATCGAGCTGACCGCCTACCGCACCCTCGCGCTGCGCAATGCCGTGGCGAACAACCCACACATCGCCATGACGGCGCTTCTCCACAAGCTGGTCTCGGACAACTTCATGACCCGCATGTACACGGGCGCGATGGAGGCGGGGGTGAAGCACATCTTCTTCCCCGTTCAGGACGAGGCGCTGAAGGACAGCCCTTCCGCGCGGGCCGTGCAGGAGCGTCACTACGCCTGGGCGAGCGACATCCCGAAGGACGACGACGCCCTTTGGGATTGGGTCGCCGGTCTCGACGATGCCAGCCGTATGGCTCTGCTGGCACACTGCGTCAGCTATGGCGTGAACGCGCTCTATGAGCGGCCGAATCCGCACAGCGCGGGCGGCGTGTCGCAGCACACGCTCGACATGAGGCTTGCGCAGGCCGACCGGCTGACGCGGGCGACCGGGCTCGACATCGTCGAAGCCGGCTGGCGCCCGACCTTCGGCAACTACCTCAACCGTGTCACCAAGCCGCGCATCCTCGAAGCCGTCCGCGAAGGCGCCGGCGAACGGGCTGCCGAGCTTATCGGTCATCTGAAGAAGGGCGACATGGCCAAGGAGGCCGAGCGTCTCCTGGCCGATAGTGGCTGGTTGCCCGAGCCGCTTCGGCTTGCCGACGTTGACGGCGATCCGGCATCGGACGCGGACGGAGGCGAAGAAGCCGAGGGGGCCGAATTGCCTGACTTTCTCAGCACCGACGATGACTCGGAACCGCCGGCCGATAGCGAGGACGACGAACGTCGCCTCGTCGCCGCCGAATGAGCCGCTCGCGGGGCGGCTTCGGCCGCTCCGCAACTTCCAATCCCATCCACTCAGAGCCCGGCCCGGCGCCGGGTTCTTTTCGTTTCAGGAGCCCGACATGCCCGATTTTCTCACCCGCTTTTCCTGCCTGCTCGACGTCGGCTCGGTGGCCAATGTCGGGCGGGCCTTCGACATCTACACCGCGCTGATGGCCGAGAACGCTCGCGAGGACCCGCCCGCCGAGCCGTTCCTGCTCTCGCTGAGGCCCGAGCATGGCGCGACGCGCCTTTGGCTTCGCGACCCCGGGACCGCCGATCCGCAGTTGCTGATCACCTTCGTCGGCCGCTGCGCCGAAACCTTCGCGCTCACGGGCACCTGGGGGTTTCAGTGGGCCGGCATCGCCTCGGACCCTGTCGTCGACGGCTTCTCCGGCGGCGCCCATCTGCTCGATCTCGGCACAGGCCGCACGATCGAATGGATGAGCACCAGCCGTTGGCTCGCTGAGGGAGGTGCGCGATGATTCCTGATCACGCGCGCCAACTTCCAGACCATGCTGCGCGCCGCGGAAAGCGGCGACCTGGCATTGATGGAATGCAGAGACGCCGCAACCGGCGAACCGCGCTATGTCATCTGCGCGGTCGGCCGTGACGGTGGCGAATATATGTTCACGCCGTTCGGTCATCTGGCGGACGGTAATCCCTATGACGCTTACCTTCCGCCCAATACTAGCGGCGAGATGGCCGCATGATCCTACCAGACGGCCACTTCCCACTGACCGTTGACGCGGGCAAAGCCGACCGGCCGGTTCTGGGGCGTGGCGTTCGCACTGGTGGTGTCCATCGTGAGCTGCGTCATGCACGTCACGCCAGGCCCGACACCACCCGGCGAACAATCACCCAGCTTCAGCGTCGCATTGGCCAGCGACGTACCCGTGAAGAGGCGATGGCGGCGGACGGCTGCGATGGCCTCCTCTTCTGTTGGCTGCGCGACGCCCGCAACTGCGGCCGCCGATGCGCCGCCGCCGGGCGCCATCACCGGGCGGAGCGCGAACCCCGCCCCAAAGCCCACAACGAGGCAGCCTGCGGCCACCATGCCGATCACACTTCCCTTCATCACCGTCTCCCTTCGGGGCCTCGCTCGGTCGGGCGGACATGCGTCCCCGATCGCCCGGGTCGCCGTCCGCCATGTGTTGGATGAAGGAGTGTAGCGCCGCGCATCCCACCTCGGAAGGCTGCGCGATCAGACGGTCATGCCGCGCGCCAGAGCGAGAGGACGGCCGGGACGGGTTCGAGCCGGTCCAGTCGAGAGAGAGCGCCACCGGTTCGTCCCGATCCGCTCTCCGGAGAACCCCCATGCCCGACACCAACACCAGCACTGACGATTCCTCGGCGCGCGCGGTCGCCCTCGTACCGGAGGCGCGCCGGATGGATTTCCTGCCGCTGCTCTTCGGCCGCCAGCATGTCCTCGTGGCGGAGATGACCGTCTATCACCTGATGGAGCGCCTGAGCCCGCTCGACTATCGTGGCGGTCTCTGGGACTTCTATGAGCGCGACGGCAGGCCGCTATACCTCGCGCCGACCTCGAAGCCCCGCTTTCAGATCGTCTGCGACACCAACGGCTATGAGGGCGAGGTGTCGGCCGACGCCGCCGGCATCATCGCGACGCTTTTCGCCTTCTCCCATCTCTCCTTCAAGTATCCGGTCGATGCGATGTCGGAAGGATATGGCCGCCTTTACGACTACGCCGCAGACCATCCGGAATCCGCCGAGATCTTCCAGGCGATCGACTGAAATCGGCTGTCACCCTCAGCGCCCGGCCTCAGGGTCGGGCGTTTTTTTATGTCGGCGGATCAGAGGAAGAGGACGGCCGGGACGGGTCGAGTTCGGGCGGTCGAGAGAGAGCGCCGCCGGGCTTGTCCCTTCCGCTCTCCCGAGGTTCTTCCCATGAACATTCTGTCTCCCGTGGCCCTCCCGGCCGCGCCCGTCACCCGTGCGCCCCCGATCCTCGCCGTGGCGCTACAGCTTCTCGATCATCTCGAACGCGGCCAGCGCATCGATGCAGCGATCCTCCGTGCAGCCATGGAAGCGGCTTTCGGCGCATCCGACACCAGCGGCGCCTGGGACTGGAAGGCGGCCTATGAGGCATGCGAGGTCGCGACAGTCCTCTTCCTGCGCAAATACGGAAAGGCGCTTTTCCGTAAGGCCACATCTCCGGCTGCACCACTTTCCGCCATCACCAAGATCGCCGGGCTCCTGCCGACGCATACGCGACGCTCGGAAGAATCGCAGGCGCTCCAGCAGTTCTCGACGCCGGCGCCGCTCGGTCTCGCCGCAGTGGCCGCCGCCGCCATTGCTACTGGCGACATCGTGCTGGAGCCGTCGGCTGGCACCGGCCTGCTCGCCATACTGGCGGAGATATCAGGCGGAACGCTCCTCCTCAACGAGCTGGCCGAGACCCGCGCCGATCTGCTCGCTGCGCTGTTTCCGGCCGTTGCCGTCACGCGCTTCGACGCGGCCCAGATCGACGATCATCTGGCGCCGGGCGCCACCCCCTCAGTCGTGCTGATGAACCCGCCATTCTCCGCCATGGCAAACGTCTCCGGCCGCGTGGCCGACGCCGCCTATCGCCATGTCGCTTCAGCACTGGCCCGGCTTGCCGATGGCGGGCGGCTGGTGGCGATCACCGGCGCCAACTTCAGCCCCGACCACCCGGCTTGGGCAGCGGCCTTCGTCCGGCTTCAGGAGCGTGGCCGCGTCGTCTTCACCGCGGCCGTGGACCGCTCGGTCTATGCCAAGCACGGCACGACCATCGACACGCGGCTGACGGTCATCGACAAGCTGCCGGCCGACGATCGTTCGGCGTTTCCCCCTTCGCCCGGCATCGCGCCGGATGTCGACACGCTGCTCGGCTGGATCGAGACGCAGGTTCCGCCGCGTCCGACCGCCACCCTCCCGTCAGTGGCAACCTCGGAGTCTACCGCGAAGCCCCGCACCGTTCGCGGATACCTTGCGCGCACCGCCGCTGCACGTCCGGCCACCCCCGCGTCCATCGAGCCCGAAGGCGTCGAACTCTCCTATGAGATCGTGGACTGGACGCCCGCCGAAGACGGCCGGATCACCGACGCGATCTATGAAGAATACGGATTGCAGGCGATCCGTATTCCCGGTGCGCAGGCCCATCCCACCAAATTGGTCCAATCGGTCGCGATGGCCTCGGTCGCGCCGCCCAGGCCGAGCTACCGGCCCCGGCTGCCCGCCAACATCGTCACCGATGGACTGCTCTCCGACGCTCAGCTCGAAACCGTCATCTACGCCGGCGAGGCGCACTCCGACTTCCTCGCCGGTTCATGGACGCTCGACGAAACCTTCGACGTCGTCTCGGCCGCGCCCGACGATGCGCCGAACGCCGTGCGCTTCCGCCGGGGCTTCATGCTCGGCGACGGCACCGGCGCAGGCAAAGGTCGCCAATCGGCCGGCATCATCCTCGACAACTGGATGCAGGGCCGTCGCAAGGCGGTGTGGATCTCCAAATCCGACAAGCTGCTGGAGGACGCCCAGCGCGACTGGTCGGCCCTCGGCATGGAGCGGCTGCTGGTCACGCCGCTGTCGCGTTTCCCGCAGGGCAAGGACATCACGCTTTCGGAAGCCGTCCTATTCACCACCTATGCCACGCTACGGTCCGACGACCGGGGCGAGAAGCTTTCCCGCGTCAAGCAGATCGTCGAATGGTTGGGCTCCGACTTCGATGGAGTGATCATTTTCGACGAGAGCCATGCCATGCAGAACGCCGCTGGCGGCAAGGGAGAACGCGGCGATGTCGCCGCCTCGCAACAGGGTCGCGCAGGTCTTCGGCTTCAGCACGCCCTGCCGAATGCGCGCGTCGTCTATGTCTCGGCGACCGGGGCGACCACCGTCCACAATCTCGCCTATGCCCAGCGCCTCGGTCTCTGGGGCGGCGAGGACTTCCCGTTCTCGACCCGCGCCGAATTCGTCGAGGCGATCGAGGACGGCGGCGTCGCGGCGATGGAGGTGCTCGCCCGCGACCTGCGCTCGCTCGGCCTCTACACGGCCCGCTCACTGTCCTATGACGGCGTCGAATACGAACTGGTCGAGCACCAGCTCACCCCCGAGCAGACCGGCATCTACGACGCCTATGCCGGGGCCTTCGCCGTCATCCATAACAATCTCGACGCGGCGATGCAGGCCGCCAACATCACCGGCGACGGCGGCACGTTGAACCGCCAGGCCAAGTCCGCCGCCCGCTCGGCCTTCGAATCCGCCAAGCAGCGGTTCTTCGGCCATCTGCTGACCTCGATGAAGACGCCGACCCTGATCCGCTCGATCGAGCAGGACCTGGTCGACGGCCATGCCGCCGTGATCCAGATCGTGTCGACCGGCGAAGCCCTGATGGAGCGCCGTCTCGCGGAGATCCCCACCGAGGAATGGAATGACGTCCGGGTGGACATCACCCCGCGCGAGTATGTCCTGGATTACCTCGCCCATTCCTTCCCGGTGCAGCTATACGAGCCGTTCACCGACAGCGAGGGCAACCTGTCGTCGCGGCCGGTGTTTCGCGACGGCCAGCCGGTCGAAAGCCGCGACGCCGTTGCCCGTCGTGACCGCCTGATCGAGAGGCTCGCTTCGCTGCCACCCGTCCCCGGCGCGCTCGACCAGATCGTCCAGCGCTTCGGCACCGATGTCGTGGCGGAGGTGACCGGGCGTTCGCGCCGCATCGTCCGCAAGTCGGGTGCCGACTCCATGACCAGCCCCGGCGGTATCGATCGCCTCGCCGTCGAAAGCCGTGCCGGGTCGGCCAATCTGGCCGAGACGCAGGCGTTCATGGATGATCAGAAACGCATTCTGATCTTCTCCGACGCCGGCGGCACCGGGCGCAGCTACCACGCCGATCTGTCGGCGCGGAACCAGCGGCTGCGCGTCCACTATCTGCTGGAGCCGGGCTGGAAGGCCGACGCCGCCATTCAGGGCCTGGGCCGCACCAACCGGACCAACCAGGCGCAGCCACCGCTGTTCCGGCCGATCTCGACGGACGTGAAGGCGGAAAAGCGCTTTCTCTCGACCATCGCTCGCCGCCTCGACACGCTGGGCGCGATCACGCGCGGCCAGCGCCAGACGGGCGGTCAAGGCCTGTTCCGGCCCGAGGACAATCTGGAGAGCCACTACGCCCGCGACGCCCTGCGGCAGCTCTACCTGCTGCTGGTGCGCGGCAAGGTCGACGGCTGCTCACTCCAGATGTTCGAGGATGCCACGGGCCTCTCGCTAATGGATTCCACCGGCATCAAGGATGAGTTGCCGCCCATCACGACGTTCCTCAACAGGTTGCTGGCGCTGACCATCGAGCTTCAGGGTGTCCTGTTCACCGCGTTCGAGCGGCTGCTGAACGCCAAGATCGAAGGCGCCATCGCTTCCGGCAGCTACGACGTCGGACTGGAGACACTGCAGGCCGAGAGCTTCGTCGTCACCGATCGCCGGACGATCCACGTTCATCCCGGCACCGGCGCCGAGGCTCGGCTGCTGACCATCACCCAGCGCCAGCGCAACCGTCCCGTGACGCTGGCCGAGGCGTTCGACCATCTCGATGACCCGGGCGCGAGGCTGCTGATCAACGAGCGCTCCCGACGCGCCGCTGTGCAGGTCCCGACCACCAGCATCATGCTGGACGATGGCGAGATCGAACGACGCGTGCGGCTGATCCGGCCGATGGAGGCGCACAATATCCCCATCAAGATGATGGGCGAGACCCATTGGGTGGAGGCCGAGCGGATCGCCTTCGAAACGGCCTGGGATGCCGAGGCCACCGAGGTGCCAGAGTATGCCGATAGCACCATCCATGTCGTCAGCGGGCTATTGCTGCCGATCTGGAAGCGGCTTCCGAACGAATCGACTCGGGTTTATCGTCTCCAGACAGACGACGGCGAGCGCATCGTCGGCCGCCGCGTCTCCCCCGCATGGGTGGCCGGCGCGCTCGCCACCGGCACGTCGACCCTGACGCCCGACCACGCCTTCATGGCGCTGATGGACGGCAAGACCATCCTCGATCTGACCGATGGTCTTCAGCTTCGCCGCGTCCGGGTCATGGGCGCCAACCGCATCGAGCTGTCGGGCTTCACCGACCCCATGCGGGATCGCCTGCGGGCCTATGGCCTCTTCCACGAGATCATCTCGTGGAAGCTGCGGATGTTCGTGCCGACCGATGAGACCGGCACTGCGATCCTCGCGAAGGTGATGGAGCGCCACCCGGTCGAGCGCATCGGCGTGCGGGAGGCGGCGTGATGGCACGGCAGGACGCTTCCGAACTGGCGATCCGTCTCGGCCGACAGGCCGAGGCGGTGTGCCGCCACTATCTCTCCACCGGCCATCGCGAGGGGAGCTATTGGCTGGTCGGCGATGTCCGCAACACCCCCGGCCGCTCGATGTTCGTGCGGCTGAAGGGCGGCGAGACCGGCAAGGGCGCGGCCGGCAAATGGACCGACGCCGCCACCGGCGAGCATGGCGATCTCCTCGACGTCATCCGCGAAAGCTGCGGCCTGGTCGACTTCAAGGACGTCGCCGATGAGGCGCGCGCCTTCCTGTCGATGCCGCATCCCGAGCCGGACCGCCGGCATGATGGCGAACGCAAAGCACCAGCGCCGATCGGATCGCCGGAAGCAGCGCGGCGGCTCGTCGGGATGTCGCAGCCGATTTTGGGCACTGTCGTGGAAACGTATCTACGGAACCGTGCGATTACGGCTTTGCACGGAACCGGAAGCCTGCGTTTTCATCCCAGGTGCTATTATCGGCCCGACGAGTATTCCCCGACCGAGACCTGGCCGGCGATGATCGCATCGGTCACCGATCTCGCCGGACATCAGACCGGCGCGCACCGCACCTGGCTCGCACCTGACGGTTCGGACAAGGCCCCGATTGACACCCCGAGACGGGCGATGGGTGACCTCCTCGGACATGCCGTTCGCTTCGGTGTGGCGGGCGAAGTGATGGCGGCGGGCGAAGGGATCGAGACGATGCTGTCGCTCAGGATGGCGCTGCCCAACATGCCGATGGCGGCGGCGCTCTCGGCGGCGCATCTCTCCGCCATCTTGTTCCCCGACACGCTGCGCCGGCTCTATATCGCCCGCGACAATGATCCGGCCGGCGACGGTGCGATGACGACGTTGATCGAACGGGCGAACGCGGCCGGGATCGAGGCGGTCGTGGTGTCTCCGAGCCTGGGGGACTTCAACGAGGATCTCCGCCTGGCAGGCCTGGACAGCCTCCGGGCAACGGCACGGGTGCAGATCGCGCCGCAGGACGTCGCACGCTTCATGGCGCTGGCGGCATAGGCCGACAGGAGAATGCAGACGGCGGGAGCGCCGTCGTCGGCATCGCTCGGATGATCCCCAGGTCGGAGAGAACCACGCCCCGGCCTTCGAGAGGGCGATCGGCCAGCAAACGGCCCGGCCCGGCAATGTCTGCGGCGGACTATTTTCCGGCGCGGCCGAGAGCCGCTTTCCATCGCGAAACAAAATAGCCCGCCTTCTTCATCCTCCGCTGTGCTCCGGCCCTCCGCTTCGCTGCGGATGCAGGTCCGGCCCGCCCGCCGGCTTTCGTCGCCATGAAGGCCGCGAGGGTCGCGGTCGAACCGACGGAGCATCCCATGAGCGAGCACGACGACTACGAACCGCATCACGCCTCTTCCCCCACGGACCATGTCCTCAGCGAACTCCAGCTTTACGGCTACCGTCCCTTCACGGACGAACCCGATCCCCGGCCACTTCCGGAGGGCGACCATGTCGCCGGCGCCATCGCCGACATCTTCGACGCGCTGATCGTCACCCTGGAAGACACCCGCCTCGAGCCCGACCTCGACGATCTCCTCTGGTCGACCGTCAACGTCTTCCACCGCGCCACCGACCGGATCGAGCGCGAGCTGGACGACAATGAGCAGGCGCAACGCCGCGGCCAGCGCGAACAGGACGGCAGCGAAGTGAAGGCCGTCGAGCTGGAACGCCTGACGGCCGAGGGCCAGACCATGATCGAACGCCGCAACGCCTTCGAGTTGATGCGCGACCAGGCCGCCGAGCACTACGAGCGCCACACCGGATCGAACTGGCGTCCCCGCAGCGGATCGATGGTCAACCACCGCAACCTGACCTCGGCGATGATTGACAGCCGGGACTTCCTCGCCGCCAAGAAGCGCGCCGACAATCAGGTGCTGCTACCCGCCGGTCCGAAGATCGCCTTCACCGGCGGGCTCGATTTCAACGATCACCGCCTGATCTGGGCCAAACTCGATCAGGTCCACGCCAAGCACCCCGACATGGTGCTGCTGCACGGCAAGTCGCCGAAGGGCGCCGAGAAGATCGCGGCCAAATGGGCCGACACCCGCAAGGTGCCGCAGGTCGGCTTCGCTCCCGACTGGACGAAACACGCCAAGGCCGCACCGTTCAAGCGCAACGATCAGATGCTTGACGTCCTGCCGATCGGGGTCATCGTCTTCCCCGGCACGGGCATTCAGGACAACCTCGCCGACAAGGCGAGGAAGCTCGGCATCCCGCTGTACGATTTTCGCCAGAAAGGAGGCGGCGCGTAAGCGCTGCCTTCACAGCATCTCAGGTCGGAACAACGACCTGCGACTGATGATCTTGCCGGACACCACGAACACGCCTTCGCCGGAATAATGCAACGTCTCGGGATGTTTTGGCGACGCGGCGACATGCGCCTTCACCACCTCGAAGATGAAGAAATTGTATTTCTCGACCAGCGCATCGTCGTGAAGGCGGCACTCGAAGCTGGCATGGCATTCGCCGATGAGCGGCGCACTGACCTCGCTAGCCTCTTCCACCGAGAGATCGAATTTGGCGAACTTGTCGATGGCGGCCCCCGACGTGTTGCCGATGCCGACCACAGTATCGGTCAGCGCCGTCGTCGGTAGGTTGATGACGCATTCCCGGCTTTCGCGGATCATGCGGTGGCTGTGATTACCTGCGGAGATCATCAGTCCGACAAGCGACGGCGAGAATTCAAGGATCGTGTGCCAGCCGAGCGTCATGATGTTGGTCGCGCCCTGCCACTTCGACGACACCAGCACGATCGGGCCGGGCTCCAGATAACGCCGCATCTGGCTCACTGGGAAATCGCTTTTTTTGGGAAGCTTCGGCACTGGCGTCCTCGTCGGCTGTTGCGCTTAGCATGACCATACCCGCCCATGTCGGCAGCATCACGGCCGGCAGCATGGCGACGATGCTTTGGCGCGAAAGCATTGAACGGGAGATCCCATCGTGGCCCCGGTCACGGCGGAAAACCACCTCCCGCTTCCATTGCGCTGATCTTTGGTCCGGCCGCTGGCCTGATGCCATCAACCCGTAAAGGGTCGGACTACGCAAAGCGTGCCGCCGCTCCGGCTTTGCCTGCGCGGTGATTGCGGCCATCGGCCGGACACATCGGGCGCCTGTCGCGCGGGAGATGGTCTCCCGCCTCCAAAACAGGAGCCGGTCAGATGTCCCTCAATCAAGCTCACGCCTTCGCCTTCAGCCTCGCCACCACCCTGATGGTCTCGATTGTCATCTTCCAGGCCGGCGACGGCAGCATGGGCGTCATGCCCGCTGGCGAATATGACGGCGAACTCGCCGCGATCGTCCATGAGGTCGATCCCTTCGCCCGCTGATCGCGGGCACGGCGTCACGGCCGCAAGCGGAAGTCCGGCAGGATTTCCGCTCCCGTCCGGCCTTCTCTTTCGCTATACTTGAAACGCGCTGTGGTGGTGGTGGAGGCGCGATCGTCAGCCATGAACGATTGGAGACCACCGCCATGATCATCCTTGCCATACTCGCATCCCTCTTCGCCGTCGGCCTGCTCTGCTGGCTGGTGTTCACGCTTGCCGTCTTCGCTCTGCCCGCCTTTGTCGGCGTGACGACGGGCGCCTGGGCCAACGAGAGCGGCGCCGGCATCGCCGGCGCTGTCGTCGTCGGCGCGCTCGCGGCGGCGATGACGCTCGCCATCGGGCACCTTCTAATCGCCTTCGTCCGCCCGATGTGGCTGAAACTCCTCGTGGCGATCGCCTTCGTCGCCCCGGCGGCGGTCGCAGGTTTCCATGCCACCCATGGCATCGTGAAGCACCTGATGCCGTCCGAGGGGTGGCAGATAGCATTCTCGATCATCGGCGCCGCCGCGGTCGGGATCACCGCCTTCGTGCGGGTCGCTGGAATGGCGGCGACCCCTGGCCCATCCAGCCGGGATCTCGCTCGAGCATGATCTTCGTCGACGTCGTTGCGGCGGACAGAACAGCACCAGGCGAAGCACGTCCTCGTCGCCTCCTGGGTTGCGGATGAAGCGGTTGGTGCTAATCGACGACCGTCCCGGAAAGCGACCCGCGTGGGAGCGCTCGGGGGCAACACCGGCAGCGCACCCGTTCGTGCCCCGAAGGCAGACGCTATCCCGGTGGCGATGGACGGAGATGCTGGAGCAATGCCCTGTCGATAGGAGACGAAGCTGCTAGAGCCTGCCGTGGCGCCGGCTTTGCCGGTGCGGGAGGGCCGCCATTTTCTCCGTTGTCTGACCGTGCCTCGACCGCTCCAAACGGCCTCTTCAATGGCCTGATCTGGCCGAAGGTCGGCTGCGCCTCGATCGCCTATGACGCAACAGCCGCGTCAAACTTTCTTCCCCTGCCGGCTGCGCCGTCATTCCGCGCGGACCAAGAAAGCCCTCCTTAGCTGTCCAGCCCCTTCGGGGTGCGCCGTCGATCGCCTCCGGCCTGTCGATCGCCATCGAGGCCGCAATGGTGCGGGCTCGGGAACGGAAAACGGAGACTTACCATGGCGACCATCGGCACCTTCAAGAAGACCGGCTCGAACGAGTTCACCGGCGACATCGTCACCCTCAGCGTCCAGGCCAAGGGCGTGCGCATCGTCCCCGACCAGCGCGCCAACGGCGAGAACGCCCCCAGCCACCGAGTTCTCGTCGGCCGCGCCGAGATCGGTGCTGCCTGGTCCAAGCGCTCCAACGAGGGCCGCGATTATCTGGGCCTCAAGCTCGACGATCCGAGCTTCAACGCCCCGATCTACGCCAACCTCTTCGACGACGAGGACGCGGACACCTTCTCGCTGATCTGGTCCCGCCCCAACGGTCGGCGCGGAGACTAAGGCCCGAACAAAGGCCCCGGCCAAAAGGCCGGGGCCTTAGCCCGTGGCTGCGACCCGCCGGGACTCTTACTCGCACCAGGCTTGGGCTGCAGGAGAAGCCCCACGCCGCCAACGGTGCAGTGCGATGCGACCGAATCAGTCGGGCCCGAAATTCTAGAAATGGCCCTAGTGTCTGTGGCGACAGAGGTAGTTTGGCTTCCTTCTCTCGCCAAGGACGACTATAATAGTCGTAGTTCTGGCGTGCGAGTAGGTCCGAGTGGGAGGTGATCATGCATGATCACCGCCCGACAATCGAGGGCCGCACGCGCGTTGCTGGGTTGGACACAGGAGACGCTCGCTGACAAGGCCCGGGTATCGCTAACCGCTCTGAAGCGCCTCGAATCGACAAACCGTCTCGAGGTGTATGAGAGCACGCGCGATGAAGTCCGACGGGCTTTTGAGCGTGGCGGGATCGTCTTCCTGAACTCCGACCAAGGCGTGGGAGTGATGGTGGTCCATGGTAAGGACAAGGCCTGAGTATCGACGCGCCGTGACAATCGCACGGTCTCTCGTCTTTGGACCTTGCGCCTCGGACGCGGTAAAATCAGCGTTAACAAACCCCACCAGAATGGATACATCTCTGCACCGGGGGACGCTGTGACCAAAGACAACTTTCTCGATAAACCGCCGGGCGGCGCTTCGCTGACCGCCTATGACGAGGCCCACCTCAAGCTCTACGTGCGCCTGCTCGATGCAGACGCCGATGGCGCTGATTGGCGAGAGGTTGTGCGGGTTCTCTTCGGTCTCGACCCCGACGGCGAGCCTAATCGCGCCGCCGAAGTCTACAACAGCCACCTGGCCCGCGCGAAATGGATGACTGAAAGCGGCTTCTGCCAGCTCCTCGGCCGCCGCGCACACTGAGTGAAGCAAATCCAGCATCACGTTGATGCAACTCAGTTCTTCCCGCTCTGTGTTCAACTTGGAATCGTATCCTCTGCATAACTCGCGTTGCATCAAGTCAAACGGGAGGCTGCGGAGGATGTCCGAAGATAGCGATTGGCGGTCAGAGGCCGCCTATGACTACATAGACCAGCTCACGCCCAGCGACCTTGCCTGGGAGTTCCTGCGTCGCAACCCCGAATACCGGAGTTCATACGCGCAGCTCGTGGCCACTGGACAGATTTCACCCGAAGCCGCCGCCGCCTTCGCGCGGCACTGGGGGTTGCATTTTCGCTGCCGATCCACACGCCAGCGCCCTGTCTCAACCGATCTTCTGGACCCCACAAGTCGATCCCGGCGCAATCGTCCTCGCCGATGGGCCACTCCCTGACGGACGCTCCATCACGGCCGACATGCTGCGTTTGCACGCGACGCTCCAGCATGGCGCTGATCTTCTCAGGCTCGAACTGCGCGGCGAACGCTACGACATCATGCTCGTCGATCCAGATGCACGGGGCCCACTCGGAGTCCACGTTATCTTCGATGACCTGACGCCAGATCGGAAAACGACGCTTGAGCGCTTCTGGAAGGCGATGGCCGGCAAACGGGTGCCGCGCGACCCTCGGCTGACACTGCAGCGCCATCAGCGCGCTCGGCAGATGCTTCGTGTGGTCGACGCTCGCGGCATGGGGGCGACCTATCGCGAGATCGCCGAAGTGATCTTCCCAAATCACACGCATGACGCCGCAAAATGGGTGGACAGCCCTTTTCGCGTGGCCATGAACCGCCTTGTCCGAGATGGCACGGCATTCGTTCGCGGAGGATACCGCACGCTCCTGCGTCGTCCACGCCGCGCTCGCTGATCGACGCAAAGGGGTCGGCGATAAGACCTTAACTTCGTTCCTGCCCAGAACGCCGTCTTCCCGCCACCGTGCTCGCAACCCGCCGCTCATCCGATGCGGCCACCGCGAGACCCCGGAGGCGCGATCATGGCCGAAACAGCCGCCAATTTACCGCAACGCTATCTCAGGACGCAGGAAGCCGCCCGCTTCCTCGGCCTCTCCGAGCGCACGCTCGAAAAGCACCGAACCTACGGAACCGGCCCCACCTACCGAAAGCTGGGCGGCCGCGTCGTCTACGCGGTGGAGGATCTCCAGACCTGGGCAGACCGGGGCCTCGTCACCTCGACCTCCGACCCCCGCGCCGGCACCGTGCTGCCCGCCAAGCGTCAGCCGGCCGCTCCGGCCGCTGGCGGTCGCTTCCCGCGCTGAGACGACCGGCCATGTCGTCCCGCCACCACCATCGCGACGAACGCGCGCAGCTCGATCTGTTCCGGGCGTTGCCCGGCGATCTCGCGCCACGCGATGCGCAGGATCTCATGGCCTATCCCTTCTTCTCGCTCGCCAAGTCCAAACGCCTGGCCCCGATCGACTTCAAGTCGGGCTCCGTCAAAATTCGCGTCGAGGCCGTCCCCGAACACGGCATGGCGACCATCTGGGACGCCGACGTGCTGATTTGGGCCGCGTCGCAGATCGTTGAGGCGCGCGACGTCGGGCTGCGCCCATCGCGACTGATGGCGACCACCCCCTATGAAATCCTCAACTTCATCGGACGTGGTGTCTCGCTGCGCGATTACGACCGACTGAAGGCCGCGCTCGACCGGCTTCAGTCCACGACCGTCGCGACCTCCATCCGCCAGCCGACTGAACGCCGCCTGCATCGCTTCTCCTGGATCAACGAATGGAAAGAGCGCGCCGACGATCGCGGCCGCCCGCTCGGTCTCGAACTGATCGTCCCCGACTGGTTCTACGGCGCGGTCCTAGACGACGCCCTCGTCCTCACCATCGACCGCAGCTATTTCGATCTGACCGGCGGATTGGAGCGGTGGCTCTACCGCTTGGTGCGCAAGCATGGTGGCAAACAGGAGTTCGGCTGGAGCTTCGACTTCCCGCATCTCCACGCCAAGTCCGGCAGCCTCTCACCGCTCAAGCATTTTGCCTACGACCTGCGCGACATTGTCCGTCGCCAGCCGTTGCCCGGCTACCGCCTGACCATCGAGCAGTGCCTCGGCGGTCCCGAAATTCTCTCCTTCGCACCGACCGATCCGGACGCCTTGGGCGTGCCGCGCCGTCGTCGTCGCGCCAACCCCCAGCCTGTGGATAAGCTGTGAAACACCTCGTGCTATCAGGGACCGGCACTATCGTGCCATCGGGGACCGGACTCTCGTGCTATCGGGGACCGAAATCGCCGAATCTGCCTGCTGAATCAGCAACTTGCAGGCCCCGTAACTTATCTAACCAGAATTACTACGTAATTCTTCTAACGCGACCGCACTTTTCGGCCGCTGTGGACGAGTCCCCGATCGCCGGGAGACCGTCATGATCGTCGCGTTGCTGAACCAGAAGGGCGGCGTCGGCAAGACGACGCTAGCCCTGCATCTCGCCGGTGAATGGGCGCGCCGTGGGAAGCGCGTCACGCTGATCGATGCCGACCCCCAGGGCTCGGCGCTCGACTGGTCGCAGCAGCGAAGCCGTGAGGGGTTGGAGCGGCGGTTCGGTGTCGTCGGCCTGGCGCGCGATACGCTCCACCGTGAGGCGCCGGAGTTGGCCCGCGACGCCGACCATGTCGTCATCGACGGTCCGCCGCGCGTCGCCGGGCTTATGCGCTCGGCGCTGCTCGCCGCCGACCTTGTCCTGATCCCGGTGCAGCCTTCGCCGCTCGACGGCTGGGCTTCCGCAGAGATGCTGGGCCTGCTCGGCGAAGCGCGCATCTACCGCCCGCAGCTCGCCGCCCGGTTCGTGCTGAACCGCTGCGCCGCCCGCACCGTGCTCGCCCGCGAGACCGCCGAGACGCTGGCGGATCACGACCCGCCCCTGCTTTCGACCACGATCGGCCAGCGCATCGTCTTCGCCGATGTCTTGCAGACCGGCCGGCTCGCCGCCGAGCAGGACGAGGATTGCCTTGGCGCACGCGAGATCGCCGCGCTCGCGGCGGAAGTCGCGAGGATCGGCGCATGAGCGAGCGGTCCCCGAAGCGCAGCTTTGCGGCACGTCCCGCCGATCCCGAAGACTGGATCAAGGCGCCCGACCGCCACGCCGCGCTTGGCCAGGCTGCCAATAGTTTCTCGGCCCGGCTGACGATCGACGTCACCGCGGACATGCGCGGCCGTATCAAGATCGCCGCCTTTCAGCGCGGCCAGACCGTCGCCGACATGCTGCGCGCGCTGTTCGAGCGCGAATTCCCGCCGCCGTCAGGAGAAGGATCATGACCGGCCTTATCGCCGCGCCCACACGCGCCGGCCGTGCTGCCGCCCAGCCGCCGACCGACGGTCTCACTCAGGTCGAGCTGGTCTGGATCGAGAAGCAGACGGAGCACTGGATCCGCTTCGGCCGCGACGTGCGCGAGCAGATCCTCGATCGCCGCCGCCGTATCCTCTTCTTCCCTCCCGGCGCCGTTTTTGGCCTCGTGCGGTGGGCCTCGAACGAGCACGGGACCGTGCTGTCCCGGCTCGACATCGTGCGGGCTAGCGCTCCCGGCCAGCCCCTTCAGACCGTACCGACCGTGACGCCTGGCGGCGAGGTGCTGCTACGCGCCGAGAGCTGGCCGAAGGTCGAGCGGGTGCTCCAGCTCATCGACGGCATCGAGGCGAGCGGCGTCGATCCGGTGGACGTCGCGCCTGACCATTGGCGCCACGTCCACAACCGCCTCGCTGCCGGCGAAGCACCGCGCGTCTACACCCTGCGGCGTCACCGCGCCTTCCTGCTTCGTCAGGCGATCGGCGCATGATCCGGCTCGGCTACGCCATCGCCACGACCTGCGCGGTGTCTGTCATGGGCGTGATCTCCATCGTCACTTTCGTGCCAAAGGTCATCTGGAACGCCTCCGCCAGCACGCCGATTGGCCTCTACACCATCGATCCCGACCCGTCGCCGCAGCTCACGGATCTGGTCGCTATCCGCGCGCCCGAGCCGCTCGCATCCTTCATGGTCGAGCGAGGCTACATCGGTCGCGGCGTTCCGTTGATGAAGCGCGTCGCCGCGCTTCCAGGGCAGCGCGTCTGCCGGGCCGGTCATGACATCACCGTCGACGCCATAAAGCTCGGTGAGGCGCTCGACCGCGACAGCAACGGGCGTCCATTGCCTGTCTGGCAGGGCTGCCGCGTCGTCGCTGATGGCGAGCTGTTCCTGATGAACTGGCAGGTCCGTGGCAGCCTCGACGGCCGCTATTTCGGACCGCTTCCGGCCTCCGCCGTGATCGGCCGGGCAACCCCTCTCTACACCGACGAGGACGGCGATAGCCGCTTCGTCTGGCGCGCGCCGACGCGGTGACGGCGCTCCCATGCCCCTCTTCACCGCACTCTGAAGGAGACCTCCAATGTCCGTTATCGGTCAATTCATGCGCGAGAACGATGGCTTCATCGGCCACCTGACGACGCTGTCGCTGCACCAGGACATCATCATCGTTCCAGCCGAGCCGTCCGATGCAGAGAACGCGCCCGACTTTCGCGTCCATGTGCTCGACACCATGAGCAACGAGACCGGCGCGGAGATCGGCGCTGGCTGGAAGCGCACCGGCGAGAAGGCGGGCGACTACGTCTCGCTACAGCTCGACGACCCGACCTTCGCTCACCCGATCCGCGCCAATCTCTTCCAGTCCGCCGACGACAAGGCCGCCTGGGGCCTGCACTGGAACCGCCCGCCCAAGCGCAGCGAGCGGGACTGAGCGATGCCCATCGCCCGCAGCCTGCCTGCCGCCGGAGGGAGGATCACCCTCCGGCGCGCAGCCTTCCTTCTCCTTTCCGGCCTGATCCTTCTCGCGCCGGGCGCAGGCCCTGCACACGCGCAGCAGGCGCCGGCCGAGCGGCCGTCATCCCGCGATCCCTATGGCGCTTACATCGCCGAGGCGGCGCAGCGGTTCGGCGTTCCCGAAGCATGGATTCGGGCCGTCATGCGCGTCGAGAGCGCAGGCGATGTACGCGCCATCTCTTCGGCCGGCGCGATGGGCCTGATGCAGGTCATGCCCACAACGTGGGCCGACTTGCGCGTCCGGCATCGGCTCGGCGGCAATCCCTACGACCCACGCGACAATATTCTGGCGGGCGCCGCGTATCTGCGCGAGATGCACGACCGCTACGGATCGCCCGGCTTTCTGGCGGCCTACAATGCCGGTCCGGGCCGCTACGAAGAGTATCTCGCTGGCCGCGCGCTGCCGGCCGAAACGCGCGCCTATGTCGCGACGCTCGCGCCGATTGTCGGCGGCGGTGACCTCAGCGGCCCCGTCAGGGTGGCCGCCGCTGATCCGCTCGCCTGGACCCGCGCGCCGCTCTTCGTCGTGCAGTCGTCCGGCATTAAGTCTGCCGTGCCGCTGCAATCTGACAGTACGTCCGATGACGCTACCGCAGCAATCTCGGAGCGCGATCAAGGTCCGTCGGCTTCACGCACCGAAGGCCTTTTCGTTGCAAGAAGCGTCTCCGGTGGTCCGCGATGACCGCGTTCGCACCTGATCGGGCCGTGGCGTGCTCTGGCGGACGGAAAGCGGTCCGCAGAGGAGGAGACGACAGCACAACCGCACGATGGCGAGATAAAAGCCGGCGATGTGCGGCTTGGTGCGGTCGTGTGTTTTCAGAGGCTTATGGCGCATTTGCGCGAGGTGCGCCTGATCGGCGCAGCCTGCGCATTCGCCATTTCGTCAAGGATTATCGCGCGTTTGCGCGATGTGCGGGGCCTCGACCATGAGCGGCGAGGACGATTTCCGCATCCGGCCCGGCCGCATCCGTTCGACCCGTGCGCAGCAGGCGCGGCCCTTCATTGCCCAGGCGCTCGCCGCCGCACAGCGGGCCGGTGGACGCGTCTCGCGCTCCGGCCAGATCAGCAAGGGCAATCGCTCCCGGTTCGGCCGCGGTCAGCGCGCGACCGTGCAGGCGAACCGATTGCTCACCAGCCGATCGCGCAACGTTGTCATCAAGACGCGCGTCGTCCGTCATGGCGCTCGCGCCGCGCCGCTCAGCGCGCACCTCAGCTATCTCCGGCGCGAGGGCGTTACCCGGGATGGGGAGAAGGCCCGGCTGTTCGGTCCTGAGACCGAAGACGCCGATCCCAAGGCCTTCGCCGAGCGGACCCAGGACGACCGGCATCATTTCCGGTTCATCGTCTCCCCCGAGGACGCGACGGAGATGTCCGACCTCAAGACCTACGCCCGCGACCTGATGGGGCAGATGGAAAACGACCTCGGCACCAAGCTCGATTGGGTCGGTGTCGATCACTGGAACACGGACAATCCGCACGTCCACATCATCCTGCGCGGGCGCACGGACGACGGCCAGGACCTCGTTATCTCCCGCGACTACATCAAGGAAGGCATGCGCGCCCGCGCGCAGGATCTCGTCACGCAGGAGCTGGGGCCGCGCACCGATCACGAGATCCATCGCAATCTGGAACGGCAGGTCGATGCCGAACGCTGGACCAACCTAGATCGGCAGCTTGCCCGCGACAGCTATCGCACGGGCGTCGCCGACTTCGCCCCACATCCCGATCGGCAGCCAGACGAATTCCACGCGCTGAAGGTCGGTCGCCTGCGCAAGCTGGAGACACTCGGCCTCGCCGATCAGGTCGGCCCCGGCCAGTGGGTCGTATCGGAGAATGCCGAGAAGACGCTGCGCGCGCTCGGCGAGCGCGGCGACATCATCAAGCGCATCCACCGCGGCCTGACCGAACGCGGCATCGAGCGCGGCGCCGCGAGCTATGTGCTCGCCGGCGAGAGCATCGACGATCCGGTCATCGGCCGGCTGGTCGATCGCGGCCTCGATGACGAGCTGAAGGGCACGGCCTATGCCGTGGTCGACGGGACCGACGGCCGTACGCACCACATCAAACTGCCCGATCTCGACGCGGCCGGTGACAGCGCGCCGGGCTCGATCGTCGAACTACGGAAATTCGACGATGTGCAGGGACGCAGGCGGGTCGCGCTCGCCGTGCGCTCGGATCTCGATATCTCCGCCCAAGTCAACGCCACCGGCGCGACCTGGCTCGACCGGCAGGCGATCGCCCGCGAGCCGCTAGCGCTCGGCGGCGGCGGCTTCGGCGCGGAGGTGCGTCAGGCGATGGACCGGCGCGCCGACCATCTCATCAACCAAGGGCTCGCCGAACGGCAGACGCGCGGCGTCAGCTTCTCGCCCGGACTGATCGACACACTGCGCCAGCGCGAGGTGGAGGCCCTCGGCGAGAAGCTCGCGGCGGAGACCGGCCGGCCTTTCACCAAGGCCGGGACAGGCGAGTATGTGGCAGGGACCTATCGGCAGCGCTTCGCACTCGCGTCCGGCCGCTTCGCCATGATCGACGACGGGCTCGGCTTCCAGCTCGTGCCCTGGACGCCATCCCTCGAACGCCAGCTTGGCCAGCACGTCTCCGGCGTCTCACGCGGCGCCGGCGTCGACTGGAGCTTCGGCCGCAAACGCGGTCTCGGCATGTAGCCCAATCAAGAAAGGAGTAACCGCCATGTCGGCGACCAAGATTCTGTGGGGCCAGCTTATCACCGTCTGCCTTATCGTGCTGATGACGACTTGGGCCGCGACGCAATGGACGGCCTACCGGCTCGGCTTCCAGCCCCAGCTTGGGCAGCCGTGGTTCGAGCTGGCTGGCTGGCCGATCTACTATCCCCCGGCCTTCTTCTGGTGGTGGTACTTCTATGATGCCTATGCCCCGCCGATCTTCGTCGAGGGCGCTTACATCGCCGCCTCTGGTGGCTTCATCGCCATCGCGGTCGCGATCGGCATGTCGGTCTGGCGAGCGCGCGAGGCCAAGAATGTCGAGACCTACGGCTCGGCCCGCTGGGCGCGCCCTGACGAGGTGAAGGCAGCGGGGCTGCTCGGACCCGACGGCGTCGTGCTCGGCAAGCACGAGAAAGACTATCTCCGCCACGATGGCCCCGAGCATGTGCTGTGCTTCGCTCCGACGCGATCCGGCAAGGGCGTCGGCCTCGTCGTGCCGTCGCTGCTGACCTGGCCGGGCTCCGCCATCGTCCACGACATCAAGGGGGAGAACTGGACGCTGACGGCAGGCTTTCGATCCCGCCACGGCCGCGTGCTGCTGTTCGATCCGACGAATGCGAAGTCGGCGGCCTACAACCCGCTGCTCGAGGTGCGGCGCGGCGAGTGGGAAGTCCGCGACGTGCAGAACATCGCCGACATTCTCGTCGACCCGGAAGGATCGCTCGAGAAGCGAAATCACTGGGAGAAGACGTCGCACGCGCTCTTGGTTGGCGCGATCCTGCACGTCCTCTATGCCGAGGCCGACAAGACCTTGGCCGGCGTCGCCGCCTTCCTCTCCGATCCGAAACGGCCGATCGAGTCGACCCTCGCGGCGATGATGAAGACGGCCCACCTCGGCGAGGCCGGCCCGCACCCGGTGATCGCCAGCGCCGCCCGCGAACTCCTCAACAAATCCGACAACGAGCGGTCCGGCGTGCTGTCGACGGCGATGTCGTTCCTCGGACTCTATCGAGACCCGGTCGTCGCCGAGGTCACCCGGCGCTGCGATTGGCGCATCGTGGACATTGTCGGCAGCAAGCACCCGACCACGCTCTACCTCGTGGTGCCGCCGTCGGACATCAACCGCACCAAGCCGCTCATCCGCCTGATCCTCAATCAGGTCGGCCGCCGCTTGACCGAGGACCTCCAGGCGAAGGGCAACCGCCATCGGCTGCTGCTCATGCTCGACGAATTTCCCGCGCTCGGCCGCCTCGACTTCTTCGAAAGCGCGCTGGCGTTCATGGCGGGTTACGGCCTGAAGGCCTTCCTCATCGCCCAGTCGCTGAACCAGATCGAGAAGGCCTATGGGCCGAACAACTCGATTCTCGACAACTGCCATGTTCGCGTGAGCTTTGCCACCAACGACGAACGCACCGCCAAGCGGGTATCGGACGCACTCGGCACAGCCACCGAGATGAAGGCGATGAAGAACTATGCCGGGCACCGGCTGTCGCCGTGGTTGGGGCATCTGATGGTCTCGCGCTCCGAGACTGCCCGGCAGCTTCTGACGCCGGGCGAGATCATGCAGCTTCCCCCATCGGATGAGATCGTCATGGTCGCGGGCATCCCGCCGATCCGGGCGAAGAAGGCCCGATACTACGAGGATCGGCGGCTTCAGGAGCGCATCCTGACCCCGCCGACTCTGACAAAGCCGCGAACAGGTCAGGCCGACGACTGGAGTAACCTGGCGCTGCCGACGACGCCGGATCTCTACGCGCCGATCGGTGCGCAGGAGGAGGCAGCGGACGATGATCCGACAGAATCCGAGCGCCGTCGCCAGCCGGAACTGAGCCGAACGAAGACCGTCGAGCGCAAGGATATCATCGAAAACGAGTTCGAAATCGATCCTCGCGATGACGTGGAGGAGGATGCCGCGCGCCTCGGCCGCATGAACCAGACCATGCGCCAGGTTGCCCGTCAGGCCTCGCTCGACCCGGGTGACGGGATCGAATTGTAGGGGCCGGCCGTGACGAAACCTCCCAAGAAGCAGCGGCTGTCGGTCTATCTCGATCCCGATGTGATGAAGGCGCTCGCCGCTCACGCCGCGCGGCGAGACCTGTCCCTGTCGCTGGTCGCGGAAGCCGGCATCGCCTCCTTCCTGTCGCCTGATGCCGCGGAACGGCAAGAGGCGGCCACCGCCAAGCGGCTCGACCAGCTCGATCGTCGCATGGCGCGGATGGAGCGCGATCTTGGCATATCGGTCGAGACGCTCGCCGTGTTTATCCGCTTCTGGCTGACGTCCAACCCGCCACTGCCAGAGCCGGCGCAGATCGCGGCGCGTGCGAAGGCCGCCGAGCGCTACGAAGCTTTCGTCACGGCCCTTGGCCGACGACTCGCGCAGGGACCGAAGCTCAGGCAGGAAATTGCGGAAGACATCCCCGCGCGCGACGCGGAATAATCACTGATCTCCGCATCACAAGTATTCGGGCATTCCGCCGTTTCCCTGTCTTTGTACGCCACAGTACGACGGCCACATGATGGTTGTTGTCAGGCCATGATTTCTGCCTCTTCTACTCATCCCCGATCCAGGGCCGCCTGTCGCGGTCCCGCAAGAGAACGGGGACGACGTGGCGGCCACTCACCAGAAATCGGAGGCGATCCTTCGCGGTGCGCGGATGCTGCGCACGGCCCTGGGGCCGGCGATCGCCACCTTTCTGGAAGATCCCGCGATCGTCGAGGTGATGCTCAACCCCGATGGGCGGCTCTGGGTCGACCGGCTCTCGGAGGGCCTCTCTGACACCGGTGAACGCCTCTCGCCGGCCGATGGCGAGCGCATCATTCGCCTGGTCGCGCATCATGTCGGCGCCGAGGTTCATCCCGGTGCCCCGCGCGTCTCGGCCGAGCTGCCGGAAACGGGGGAGCGGTTCGAGGGGCTGTTGCCGCCCGTCGTGTCCGCGCCGGCGTTCGCGATCCGCAAGCCCGCGGTCGCGGTGTTCACGCTCGACGACTACGTTGCCGCCAGCATCATGGCCGCAGGCCAAGCCGAGACGCTGCGCCAGGCTGTCGCCGATCGTCGAAACATCCTCGTTGCAGGCGGCACCTCGACCGGCAAGACCACGCTCACGAATGCGTTGCTCGCCGAGGTCTCGAAAACCTCGGACCGCGTCGTCCTGATCGAAGACACGCGCGAGCTGCAATGCGCCGCGCCGAACCTAGTCGCCATGCGAACGAAGGACGGCGTCGCTTCGCTCTCCGACCTTGTCCGCTCCTCGCTCCGCCTTCGTCCCGATCGCATACCGATTGGCGAAGTGCGCGGAGCTGAGGCGCTCGACCTCCTGAAGGCCTGGGGCACGGGCCATCCCGGCGGCGTCGGCACGATCCACGCGGGCACCGCCATCGGCGCGCTGCGCCGGATGGAGCAGCTCATCCAGGAAGCCGTCGTCACCGTCCCGCGCGCCCTCATCGCCGAAACGATCGATCTGGTCGCCGTGCTCTCCGGCCGTGGCGCATCGCGCCGCCTCGCCGAACTCGCCCGCATCGAGGGTCTCGGCCCCGACGGCGACTACCGCGTCACCCTCGCAACCCAGCCCCCCACAGGAGACCTGTCATGATCCAGCACGCCCTGCGCATCCACCGCCATATCGCGACAGCGGTATCCGTCACATTCGTCTCGTTGGCTCTGGCGCCGGCCGCCCACGCGTCGGGTTCTTCGATGCCCTGGGAAGCCCCGCTCCAGTCGATCCTCGAATCGATCGAGGGGCCGGTCGCCAAGATCATCGCCGTGATGATTATCATCATCACCGGCCTGACGCTCGCCTTCGGCGATACGTCGGGCGGGGCGCGCAAGCTCATCCAGATCGTCTTCGGCCTGTCGATCGCGTTCGCCGCGTCGAGCTTCTTCCTGTCGTTCTTCTCGTTCGGCGGCGGAGCGCTTGTCTGATGGCGGATGGCGCGGACCATCGCGGCGAGGTGCCGGGCTTTTCCGTCCCGGTTCATCGGGCGCTGACCGAGCACATCCTGCTCGGCGGCGCCCCGCGCTCGCTCGCCATCCTCAACGGTACGCTGGCCGCCGCGCTCGGTCTCGGTCTTCGCCTCTGGCTCGTCGGCTTGGCGCTGTGGGCGGTGGGCCATTTCGCGGCCGTCTGGGCGGCCAAGCGCGATCCGCAGTTCGTCGATGTCGTGCGCAAGCATCTGCGCATTCCCGGTCACCTGTCGGTCTGAGGGGCGACGCCGATGATGAACCTTGCCGAATATCGCAACCGCAACGCCCGCCTCGCGGACTTCCTGCCTTGGGCCGCCCTGGTCGGCGAAGGCGTGGTGCTCAACAAGGACGGTAGCCTGCAACGCACCGCGCGTTTTCGCGGCCCCGATCTCGACAGCGCCGTCCCGGCCGAGCTGGTCGCCGTCGCCGGCCGGCTCAACAACGCATTTCGCCGCCTCGGTTCGGGCTGGGCCATTTTCGTCGAGGCGCAGCGCCACGGCGCCGCGACTTATCCCGCCAGCATGTTCGCCGACAGCGCCTCCGCGCTCGTCGACGTCGAACGCAAGGCCGACTTCGAAGAGGCCGGCGCGCATTTCGAGTCCAGCTACTTCCTTACCTTCCTCTATCTGCCGCCGGCCGAGGATGCCGCCCGTGCCGAGACCTGGCTCTACGAGGGCCGGGACCACGCCGGCGTCGACGCGCGGGAAGTGCTCCGCAGCTTCGTCGATCGCACCGATCGTATCCTCAACCTGATCGACGCCTTCATGCCCGACTGCGCCTGGCTCGATGACCCCGAGACGCTGACCTATCTCCATTCGACCGTCTCGACGAAACGTCATCGCGTCCGCGTGCCCGAGACGCCGATGTATCTCGACGCGCTGCTCGCCGATCAGCCGCTTACCGGCGGCCTGGAGCCCCGGCTTGGAGACGCCCATGTTCGCATCCTCACCATCGTCGGTTTCCCCACCGCGACGACGCCCGGCATCCTCGACGAGCTGAATCGGCTCGCCTTTCCGTATCGCTGGTCGACCCGGGCGATCCTGCTCGACAAAACAGACGCCACCAAGCTGCTGACCAAGATCCGGCGGCAGTGGTTCGCCAAGCGCAAGTCGATCGCCGCCATCCTCAAGGAGGTGATGACCAACGAAGCCTCCGCCCTGGTCGATACCGATGCGGCCAACAAAGCGGCCGACGCCGATATGGCCCTGCAGGAGCTGGGCGCCGACTATGCCGGCCAGGCCTATGTGACGGCGACGATCACTGTCTGGGACGACGATCCGCGCATCGCCGCCGAGAAGCTGCGGTTTGTCGAGAAGGTGATTCAGGGCCGCGACTTCACCGCGATGCCCGAGACGATCAACGCCGTCGACGCCTGGCTCGGCACGCTGCCCGGCCACGTCTACGCCAACGTTCGCCAGCCTCCCATCAGCACATTGAATCTCGCCCACATGATCCCACTGTCGGCGGTGTGGGCGGGACCGGAACGGGACGAGCACTTCGATGCACCCCCACTACTTTACGGCAGAACGGAGGGCTCGACCCCGTTCCGGCTTTCCATCCATGTCGGCGACGTCGGTCACACGCTGATCGTCGGCCCGACCGGCGCTGGCAAATCGGTCCTGCTGGCGCTGATGGCGCTGCAATTCCGGCGCTATCCGCAATCCCAGGTCTTCGCCTTCGACTTTGGCGGATCAATCCGCGCCGCCGCGCTCGCTATGCGGGGCGACTGGCACGATCTCGGCGGCGGCCTCACCGAAGGCGCGGATGACAGTGTCTCGCTTCAGCCGTTGGCCCGCATTAACGATGTCGCCGAGCGGGCCTGGGCCTCCGACTGGCTGGTCGCGATCCTGGGGCGCGAAAGCGTATCGGTGACGCCCGAGGTCAAGGAGCACCTCTGGTCGGCACTGTCGTCGCTGGCGTCGGCGCCGGTCGCGGAGCGCACGTTGACGGGTCTGTCCGTCCTGCTTCAGTCCAACGATCTGAAACAGGCGTTGCGACCTTACTGTGTCGGCGGCCCCTACGGCCGGTTGCTCGACGCCGAGGCCGAACATCTAGGCGAAGCCCATGTTCAGGTCTTCGAGACCGAAGGACTGATCGGCACCGGCGCCGCCGCCGCCGTGCTCGCCTATCTTTTCCATCGCATCGAGGACCGCCTCGACGGTCGCCCGACGCTGCTGATCGTCGATGAAGGTTGGCTGGCGCTGGACGACGAGGGCTTCGCCGGCCAGCTCCGCGAATGGCTGAAAACGCTGCGCAAGAAGAACGCCAGCGTCATCTTCGCCACCCAGTCACTCTCCGACATTGACGGCTCGGCGATCGCGCCTGCCATCATCGAGAGTTGCCAGACCCGCATCCTGCTGCCGAACGAACGCGCGATCGAGCCGCAGATCACAGCCGTCTATCGCCGCTTCGGTCTGAACGACCGCCAGATCGAGATCCTCGCCCGGGCGATGCCCAAGCGCGACTATTACTGCCAATCGCGGCGCGGCAACCGGCTGTTCGAGCTGGGCCTGTCCGACGTGGCGCTGGCGCTCTGCGCCGCCTCATCGAAGCAGCACCAGGCACTGATCGCCGAGGTTCACGCCCGCAGCGGCACCGACGGCTTCCTCGCCGCGTGGCTCGGCGAGAACCGGCTCGGCTGGGCCGCCGACCTCATCGCCGACCTCACCAACGTCACACCTCAAACCGATTCGGAGGCACGCCCATGACCCGTTCCGTTCGTTCCCGCTCGCGCGCGTTGCGTATGACCGCCGCGCTGCTTACGGCCTCTGCCGCCGCGATCCCGTTCATGGCCGCGCCTGCCCACGCACAGTTTGGCGGGATCGTGTACGACCCCACCAACTACGCTCAGAACCTCCTGACCGCCACGAGGGCGCTTCAGCAGATCAACAATCAAATTACGTCGCTTCAGAACGAGGCGACCGGTCTGATCAATCAGGCGCGCAACCTTGCGAGCCTCCCGTTTTCCTCTCTCCAGCAGCTCCAGCAATCCGTCCAGCGGACTCAACAGCTTTTGGGCGAAGCACAGCGCATCGCTTATAATGTGCAGAATATCGACCAGGCGTTCCGCACCACATACGGTAGCGCCTCGATGTCCGCCTCGGACCAGCAGCTCGTCGCCGGCGCGCGCGAGCGCTGGCAGAATACCGTCGGCGGCCTGCAGGACGCGATGCGCGTCCAGGCGGGCGTGGTCGGCAATATCGACACGAACCGCAGCGAGATGTCGGCGCTGGTCGGCCAGAGCCAGGGCGCCACCGGCGCGCTGCAGGCAACACAGGCCGGCAATCAGCTTCTTGCGCTGCAAGCGCAGCAACTCGCCGATCTCACCGCTGTCGTCGCCGCAAACGGTCGCGCGCAGAGTCTGACCGAGGCCGAACGCGCGGCCGCGGCCGAGCAAGGTCGCGAGCAGCGCCGTCGCTTCCTGACGCCGGGCAGCGGCTACCAGCCGGGCAATGCCCGCATGTTCCCGAACGGCAACTGAGGGCGCGGCCATGGACGGCAAGATGCTCGCCCGGCTAGGCGCCGTCGTGTTCGTTGCGGTCGCGATCACTGCGACCGCCATCGAGATGAGCCGGAAGGAGGAAGCGCCCGAGGCGTGGCCGTCGGGCCGCGGGGCCGTGACTGCGGCTGACCCGTTGCGGGACGAACTGATCCGCTGCCAGGCGCTCGGCGAAGCGGGTCCCCGCGATTCGGCCTGCCTGCGGGCCTGGGCCGAAAACCGCAACCGCTTCCTCGCGCCCGGCGCGCGACCTGCCGAGCGACTGCCGGATATGCCCCCAGCGCCGCGAAACGACACCACGCGCCAACCGGGCAGCACCGATCAGCCGGCCTTGGAGCCCGCCCCGCTGATCGCGCCGCCGCAGCTAGACGAGGCGAGATAGCATTATGGGCGGCACCGGCGTCATCGACCACTTCCTCGAGGTCTTCACTCGCTACATCGACAGCGGTTTCGGTCTGCTCAGCGGCGAGGTCGCCTTCATCGCCACAACGCTGATCGTCATCGATGTAACGCTTGCGGCGCTGTTCTGGAGCTGGGGCGCCGACGACGACATCATGACGCGGCTGGTCAAGAAGACCCTGTTCGTCGGCGTCTTCGCCTACATCATCGGCAACTGGAACAACCTCGCCCGGATCGTCTTCGAAAGCTTCGCCGGCCTCGGCCTAAAGGCCAGCGGCACCAGCTTCTCGACCGCAGACCTCATGCGTCCCGGCAAGGTCGCGCAGACCGGGCTCGACGCCGGACGGCCGCTGCTCGACTCGATTTCCAGCCTGATGGGCTATTGGTCGTTCTTCGAGAATTTCATCCAAATCGCCTGCATGTTCCTCGCCTGGGCGCTGGTGCTGCTGGCCTTCTTCATTCTCGCCATCCAGCTCTTCGTCACACTTATCGAGTTCAAGCTGACGACGCTGGCGGGCTTCGTGCTGATCCCGTTCGGCCTGTTCGGCAAGTCGGCCTTCATGGCCGAGCGCGTGCTCGGCAACGTCATCTCCTCCGGCATCAAGGTCCTGGTGCTGGCCGTCATCATCGGCATCGGCTCGACCCTCTTCTCCGAGTTCACGTCCGGCTTCGGCGGCGCAACCCCCACCATCGACGAAGCGATGGCGATCGTGCTCGCCGCGCTGTCGCTGCTCGGCCTCGGCATCTTCGGTCCGGGCATCGCGAGCGGCCTCGTCTCCGGCGGCCCGCAACTCAGCGCCGGCGCAGCGGTCGGCACGGGCCTGGCCGCAGGCGGCATGGTCGCGCTCGGCGCTGGCGCCGTTGGCGCCGCAGCGTCGGGTGGCGCCGCGCTGGCCGGTGGCGCTGCCGCAGCCGCCCGTGGCGGCGCGGCAATAGCTGGCGGTGCATCCACCGCCTACAGCCTCGGCGCTGCCGGTCAATCCGGCGCGGCCGGAGTCGCTTCCGGGCTCGGGGGCGTTGCCCGTGCCGGCGGTAGCGCCGCCGTCTCACCACTGCGACGCGCCGCTTCGCGTGCCGCCGAAAGCATGCGTTCCAGCTTTAACGCTGGCGGCAAGGCCGCCTTCGAGGTGACGGGTGGCACGTCCACCGCGGGCTCGATCGGCGGTGACGCTGCCGGTGACAGCGCCGCTGCCGCCGGTTCCGCAAACGCCGGCGGTCCGCCGGCCTGGGCGCAGCGGATGCGGCGCTCGCAGCACATGACCCATGCCGTCCAGGCCACGGCCCATGCCGTCCGCTCAGGCGACGCCCATGGCGGCGGCTCTTCCGTCAATCTTTCCGAAGGCGATCGCTGATGTTCAAACGACCAACCACCCACTACGGCAAAGCCCCCGAGCCCGAGACGCCCTATCAGCGCGCCGCCCAGGTCTGGGATGAACGCATCGGCACCTCGCGCGTGCAGGCCAAGAATTGGCGACTGATGGCGTTCGGCTCGCTGATCCTGTCCGCTGGCTTTGCTACCGCGCTCGTCGTGCAATCGGCGCGGGGCACGATCGTGCCATGGGTGGTGCAGGTCGATCGGCTCGGCCAAGCCCAGGCCGTCGCGCCTGCCGTCGCCGACTACCGGCCGACCGATCCGCAAATCGCCTTCCACCTCGCGCGTTTTATCGAGCAGGTTCGCTCGATTCCGGCCGACGCCATCATCGTTCGCCAGAATTGGCTTCGCGCCTATGACTTCACGACCGATCGGGGGGCCATGGCGCTGAATGACTACGCCCGAGCGAATGATCCTTTTGCGAAGGTCGGTCGCCAGCAGATCGCCATTGATGTCTCCAGCGTCATCCGGGCTTCTCCCGACAGCTTCCGCGTCGCCTGGGTCGAGCGCCGATACGAGAACGGCCAGCTTGCCGAAACCACCCGCTGGACCGCGATCCTGACGATCGTGCTGCAGACCCCGCGCAACGCCGACCGGCTCAGGGCGAACCCGCTCGGCATCTACGTCAACGCCATCAACTGGTCACGGGAGCTTGGGCAATGAAGCCGTATTTCCGTAAAGCCGGAAACCCGGCTTCGCACACACTCGTATTTCCGGCTCTCCGTAGATCCGCTTTCCCCATGGCCCTGCTGGCGACAACCGCGCTCGCCGGCTGCGCCACCACCACTCCACCCCCGGAGATCTCCTACGACAACGCCGCTCCGGCGGTGCAGACGGTCGACCCGCCAGCGCCGGTGACCGTGGTCGAACTGCCCCGGCCGCTACCGCTGCCTGGCCAGTTGCAGCGCGTGCCGGAGACGCGCCGCGCGCCAGAGCCCACCGATCCCACCGCCAGGGTCAACCAGGCCAATGCCGCTGCGCGTATCCAGCCGGTGCGGGATGGCTTCATCAACTCGATGCAAGTCTATCCCTTCACGCAGGGCGCGCTCTATCAGGTCTACACCGCCGTAGGGCAGATCACCGACATCGCGTTGCAGCCCGGTGAGCAGCTCGTCGGCTCAGGGCCTGTCGCAGCCGGCGACACCGTGCGCTGGATCATCGGCGATACCGAGAGTGGTTCAGGCGCGACCCGCCAAATCCACATCCTCGTGAAGCCCACGCGGGCCGACCTGATGACGAACCTCGTCATCAACACCAACATACGCACCTATCACATGGAGCTTCGCTCGACCGAGCGGACCTATATGGCGTCCGTCTCATGGCAGTATCCACAGGACCAGCTCATCGCGCTGCGCCGTCAGAACGCCGAGGCGCAGGCCGCCCAGCCGGTTGCGAGCGGTGTCGATCTCGCCAACGTCAACTTCCGTTATGCGATCGAGGGCGATCGAGCGCCTTGGCGGCCACTGCGCGCCTTCGACGATGGCCGGCAGGTCTTCATCGAATTCCCTCGCGGCATTGGTCAGGGCGAGATGCCGCCGCTCTTCGTTGTCGGTCCCGAGGGCAACACGTCCGAGCTGGTGAACTACCGGGTTCGCGGCCACCACATGATCGTCGACCGCCTGTTCGCCGCCGCCGAGTTGCGCTTTGGTTCGGGAGATCGTCAGAAGCGCGTCCGCATCACCCGCACCGACGGGAGGTCGGCGTCGTGAGCGAGAACGAGCCCCGAAATGAGGAACTGCCCGAGGACGATGCAACGCCCTTGACCGGCGAGCCGGCAAGCCCCGCGCCGATGCGGCTGCGTGCCGAGCCGCCTCGGGTGACGCGACTGTCCCGGAAGGTTCTCGCTGGCCTCGGTCTCGCTACCAGCGTCGGACTTGGCGGCGCGCTGATCTATGCGCTCCAGACCCGCGACGTCGGTCGGCCCAACGAGGAACTCTATTCGACCGAGAACCGGTCGACCGCCGACGGCCTCGCCGGCCTGCCACGCGACTATAGCGGCGTTCCACGCTTGGGACCGCCGCTGCCTGGGGACCTCGGCCGCCCTATCGTCGGTGCCCAGGAACGTGGCCAGCCAGTGCCTGCGCCCGGCATCGCGACGCCCAATCCCGGGATCAGCCCGGAGGAGCAGCGACGCCTTCAGGAAATCGAGACCGCTCGCACCAGCAGGCTGTTTTCCGGCACTGAGACGCGCGCCGGAGCATCCTCAGCGGCACCCAGTATCGCTCCGCCACCGGCGCCCGACCTCGCGAGCCTTGGCCTGGCGCCGCCGCCGGCGACGCCATCTGCACAGGATCGTCAAAACGCCTTCCTCAACGCCGCACCGGACCGGCGCACAGTGTCTGCTGACCGGGTCGCAGCACCAGCGTCCCCCAACATTCTTCAAGCGGGAGCCGTAATCTCTGCCGCACTGATCACCGGCATCCGGTCCGACTTGCCGGGCCAGATCACCGCGCAGGTCACCGAGAATATCTACGACAGCCCGACCGGCCGCATTCTCCTCGTGCCGCAGGGCACACGGGTCATTGGCCAGTACGACAACGACGTGCAGTTCGGGCAAAGCCGAGTGCTGCTTGTCTGGAACCGGCTGATCTTTCCGAACGGTCGGTCGATCGTTCTCGAGCGCCAGCCTGGTACTGACGCCGAAGGTTACGCCGGCCTGCAGGACGGCGTCGACTATCACTGGTGGGATCTGGCGAAGGCGGCAGGCCTCTCGACGCTCCTCAGCGTCGGCGCGGAACTGGCCACAAACGACGACGACCGACTTATCAGCGCGATCCGCAACGGCGGGCAGGACACGATAAACGACGCTGGCCAGCAGATTGTGCGCCGCCAGCTCAATGTCGCGCCGACTCTGACGATCCGCCCCGGATTCCCCGTGCGCGTGATCGTCACTCGCGATCTGGTACTCGAACCCTATGGGAGCAGCTAATGGCCAAGTTGAAACTCACCGGACTACCGGACAGTAAGCCCGTCAAAGTGTCGCTGGAACTGCCGGCTCAAGTTCACCGCGGCCTTGTAGAGTACGCCGAGGTTCTAGGGCACGAAACCGGTCAGGCTATAGGTGATGCGACGCTTCTCATACCGCTGATGATCGAACGCTTCATGGCAACTGACCGCGCGTTTGCCAAAGCTCGCCAGATGAATCGTCGGCCCCAGGAGAAATTAGTTCGGGCCGAATAGTGCAGATGCGCTGTTCGCCGGCCTATGACGAGCGGCGGGCTTGCTCAAGCGCCGCATTGCCCTTGGCCTGACACCATCGACGCCCCAAGCATGGACGACAAGCTTCGCGTCGTTCGATCAGATCAAGACGACCTCATCCCTTGCTCCGGCTGGCCCGATTTGAGGCAAGCCGAAGGAATTTCTTCAACGCGGGATTGACGTTGTGCCTGGCCCACATCGCGCTTGTGGGGATTTTTTCGACCGGATCTCGCAGCGGACGGACCACAGCGCCAGGTACAAGCGCATCAACGGTCGACTCCCCTAACAAGGTGACGCCAAAACCCATGGTTACCAAGTGAACCAAATCCTCCCGGTTCACTTCATGCGTCACGACGTTCAAACGAGAGCCGATCTCGGCAGAGCGGCGTTGCAGATAGGCAAGCACTTCGGGCCCGGCCCCTGTCGCGGTCAAAATGAAGGTCTCATTCACAAGATCCTCCCAACCGACCGCCTGCTTCTCTGCCAATGCATGGGTGGTCGGCATCGCCAGCATCAGGTGCTCCTCCCAAAGCCGCAATGTCGCTATCCCGGCTATTGTCGGCTCGCCAACTACGATCGCTACATCGAGGCGACCGTCGACCAGCCGGGGAATATACTCGCTGCCGACACCTCGATGAACTCGTAGGTTGGTCTTTTGGTAGCGCTCCAAATACCCTCTAAAGAGATCCTGTGCGAGCTGCGACGAAAGTGTAGCCATCATAGCAACATCGAGGCTGCCGCCCTGATTATTCGCAATTGCGGCAACTGACTGCGCCGCTCGCGCTACGTGATCCATGCCCACACTGGCCGTTCTCAGAAACGTCTCCCCTGCCGCCGTTAGCCGGCAGCCTTTGCGGCTCCGCTCAAAAATGTCTGCGCCGAGACCGTCCTCCAGCGCGCGAATTCTTCGCCCCACCTGAGTCTGATGAATCCCCAGCAACGCCGCTGCTCTGCGAAAGCTACCTTGCTCGGCAGCCAGCAGCGCATAGTGGAGATAGCGCAGATCAAACACACGATCCGCCATCCCTCTTCTGGCGCGGTCAGCGGCTGACACGAAAGTGCAATCATCTGCGACTGCGCTGTACGGCTGAGCCACATTGCTTTCGTGACAGCCGCACTCCACGTCAGAAGGTCGCCGTCAGAGGATTGGGACCAATACGGCCGTCGGTCGCATTTAGCTTTCCAATGGCTACGAGCTCAGCTTCATCGAGACCAAAGCCGAACACATCGAAATTTTCGACGATGCGAGACGGTGTAACAGACTTAGGGATGACAACGAGCCCGTTGTCGATATGCCATCGGATGATGATCTGCGCGGGTGTTCTCTGGTGCCTTTCGGCGATCGAATTGATCACAGGATGGCCGAGCAGCGTGCCTTGTCCGAGAGGGCTCCACGACTGCGTCGCGATTCCGAGTTTTTCGTGGACATCGCGCAACTTGCGCTGCTGAAACCGCGGGTGCAGCTCGACCTGGTTGAGCACTGGCGCGACGCCGGTCGCGGAGATGATCTTGTTCAGGTGCTCGGCCTCGAAATTCGAAACACCGATCGACCTGACCAAGCCTTGTTCCTGCAGCCGGATGAAGGCTTTCCAAGTATCCACGTAGAGGCCTCGCTGCGGCGATGGCCAATGGATCAGGTAGAGATCGACATAGTCGAGACCCAATCGCTCTAGGCTTTCGTCGAATGCGCGCAGCGTCGCATCGTAACCCTGATCCTCATTCCAGAGTTTCGTGGTGATGAACAGGTTCTTACGGCCTATACCCGCCGCGCGAATGCCTTCGCCGACGCCGACCTCGTTGCGATAGATCGCAGCCGTGTCGATGTGACAGTAGCCCGCGCGCAGGGCCGTCTCGACTGACGGCCCTGCTACTTCTGGCGGCGTCTGCCAAACACCAAGGCCGATTTGCGGGATTGCTTTCCTGTCGTTCAGGAAAAGGCGCGGCTGCGATGCCGCGTAACCTCGCAGCTCCGACATGATCAGATCCTACTCTCTGGTGATGAAGGGCTCTCGCCCAATTTATGGTGCGGAGGCTGGGCCGACAGCGCGGCGAAGCCTTTCAGCGATTCAGCATGGATAGGTCGTGGTCATTGTACCTCGCGCCGGACACGCCACCGGCTCCAAGGACGCTATCGAGCTTCGCAGCCTGTTCGACTGTCAGCACCAGATTTGCTGCCCCGAGATTGTCTTCGAGATACCGGCGTCGTTTCGTCCCCGGGATCGGGACGATGTCGTCGCCAGCGCGCAGGACCCACGCTAGCGCAACCTGAGCGGCCGAGGCGCCGGCTTCCATCGCGACGTCCTGGACCAATCGTGCGATTTTCACGTTGGCGTCAAAATTCTCGGCCTGGAAACGCGGGTCGCCATTGCTGCGGAAGTCACCAGCTCCGTACTGCTCGGCGCGCTGCGCAGTCCCGGTCAGAAAGCCGCGCCCGAGCGGGCTAAACGGGACAAGGCCAATCCCGAGTTCACGGAGCGCCGGGATGATGCGGTCTTCGAGATTGCGCTCCCAGATGGAATATTCGCTTTGAAGGGCTGACACCGGCTGAACAGCGTGAGCTCGCCGAATCGCATCTTCGCCGGCTTCGGACATGCCGAAATACAGAACCTTGCCCTGAGCGATCAGCTCTTTGACCGTGCCGGCGACATCCTCGATTGGAACGCTCGGATCGACCCGATGCTGATAGAGCAGATCGATGCGGTCGGTCCGCAGCCGCTTCAATGAGGCGTCGACGACCTCCCGAATATGATCGGGGCGGCTATCGGTGCCAGCGCGGCGGCCGTCCTGGAGAAGGAAACCGAACTTCGTCGCGATGGTGACCTTCTCACGCCGGCCCTCGAGCGCACGACCGAGCAGCTCCTCATTGCTAAATGGCCCATAGGCCTCCGCGGTGTCGAAGAAGGTGCAGCCGAGCTCGATGGCACGGTGGATCGTCGCGATCGATTCATCGTCGTCGGATGCGCCGTAAGCCTGGCTCATGCCCATGCACCCGAGCCCGATCATCGATACTTCGAGGCCTTGGCGGCCCAGATTCCGCGTTCCAAGCATGGAATTTCTCCTGTTCATCTCCGGGACCTCGATGCTGCGACGAATACCGTCGCCGCAGCATCGGTCTGTCTGCTGACCTGTACCGTCGCGGCGGTGCGTTCGCCGCCATGGAGAACGACGAGCATCATCACGATCGCGGCCACGCAGATGGCGAGATCCGCGAGCGTCCGGCGACCAAGATTCTCGACGCTGTCGATCCGTTCGGCGATATACGACGGAATATCGCGCCGCTCGCCGCGCCACCCGGTGCCTGGATTACCGCCGCTCGTCTCCAGCGCGCCGTAACCGTGAGAGCAGCGCGTCATCGCGCCCTCCTTCAGGAATCCGCCGAGGCGCGCGACGTCGCCGCTTCCATCTGCCGAATTTGGTTGGCGCGGCCCTGGAGCCACCAAGTGGCCTGCACAGGGAAGGACCCATAGGGATTCGCCGGGTCCGCGGCACCCAACTGAGCTTCCGCGTGCAGCGGGAAGTTAGGATCGACGAGGGCTTCACGGCCAATGGCGACGATGTCGGCGTGGTCGTCTGCCACGACCGCCTCGGCCTGGTGGGCATCGACGATCAGGCCCACGGCTGCCGTGCTGATGCCGACCTCAGCGCGGACGCGCGAAGCATAGGGCACTTGGTAGCCGTAGCTCGACGGATACTCGTAGCGGGGGGCGATGCCGCCCGACGAGCAGTCGACAACGTCGACACCGAACGTTTTCAGCCGTCGCGCGAACTCGACCGTGTCGTCGATCGACATGCCCTCGCGCAAACCATCGACAGCGGAAACGCGGACGAAAAGCGGCTTGTCGTCGGGCATGACGTTGCGCACGGCCTCGACCACTTCCAGAGGAAACCGCATGCGGCCATCGATGTCGCTACCATATTCGTCGATACGATTGTTTGTGACGGGCGAAAGGAAGCTGTTGAGCAGATATCCATGCGCGCAATGCACTTCGACCACATCGAAGCCGGCGGCAAGGGCGCGGCTCGTCGCGGCGACGAACGCGGCCTTCACCTCATCCATCATGGCGCGGGTCAGCGCCGTCGGCTTCAGCCAGCCATCCGCATAGGGCTTGTCCGATGCGGAGACGACGGGCCAAGGATCCTCTCCGCGATCGAAGTCGGCCTGCGAAAGCGGCCCATTGCCTTCCCACGGGCGCTGGCTTGCCGCCTTCGGTCCCGCATGTGCGAGTTGAATGGCGGCGACCGCTCCCGACGCCTTCAGCGCCGTCGCGATGCGCGCCAGGCCGTCGACATGGGCATCAGACCAGAGACCAAGATCGCCATGTGTGATGCGCCCTTCAGGAAGAACGGCGGTTGCCTCAACCATGACGAGGCCAAAGCCTCCCATCGCGAAGCGGCCGAGATGAACGAGGTGATAGTCGCTCGCGAACCCGTCGCGTGCCGAGTATTGGCACATCGGAGAGACAGCGAGGCGATTGCGCAGCGTGACGCTGCGCAGAGGAAGGGATTCGAACAGTTTCACGGGAGCATTCCTTCAACAAGCGATGACAGCCGCGCCTAGTGCTGGGCAGCGGCGCTTTCGGCAGTCAGACCTTCACGGCAACGGTGGTGACCATCGCGGAACGCCGCAGGTCCATCTCGCCTTCGAGAACCTCGGGAAGCGCGGCGACAAAGGCCTTCATGTACGGAAGCTCGAAGTGCGCGGTCAGGTCGGACGCGTCCTTCCAATTCTCGTAGAGCACCCAGACGTCGGGATCCTCGTTCGAGCGGTGCAGGTCATAGTTGATGTTGCCAGGCTCAGCGCGCGCCGGCTCGACGAGCGTCCAAAGGCGCCGGCCGAGTTCATCGCCCATGCCTTTCTTGGCCCGGATGAAAGCGATCAGCGTAAGCTGCGTGCCGTTTGAAGGCGTCGGAACGCTGGAGGAAGATTGCGTGGTCATCATTCAGTCTCCAATTGGCTTGGCCGGCGACGCGCTCCCGTTGAGATTGCGCGTCGCCGTCAGGCGTGGGCGACGCCCGGATCAGCGGCACTCGGCCAGCGAGGTCGGGTCCGTGGTGGCCGGAGCGGAGCGCGGCTGCGGGTCGAGGTCCTGGACGAAGTGCAGGCCGCCTTCGGTAATCGGACGGACCAGATTGCGATCGAACATTGAGAAGAGCGCCACGGTGTAAGGGCGGGCGAAGTGGCTGTTCACCGCGGCCTCGTTGCGCCACACCTCGTAGAGGACATAGCCTCGCTCGCTGCCCAGCGTCTTATGCACGTTGAAGGTGATGTTGCCGGGCTCGAGGCGCGAGCAACTCACCGAGCGGCGGAAAACACGCTCGAACTCAGCTTCGGCACCAGGCTTCACCTCAAAGTTGACGATGATGGCGACCTCGCCGTTCGGGCTAGGCTGCAGCGCGATCTGCGCGTTGGCGGCCTGCGAGGACAGAAATGCACCCGCAGCGACGACGGTGCTGAGCGCGATCTTCTTGAGCATGTTCATCGGGTTTCTCCTGAAATTGGTTGATTAAGGTCGCGACGTTCCGTTCATCGCAGCGCGGGGCTGCGATGTCGGGCATCGCCGTTCGTTGTGGATCAGGCGATCGTGTAGCCGCCGTCGATCAGCAGGCCGTGGCCCGAGATGAACGAGGCATCGTCCGATGCCAGGAAGGCCACGACCGTGGCCATCTCCTCCGGCGTCCCCGCGCGGCCCGGGACCGTGGTGGCGGCGAAGGCGTACTTCGCCTCGGCACTCGGCCAGATGCGGTCCTGGAACGGCGTATCGATGATGCCCGGATTGATGGCGTTCACTCGGACGCCCTGCTTGAACAGCTCGATCGCTGCCGTCTTGGTCAGGCCGAGGACAGCGTGTTTGCTGGCGATGTAGAGGCCGGCATTCGCGAAGCCGATCACACCACCCATGGAGGCGTTGTTGATGATCGTGCCGCCACCCTGCGCCAGCATCGCCTTGGCCTCGTGCTTCATCGACCAGAACACGCCGCGCACATTGGCATTGAAGACCGTGTCGTAAGTCTCGTTGGTCTGTTCGACGAACGGGGTGAACGCACCCTCGGTGCCGGCGTTGTTGAAAGCGACGTCGATGCGGCCGTAGGTCGAAATCGTTTTGGCGACGAGGTCGATCACGCTCTGCTCAACGTTCACGTCGGCCACGACGGCCGTGGCTTCGAAGCCCTCGCTCTTGATCTCGGCCACAAGGGCCTCGATCTCGGCGCCGCGGCGAGCGCTGGCGATCACCTTGGCGCCGCGGCGGGCGAGTTCGATTGCGGTGGCGCGACCAATGCCGGAGCTGGCGCCAGTCACGAGGGCAACTTTACCTTCGAGGGTCTTGAGGGGAGTCTTGCTCATTTCGATCTCCATCCATTGAATTGTTCAGCCGGGCGGGGCGCCAACTGATGGAGCCGATCTTCCGGTGCCACTTACTTACGTCTTCGGGACAGATATGATTAGACGATGAATTCTGATCAGAGTAGTGAATGTGGGATAGCAATAGGACGTCCCCCATGCACGGCACCGAACTCGCTGAGCTTTCCATTTTTCTGGCGGTGGCGCGCTTCAGGAGCTTCAAGCAAGCCGCTGTCGATCGAGGCGTCGCTGCATCGGCAATCAGCCATTCAATTCGCAATCTCGAGGAGCGCGTCGGCGTCCGACTCTTTCACCGCACGACGCGCAGCGTTTCTCTCACGGAGGCGGGCGAGCGCTTTCTCTCGGAGCTCCACCCTGCCTTCGGTCAGATCGAGAAGGCCCTCGACAGTCTCAATTCGTTTCGCGGCACGCCGTTTGGAACGGTGCGGATCAATATTCCGAACTCGATCGCGCCTTTCGTCCTGCACAACGTGATGGGACCATTGCTGAAGCAGAATCCTGGCCTGCATCTCGATATCGTGGCCACGGATCGCCTGGTCGACATCGTGGAGGATGGCTTCGACGCAGGCATCCGCTTCGGCGAACGGCTCATGCAGGACATGATCGCCGTGCACATCAAGCCGACGCTCCGGTTCGCAGTCGTCGGCTCGCCGGACTATCTGCACGGACGCAGCATGCCAGAGAAGCCTGCCGATCTACGCGACCATTCGTGTATCCGATATCGGTATCCCAGCGGAGCAATCTACAATTGGCAATTTGAGAAGGACGGCGAGGCCATCGACGTCGAGGTAGACGGTCCAATCACGCTCGACGATCAGGAGCTTATGGTCGAATCCGCTCTCCAAGGATGCGGCCTCGCCTACGTCTGGGACAATCGCGTGATGCAGCACCTGGCGAGCGGCGCGCTCATACGCTGTCTGGACGATTGGTGCGCTCCCGATGATGGGCTGTTCTTGTACTATCCAAGCCGGCGTTACCTGTCTGCCGGGCTTCGCGCCGTCATCGACATGCTGAAAGCTTGAGAACGGCGAAGCGCCGATCTGCTCCTAGGCGCATTTCATCACACCGTTAATTGATACACGGCTTGGCCGTCAGATCCTGAAGCCGCCTGTAACCGCGAGATTGTGGCCGCTGACCATTGCAGCTCCATCCGAAAGAAGGAACGCAACCGCGCCGGCCATGTCCGATGGTCGCGGGAGCTTGCCCATCGGCGACTGCTTGTAGAACGCCTGTCGCAGTTCTTCCGTCATGTGTGTGAAGATCCCCGCGCCCTCTACCGCGCCCGGATCGAGCGAGTTGACAGTAATTCCGCGAGGGCCAAGTTCGAGCGATAGGACTTGGACCATAAGGCGTATCGCTGCTTTGGTAGCAGCGTAGACGCCCGAGCCCGGTGGCGGGTAACTGGCGATCGTAGAGGCTGTGGCAATGACGCGGCCGCCATCGATAACCGTCCGAGCGGCCTGCTGAAGTGTAAAGAACGTGCCTTTGAAATTGATATCGACGACCCTGTTGAGTTCGTCTTCCGTCATTTCAGCGAATGGCGCTTCTACATTCTCCACGCCAGCATTGGCTAAAACACCGTATATCTCCCCGAACCGCTCCGTCGCGGCGGCAAACAGCTCCTCGACGCTGTCGCGGCGCCGGGCGTCACCCTTGAAGATCAAGCACTCCCGACCCGCCCCGGAGATTGCGACCCGCGTCGCCTCGGCTGCCGCATCATCCGAGGAATAGCTGAGCGCTAAATTATATCCAAGGCGCCCCAAATGCTCAGCAACGGCGCGTCCGACGCCTTTTGTGCCGCCAGTAATGATCACCGTTTTGGGGTCTGCCGTCAAAACCGTACCTTTCGAAGGGATCTGTATTCAAGAAAAGAAGGCTCAATGTGGGGACGCTAAATCTCGACCCAGCGAGACAGCGCGAGATTGCGTCGCCTATTCGTCGTAGACCACCAATCCGACAGACACGGCCGGTCCGGCGCGTTCGCGAATCTCGGTAGCTTCCGCCGACGAAAATCCTCCACACAACTCAATGATCTCGACGCCGTCCTCGACGAGGCGATCTACAGCAGTCAGTGCATCGGCGAGCGCGGTCACACCCACAACTCGCGTGTGAAATTCCGGCGACTCCAAGGTCGCCTGATGCGTCGCCATTTGATAGCCAGGCGCCTTGATCACGAAAGCGTAGTTGGTCTGCGGCACGTCGTGCTCTCCCTTCGGTTACACATCGACCTGAAATTGCTTCCAACGGACCATGCGATTGCGGAGATCGACGGTTCTTCCGTCGATCGAAAAGGTTCCGTCGCCGTTGTGATGCAACGTGCGGCGCTCTCGGCGCGAGTCATTGATCGTGATGGCCTTCACCGCGAGGATGAAGAGACTGTAGCGGTCGACCATTGCATCGTCGGCAACCGTGCATTCGATGTTCGCGACGCACTCTGCGATGGATGGCGGCTTCACGGCTCGCGACGGAAGGGTGGTGAGGTGGAAGCGCTCGAACTTGTCGGTGTCGGCGCCTGAGCAATTTCCGATATCAACGACCTTGGAAGCCAGGTCGGCGCCGGGAATCGAAATCACGCACTCCCCTGTCTCGCGTAGGGCGGCAAAGCTGTGGTCCCACGGCCCGATGACGCACCCGACGAGCGGAGGGTCGTGCTGGATCATCATATGAAAGCCCATGGTCATCACATTGGCCCGCCCTCGGTCGGCCGTCGTGACCAGCACGATTGGCCCAGCTTCCAGCAGCCGATAGGCCTTACCACCGGGAATCTCTCTCATCGAAGGCTCTTTCATCTGCGATCTCGCCCCCCGTTTGCGCGGAATGTTCTTTCATTTGCCGGGCATTTTCTCAGACTATGAAAGACCGGAATCCCGGATGCTCCTCCCTTGGGTCACATCAGTTTGAAGGCATCGGGACTCAACACGCGGCGGCTCACCGTCACGACCAGCGGACCATCGGCCTCGGATGCGTCGCGCACGGCGTGCCATTCGGTGTCGGCGTAAAAGGCCGCCCACTTCGAAGCCATGTCCTGTTCTGAATCGAACTTCAACACGTATACGAGCTCGTTGATCGTATCTTGGCCAAAGGTCGTCAGGGACATGAATACCACTTCCATGCCGTGCTTCTTGAAGAGCCGGAAGGAATCGTCGTTGAAGCGCTTGACCATCGCGGGCATCTTACCCGGCACAGTCTTGTATTCTCTAAGTTCGTAGATCATCGTATTTTCCTGCTAGCGCGAGTCTCATTGTCGGGGCGCGGCGCCGCGAGCATTCACAGCGCCGCGCGCGCTTTAGAGGTTGACCATCGACAGCTCATTGTCGCGATAGCGCTGTCCCTCGACCTTGTTGCTTTCGACCGCAGCCTCAATGGCGGCGAGATCGGCTTGGTCCAGGTCGAGGGAGACGGCTCCGATGTTCTCTTCCAGGCGCGACCGCTTCCTCGTGCCGGGGATCGGAACGATCCAGGGCTTCCGCGCGAGAAGCCACGCGAGCGCGAGTTGGCCGGGCGTGGCGCCCTTCGGCTCAGCGATTGCCTTCAGCGTTTCCACGAGGGCGGCGTTCTTCTGCAGGGCCTCCGCCGTGAAGCGGGGATTTCCCGCGCGGAAGTCATCGGCAGCGAACTTCGTGTCGGCGCTGAACGCGCCGGTAAGAAAGCCGCGGCCAAGCGGGCTGTAGGGTACAAAGCCTATGCCGAGTTCTTCGAGCGCCGGGAGAACCTCGGCCTCGGGATCACGAGACCACAGCGAATACTCGCTCTGGACCACCGTCACCGGCTGGACCGCGTGTGCCCGGCGGATGGTCGACGCGCTGGACTCCGACAGACCGAAATGCCCGACCTTGCCGGCCTTGATAAGGTCGGCGACCGCGCCGGCGACATCCTCGATCGGCACATCAGGATCGACACGATGCTGATAGAAGATATCGATATGATCCGTGCGCAGGCGCTTCAGCGAAGCATCCGCGACTTCCTTGATATGCTCGGGGCGACTGTCCAGGCCGATCGGCCACGCGCCCCCGGCGGGGTCGAGCTTCCAGCCAAACTTTGTTGCGATGACGACCTTGTCGCGCACGGGTTCGAGCCCCTCGCCGAGCAGTTCCTCATTGACCAGTGGGCCATACACTTCGGCGGTATCGAAGAGCGTGACCCCAAGATCGACCGCATCGCGGAGCAGCTTGATCATCTCGCTGCGGTCGCCCGGAGCACCGTATGCCCAGCTCATGCCCATGCAGCCGAGGCCCAGCGCGGAAACCTCGAGACCTGAACTACCGAGAGTTCGCTTCTTCATATGTAACTCCTTTAATTGGCGCGGATGATCAGGCGGACATCACTCAAGGCTGGATCGCCCTCGAGATGAAGTCCTCGAATTCCGGACCGAAGGGCGGCCGGAGAAGATTGACTGCCGCCACGCCTGCCTCGCCGGGCGCCTGCCGGTAGATGGCCCGCGCATGACTGAAAGTGCGAAAGCCCTCGATGCCGTGGTAGGCGCCCATGCCGGAGTCGCCGATCCCACTGAAAGGCAGGTCTTCGCAAAATACGTGCGCCATCACATCGTTGATGGTCACGCCGCCTGAGGCTGTCCCGTCCAGCACCTTGCGCGCCGTCTCGTCATCCTCGCCGAAATAGTAGAGCGCGAGCGGACGCGGGCCTGATCTGATCTGCCGGGTCACGTCCTCAAGGTCGTCATAGGTGAGGATCGGAAGCAGCGGCCCGAAGATCTCCTCCTGCATGACGCCCATGTCCATCGTGACATTGAGCAGCAGGGTCGGCGGGAAGCGCCGGGAATTGCCGGAAGCGCCCGGTGCAAGCGCCTGAATGATCTCCGCGCCCTTGGCGCGGGCGTCGTCGACGAGCGCGGTGAGCCGCTGAAAGTGGCGTTCATTGATGATCGAGCTGTAGCGAGGCGAGTCCACGCCCTCTGGAAACATCTTGCCGCAATCCTCGGCACAGGCGTCCGCGAACGCCCGCTCCGTGCCCGCCGGCACGAACACGTAATCGGGCGAGAGACAGATCTGGCCGGCATTGCGCGCCTTGACCGTCATGATCCGTCTCGCCGCTTCGGCGAGATCGAACTGCCTGGTCACGATCACCGGCGATTTGCCGCCGAGTTCCAGGGTCACAGGCGCCAGATTATCCGCCGCGGCGCGCATCACATGCTTCGCGACACCCGTGGAGCCGGTGAAGATCAGATGGTCGAAGGGTGCTTCCGAAAAAATCGCACCCCGCCCTTCGCCGCCGAGCACGGTGCTGACTTCGTTCGGAGAGAACGCTTCGCCGATGAGCGACGCGAGCAGTTCCGAAAAACGCGGTGTGAATTCCGACGGTTTCAGGATCGCACGGTTGCCGGCTGCCAGAATCCCGCCCAGCGGGCTGAGGAGGAGCGTGATAGGATAGTTCCAGGGTCCGATGACGCCGACCACGCCAAGCGGCGTGTATTCGACCCCTGCCTCGCCGCCCGGCGTAATCGAATGCCGCGCCTCGGGCTGCATCCAGGTCTGAACATTCTCCGCAGCAAATTTCAGCGCCGACGCGGCAGCCAGGATATCGACGAGCGTTTCCTCGCGGGCACGGTGGCCGAAGTCGTCAGAGATCGCGGTGACGAACCGGTCCTTGTTCTGGGCAAGGAGCGACACGACACGCCGGATGCGATCGACACGCGTTTGAGCGGTCGGAAGGCCGTCAGCCTCGTAAGCCGAACGCTGCGACAGCACGAGGGAATTGAGTTCGCTTTTGAACGCACTGAGATCACCGGGCACCGTCTCTCTCCTCAACAACTTGATTGATCTTCGGCGTCGTCTACTTTCTGGACGCCGCAGGCCGAAGGTCTTCACCGCCGATCCAGGGTCGGTGCCCTCCGATCGTGTAGGCGCCATCGACCAGGATGTTTTGCCCCGTGACGAACGATGCGGCGTCCGAGCAAAGGAACACGGCTACTTCAGCGACCTCGCTTGCCTCGCCGAGCCTCCGCGCGGGCGTATGGTCGGTGATGGGGCGCTGTGTGATCTCGTCCATGAAGCGCCGCGTCATCGCGGTTTCAATCACGCCAGGATTGACATTGTTGACGCGTATGCCCTCGCTTGCTGTCTCTACGGCGAGTGCTCGCGCCATGCTGTCGAGAGCCGCCTTGCTGGCGGAATAAATCGACGATCCCGGGAGCGCGCCGTGGGCAAGCCAGGATGAGGTATTGACGATTGCACCACCGTGCCCCTGCCGCTGCATTTGCACGATCTCCGCTCGGCAGCACAGCCACACGCCGCGAAGGTTCACGTTCATCGTTGCATCGAAATCTGCCGGGCTGAGTTGGCCAACCGGACCCCACGCACCTTCCGTGCCCGCATTGTTAAATGCTGCGTCCAGTTGACCGAAGTGGGCAACCGTCCGATCGATGAGCGCGGCGACCTGATCCGGGTCCGATACATCCGTAGGCACTGCCAGCGCCGAGCCACCGAGCGTCTCGATCTCGGCGGCCACAGAGGCCAGCTCTTCCGGACGGCGGCCAGCGATGGCGACCTTGGCACCGCGACGAGCAAAGAGGTGGGCAGCCGCGCGACCGATGCCGCTGCCGCCGCCCGTGACAAGGGCGACCTTGCCAGCAAAATCCTGAGCCATTTTTTGTCTCCTTTTTCGCATGCCTCCTGACGCGAGGCCGTCACCCATCCGGCGACGCTAGTCCCGATGAACGACTGATCGGAGGGGCATCATGCGATACGGCTCACAATTACGGCTCGCTCCCCTTGATGACAAAAGGTGATTTCAGTATGCGGTGATGAATGGAATAGGATAATCATGGCCCCACCCACGCTCCCGCATCTCGTCACCTTTCTCGCCGTTGCTAGGCTGCTGAGCTTTCAGAAGGCATCCAGCGAGTTGAACCTTTCGACCTCCGCCGTGAGCCATGCCATCCGGACCCTCGAAGAACGGCTTGGGGTGAGCCTGTTCAATCGGACGACCCGCAGCGTTGCCTTGACTGAGGCGGGCGAGCATCTTCTCGGTCGCCTCGAACCTCTGCTCAACGATGTGGGCGGTGTGGTGGACGAGATGAATCTGTTTCGAGACCGCCCCTCAGGTCGCTTGCGAATCAATACGTCGCGCTATGCGGCCCACCTCGTCGTCGTACCCCTGATGGCACGCTTTCTTGCGGCATTTCCCGACATCACGCTCGACATCGTGGACGACAATGGAATCGTCGACATTGTCGGCGCTGGCTTCGACGCTGGAATCCGCTTTCTGGAAAGCGTTCCGGAAGACATGGTCGTTGTTCCACTTGGCAGAGATTGCCGCTTCGCGGCGGTCGCCACCCCAGCCTGGTTCGAAGCCAACGGACCAGTGCTACACCCCAACGACCTGCTTCCCCATGAATGCGTTCGCTACCGCTTTCCGAGCGGCCGCATTTTCCGGTGGGAGTTCGAAAAGGACGGGCAGCGCATCGATCTCGACGTCAAGGGTCGCGTGTCGGTAGGCGATCAGGATCTCGCTCTCGCCGCCGCGATCGACGGCATCGGGCCGGCATTCATTTTTGAGGACGTTGCGCGGGATGCGATTGCGTCAGGCCAATTGGTCCGCGTGCTGGACGACTGGTGCCCACGATTTGCAGGACCCGTACTCTACTATCCGCAGCAGCGCCGCGTTTCTTCGGCACTGCGGACCTTCATCGATATGGCGCTTGGTCACGGGTGATCGGGAAAGTCACCGCTGAAGTTCGCCGCTGACAGGCTCGCGACAATGTCGGGCCGAGGTGCCAGTTCGCACGCGAAAGCGCCCTTTCTTAAAAGTGACATTATCCGATCTGCCTCAACACCTCGTCCTGTTCTTTCCTTTTGATCCAAGCCTGACGCCGCCTCATAAGTTAATCGGACCACAGAAACGCGAGGAAACTAACCGCGCGCGCGACTACACGCGAGGTCTGCATGACTAAGTAAAATCGGTCCGTGAAGGATGGGAGAAGGAGGAAGTATTGGCAGATCAACGAGTAGCAATCATTACAGGAGCATCTCGCGGAATTGGTGCGGCGGTTGCCGAACGTCTTGCCAAGGATGGCTTCACTGTCGCCATCAACTATGCTGGCAGCGCTCCAGAGGCCGAGGCGCTCGCGGGCAAGATAGTCAGCACTGGCGGCAAGGCGCTCACGGTGCAGGCAGACGTCAGTGATCCAAAGGCTGTTCTGCGGATGTGGGACAAGGTCGAAAGCGATGTGGGCGGCGTCGATGTACTGGTGAACAATGCCGGCATCATGAAGCTGGCGAAGATCGCCGAGGGCGACGACGCGCTGATCGACAGCCAGATCGCCATCAACCTGAAGGGCAGCCTCTACACCATGCGCGAGGCAGCCAAGCGGCTTCGTGACGGCGGCCGGATCATCAACTTCTCGACCAGCGTGGTCGGCCTCAAGCTTGAGACCTATGGCGTCTATGCCGCCACCAAGGCTGCGATCGAATTGCTGACCGGCGTCCTCTCCAAGGAGCTGCGTGGCCGCAGCATCACCGTCAACGCCGTGGCGCCGGGACCGACGGCCACCGCGCTGTTCCTCAATGGAAAGTCGCCCGAACTCATCGATCGCATGTCGAAGATGAACCCGCTGGAGCGGCTCGGCACGCCCGAGGACATCGCCAACGCTGTGGCGTTCCTGGCCGGTCCCGACGGCGGCTGGATCAATGGCCAGGTGCTGCGCGCCAACGGCGGCATGGTCTGAACCGCAGACAGACGACGTCAACTCTCTCTTTGGGAAGGATCGCGGTTCATGAGCAACAAAATCATCCTCGTCACGGGTTCGTCGAGCGGCTTCGGCCGGCTGACCGCCGAAGCCCTGGGCCGCGCCGGCCACACCGTCTACGCCTCGATGCGCGACGTCGCCGGTCGCAACGCCAACAACGCCGCCGAACTGTCGGCCATCGCCGGCAGCGACATCCGCCCGATCGAACTCGACGTGCAGGCCGAACCATCGGTCAACGCCGCGATCGAGAAGATCATCGCCGAGAGCGGCCAGATCGATGTCGTCGTCCACAATGCCGGTCACATGATGTTCGGCCCCGCCGAGGCCTTCACGCCCGAGCAGTTCGCGCAGCAATACGACGTCAACGTGCTCGGCACCCAGCGGGTCAACCGCGCGGCGCTGCCCCACATGCGCGGCCGCCGCGAAGGCCTGCTGGTCTGGGTTTCCAGCTCCAGCTCGGCCGGCGGCACGCCGCCCTATCTGTCGCCCTATTTCGCGGCCAAGGCGGCGATGGACTCGCTCGCGGTCCTCTACGCCCGCGAACTTGCCCGCTGGGGCATCGAGACGACGATCGTCGTCCCCGGCGCCTTCACCAAGGGCACGAACCACTTTCCGAACTCCGGCCGCCCCGCCGACCAGGCGCGTCTCGCCGAGTATGAAGCCGGCCCCTATGCCGGGTTCGGCGAGCAGGTCCAGAAGGCCTTCGCCGAGATCGTTCCCGACGACGCCGATCCGGCGCCGGTCGCCGAGATGATCGCCGAGGTCGTCGACATGCCGTTCGGCGAGCGCCCGTTCCGGATCCACTACGATCCGACCGAGGACGGTGCGAGCGTCGGCTTTGCGGTCCTCGACCGCCTGCGCGCCGAGATGCTCCACCGCGTCGGTCTGTCCGACCTGCTGAAGCCGCACGCAGCACGCCACGACTGAGGGGCACCACAGCGAATGGGCCGCCCTCAGCGCCCCTCCCGCTTCATTTTCCAAAAACAGAAAACGATTTGCCAATGGCTTCTGTTTTTTTCCGGATGTGGAGGAGCCAAATTCTGATCAACACGAGCGCCAGATGGTGATCGTCACAACCAAGAAGGAGAAATCCCATGAGCAAGCAGCAGCACGAAGAAGTCGCCAGAACCTGGTTCGCGGCCTTGGGTAAGGGCGATACCGAGACGATGTCGAAGATCAGCACGGACGACCTGACCTGGTGGATCGTGCCCGGCAACAAGTTTTCCGGCACACATACGAAGGCGCAGTTTCTCGGCAATCTCGCTATGCTGTTCGAGAACGCCGCCGGTCCCCTGACGCTCGAATTCCGGGAGATCACCGGCGAGGACGACCGGCTGTCGATCGTCGCGAAGGGCGACCTGCCGATGAAGGACGGCCGCCGCTACCAGAGCAACTATCATTTCCTACTGCACTTCCGCGACGGCAAGCTCGCGAGCGGCAAGGAGTTTCTGGACACGCTGCATGTCAATGAGATCTTCGGGGCACCCGAAGACGGCAACGCGAATGTCGCAATCCTAACCCGCTATCTCGACGCCCTTCATCATGGCGACAAGGACACCATGGCGAGCATGCTGGCCGAGGACGCCCGCTACTGGATTCTGCCGGGCACGATGTTCTCCGGAACCTACGACAAGCCAAACTTCCTCACACTGGTGGACAAGCTCGTCGAAGCCCAGTCCGCTCCGCTGGAACTCCAGATTGACGAGGTGACGGCGCAGGGCGACCGCGTGGCGATCGTCGTACGCGGACACATGCCCCTCAAGGCCGGCGGCAGCTACGACAACATCTACCATTGGCTGTTCACCTTCCGGGACGGCTTAATCGTCGATGTGAAGGAGTTCTTCGACACCATGGCCGTCCGTAAGGCCTTCGGCGCTCCGGAAGAGATCGCGGCGGCGTAAGGACCGCTGGGTGGCCTGAGACGGTCCGAGGTCCTTCCTCGAGTTGCTCGACCCCCGACAGGCCATCCTCACACCACTTTGAATCATCGACGCGGAACAACGATGTCGCCCGTCCAATGGAGGCAATGATGAAATACAAAACTCTTGGAAATACTGGCCTGCTGGTTTCGCAGCTTTGCCTTGGCACCATGACGTTCAGCGGCGGCAACGGCGTCTACAAGCTTATCGGCAGCGTCAATCAGGCTGGCGCCGACGAGCTGGTGAAGGCGAGCATCGACGCCGGCATCAATTTCTTCGACACCGCGGATGTATACTCGGATGGTGAGAGCGAAGAGACGCTCGGCCAATCTTTTCGCAACCTCGGGATTGCGCGAAAGGACTTCGTTCTGGCGACGAAGGCGTACAGCCGCATGGGCCAAGGGCGCAACGACGTCGGCGCCTCACGCGGCCACATCATGGACGCGATCGACGCCAGCTTGCGACGCCTTCAGACCGATCACATCGACCTCTACCAAATCCATGCGACGGACACGCTGACACCGACCGAAGAGACGCTGCGTGCGCTCGACGACCTCGTCCGTCAGGGCAAGGTTCGCTACATCGGCGTTTCCAACTGGCAGGCTTGGCGCATCGCGACTGCGCTTGGAATTTCGGCGCGCCTCAATCTGGCTCGCTTCGAGACCCTGCAGGCCTACTATTCGATAGCCGGGCGTGACCTCGAACGAGAACTCGGCCCGCTCCTCGACGCGGAAAAGATGGGCCTGCTCGTTTGGAGCCCGCTCGCTGGCGGACTCCTATCGGGCAAGTTCAGCCGCGACAACCAGTCGCCCGAGGACTCTCGTCGCTCTGAATTCGACTTCCCGATCGTCGACAAGGAGCGCGCGTGGAACGTCATCGACGTGCTGCGCCCGATCGCCGATGCGCACGGCTGCAGTCCGGCACGGATCGCACTCGCCTGGCTACTATCGAGGCCGGTTGTGACGTCTGTCATCGTCGGCGCGAAGCGGCTGAGCCAACTCGAGGACAATATCGCGGCGGTCGACATCACGCTGAGCGAGGAAGAGATCAGCAAGCTCGACGCAGTCAGCGAACTGCCCCCGGAATATCCCGGCTGGATGCTAGCTGCGCAAGGCGCGGACCGTCTGGCTCCTGTTGACCTATGGGCCGACAAGACCGCGTCCGCGTGACCATGTGCCCGGACGCCAAACGCGGCCGGGCCACTCGCCAGTGAGGGTGTCATGCGCCACTTCCTGCTCTTGTACGAATACGGGTCCGACTTTGAAGTTCGCCGCGCAGAGGTCCGCGAACAGCATCTCTCGAGAGCCTGGGCCGCGAGCGCTCGTGGCGAACTGATGCTCGCCGGCGCTCTTGCCCCGCCTGTCGACACTGGCGTCCTGCTCTTCAGGGCGGATGACGCGGCGACCGCCGAGGACTTCGCCCGATCGGACCCCTACGTAACCAACGGCCTGGTGAAGGCGTGGCGTGTGCGGGAATGGATGACCGCGGTTGGCGACGAGGCGGCATCCCCTGCTGGCAAGCCATCCGATACCAAGGAGAAGGACCATGAGTAATCGACTTGAGGGCAAGATCGCCGTTGTCACCGGCTCGGCCAGAGGCCTCGGCGCGGCAATCGCGCGCCGTTTCGCTGCCGAAGGCGCGTCAGTGGTCGTCAACTACGCGACCAGCCAAGCACAGGCGGAAAGGGTCGTCGGCGACATCGTCGATGCCGGCGGCCGTGCCGTCGCCATCAAGGGCGACATGCGTGACCCGGCCGAGGTCGAACATCTCTTCGCGGAAGCCAACCGAGCGTTCGGCCGCATCGATATTCTGGTTAACAATGCCGGGCTCTACGATTTCCAACCGCTGGAGAACATCTCGATCGAGTTGTTCCGCAAGCACATGGAGCTGAACGTCTTCGGCTATCTACTCGCCGTCAAGGAGGTGGTGAAGTACATGCCGGACGGCGGCAGCATCGTGAACATGAGCTCGACGATCACGATGTTCGGCGCGCCGGGCTCCTCCGTCTATGCGGCGAGCAAAGGGGCGATCGACGGCCTTACCCGGTCACTCTCCAATGAGCTCGCACCGCGCAAGATCCGGGTCAACGCGATCAAGCCGGGCGTGGTCGATACCGACGGAGTCCAGGCCGGAGGATTTCTCCAGTCCGACTTCGGACCGGCAATCATCTCGCAGACGCCGCTGCGCCGGCTGGGTGTGCCCGACGATATCACACCCACCGCAGTCTACCTGGCCTCCGATGAATCGAGCTGGACCACGGGCGAATTCTTCGTACTCGCCGGCGGTCATCGCTGATCTGCGAGCCCCTTCGTCAATCGCGCACGAAAGAAGATGTTATGATCGAACCGACGACTTTGAAGTCGCAGATTGACGGATTTGAGTTCACGGCCCTGCATGCATCACCGGGAGCCACCCGCAGAGGAGGCATCATCGTCCTTCAGGAGGTGTTCGGCCTCGACGAAGCTGTCCGGGGGGACGTTGCTCGATGGGCTGGCCTCGGCTTTGAGGTCATCGCGCCTTCGTTGTTCGATCGGCAGGAGCGCGGATTCGTCGCAAACCACGATGCCGAAGGCTTGAAGATTGGGCTCCGCTACGCGACGGAAAATGGCGATGACAATCCGATATCCGATGTACAGGCCTGCATTGACGCTCTGAAGCGCAGAGGGCCTGTCTTCCTCGTCGGGTATTGCTATGGCGGCACCATTACGTGGCGCGCCGCTGCCCGGACCAAGGGCCTCGCCGCGGCATCAAGCTACTATGGAGCAGGCGTCGCCGCGTCGGCAGAGATGACGCTTTCATGCCCCATCATCTGCCATTTCGGGGCCAAAGATCCCTACATCTCGGCTGAAGCTAGCGTTATCGCCATTTCTTCCGCACACCCAGACGTGCCCGTCCATGTCTACGAGAATTCGGGGCACGGATTCAACAATGAGGGCCCGGACGCCGATCCCGCCGATGTGCGTTTGGCGCGGGAGCGGACGCTGAAATTTTTCGAGGCCAACGGGAACGATTGACGTGGCTCGCGTCGAATTCGCGGGAGCAATACCGACGCCAGCTTCCTGAGCCTTCTTGAAATACCGCAATGGCGGGAGCTTCACGACCCAAGGAGAGAACTCATGCATATGCACGATTGGAACACGTACCGGCAGCAGCTCTTCGCAGGCGTCGGCGAGCTGGGCAAGCTGAGCCCGGACACCGTGCGCGGCTACACGGCCCTCGGTGGCGCCGGTGCAAAGACCGGACACCTCGATCCCAAGACCCGTGAGCTGATCGCGTTGGCCGTCGCCATCTCCTTGCGCTGCGATGGCTGTATCACCGTGCACAGCGATGCTGCGCGCAAGCTTGGGGTGACCAAGGAGGAGATCGCGGAAGCGCTCGGTGTGGCCGTCAGCGTCAACGCCGGCGCCGCCATCGTCTATTCCACCCGGACGCTGGATGCCTTTGCGGCGACCCAAGAGGCAGGATAGCTGGTCCACGCGGGCCTGACCGAGCACTCAAAACTAGGAACGTGTCAGCGCCATCAATCAGCGGGTGAGGTCAGGGTTTGCATTTACCTGATCCGCGAGGAAGTCGCTGACCGCGCGAATGCGGGCCGACGCAACAAGATCCGCATGCGTTACCAACCAGACGTCGTTGCTGAACATCTGATCAGCAGGAATCACCCGGATGAAATCTTCGCCGACGGCTAGAAAATCTGGAACCACTGCTAGCCCGAGGCCAGCTCGTACAGCCGCGATCTGAGTGGGCAAACTCGTTGTGGTGAGCGCGATTTGACAGTCCGGGTGCTCCCGCGCGAGCCACACCGCCGCAGGTAGATGAGCATGGCTCTCATCCCAAGTGATAAAATGCCTTCCTCCTAGCGGCTCACCTTCAATGAAGGGGAATTGCTCGACATAGGCGCGACTCCCGTAGACCGAGTAGGTCATATGTCCAACGCGCCTGACCTTCAGGTTTCCGCGCGTTGGCCGCACCACGCGAAGGGCAATATCAGCCTCATGCCGACCAAGCTCGGCTGCCACCGTGCTCGTGACGATTTCGAGACGGATGCGCGGATAACGCTCCCGGAAGGCTGGCATCGCCGGGATAATCAGGTCGGTCGCGAGACTGTCTGATGTCGCGAGCCGCACCGCCCCAGCCGGCGCCTTGTCGAGCCCTGTCGCGCCGCGTTCCAATGATAGAATGCTCTCCTCGACGGTCTCCGCATCTCTCAGAACCTCGCGGCCCGCGTCGGTAAGAAAATAGCCGGTCTGGTGACGGGCGAAGAGCTTCATGCCCAGACTGCGCTCGAACTCGGAAATGCGTCGACTCACGGTTGATTGACTGACACGCAGATCGGCTGAGGTGCGGGTGAGGCTCCCGCTTCGCGCCACTGCTAGAAAGAAGCGGAGGTCATTCCAATCCACGATGTGTTTTCCGCCTTTGTCTCGAGTTTCTGGATTATCCCCGACCTGATTGCGTCATCGCAGCGGCCCTCTTTTTAGCTTCGTCCGTCGTTGCGCGCCGCCAGGCGCCCGGACCAACGCCTTCTATGCGGTTGAAGGCGTGGTTCAGGGCCGCGTCGGTTTCATAACCTACACGGCGGGCCACATCCGAGATTGCAGTTCCTTGCTTGAGCAAGACCTTCGCACGATGAATGCGCCAGCGCGTCAGATACTCAACCGGCGTCTCTCCAAGCACGACTTTGAACGTCGCGGCGAAGCTCGAACGGGACATTCCTGCATGCCGGGCCAGTCCAGCGATCGTCCAAGAGAACGCTATGTCGGCATGCAGTGCCTTGAGCGCGCGGGAAATACGCGCATCGCGTAAGCCTGCTAACCATCCGGGTGTACGGCCGCCTTCGGCCTCACACCATGCGCGGAGTGCCTGCACGAAAAGCGCGTTGATCAGATGCTTGACGACAATACCGGCGCCCAACCCGTCGAGTTCTGTTTCGAGACCAACAAGTTCCAGCGTTGTCCGCATCAACGGACCGCGTACATCCGCGCGTCTTACCAACGAAATATTCGGCAGCAGTGACAGCAGCGGCTCGGCGGCCGCAGCGTCGAAATAGAACCGACCAGAGACGAGTTCTGTGACCGCGCCGTGGCCGCCATACTCGTGCATGACACCAGAAATTTTTGAGAAGATCGTCGCGCAGGGGACGATCTCGACACCGACTTCGCTCACCATCGTGAAGCCGGCGTCGCCTTTAATGATCAGGCAATCGCCGGCTTCCACCCAAACCGGTTCCGAGAAGCAATCGGCCAAGACCCAAGAACCGCCGCGAGCTAGAACGACGAGCCGTGCCTGATCGCCTGTCGTGAATGCTACACCCCAGGGCGCGCGAAAGCTCAGATGCGCGAAGAGCGCACTCTCAACGCGCATTGATGTCAGCATGTCTCCTAGGATGTCCATGCAAGTTTCGTACTGGACGAAGCAATAGCGAGCAAGATCAAGTCATATAATATCATCCACATGGATGCAGATTCTTCTCGCCACTAGCGGACTAGATCCGCGTAGAGGACCTTGGGATCCAGTGCGAGACCACTTTTGATCTGTCGCGTCATGTCGTCGGCGAGCACTTCCCACTCGCCCTTTTCAATCGCATCAAGCGCCGCGCTGGCAACAACGGCCGGATCATTCTTGGGCATATGGATTCCCTTCATCATGTCGGTGTCCGTCGCGCCGAGCTGCACGCCCACGACAAGGGTATTTTGCTTTCTTAGCTCAAGGCGGATGCTGTTCGTGAGGCTCCACGCGGCCGCTTTCGCAGCAGAATATGCCTCCGCCCCAGGATAACTAAACCAAGACGTCAGCGAGAGCATGTTGACGATGGCACCCCCATCGTTGCGCTCAAGGATCGGCGCAAATGCCCGCACCATGCCGAGAAGCCCAAAGAAGTGCGTCTCCATCTCCAATCGGATCAAGTTCAAGTCCCCGCCCACCAAACTTTGGTTTGTGGCGATGCCCGCGTTGTTGATCAGAATGGTCGTGTCGCCTGCAATCGCTGCTGCAACCGCGATCTGTGCGGGATCCGTTATATCGAGCGCGATACGCTCTACGCTGTCGATGTCGAGAGCCTCAAGATTGCGGCCGGTCGCATAGACTTTGCGGGCTCCCCGTTCGAGTAGGGAGCTGACATACGCCCTGCCAATTCCACGATTTGCACCTGTGACTAGCGCGACGCTTCCTTCAATCTTCACTGGCGTAATCCCTATTCAGACTCTTTGCCCTTTCGGACGGTGCTGGCCCCCTCTGCTAGGCCAATCCACCGATACGCGTCAGAAGCTATCGTCCGCAGCCTTTATTGAATCGTCCGAGTTTATGGTCGATCTCACAAAAAATACGTCGGAAGAGTATTGCCGGTAGGTCTCGCTGGGCGGGATTTTAGATCATGAGCGAGTACGAAAGGCGCTCGAACTCCTCCAGATCCCGCATCACGTAGCCGTCCAGGAAGGGCACCACCTGGGTCATGAATACGCCCGCTAAGTCAGCCGTCGGATCAAGCCAGAAATGAGTGTTCAGCACTCCGCCCCAAAAGGCGCTACCAACAGCACGACGCCCTGGCACTTGCCGTTCCGTTCTCGCCGCAACCAGGCTGTGGGAGAGTTCGACTCCAGGCATGGGATCAAGGTCGGATGTCGCGGGGGCAAAGACAGTAGATCTCGGTTCGATCCGAAGAGTCCCGATCTGGTTCCTCAGCGCATCGCGCGCTGTCGCTTCGCTCAGAATGCGAACGCCATCGAGGCTCCCCATGCCTAGCCACATTCGCAAGAAGCGGAGATAATCCGGAGCGGTCGAGTTAAGGGCGTGGCCCATGCCATAGAATTCCGGAGAAGCAGGCGGATCAAGGTTCAGTACGCTGGATCCTAGTTCGCCATTCTCCGTTCGCGCCAAGACATCACCCAGCAGGGCGGCGCTTGTCGCATTCAGTTCGAAACTCGTACTCGTTAGCCCGAGCGGCTCGAAAATCTCCTCAATGCAAAATCGGTCGATGCTGCGGCCATCGATGGCAGAGACGGCCAAGCCTAGCCAATCGGCACCGCCCCCATATTGCCAAGCGGTGCCGGGATCGAAAGCGAGTGGATAAAGCAGTCCGGCTCTTTGCCCCGAGACGATCGATGGCATGCCGCTCTCGGCGAGATACCGTCCCACCGCTCCGTCCCAAAACTCGTATGCGAGACCAGACGTGTGGGTCGCGAGATTTCTCAGCGTGGCCTTTGTGCGCGCAGGGCGACGCAGTTGCGTTTCCACGCCGTTTTCGATGACCACGAGCCGCGCGAATTCAGGGAGGATTTCCTCCACGGGCGTTTCCCAATTGAGCCGACCCCGATCAGCAAGGATCAAAGCGGCCGTTGCGCCGACCGCCTTGCTCATCGAGACAATGCGGAAAATCGTGTCTCCGCCGGCCGCCATACCGCTTGCCCGCTCGCCCGCCGCGCCAGACCAAATTGGTCCCGCCGAGTTACCGAGAGCAGCGACGACATAGGGAATGCTGCCATTGGACACCATCGCATCCAAGGCGGCATCCAAGGATTTCAGGTTTCTGGGCCTAGTGGGATCAGCCGCATTCGCTTCTGCATTCGACATACTCGATGACTTTTTCGTTGAGGACGGAATTTCCCGTTACGCTTTAACGCGCAGAGCGGGCTAAATACAGCTCATGCAAACTCATCTAAACATGAATTCAGCTCAACATGGGACGCGAGCGGAGTTGGGCGTCGTTCCATCCGCTTTGCGAAAACGCATATGAGTGCCGATAGCCCTACCGATACCGACCTTCGGCTTCTGCGAGTGCTTGACGCCCTTCTCGAAACCAACAGCGTCAAGCAGGCGGCCGCCCTTTTGGATGTCACGCCGTCAGCAGTCAGCCATTCTCTGGCAGAGCTGCGCCAGCGCACGTCTGATCCCCTTCTCGTTCGAAACGGACCTCGGCTACGGCCGACGCCGCGCGCGGAGGCGATGAGACCGCTGCTGCGAGCAGGCCTCACCGATCTATATCGCTTGATTGCGGATCCAGTCGAATTCACGCCGGCTACCTCCACTCGCCGTTTCTCTTTGGCCGCTCCCGAACATATTGTTGTAGGTCAGCTATCGGATGTGCTTCCTGACCTAATCGCGGAGGCACCGAAGGCGAGATTTGAGATCTCCTCGGTATTGGCTCCGCTACCAGAGTTGCTTGATTCCGGTTCTCTCGATCTGGCACTGACGACGCTTTATGCCGACGAGACCCTGAAGCTTGAAAGCGCGATGATGCGGTCGCAGCTCTTCGCTGAGCGTTTCGTGTGCATCGGCCGACGCGGTCATCCACTACTGACACGCGGCTGTATTGAACTCGCAGCCTTTCTTGGCGCGCCGCAGATTTCGATCCGAATGCCGGGCGCACGCACCAGCCCCACTGACACGGCATTGGAGAATGAAGGCCTGGCGCGACATGTCGCCCTCACGCTGGGAAGCGCGCACGCGGCCGCACAGTATGTCGGAAACTCGGATCTGTTGGCGATGGTGCCTTACAGTGTAGCGGCGCGAGGTGAAGCTCTTGGCAGGCTCACGTGCGTCGCCCCACCAATCAAGCTCCCGCCCGTCACCGGCATGCTGTGGTGGAGTAACAGGCTCCATAGTGATCCGGCGCACCGATGGTGGAGGGAAAAATTGGGCCGGCTATTGCAGCCAATCAATTACGGCGATCGATCAAAGTAGTTATCATTCAAGCGGCACGGCAATCCCGCCGGCTGGAGTTTCGTGAACATCGCTCTCTTTGAACACCGCGCTGATCCAGTCGATGAATGCGCGCACCTGTGGCGCAAGATACTGGCGGTTTGGATACATGATGGAAACGGCGCGCTGGACCGTCTGAACCTGCGGCAAGATCTCCACGAGTTGGCCATTTTCAAGTTGCTCGGCAACCGTAGCACGGAGGGCTTGAATTAGACCGAGCCCCGCGAGCGCGCATGCAACGAACGCTTCGGAATCGTTCACGAGGATCGCTGACCGCATCCGGATAGATCGTTCTTCACCGTTTGCGATAAGCTGCCAGTCAATCGTGCTCCGGCCACGCCCGGTGAAGTATGTCACCGCCCGGTGCGCCGACAAATCTTCCATCGTCTTAGGCACGCCGTGCGCCGCTAGGTATACGGGGGCGGCACATGACACCATCGGAACGCGCGCCACGACGCGACTGATCATGCTGCTAGCAGCGAGCTCGCCCAACCTGACTACGCAATCGACACCCTCGGCGACGAGGTCGACCGGCTGGTCACTGACACCTAGGATGATCTCGATATCCGGGTATCGCTCTGTAAACTCTGGGAGCCGCGGGATGATGAGTGGCTTGGCGAGCGCGACAGGAATGTCGACGCGGAGACGGCCTCTCGGCACCTGTCCTGAGCCACCAAAGAGGTTCTGCGCCCCAGCAACGTCAGTTAGAATCTGCGTCGCGCGCTCGTAGAATAGCTCGCCTTCAGCCGTCAGGCTCGATCGCCGGGTAGTTCGCTGGAGCAGGCGCGCCCCGATTGATGCTTCGAGTGCCGAAACCGCGTTGGTGACACTTGGGCGGGCCATTCGCAACGCCGCGGCCGCGCGGGCGAAGCTACCGTTGTCGGCGACCGCTACGAAGATGCGAAGCTGTTGAACAAAATCCAAAACGTTGCTCCCTGACACGATGATTATGCCAGAAATCGCACAGGATTGTTATCGATTTAGATAACAAATACGTTCGTTTTGATGTCCTTCTGCCCTCGGTGGCAGAGCTCTACGTTCCGTGACGAATGCTACCGTCAAGGAAGGATTGACCTCATGGACCTCCAACTCAGTGGAAAGAAAGCACTCGTCACCGGCGCGAGCCAGGGCCTCGGCCGGGCAATAGTGAAAACTCTCGCGGCGGAGGGCGTTACCGTGTTCGCGACGGCACGCAATCCAGAGCTCCTCGCCAGCCTCGTTGCCGAGATTGAAGCAGACGGGGGCGCCACGCCGATTGTGTTTGAAGAGGATTTCGTCGCCGTCGATGGCCCACAGAAGATCGCAGACGCCGCCCTCGCGGCCCTCGGTCACGTCGACATCCTGGTCAACAATGCCGGAGGGAGCCGACCCATGGATATCGATGCCCCCGAAGAGCAGTGGGTGGAGGGTATGACCCTGAACTTCGATCGACACCGTCAACTCACTCAGAAATTGCTGCCCAATTTCCTAAGCCGCAAACAAGGCGCGATCATCAGCCTCTCCGGAAATCTAGAGCCTGAGGTGGTCAACGCTGCGATGGTCGCCAAGGCCGGCCTCGTTGTATGGTCGAAGGGGCTCTCCGAGCAGATCGGTCAGCATGGCATCACCGTGAATTGCGTCCAGCCAGGCCTCATCGACACCGCCCAGATCCGCCGCCTCTATCCAGGCGAGGAGCGTCAGAAATTCGCCCAGCGCGAAATCGCCTTGCGTGACTTCGGTCAGCCACAGGATGTTGCTAACGCGGTCACCTTCCTTGCATCGCCTCGCGCTCGCTACATTACGGGCACCGTGATGCTGGTCGATGGCGGAATGCGCCGTCACTCATTCTGAGATGATCCGGATCGCGCCATTCTCGCGGGCCTGTTAGGGGGACAGGCCGGCGCGGGGCGAAGCCTGCGTTCGCTCCATCCTCCGGTGGCACCGGACGCCACGATCGACAGCCGTGTTCGGCCGATCAACCTCCCGCCATTCCTCTGTCCGGCGAGGATCAGGTAGCCGCGGCTCCTCCTTCACTTAATGTCGAGCCGCGCGATCTTATCGCCACGGAGCTGGAAGTGCATGTGCCCTGTGCCGTTGAAGCCGTTGCCACTTACTTTAACGGTCACAACCACGGTGTCTCCCTCCGCCTTGGAACTGACCGCCTGTATATGAGCTTGGACGCCGGTATTGTCGGTGCGGTCCCACGAGGCGATTCCCTCACGGCCCTCGAAATGGCGACCCCAATCGTCAAGGACTGCCGTGGGGGTGAAGGCGGCGACCACGCCAGCCGCGTCACCGCGATTGCTGGCGTCGAAGAATTCGGTGATCGCTTGCGGTAGGCTTGTCATGGTCTGACTTTCCCTATTCGAGTTTGAGGACAACACGCCGGAGACAGCCAGAGGCGCCGCCAGCAAGGCCGCGCCGCCAAGCAGCGCGACGAGCAAGGGGCGAACGACGCGAATTGCGCGCCGTTCGCCTAGAAGCCTTCCCGTCATCATGCCGCCGACGGCCGGGGCAGAAGCCGATGAGGCAGATTGTGCGACACCCAGCCGGCGACCGAGCCGACCGCGCTGGCGCCGAAGAGCTGCACCACGCTTTCGAGCGAGGGATCGAGATGCGCGGCGAACCACGCAACGAGACCCAGGAAGTAGCCGAGCAGGTTGTTCAGCACCGGCAAGCCGCGCAGAGCGACGACCACGAGCGCCACGAAGAACACCACGATCGGCAGGCCGACACCCAGACCGAAAGTTCCGGCCAGTTGGGGGATGGCCAGCGAAGCGAGCAATCCGATCACCAGTCCAAGGCCGACACAGCCCAGGTTCTCGAAAGCGGTACGGGTGCTCTGGACACGCGTGAAGAACGCGATCCAACCGACGAACATGGCCCAGACGGGCCGCGAGAGCGTCAGGCTCGCGGCGGCCGCGAGCGCGGCAGTCGCAGCGGCCACGACCGTGGTCACCACGAAGGCCTGACGCGAGGGGGCAACAGTGGACATGTCTTTCCTCATTAGGGGTTTGCGTGAAAATCCGCCGATCGCGGACGGTCCAGCCGCCCGCGATCGGCTGGATGATTCAGACCTTCTTCGCGGGCTTGAGCAGGTCGGACAGGCCGACGCGGTGGAGCATCTCGGCGCGGAGGCGGTCGAGGACCGCAAAGCCGACGCTCGCGCCGTCCTCGGTCGGATCGTAGTGGATCCGGAACGGACGCTCGCCGAACGGCGTGTCGACGACCTCGGCGATCATCTCGGCGACCGGCGCCGGATCGGCGTCGTCGGGAACGATCTCGGCGAAGGCCTTCTGGACCTGCTCGCCGAACCCGGCATAGGGGCCGGCTTCATACTCGGCGAGACGCGCCTGGTCGGCGGGGCGGCCGGAGTTCGGGAAGTGGTTCGTGCCCTTGGTGAAGGCGCCGGGGACGACGATCGTCGTCTCGATGCCCCAGCGGGCAAGTTCGCGGGCGTAGAGGACCGCGAGCGAGTCCATCGCCGCCTTGGCCGCGAAATAGGGCGACAGATAGGGCGGCGTGCCGCCGGCCGAGCTGGAGCTGGAAACCCAGACCAGCAGGCCTTCGCGGCGGCCGCGCATGTGGGGCAGCGCCGCGCGGTTCACCCGCTGGGTGCCGAGCACGTTGACGTCGTATTGCTGCGCGAACTGCTCGGGCGTGAAGGCCTCGGCGGGGCCGAACATCATGTGACCGGCATTGTGGACGACGACATCGATCTGGCCGCTCTCGGCGATGATCTTCTCGATCGCGGCGTTGACCGATGGTTCGGCCTGCACGTCGAGTTCGATCGGGCGGATGTCGCTGCCGGCGATGGCCGACAGTTCGGCGGCGTTGTTGGCGTTGCGACCGGCGACGTCGCGCATCGAGGCGTAGACGGTGTGGCCGGCGCGGCCCAGGGCTTCAGCGGTCAGCCGGCCGAAGCCGCTCGACGAACCCGTGACGAGGATGATCTTCTTGGACATGGTGAAATTCCTTTCGGGTTTGTCCGCGTCAGGGCGGACGAAGGGGGTGCAGAGGGATGTTGATGGTCAGATCATCCCGCCGTTGGCGCGCAGTACCTGGCCGTTGATCCAGCCGCCGTCGGGACCGGCGAGGAAGGCGACCGCGTTGGCGATGTCCTCGGGCGTGCCGAGCCGCTCCAGCGGGTTCATCTTCGACATGCGATCGATGAGCTCGGGCGACTTGCCGTCGAGGAACAGTGCGGTCGCGGTCGGTCCCGGCGCCACGGCGTTGACGGTGATGCTGCGGCCGCGCAGTTCCTTCGAAAGGACACCGGTGAGCAGTTCGATCGCGGCCTTGGTGGCGGCGTAGACGCCGTAGGTCTCAAGCTTGAGGCCGACCACGCTGGTCGAGAAGTTGATGATCCGGCCGCCGTCACGAAGCCGCTTGGCTGCCTCGCGCATGGTGTAGAGGCTGCCCTTCAGGTTGATCGCGATCTGGCTGTCGATCAGCGCGTCATCGCCCTCGGCGATCTTCGCCAGCTTCATGATGCCGGCATTGTTCACCAGTACATCGACGCCGCCGAAGGCCGCCTCAGCCGCGTCCCACATGCGGGCGACCGCCTTTGGATCGCTAACATCGGCTTGGGCCGTCAGCGCTTTGCCCCCGGCCTTTTCAATAGTCTCGGCCAGCTTTTCGGCTTCGGTGACATTGCCAGCGTAGTTGATAACGACGGTGAAGCCGTCCTTGGCAAGGCGCTGCGCGGTCGCCGCGCCGATGCCCCGCGAGGCGCCCGTCACGAGCGCAACCTTTGAAATCCCGGTCATGATGTATCTCCTGTTCAACCGCCACGTTGGCGACGAACGAGATGTGCCATCTGGAACCGGGAAGATAATCAGCCTATGTTCGCCATTACTGTTCCGCGACAACGAACAATGGACGCGCGATGGATAAGCTCGATGCAATGCGACTCTTCACCAGAATTGTGGAACGCCGCAGCTTCACCGGAGCCGCGCATGACCTCGGAGTGCCTCGCTCGACAGTGACCACCATCATCAAGCAGATGGAGGAGCGGCTCGGTGTCAGGCTGCTTCAGCGGACCACGCGCACCGTTCGGCCAACGCTCGACGGCGAGGCCTGGTATCGGCGATGCCTCGCCATTCTGGATGACATAGAGGATGCGGAGGGAGCTTTCAGTGGAGCGGAACCGAAGGGCATGCTCCGGGTGGAAGTTCAGGGCACCATCGCGCGGCATTTCCTGATGCCGGCTCTCCCTGAATTTTTCGCGCGTTATCCCGGAATCGAGTTGTCCATGAGCGAACGTGATCGCTGGATCGATCCGGTCCAGGAGGGCGTCGATTGCGTGCTTCGCTATGGGGAGTTGCCCGACAGCGATCTGATCGCCCGACGGGTCGCGATCCTCGACCGCGTCACGTGTGCAGCACCAGCGTATCTCGAACGATACGGCGTCCCTCAAACGATCGAGGACCTCGCGGCACATCGAATCGTCGGGATACGCCTCGTGAGTACCGGTAACCTGACGCCGGTCGAGTTTCATGTCGGAGGAGAACTTCGGCGCATCGACATGCCTGCGCCCTTCTCCGTTACTGGGCCGGAGAGCTATCTGCTTGGAGTGCGCCTCGGGCTGGGACTTGCTCAGGTCCCGCGCTTCCATATCGAGCGCGACCTCGCAAGCGGCGCGCTGGTCGAACTACTCAATGATATGCCCGCGCCATCGGCTCAGGTCGCGCTACTTTACCCTCGGAGCCGTCAACTCTCGCCCCGGGTCCGCGTCTTTCTCGATTGGGCGGCAGGCGAGTTCGAGAAGCGCAACCGGCGGACGAACAGCGCGTCCGTGTGAGACCGCGGGTCCATATTAGTGCCCGACTGCTCTCAAATTGGAGCCTCGTGCAGAGCAATGCAGCGCTTCTTATGACACGGCACTTTGATGAGCAGGACAAACCACGGCCGACAGAAAGCCAATGTCGAGGTTTTGGTGCGGTGGTCGGAACCGAACCGACCCATAAGCACCTGTTGCACCGTATGCGGCACAGCAGTCAGGAAGAACCCGCCGATGTGTACGCTATAGCCCGAAAATACCGCACGTAATTCCGAAAGGGCTTCCAGCATCAGTATCTATCAGTCTCAATCGCCCAGCAACGCAGGAGATTGAGCATGGCAAACATCGAACCCACGCAAATTCGGAGAACAATCCGGCGGCAACAGTTAAGGGAGATGGTGCCGATGGCCGACAGCACGATTTATGAGATGGAGCAGCGTGGCGAGTTTCCCCGTCGATTTGCGCTCTCGCCACGTTGTATCGTTTGGGACTTGGCCGAAGTCGAAGCTTGGCTAATGGCACGGCGGGCTGCCCCGATCCGTCGGGCACAGCACCCTGACGTCACCAAGCGTAAAACCCGCCCCGTCAAAGGGCGGGATCAAGCTCCATCAGGGGCATAGCTTGCGGCAAAAGCGTGGGGGCATACTTCCGGCCGTCGATCCAGGCGTCCACGGTGTCCGCCCACTGCTGCATCATATGCCGACGCTGCACCTCATACTCGGCCTTGTTGTAAACGCCGCGGGATGAACGCCCGTCCTCGTGCGCGAGGCACTTTTCGATCCAGTCGCTGTTAAAGCCCAGCTCATTTAGCAGCGTCGAGCCCGTCCGCCGCAGATCATGGACGGTGAATGGCTCCAGTGGCAGCCCCTCCTTTTTTGCCTGTTCGACGACGGCATAGGTGACCCGATTGAAGGTCGCGCGCGACATTGGCGCGTCCGCGTCGTAGCGGGACGGCAACAGATATCGGGAGTTGCCGGAGCAGGTCTTGAGCGCGATCATTATGTCGAGGGTCTGCCGGCACAGGTAGACGTTGTGCGGCTTCGATCGCTTCATGCGCTCCTTCGGGATGGTCCAGACAGCGTTGTCGAAATCGATCTCGTCCCACACGGCGTCCTGCAACTCGCTCTTCCGGACCATGGTGAGGAGGTAGAGCTTCATACCGAGGCGGATAGTTGGCAACGTCGCGATATGCTCGAGTTGCTTGAACATGATGCGGATCTCGGCGGGTGAAAGCGCGCGGTCCTTCGGTGTAAAGGTGGCTATCGAGGCCGGACCGACGTCATCGGCCGGATTGGCGACCTTCTCGCCGTGCAGAATGGCGTAGCCGTAAATCTGCTTCAGTATATCCCGCACATGAATGGCGGTGGCAGGAGCACCCCGTTCGACGATCTTGGCGCAGTGCGCGCGCAGATCATCGGGTGTTATCTCTGTCAGGAGTCGATTCCGCCAGACGGGCATGAGTTCGCGTTCGAAGATGGAGCGACGCATCGCGCGCGTGCTGTCGGCCATGGTCGCGTTGGTCAGCCATTTCTCGCCGAATTCGCCGAAGCTCTTTGCTTCCTTGATCCGGCGCTTCTCGCGCTGCTTCTCAATGGCGGGGGACCGCCCCTCGGCGATCGCACGCCGCGCGTCGATGCATAGCTCGCGAGCCCTGGCGAGCGATATTCCGTCACGGGCATATCTGCCGAGATAGACGGTCTCCCGCCTGCCGTTCAGCCGATAGTCGAGCCTGAACGAGATGGCGCCCGACGGCGCGACGCGCACGTACATGCCGTCACGGTCGGAAACCTTGTACATTTTGGCTTTTGGTTTCAAGCACTTGAGTGCTGCATCGGTCAACATTTCGGGCCTCCTTGCGGAAAAGTACCGTCACGCGGTTTTTGGAGGCCAGTGGCGCTGAAAACGATTATATTTCAGAGCGTTAGTTCAAAAAAAGTACCGTCATTGGCCTCATGTGACCTGACGGTACTTTCGTTTTTCCGGTTGATCAATGGGGGCAAGGCCCGTCAGCGAGGCCGCCGGACATGATCTATGCCCACCGATAGATGCCGATAGCTAAAGAAGGAATTTATTTTTGTTTTCAGTGGCTTAGAGTGTACCACAGCGTAAAATCGGCGGCGTTCGGATGGGCCTGAATCATTCCCACTCGATCGTCCCTGGCGGCTTCGAGGTGATGTCGTACACCACCCTGTTGACGCCCTTCACCTCGTTGATGATCCGGGTCGCGGTTTCGCCGAGGAAGCTCATCTCGAACGAATAGAAATCCGCCGTCATGCCGTCGGTCGAGGTCACGGCGCGCAGGCCGACGACGTATTCGTAGGTGCGGCCGTCGCCCATCACGCCGACGGTCTTCACCGGCAGCAGCACGGCAAAAGCCTGCCAGATCTTGTCGTAGAGCCCGGCCTTGCGGATCTGGTCGATATAGACCGCGTCGGCATTGCGCAGGATTTCCAGCTTCTCCTGCGTGATCTCGCCCGGGCAGCGGATCGCCAGGCCCGGCCCGGGGAACGGATGGCGGCCGACGAAGATTTCCGGCAGGCCGAGTTCGCGGCCGAGTACGCGGACCTCGTCCTTGAACAATTCGCGCAGCGGCTCGACCAGCTGCATGTGCATGCGTTCGGGCAGGCCGCCGACATTGTGGTGCGACTTGATCGTCACCGACGGGCCGCCGGTGAAGGACACGCTTTCGATCACGTCGGGATACAGCGTGCCCTGCGCCAGATAGTCGGCGCCGCCGATCTTTTTCGCCTCGGCGTCGAACACGTCGATGAACAGCCGGCCGATGGTCTTGCGCTTGAGCTCCGGGTCGCTGACGCCGGCCAGCTCGCCGAGGAACAGTTTCTCTGCGTCCACATGCACCAGCGGGATGTTGTAGTGATGCCGGAACAGCTCGACCACCGTGGCCGCCTCGTCCTTGCGCAGCAGGCCGTGATCGACGAACACGCAGGTCAGCTGATCGCCGATCGCCTCATGGATCAGCACCGCGGCCACCGCCGAGTCGACACCGCCGCTCAGGCCGCAAATCACACGGCCGCTGCCGACCTGGGCGCGGATTTTGTCGATCGCTTCCTCGCGGAAGGCCCGCATGGTCCAGTCGCCTTTGAGGCCCGCGACCTTGCGGACGAAATTGCGGATCAGCTTGGCGCCGTCCGGGGTGTGCACCACTTCGGGGTGGAATTGCATCGCGTAGAATTTGCGTTTGTCGTCGGCGATCACCGAGATCGGCGAGCCGGCGGCCTTGGCCACGCCGCGGAAACCCTCCGGCAGCTTTGTGACGCGGTCGCCATGGCTCATCCAGACGTCGTATTTGCCGCCCTTCTCCCAGACCCCGTCGAACAGCGCGCAATCATCGGTGATTTCGATCTGGGCGCGGCCGAATTCGCGGTGATGGCCGCCCTCAACGATGCCGCCGAGCTGCTTGGCCATGGTCTGCTCGCCATAGCAGATGCCGAGCACCGGCACGCCCGCATTGAGGATCGACAGCGGCGCCGACGGCGCGTCATCGTCCAGCACCGAGGCCGGGCCGCCGGACAGGATCACCGCCTTCGGCTTCATCGCGGCGAACGCGGCCTCGGCCTTGTTGAACGGCACGATCTCGGAATAGACCCCCTCCTCGCGCACCCGGCGCGCGATCAGCTGGGTCACCTGGGAGCCGAAATCGACGATCAGAATCTTGTCATGCGCCGCGGCGACATGCGGCGACGGATCGGACGAGGAGGCGGAGATTGTGCTGGGTGCTGTCATGGCGAGGAATTACGCGACTGCGCGACTTGCCGCAAGTGACTTGCCGCAAGTCTCGAACCGCGACTCAGCACCCACTGGCCAGACTTCTCCGTGTCCCGGACGCGACGCAGCACGCAGTGCTGCTTCGCAGAGCCGGGACCCCGCTCCAGCGCCGACAAAGCCACCGGGGCCCCGGATCAGCAGCGCACCACGCCGCAAAAGCGGCGCGCTGCGCCGCATCCGGGGCACGACGCACGGTTTAAGCCCTGCGCATCACGCTGACGAAAAACCCGTCCGTCCCGGTGCGGCGCGGGGTCATCAGCAGACCCTCGTCGGTCGGCCAGGTCGCGGCCAGGAAATCGTCGGCTCTGTCCCACAGCGCCGCGGCGACCTGCGCCGGCGGCACCACCGCAAACTCCGGATGCCGGGCGACGAAGCCGCGGATCTGGGCGCCATTCTCGGCGCCCAGCACCGAACAGGTCACATAGGCGATCCGCCCGCCCGCCTTGACCAGCGGCACGGCGCGGTCCAGCACCGCGATCTGGTCGTTGCGCCGCACCTCCAGCGCGCCCGGCCGCATCCGCCATTTGGCGTCCGGGTTGCGGCGCCAGGTGCCGGTGCCGGTGCACGGCGCATCGATCAGCACCAGATCGGCGGAGGCGTAGATGTCGCTCAGCGTATCGTCCGGCCCCTTCGGGGTGCGGATGTCGCAATTATGCACGCCGGCCCGCGACAGCCGCTCATAGATCGGCGCCAGCTGCCGCTTGTCGGAATCGGTAGCGATCAGCCGTCCCTTGCCCTGCATCATCGCCGCTAGCGCCAGCGTCTTGCCGCCGGCGCCGGCGCACAGGTCGATCACCTGCTCGCCCGGCTTGGCGCCGGACAGCAGTGCGGCGAGCTGCGAGCCCTCGTCCTGGACCTCGATCGCGCCCTTGATGAAATCCTCTTCGGAATGGATGCCGGGATTGCGGGCGTCGGCGCCGAGATCGATCCGCAGCCCCAGCGCCGACCACGGCGTCGGCGTGGCGCCGAGATGCTTGAGCGAACCGAGAATCTTGTCGCGCTTGGCCTTCAGCGTATTGACCCGCAGGTCGAGCGGCGCCCGGCTGGCCATCGCGGTGGCTTCCGCCACCCGCTCATCGCCGAACATGTCGGCCAAAGCGCCATCGAGCCATTCGGGATAATCGCCGGCGATATGCGGTGGCGCGTCATCGAGCGTGCGCGATGCCAGAGCGGCGTGCTCGGCGTCGGACAACGGCGCTGGCGCAAAGCGGCCGCCGTCGCACAAAGCCGCGATCGCCTCGACATCGACGCCGCGTTCGAGCTTGAGCATGCCGAGCACGCGCGCGCGCGGCGTGTCGGCCTCCATGATCCAGGCGCTGGAGGCGCGGCGACGCAGCACGTCCCAGACCAGGCCGGCGATCGCGGCGCGGTCGCCGGAGCCGGCATAGCGATGCGCGGTGCCCCACTCCTTCAGCGCCTTGGCGGCCGGAATCCGTTGGGTGTCGATGGCGTCGATCAGGTCGATGGCTGCGGACAGCCGGGCGGCGGGGGTCATGAACGTCTTTCGGTGGAGCGGCGCGCGCGCCGGATCAAATCAACAGCAGGATGCTGAGAGCGAAATAGAGCCACATCGCCAGCAGCACCAGGGCGCCGGCGAGCCACGCCAGCGAGCGCTGCCGCAGATCGTTGGAGGTGACAAAGATGCCGGCATGGACGAAGCGCGTCACCACGAACACCCAGCTCAGCAGCACCAGAACCAGATCGACATGGCGCAGCGGCAGCGCCAGCGCGATCAGCGCATAGAACAGCACCGGCAGCTCGAACTGGTTGCCATAGCAATTGCCCAACTGGGTGGCGCGTTGCGGCCAGTTCGGCTGTCCCAGCACGATGTCGCGGATCTTGGTCTGCCGCGACACCAGAGCCTGGCGTCGCGCCGCGAAGGTGGCCAGCAGCAGCGCGAAGCTCAGCCCGATCAGCACGAAGACCGGCAGCAGCACCATCTGAACCGACATTGAGGCCTCCCATGGCGGCGTTGCGGACCCCGCTATAGCGAGCCCGTCCGGCCATGACAATCGATCCGGCCCGGCCTGACCTGCTTTGCCGCGACTGAAACCGGCACCGCCCTGCGGCAGGCTCGACGAGTTCCCGTCGAAGTACCGGTCGCGCAGCCGTCGCGCGCTAAATCCGGGCCCCAAAACTCTCGCGGAAGATGCGCTCGCCTTTTGGCGTAATCTGAACGGCGCGCGTCCCATCGAGCCGCCTGGTCCAGCCCTGGCCGAGACTGTGGGCGCAGATCGCGGCGCCCAATGCGCCGGCCAGATGCGGCCGCCGCTCGCTCCAGTCGAGGCAGGGCCGGCACAGCACGCGGCCGGAGTGCCGGGTGCGCCGCGCCAGCATTGGCGCGATGTCGAGCCCGACGCCGCCGAGAAAATCCAAGCCGGCCTCGGTCAGTACGCCGGCATCGCCGGTCAACTCGACATGGCCGCGCGCGATCATGGCGTCGCTCAATGCGACGCCGAGCCGGCCGGCAAGATGGTCGTAGCAGGTACGGGCCTTGCGTAGCGCCGCGTCGCGCGGGCCGACAGCGAGCCGGGCCCGAACCGGCGCCAGATAGGCTGCGACCTGCATGATGCTTTCCAGCATCCGCGCCACCGAGGCCGTGGCCAGCCGGTGATAGCGGTGCCGGCCCTGCTGCTCGACGCTCAGCAGCCCGATCGATGTCATCCGGCTCAGATGTCCGCTCGCGGTCTGCGGCGTGATCCCGGCTGCCTTGGCGAGCTCGGTCGCGGTCAGCGCGCGGCCGTCCATCAGCGCATGCAGCATGTGGGCCCGGGCCGGATCGCCAGACAGCGCCGCGATCTCGGCAAACATGGCATGGCTGGGCATCGCGCGAACCTTTCAGTGGCTTCATCCTATGCCAGATCGACGCCGGATGCTTCGGCCGCGACCGAAACATTCGGCGGATTTTTCGGCCATTGCTGCGCCCGACGGCATCGGGCCGGAACAAGGCGGGCAATCAGCATGACACACGGCACCAAGGCATTCCATGGCTGGCGCGTGGTCGCCGCGGCCTTCACGCTGGCGGTGTTCGGCTGGGGGCTCGGCTTCTACGGCCCGCCGATCTATCTACATGCGGTGCGGGCTGGCCGCGGCTGGTCGCTGGCGCTGGTCTCGGCGGCGGTCACCGCGCATTATCTGGTCGGGGCGATCGCGATCGCCAACCTCCCCGGCCTCTATCGCCGCTTCGGCGTCCCTCGCATCACCAAGGCCGGGGCGCTCGCGCTGGCGGTTGGGGTGGCGGGCTGGGCCTTGGCGCAGCAGCCGTGGCAATTATTCGCAGCGACGCTACTGAGCGGCGCCGGCTGGGTGGCGCTCGGTGCGGCGGCCGTCAACGCGATCGTCTCGCCGTGGTTCGTGCGCGGCCGCCCCGCGGCGCTGGCCGCGGCCTATAACGGTGCCAGCATCGGCGGCGTGGTGTTTTCGCCGCTGTGGGTCGCGGCGATCGGATGGTGGGGATTTCCGCTGGCTGCGGCGGTGATCGGCGCGGTGATGGTCGTGGTGGTGTGGATTCTGGCGGATCTGTATTTCGCCAAGACCCCGCAGCAGATGGGGTTGGCAGCGGACGGCGATCTGCCGAATACGCAGGCGATCTCGGTCACCGCCGCGACAGCGCGGCCGCTGCCCGGCAAGACGCTGTGGCGCGATACCCAATTCATCACGCTGGCGGTAGGCATGGCGCTCGGCCTGTTCGCGCAGATCGGCCTGCTGGCGCATCTGTTCTCGCTGCTGGTCCCGGCCTTCGGCGTGCAGCTCGCCGGCATTGCGGCCGGCGCGGCGACCGCGGCGGCGATCGCCGGGCGCTCGCTGGTCGGCTGGCTGATGCCGGCAGGTTGCGACCGTCGGCTGGTCGCCTGCGCCAGTTATGGCGTGCAGATCGCCGGCTCGGTCGCATTCCTGCTCGCCGGCGGCGACAATGTGCCGTTGCTGCTGCTCGGGATCGTGCTGTTCGGCGCCGGGATCGGCAATGCCACCTCGCTGCCGCCTCTGATCGCGCAGGTCGAATTCGTCAAGGCCGACGTGCCGCGCGTGGTGCCGCTGATCGTGGCGATCGGCCAGGCGACCTACGCTTTTGCACCAGCCACATTTGGATTGATCCGCGAATGGCCGATGCGGGCGCGGCGGGAGCCGCGCCCTTGCTGTTCGTCACCGCCGCCGTGATCCAGATGGCGGCGATCGCCGCCCTGCTGGCCGGCCGGCGAACGTCCTAGCTGTTGTCGGCGCCGACGCGGACCAGCTGCTTGCCGAAATTGGCGCCCTTCAACAGGCCGATGAAGGCTTCCGGCGCGCTGTCGAGGCCCTCGGTGACGAATTCGCGGTGCTTGACCTTTCCGTCGCGGACCCAGCCCGACATGTCGCGCAGGAAGTCGCCATGGCGCGACGCGAAATCGCTGACGATGAAGCCGCGGATCAACAAGCGCTTGGTCAGCACGTTGCGCATCATCGCGCCGGCCCATTTCGGCGAGGTCGAGACCGTGTCGTTGTATTGCGCGATCAACCCGCACACCGGCATCCGGGCGAAGCCGTTGAGCAGCGGGAATACGGCCTCGAAAACCGCGCCGCCGACATTTTCGAAATACACGTCGATGCCCTTCGGGCACGCCGCCATCAGCTTGGCGGCGAAATCCGGGGCGCGATGATCGACGCAATCGTCGAAGCCGAGCTCGTTCTTGACGTAGTCGCATTTGTCCTTGCCGCCGGCGATGCCGACCGCGCGCGCGCCCTTGATCTTGGCGATCTGGCCCACCGCCGAGCCGACCGCGCCGGAGGCCGCGGCCACCACCACGGTCTCGCCGGCCTTGGGCTGGCCGATATCCAGAAGGCCGGTATAGGCGGTCATGCCGGGCATGCCGAGCACGCCGACGGCGGCCGAGATCGGCCCCAGCGACGGATCGATCTTGCGCAGGCCCTTGCCGTCCGACAGCGCGTGGGACTGCCAGCCGGAATGCGACAGCACGAAATCGCCCTTGGCGAAATTCGGATTGTTCGAGGCGATGACTTCACACACCGTGCCGCCCTCCATCACGCCGCCGATCGGCACCGGCGCCGCATAGGACGGGCCATCGCTCATCCGGCCGCGCATATAGGGATCAAGCGACAGCCACACGGTGCGTAGCAGCACCTGGCCCTCGGCCGGCTGCGGCGTGGCAAAGTCCTCGATGCGAAAATCCGACGGTTTCGGTTCGCCCGCCGGACGGGCAGCGAGAACGACGCGCTTGGACAATGCCGACATGTTGGTTTCCCCAGGTTGAGTGTTGGTTTTGGTTTTTTGCAGATAGTTAGCACGGCGCCAGGCGCCGTGCCGCCGCCGGACGGCGTGTCAGGCGGTGATCTTCGCCAATGCGGCGTCGAATGCGGCGGCCGCGCTCGGCAGATCCTTGAACGACAGCGCTCTGTCAGCCGGCTGCTTTTGTTTCTCGGTGGCGCTTGGGCGCACCTGCGCGACCGGCTGGCCGCCGTCGAGGAACGCCTGCGGCGCGATCACCTGAAATTCATGATCCTCGATCGGCGCGTCCTTGGCCAGGAACACGCCGAGATAGACCGTGCCGTCGCCGCGCCGGTGCGAGATGTAACGTTCGATCGCCACCGAGCCATCGCGCTGCATGCCGCCGAGTTTGGCGAAGCCCTTGGCGTCGAGCAATTTGTGCGCCTTGAAGCCCTTGACGCCGACCGCGCCGGCCTTGGCGGTCTCTTCCGAGAGGTCGTATTTGGCCGCCATTTCGGTACCGACCGCGGCGAGTTCGCCCGCGATCTGGTGCTCGAATTCCTTGACCTCGGTGCGCGGCTTCGGCCCCTTGCGCGGCTTGGCGGCGTTGCGGCTCTCGAGCGCGGTCTGGCACTTCTCGATCACCTCGGTCGCGGATTTACGCTCGGCGTTGACCAGCAATGTCTTCAGATCCTTATCTGAAAGCGCGGCGATCCTGTCGTCTGTCCAATCGACCATGGTGATCCAATGTTTCTCGCTTAAGGAAAAGGCTTACGCGCCGCCCGGATAGTTCGGGCTTTCGCGGGTGATGGTGACGTCGTGGACGTGGCTTTCGCGCAGGCCAGCGCCGGTGATGCGGACGAATTCCGCCTTGTCATGAAACTCGGAGATGTCCTTGGCGCCAACATAGCCCATCGCGGCGCGCAACCCGCCGGCGAGCTGATGCATTACATTGCCGACCGGGCCCTTATACGGCACCTGACCCTCGATGCCTTCCGGCACCAGTTTCAAGGTGTCCTTGATGTCCTGCTGGAAATAGCGATCGGCCGAGCCGCGGGCCATCGCGCCGACCGAGCCCATGCCGCGATAGGCCTTGTAGGAGCGGCCCTGCCACAAAAACACTTCGCCGGGCGTCTCATCGGTGCCGGCGAGCAGGGAGCCGACCATCGCGATGTCGGCGCCGGCCGCCAAAGCCTTAGCCAGGTCGCCGGAGAATTTGATGCCGCCATCGGCGATCACCGGGATGTCGGCCTTCTTCGCCGCTTCCACCGCGTCCATGATGGCGGTGAGCTGCGGCACGCCGACGCCGGCGACGATCCGCGTGGTGCAGATCGAGCCCGGACCGATCCCGACCTTGATGGCGTCGGCGCCGGCATCGATCAGCGCCTGGGCGCCCTCCGTGGTGGCGATATTGCCGGCGATCACCTGCACCGCATTGGACAGCCGCTTGATCCGGTTGACCGCTTCCAGCACCCGCGACGAATGGCCATGCGCGGTATCGACGACGATGATATCGACGCCCGCTTCGATCAGCGCCTCGGTGCGCTCGAAGCCGCCCTCGCCAACCGTGGTCGCCGCAGCGACGCGCAGGCGGCCTTGCGAATCCTTGCTGGCCAAGGGATGCGCGACCGCCTTTTCCATGTCCTTGACGGTGATCAGGCCGACGCAGCGATATTGATCGTCGACGACCAGGAGTTTTTCGATGCGATGCTTGTGCAGCATCCGCTTGGCTTCGTCCTGGCTGACGCCCTCGCGCACCGTGACCAGATTTTCATGGGTCATCAGTTCGGAGACCTGCTGCGACGGGTCGGTTGCAAAGCGGACGTCGCGGTTGGTCAGGATACCGACCAGCTTGCCGGGGATGCCCTTGCTGGCGCCGGTCACCACCGGAATCCCCGAAAAGCCATGCTGGCTCATCAGCGCCAGCGCGTCGGCGAGCTGGGCGTCGGGGCCGATCGTCAGCGGATTGACCACCATGCCGGATTCGTATTTTTTGACCTGACGGACTTGGGCGGCCTGGCCGTCGACGTCGAAATTGCGGTGGATCACGCCGATGCCGCCGGCCTGCGCCATCGCGATCGCCATCCGCGCCTCGGTCACGGTGTCCATCGCCGAGGCGATAATCGGAATATTGAGCGGAATTGCGCGGGTGATGCGGGAGCGGATATCGGCCTCTGACGGCAGGATGTCCGACGCGCCTGGTTTCAGCAGAACGTCATCGAACGTAAAGGCTTCTCGAAATCCCTGAAATCCGTTCACTAACGCCATTGCCAACTCCGTTCAGCGGCTGATCTGCCGCGCTGGACCTCATGCAATGGGCGGATCGTTCGGCGCCGCGAAGGCGTCGCCGTCGAATCAAGGCCCATCGATGGGGTTGGCGGTGGTCGATAGCATGAGGATATGACGAATCAAAGCGTTTGATCGCCCAGCACCGCGATTTGAGCGGTCCACGCCGGATCAGGCGCGGACCGCTCGTGATGCAATCAATCGCTGGCGTCGGTCGACAGCGCGATCGCCTGCTGCGCGTCGAGCGCGGCGATCCGCTCTAATAATGCCGCGCGGATCGCCGCGTAGCTGCTCGACCCCATCACCAGCCGCCGCGGCGCCGGGGTGACATCGACGCATTCGATCATGGCCTGCGCCATCTTTCGGGCATCGCCCGGCAGCGTGAACGCGCCGCTGGCGATCGCGCGGCGAACCTCGCCGGCCGGTGTGGCGTCATAGATCTCCATCTCGGGTGGCCGCACCAGGCCCCGGCCGAAATCGGTCTTCGACGCCCCCGGTTCGGCAATGGTGAAGCTGATGTTGAAGGGCGCGACCTCTTGGGCCACCGCCTCGACGAAGCCTTCGATCCCCCATTTGGTCGCGTGGTAGAGGCTGAAATTCGGATAGGCGATCTGCCCGCCCTCCGACGACACCTGCAGCACGCGGCCGCCGCCCTGCTGGCGCAGATGCGGCAGCGCCGCGCGGATCACCTGGATGGAACCGATCAGGTTGGTGTCGATCTGGCGCCGGATCTGCGCGTCACTGAGTTCCTCCGCGGCGCCGAACAGGCCATAGCCGGCATTATTGACGACGACGTCGATGCGGCCGAGCTCCGCAAAGGCGCGATCCAGCGTGGCGCGAACCGCCTCGGTGTCGGTGACGTCGAGCTTGGCGATCCACAGCCGATCGCCGTGCTGCGCCTTGAGGTCGTCCAGCGCGCCGTCCCTGCGCAGAGTTGCAGCCACTCGATCGCCGCGGGTCAGCAAGATCTCGGTCATCGCCCGGCCGAAGCCGGAGGACGTCCCGGTGATGAACCAGGTCTTCTGCATTGGAACCTCCAAATTAGCCGCCGGCGGCGGCGTCATCATGGGATATGGGAGGTCCAACTCATGCTATAATGACGTCATTCTTGCATGAACTGATGAGAAACAGCCATGAATGATCGGCCGGATCTGAACGACCTCACGGCCTTCGCGGCCATCGTGGCGCATCGCAGTTTTCGCCGGGCGGCGGACGAGCTCGGCCTGTCACCGTCGAGCCTCAGCCACATGATGCGCGCGCTGGAAGCCAAAATCGGCGTCCGCTTGCTCAACCGCACGACCCGCAGCGTTTCGCCCACCGAGGCCGGCGAGCGGCTGTGCGCGCGGCTGCAACCGGTGCTGCGCGAACTCGATGCCGCGCTCGGCGAGGTCGACGCCTTCCGCGACCGGCCGAGCGGCACGCTGCGCATCAACGCCAACGAGCCCGCCGCGCGGCTGTTGGTCGCCACGGTGGTGCCGAGCTTTCTGGGGCGCTATCCGCAGATGGCGCTCGATCTCGTCACCGAAGGCCGGCTGGTCGACATCGTCGCCGAGGGGTTCGACGCCGGAATTCGGCTGGGCGAAGCCGTGCCGCAGGACATGATCGCGGTGCCGATCGGCGGCGAGGCCCGCTTCGTGACCGTCGCCTCGCCGGACTATCTGCAACATCACGCGGCCCCGTCCACGCCCGACGATCTGCGCCATCACCCCTGCATTCGCGTACGGATGCCGAGCGGCAAATTATATCGCTGGGAGTTCGAAAAGCGCGGCCAGGACATGGCGCTGGAGGTCACCGGCCCGCTGATCCTCGACAATATGGAACTGATGGCGCAGGCCGCGGTGGCCGGCATCGGCATCGCTTATGTGCCGCAGCAGGCAGCGCAGCGCTTTCTCGACAGCGGCGCGCTGGTCATCGTGCTCGACGACTGGTGCCCGCCGATCCCCGGCCTGTGCCTGTATTATCCCGGCCATCGCCACGTGCCGGCGGGCCTGCGCGCCTTTATCGACGTGGTGAAAGAGCTGAGCTAACCCGGTCGATCTCGCGAACCGCCCGCGCTGGACGCCTCCACATCCGCTTCGCCTGCCATCGGCACCGCGACCAGCGCATAGGCCCTCGGCGCCACAGCATGGGGATTTGGCCGGCCGCCGGCTTTCCGTGATAGTCGCCGCCGATCCGGGGTGTTACAGCGCGAGTCCCGCCCCCCGCTGCAAAATCATAACATCGCATGACCAAACAACGCCTGATCCCGCTGATCGTCGCCGCAGCCCTGTTCATGGAAAACATGGACGCCACGGTGATCGCGACCTCGCTGCCGGCGATCGCCGCCGATATCGGCACCAGCCCGCTCACCCTGAAACTGGCAATCACCTCCTATCTGCTGTCGCTGGCGGTGTTTATTCCGGCGTCGGGCTGGACCGCCGACCGCTTCGGCGCCCGCACCGTGTTCTCGGTCGCGATCGCCGTGTTCCTGGTCGGCTCGATCGGCTGCGCGCTGTCGTCCTCGCTCACCGATTTCGTCATCGCGCGAATCGTCCAGGGCATCGGCGGCGCGATGATGACGCCGGTCGGACGATTGGTGCTGATGCGCTCGGTCGACAAGAGCGCGCTGGTCGGCGCGATGGCGTGGATGACGATGCCGGCGCTGATCGGGCCGGTGATCGGCCCGCCGCTCGGCGGCTTCATCACCACCTATTTCTCCTGGCACTGGATCTTCCTGATCAACATCCCGATCGGCCTGCTCGGGATCTTCCTGGCGCTGCGCTATATCGACCCGATCCGCAGCGAAGTGCGCCAACGCTTCGACCTGGTGGGGCTGGTGCTGGCGGGAATTGGCCTGGCCGGGATTGCCTTCGGCCTGTCGGTCGCCGGCCTCAATCTGCTGCCCTGGCCGGTAGTCGCGGCCCTGATCGGCGTCGGCAGCGTCTCGATGACGCTGTACGTGTTCCACGCCCGGCGCACCGCCTCGCCGGTGCTGGATTTCTCCTTGCTGCGGCTGGCGACGCTGCGCGCCGCGGTGATCGGCGGCTTCCTGTTCCGGTTCGGGATCGGCGCGCTGCCGTTCCTGCTGCCGCTGCTGATGCAGATCGGCTTCGGGCTGACCCCGTTCCAGTCCGGCATGGTGACGTTCGGCTCCGCCGCCGGGGCGATGGGTATGAAGACGCTGGCGGCGCGGATCATCCGCACCTTCGGCTTCCGCAACATCCTGACCATCAATGCCGTGGTCAGCTCGGTGTTTCTCGCCTCCTGCGCGTTGTTCACCCCGGCGACGCCGCTGCTGCTGATCCTGATCATCCTGGTGGTCGGCGGCTTCTTCCGCTCGCTGCAATTCACCGCGATCAACACCGTGGCCTATGCGGAAATATCCGACGCCCAGATGAGCCGCGCCACCACGCTGCTCAGCGTCAATCAGCAATTGGCGATCTCCGCCGGCGTCGCGATCGGCGCGTTCTCGGTGGAATCGACGATGGCGTGGCATCACGCGACCGAGCTGAGCGCCCGCGATTTCAGCCCGGCCTTCATCGTCGTGGCGATCTTCGCGGCGATCTCGGCCTATTTCTTCTGGCAGATGCCCGACGATGCCGGACACGAGATTTCAGGCCGCAAGGCGCTCGAGATGTCGAGCCGCAAGGGCGCCGCCACGGCGGCCACCAAGGCGGCCAGCGAAGGCACCCAGGACGCCCGCGATCAAAGGCTGTGAAATCGCCGCGACCGCGGCGTGCCGCCGCGGATCAGGAGCTCGGCGGGTCGGTGTCGGCGCCGCGGGCCACGCCGCGAAATCCCATCGCCAGCACGTAACGCTCCGAGGAATCCTTGCGGCTGGCGGCCGGCTTGACGTGTTTGACCGAGGTGAAGTCGCGCTTGAGCTGCATCATCAGGGTGGCGTCGGCGCCGCTTTGGAACACCTTGGCGACGAAGGTGCCGCCCGGCTTCAGCACGTCGGCGGCGAAGGCCGCAGCCTCCTCGACCAGCCCGATGATGCGCAATTGGTCGGTCTTGCGGTGGCCGGTGGTATTGGCGGCCATGTCGCTCAGCACCACGTCGGCCTTGCCGCCCATCATCGCCAGCAGCTTGGCGGGTGCGCCGGTCTGCAGGAAATCCAGCTGCGCGAAGTCGACGCCGGGGATTTCCGGCATTTCCAACAGATCGATCGCCACCACCTGGCCACGGCCGTCGGCGGCGCCGATCCGCTTGGCGGCGATCTGGCTCCAGCCGCCGGGCGCGGCGCCGAGATCGACCACCGAGATGCCCGGTTTCAGGAAGTGGTGTTTGTCGTCGATCTCGATCAGCTTATAGGCCGCGCGCGAGCGCAGGCCGTCGCGTTTGGCCTTTTGCACGTAAGGGTCGTTGAGCTGGCGCTCGAGCCAGAGCTTCGACGACAGTTTCAGCCTGCCGGCGCTCTTGACCGTGACGCGCAGCCGTCCGGTGGTGTCTTTTGCCATGATCTCTTGCTTGTGAACGGGAACCGGCGCGAGGCTTAGCACAGACGCAAGCCCAGCGGGCGGCTTTAAGCGTCCCCCATCACCCCGTCTTCGCGCATCATTTCCACCAGCATGCCCTCGCGCAGCCCGCGGTCGGCAACCCGCAGCCGCGGCAGCGGGAACGCGGCACGGACGGCGTCGAGAATGGCGCAGCCCGCCAGCACCAGATCGGCGCGTTCGCTGCCGATGCATTGGTTCTGGGCGCGGTCGTGATAGCTCATGCCGAGCAGCCGGGCGATGGTGGCGTCGAGTTCGGCGGCGCTCATCCAGACCCCGTCGATCCGGCGGCGGTCGTAGCGCACCAGATCGAGATGCAGCCCGGCCAGCGTCGTCACCGTGCCGGAGGTGCCGAGCAGGTGCATCCCGGCCAGATCGCCACCATGCCGGGCGGCGAACGGCGCGACATGGGTGGTCACCGCGTCGACCATGGCCGCATAGGAGTCGGTGGTCACCACCCTGCCGCCGAACCGTTCGGCCAGCGTCACCACCCCGAGCGGGATCGACATCCAGGCCGCGATCCGCACCGTGCCGTCGGGATCACGCGCGATCCGCACCAATTCGCTGGAGCCGCCGCCGATATCGAACAGGATCGCGCCGCGCCCATTGTGATCGATCAGCGGCGAACAGCCGATCACCGCCAGCTTGGCCTCGGTCTCGCGATCGATCACTTCGAGCGCGATCCCGGTGGCGTGCTGCACATTGTGACAGAACTCGTCGGCATTGGAGGCCGAGCGGCAGGCCTCGGTGGCGATCAGCCGCAGCCGCCGCGCCCGGCGCGAGCGGATCTTGTCGCGGCAGATGCCGAGCGCGGAGATGGCGCGCGCCAGCGCTGCATCGGAGATCCTGCCGGTCGCGGCCATGCCCTCGCCGAGCCGGATGATCCGCGAAAACGAATCGACCACGCGAAAGCCGTCGCTGGTCGGGCGAGCGATCAGCAACCGGCAATTATTAGTGCCGAGGTCGAGCGCCGCATAGACACCGGTGCCGATCGGCGCCGCCATCGGCTGCTCATCCTCAGCGATCGTCACAATCGCTTGTTGCGGATCTTCGCGCGGCGCCAGGTCGCCGCGAAGCCGCGTATCGTCTTTCATCAAAATCTGTCTTTCGGTGGCCGGCGGCCGACGTCAAAAATCCATTCACGGAAAGTTTAGCAGCGCATCGGCGCGGCGCAAGTCATCGCACACGCCGCATGCCCAATCGTCCGTTGTCGTCGCGGTGCTGCTGCGTTATCTGGAGACAACAGTAAAAACCGCCGAATGACACGGCTTTTCGTAGAATTCCCAGCTTTTGGATTTGACCATGCAGGATCACACCTCGGCTTCGTCCTTGGATAACGCCATCGCGCTGCAAAAATTCGGCGTCGGACAACCGGTTCGGCGCAAAGAAGATGATACGCTGGTGCGCGGCAAGGGCAAATACACCGATGATTTCAACCTGCCCGGCCAGCTCTACGCCGCGATCACCCGCAGCCCGCACGCCCATGGGGTGATCCGCGGCATCGACACTGCGGCCGCTTTGGCGATGCCCGGCGTGCGCGGGGTGTGGACCGGCGCCGATCTGGCGGCGGCAAATTACGGCCCGTTCACCTGCGGGTTGCCGCTGAAGAGCCGCGACGGCTCGCCCTTGAAGCAGACCAATCGGCTGCCGCTGATGACCGACAAGGTGCGATTTGTCGGCGATCCGGTCGCCTTCGTGGTCGCCGACACCATGGCGCAGGCCCGCGACGCCGCCGAGGCGGTCGAGCTCGACATCGAGCCGCTACCGGCGGTGACCGACGCCGCCGAAGCCGCACAGCCCGGCGCGCCGCAGCTCTATGACCACATCGAAAACAACGTCGCGCTGGATTATCACTTTGGCGACGCCGACGCGGTCAACGCCGCTTTCGCTGCGGCGGCCCATGTCACAAAACTCGACATCACCAACACCCGCGTCGCGGTGGTGCCGATGGAGCCGCGCGCGGCGCTGGCCGCCTATGACAAGGCCTCCGAGCGCTTCACCATCCAGGTCCCGACCCAGGGCGTGTCCGGCAACCGCAACAATCTGGCCAAGAATCTCGGCGTGGCCAACGACAAGGTGCATTTGCTCACCGCCAATGTCGGCGGTTCGTTCGGCATGAAGAACGTCAACTATCCGGAATATATGTGCCTGCTATTCGCCGCCAAGGCGCTTGGCAAGCCGGTGAAATGGACCGACGAACGCTCCACCGCATTTCTGTCCGACAGCCACGGCCGCGGCCAGCAGATCCATGCCGAGCTGGCGCTCGATGCCAACGGCAAATTCATGGCGGTTCGGATTTCCGGCTATGGCAATCTCGGCGCCTATATCACCGGCGTATCGCCCTCGCCCTTGTCGCTCAACACCGGCAAGAACATCGCCAGCGTGTATCGCACGCCGCAGCTTTCGGTCGACATCAAATGCGTCGTCACCAACACCTCGCTGATGGGCGCCTATCGCGGCGCCGGCCGTCCCGAGGCCAATTACTTCATGGAGCGATTGATCGACCGCGCCGCCGAGGAAATGAAGATCGACCGGCTGACGCTGCGCAAGCGCAACTTCATCAAATCATCGCAGATGCCGTTCCGGGCGGCGTCGGGCGTGACCTATGACAGCGGCGATTTCGCCGGCGTGTTCGCCAAGGCGCTGGAATTGGCCGACCATGCCGGCTTCGCCAAGCGCAAGAAGGACAGCCGCAAGGCTGGCAAGCTGCGCGGCATCGCGATCGGCTCCTATCTCGAGGTCACCGCCCCGCCCAGCCCCGAACTCGGCAAGATCGAATTCGAAGCCGATGGCGGCGTCAAGCTGATCACCGGCACGCTGGATTACGGCCAGGGTCACGCCAGCGCCTTCGCCCAGGTGCTGTGCGCCGAGCTCGGCGTGCCGTTCGACAGCGTCCGGCTCGAACAGGGCGACAGCGACCTGGTGCATGCGGGCAGCGGCACCGGCGGCTCGCGCTCGATCACCGCCACCGGCCAGGCGATCGTGGAATCCGCCGCGCTGGTGATCGCCAAGGGCAAGACCGCCGCGGCGCATCTGCTGGAAACAGCCGAGGCCGACATCGAATTCGCCGGCGGCCGCTTCACCGTCGCCGGCACCGACCGCAGCATCGACATTATCGAACTCGCCAAGCGGATGCGCGAGGGCAAGATGCCGGACGGCGTGCCGTCGTCGCTCGACGTCGACCACACCGCCACCGATATTCCCTCGACCTTTCCCAATGGCTGCCACGTCGCCGAGGTCGAGATCGATCCCGACACCGGCGTCACTTGCGTGGTGCGCTACACCGGGGTCAATGATTTCGGCACCATCGTAAACCCGATGATCGTCGCCGGCCAATTGCATGGCGGCGTCGCCCAGGGCATCGGCCAGGCCTTGATGGAAAAGGTCAGCTACGACGAATCCGGCCAGCCGATCACCGGCTCGTTCATGGACTATGCGATGCCGCGCGCCGAAGACATTCCGATGATGGCGATCGGCGATCATCCGGTGAAGGCCTTGTCCAACCCGCTCGGCACCAAGGGCTGCGGCGAAGCCGGCTGCGCCGGCAGCCTGTCCACCGTGGTCAACGCCGTGATCGACGCGCTGTCGGATTACGGCATCAACCACATCGACATGCCGCTGACCTCGGAACGGGTCTGGCGCGCGATCCAGGACGCCAAGCAAAAGGTGGCGTGAGGGGCGGCATCCGTGCAGCTCCGTCATTGCGAGCCGAGGCCGGCGCGTAGCGCCGGACGACAGCGAAGCAATCCAGGGGCGTCATGTGCCGCCCTGGATTGCTTCGTCGCTACGCTCCTCGCAATGACGACATCGTGTGGCTGCGCGTAACTCGACCGTCAGGCCGCCGCCAATCGCAAACGCCGCGGTCCCTTACGCCGCCGCCTGCTCGCGCGGCTGGACGATCGCCACGTGATGGCAATGCGCCACCGCGCTGCCCTCACCGTTGACGATCAGCGCGTCGAGTTCGACGAAGCGGTGACCCTTCTTGTCGTAATTGCCGACCACTTTGGCCCGCGCGCTGAGCTGGTCGTCGCAGCTCGCGGCCGACAACAGCTGCATCCGCGAGCCGACGTGAATCCAAGGCCCCAGGATCGCATTGTCGACCAGCACCTTGTTCATGATCCGTTGCAGCATGCCGGGATGCACAAGGTTGTCCGTGGCGAACAGCGCGTCGTCCTCGCGCACTTCCCACAGATAATCGCGCGCCGCCTGCCCGGCCCAGTCGCGCGGCGCGGTGCCGAGCCATTGGCCGAGCTCAAAGGAGGAGGAATCGACCGGCCGCCTGGTCGCCACCGGCGCGGTCGCGATGTAATCGGCGACGCGAATCTGCGGCGCCTGCCCCGGCAATGACGCTGATCCGCTGGCGCAGACCTCGCGCCGGCTCTCGACGCCGAGAACGAGCCCGTCGCCCACTTCAGCGCCGGTGACCAGCGCCTCCTCGCCGTCATAGACCGGCTTGACGAAGCGCGCCTCGATCAGCCCGCGCTCCAGGAACGCCCGGCCCCAGCGCTTGACCGGCAGGTGCATCATATAGGCCATCACGTCGACCCCAGGCACCAGCCCGCCGGAAAAGCCGAAGCGCCGCGCCACGGTATCGTCATGCATCTTGTTTTCGGACTGTTTGGCGGTGTTGTAGGCGCTGACGCGATAGGGTTCGAGCCGGACGGTCATGGTTTCTCCCTGAAGACTGCCAATGTTGTTGATCTTGCCGCAAGATGGTACGCAACGGCGCCAGCTTGAGCAATTGGGTGGACCTCATGGTGAGGAAGCGCGTCTGCGCTGTCTCGAACCATGAGGATGCCTGCCTCATCCTGCGAGACGCGACCCGACCGGCCGCCCTCCGGAGACCCTGTCGCAGCAACAACGGAACGCGCTCCTTGAATCCACCCCGCATCTACGTCGACGCCGACGCCTGCCCGGTCAAGGACGAGATCTACAAGGTCGCGGATCGCCACCGGCTGCCGGTCAGCGTGGTCGCCGGCAATTTCATCCGGGTTCCGCAGCATCCCTTGATCGAACGGATCGCCGCCGGTTCCGGCATGGACGCCGCCGACGACTGGATCGCCGAGCGGGCCGGCCCCGGCGACATCGTCGTCACCTCGGATGTTCCCCTGGCCAGCCGCTGCGTCAAGGCCGGCGCCGAGGTGCTGGCGCCGAACGGCAAGCCGTTTTCCGAACAATCGATCGGCATGACGCTTGCGGTTCGCAACCTGATGACCGATCTAAGGTCCTCGGGCGAAGTCACTGGCGGACCGCGATCTTTCGCGCCGCGCGACCGCTCCGCGTTCCTCTCGGCCCTCGACACAACGATCCGCCGCATCCTGCGCGGACGCGCGAACACCATCGCGCAACAACCAGATTGAATTGAGCAATTATGGCGCCTCCGCTGATCCAGTTGAAGGATATCTCGCTGACATTCGGCGGCACGCCGCTCTTGGGCGGCGTCGAATTGTCGGTGTCGGCCGGCGAGCGGGTCTGCCTGATCGGCCGCAACGGTTCCGGCAAATCGACGCTGCTGAAGATCGTCGCCGGGCTGGTCGAGCCCGACAAGGGCACCCGCTTCGTGCAGCCCGGCGCCACCATCCGCTATCTGCCGCAGGAGCCGGATTTTTCCGGCTTCTCGACGACGCTGGCCTATGTCGAGGCCGGGCTGCATGCCGGCGACGAGCATTACCAGGCGGCCTATCTGCTGGAACAGCTCGGCCTGCGTGGCGACGAGGATCCGTCGAATCTGTCCGGCGGCGAGGCCCGGCGCACCGCGCTGGCGCGGATGCTGGCGCCCGATCCCGATATTCTGCTGCTCGACGAGCCGACCAACCATCTCGATCTGACCACGATCGAATGGCTGGAAGGCGATCTGGCGGCGCGGCGTTGCGCGCTGGTGATCATCAGCCATGACCGCCGCTTCCTGTCCAACCTGTCGCGCGCCACCGCCTGGCTCGACCGCGGCCAGATCAGGCAGGTCGATCGCGGCTTCTCGGCCTTCGAGCAATGGCGCGACGACATTCTGGCCGAGGAAGAGCGCGACCAGCACAAGCTCGACCGCAAGATCGTCGCCGAGGAGCACTGGCTGCGCTACGGCGTCTCCGGCCGCCGGAAGCGCAACGTCAAGCGGCTCGGCAATCTGTTCGAATTGCGCGAGCAGCGCCGCGACTATCGCGGCGCCGCGGGCTCGGCCAACCTCGCCGCCTCCGAGGCGGACAAATCCGGCAAGCTGATCATCGAGGCCAAGGGCATCGGCCGGGTCTATGGCGAGCGCAAGATCGTCGACGATTTCTCGATCCGGGTGCAGCGCGGTGACCGCATCGGCATTGTCGGCCCCAACGGCGCCGGCAAGACCACGCTGATCAACATGCTGACCGGCGCGGCGCCGCCGGATTCCGGCACCATCCGCTTCGGCGCCAATATCGAAATGGCGACGCTGGACCAGAGCCGCGACAGCCTCGACCCGCGCTCGACGCTGTCCGACGCCCTGACCGGCGGCGGCAGCGACAGCGTCATGGTCAATGGCAAGCCCAAACACGTCATCAGCTACATGAAGGACTTCCTGTTCTCGCAGGAACAGGCCCGCACCACGCTGGAAGTGCTCTCCGGCGGCGAGCGCGGCCGCCTGATGCTGGCCCGCGCGCTGGCGAAGCCGTCGAACTTCCTGGTGCTGGACGAGCCGACCAACGACCTCGACCTCGAGACCCTCGACGTTCTGGAAGAGATGCTCAGCGATTACGACGGCACCGTGATCCTGATCAGCCATGACCGCGACTTCCTCGACCGCGTCGTCACTTCGGTGATCGCCCCGGAAGGCGACGGCAAATGGATCGAATATGCCGGCGGCTATACCGACATGCTCAACCAGCGCGGCGCCGATCTGAAACGCGAGGCAGTCAAGACCGCCGCCACCGACAGCGCCAAGGCGCAGAAGGCGGGCGCTCCGCCGCCGCCGAAGAAGAAGCTCAATTTCAAGGACAAGCACGCGCTGGAGACGCTGCCGAAGACCATGGCGCATCTGCAGGCCGAGATCGCCAAGCAGCAGCGCCATCTCGACGATCCCAATCTGTACAAGAAGGATCGCAAGAAATTCGACACCGCCTCCACTGCGCTGGCCAAGGCGCAAAAGGAATTGCAGGATTGCGAGGAACGCTGGCTCGAACTGGAATTGCTGCGCGAGGAAATCGAAAACGCGTGAGCTATTTGCCGAGAAGCGGTGAGACAACGTGTCCCGGGCGCGGTGCAGCACGCAGTGCTGCTCCGCAGAACCGGGACCCCGGTTTTGCCACCGACAAAGCGGGACCCCGGATCAGCAGCGCACCACGCCGCCACGGCGGCGCGCTGCGCTGCATCCGGGGAACGCCGCGGCGTACCGCGTATTTTCAATTGCAAGCTTGTTGAGGATGACCCCGCATGACCACTCCCCTCGCCGCCAAGATCGCCCGCGACATCGGCACGCCTTGCGTGGTGATCGACATGGACCGGGTCGAGGCCAATATCGCGCGGGTTCAGGCGCTGTGTGACGCCGCCGGCGTCGCCAACCGGCCGCATATCAAGACCCACAAATCGCCGCTGCTGGCGCAGATGCAGATCGCCGCCGGCGCCCGTGGCATCACCTGCCAGAAGCTCGGCGAGGCCGAGGTGATGGTGGATGCTGGCATCGACGACATCCTGATCAGCTACAATCTGCTCGGCGAGCAGAAGATGGCGCGGCTCGGCGCGCTGCAGGCCCGCGCCAATATCATTGTGGCGGCCGACAATTCGGTGGTGATCGCCGGCCTGCCGCAGGCCGCCGCGATCGCCGGGCGCCCGCTTTCGGTGGTGGTCGAATGCGACACCGGCCGCAAGCGCGCCGGCGTCGAAACCCCGGCCGAGGCGATCCAGCTGGCGCGCGAGATCGCCGCCGCACCGGGCCTCTCCTTCGCCGGCTTCATGCTGTATCCGACCGAGGCCGGCTGGCCCGAGGCGCAGCGCTTCTTCGACGAAGCATTGGCCGGCATCCGCGCCGAGGGGCTCGACGCCGCCATCGTCTCCACCGGAGGCTCGCCCAACCTGCCCAATGTCGGAAGCCTCAAAGGCGCCACCGAACATCGCCCCGGCACTTATATCTATAACGACCGCATGCAGGTCAAAGCCGGCGTCGCCAGCTGGGACGATTGCGCGCTGAACGTCTATTCAAGCGTGGTCAGCCGCGCCGGGCCGCAGCGCGGCATTCTCGACGCCGGCTCCAAGACGCTGACCTCCGATAGCGGCGGCGGGCTCGACGGCTTCGGGCTGATCCTCGAGCACCCCGAGGCCAGCATCGCGCGCTTCGCCGAGGAGCACGGCTTCCTTGATCTGGCCCGCAGCAACACCCGCCCCAATGTCGGCGACGTGGTGCGCATCGTGCCCAACCATGTCTGCGTCGTCGTCAACATGGTCGACGAGGTGGTGATGGTGCGCGGCGACGAGATCGTTGGAATTCTGCCCGTCGCGGCGCGGGGCAAGCTGCGCTAACGCAGCCGAACGGCTTACGCCGCGATCAGATCGTCGTCGGCCGCGAAGGCGGCGTCGGCGATCAGCTCGTCGCAGAACAGGCTGGCCTCTTCGCGCGCCGATTCGGTGGCGAAGCGGCGCAGCAGCACCAGCAGCGGGCCGGCGGATTCGGCGCTGGTCTCGCAGCGCGTCAGCACCCGCTCGACCATGCGCCGGCGCAGCCTTGCGGCGCCGTTGACGGTGCCGATGAAGCCGGCCTCATGGACCACCTCGAGCGCGGCGCGGAACGCCGGGAATGTGGTTTCCGGCAGCCCGGCGCGCGCCAATAACGCGGTCAGGCTGGCGCCGCCGCGATCATAGAGCAGCGCCGAGACCCTGGTCTGCGGCAGGCCCGACAATTCCACCAGCGATTGTTCGAACAGCTCCATATTGCCCGACAGCAGCGCGCGCAGGATCAGCCCGGCATTGAGCTGCTCGGTGGCGCGCAGATGCCGCATCAGATCGACCATGTCGTCGCCGCGCGAGCGCGCCGCGACATTGACGGTGGAACGGTCGAGCGCCTCGCCGACCGCGCGCGCGGCGCGGTCCGGGCTGAGCCAGCGCCGCGCCACCACGAATTGCGCCAGCGTGTCGGAGAGTTTGGCGATCAGCGCCAGCCGCGTCGCGGGCGGCAGATCTTCCAGCACCAGCATCGACTCGCGGATCGCCGCCAGATGGCCGTGGCGCTCGACGATGCGGTCCCAGGAAAACGGCGCGAGCTCGGCGTGCGGATTTTCGATCAGTTCGAGCGCCGCCGCCGGCGAGCCGACTTCGGCGATCGCCGCGCAGACCGAAGCCGGCAGCCGGGCGCGGCGCGCGATCGCGCATTGCGTGGCGCATTCGCCGGTGGCGACGATGTCGACCAGATCGGCGTCGATCAGCAGCGGGGAATGTTCGAGCACCGGCAGCGCCACCTGGGCCTGGTCGGTCGACAGCGCGCGGACGATCGCGGCGGGGGCGTCGACGCTGCGGGCGAACACTTCGGCCATCGCCTGGCGCACCAGCGGCGAGCGATCGTCGAGCAGCATCAGCAGCGCGCCCTCGGCGGCGGCGCGATCGTCTTCCGACAGATCCGACACCAGCCAGGCCCGCGCCAATGAACGGGTGGCTTCCGCCCGCTCGCTGGCGGGCGCGGTCCGAACCCAATTAATGAACTGCCGAACGATCATGTTTAAGCCGGCTTACGCAACGTGGAACGACACCGTGACGCGATGCCACTGTCAGACAAAATAAACCATGACGCTTAACAAAGGGTTCACCATAACCGATTGGCTTTGTTGACGTTTCGTTAACGCCAAAAAGTGCGTAGCAAGATCCGAAGAACTACGCGCCTCTGTGCAGCCCGCCGGCGCGGCCGCAAATGATACGATTGGCTACCAATGCAGCCCGTTCCCGGATGCTGCAAAACGCGCCGCACTGGCGGCGTGGTGCGCTGCTAAGCCGGGGCCCGCTGTCTTGTTGAGGCCGACAGCGGGGTCCCGGTTCTGCGAAGCAGCGCTTCGCGCTGCATCGCGCCCGGGACACGGTGCCGCTGGCTCCGCGTGAATGAGACTTGCGACGAACGATGGCCCGTGCCCCGGATGCTGCGCAACACGCCGCGCTGGCGGCGTGGTGCGCAGCTGAGCCGGGGCCCCGCTATCTTGTTGAGGCCGAAAGCGGGGTCCCGGTTCTGCGAAGCAGTGCTTCGCGCTGCATCGCGCCCGGGACACGAAGTCAGCCGACTACGCGCAACGGGATCAGCCGCTGAAGGCGCCGCTGCGGTCGCTGAACAGGTCGGGCGTGGTGGGCGGGCGCACGGTCGGCGCGGTCTGCAGCGCGCCCACGGCGTTGGTCTTGACCCACAGGTCGCGGACCGCGGCCGACACCGGCTCGGAGCGGTCGCCGCCGAGAAACAGCGTGCGGAAGATCGGCTCGCTTTGCTGCGCGACAGTCGGCGACGCCGGGCTCGGCGATGCCGCAAATTGCAGCGCCGTGGTCTCGGTCGCGGATCGCGGCGCGCTCGACGATGACGCCATCCGGACATTGCGGATATCGGGGAAGCTCGACAGATAGGCGGCGTTGTCGATCGGCGCCGCCGCCGCGCTGCCCGCGCCGCCGACGGCGGCCATCGCGGTCTGGGTGGCGGAGGATTGCGACGCGGCCTCGTAGCGCCGCGACAATTCGACATAGACGCCGGAGACGCTGCGCGCGGCGCCGCTGCGATCGTAGAAAATCGACTGGTTCGCCGCCGCGGCGCTGGGAAACAGCGCGGCGCCCGAGACGTTGGGCGTATCGACGGCTGCATTGATCAGCTTCGAGGCGCCGCCGACGCCCATGAAATGCGCCATATAGAGTTCGGCGTCGTTCGGCCGGCGGCCGATATTGCCGATCAGCTTGAAACTGTTGGACTGGGTCAGCACCCCGGCCATCGCGGAGGCGGCGGCCGGATCGTCGCGCAGCTTCATGATCTCGGCCTTGGCCGCCGGATCGGCGACCGAATAGCTGCCCGAGGCCGATTTCTGGATCGCGGCGGCATATTGGCCATAGCCGAGCGCGGCCCCGGCTTCCTTGACGGTGCCGAGCCAGGTCTGGTCGATGAACTGAAACAGCCCGCCCGCCGACGAGGTCGAGGCCTTCGCCGAGGGATCGAAATTGGATTCCATCTTGGCGGTGGTCAGCAGATATTCGAAGCTGGTGCCGGTCTGGCCAGCCGCCTGCTGGATCGCGCCGGCGATCTGCGTCCGCGCCGAATCGGGCGAAACGGTTCGGTTCGTGATCATCTCGACCGACATCTGTGGGTGCCCCGCTCCCCGCGAAACGCGCCTTGCGGCCTCAAGGGCACCGAGCGCCCAAGCTTTGGTCATCCTGGACGATCATGGTTAATCCGGCGTTAACGATTGCGCCAAGCCGCGACGCGCCATGCTCGTGCCGGACTGCTCATTAGCACCGCCTTAACCCTTGGTTGTTTCAATCGCCAACTGCATCCGGCGATTCACCCGCCCCGGCCCGAGACATCGCCCAGAAATTCGCCAGAGGCCATCTGCCATGTCCGCCATTGCGACCAATCCGACGAAACCAGCCGCGACGAGTCTGCCCGCCATCATCGCCGGCACGGCTTCAACTCCAACGACCGGCACCAAGCCGGCGAATGCGACGGCAGGCCAGCCGACCGACAGCGTCGAATTGTCGGACCGCGCCAAGGCGATCCTCGCCAAATCCGCCGCCGACAAGGCCGCCACCGCCGATCTGTCGCTAACCTTCGACGAGATCCTGCAGAAGCGCAGCGACGCGCTGAGCAGCAAGCTGACCAAGGCGTTTCAGGGCCTCAACGTCAATCTCGACGAGGCCGTCCGGCTGCAGGTCGACAAATTCGGCAATGTCACCACCGAAGGGCCGTGGAAGAAGAAGATCGAGAAACTGTTCGCCGACGACCCGGAACTCGCCAAGGAGTTCAAGGCGGTCGCCGGACTGAACGCGCTGAAAGCGGCTAATACCGCGCTCGAACTCTACAACAAGGAAAAAGGTTCGGTCGCCGGCAGCAAGGAGCAGCAGCAGGCCTGGACCCAATACAACATCCGCTCGATCAACATCCAGACGCTGTCGGGCGTGATGAGCCTGAAGGACGGCAGCCTGCGCTCGGCCGCGGTGGATTATATCGACACCATCGCCAAACCGCACGGCGACGGCAGCGTGGCGTCGCAAAAGGACATCGCCAACCGGCTGGCGTGAGCACCGCCGGTCGGCGTGAAGCCCGGCCACGGTCCCGCGTCATTCCGGGGCGCGAGCCCGCAGCGCGTTTACGCGCGTCTTCGTCGCGCTAGAGCAATTCCGGTTCTGATAGAATCAGAACCGGAGCTCTAGATTCTTGCTTTGACGCGTTTTCTTCACGCGAACCGGTATCCACTTCGCTCGAAAACGCGCTATGGGGCGAGCGAACCCGGAATCTTGCACAGCATGATGGGCAGCGATCGACCGCGAGATTCCGCGTTCGCTCACGGCTTCCCCTTCGCGCCCCGGAATGACCGCCGAGGCGATCGCTTACTTCTGATACATCTTCGCCGGATCGAACAAGCGCTCGGCATCGACCGGCGTCAGCAGCGGATGGCCAGCGGCATCGCGGTCGACGCGGCGATAGAAGCAGGATTTGCGCCCGGTGTGGCAGGCGGCGCCGACCTGCTCGACCCGGATCCACAGCGCGTCCTGATCGCAATCCATCCGCATCTCGACCACGCGCTGGACCTGGCCGGAGCTCTCGCCCTTGCGCCACAATCGGTCGCGCGAGCGGCTGAAATACCAGGCCTCGCCGCTGTCGATGGTCTTGCGCAGCGCCTCGTCGTTCATATGCGCGACCATCAGCACCTCGCCGCTGGCCACATCGGTGGTGACGCAGGTGATCAAGCCGCTGGCGTCGAATTTCGGACGCAGGTCGAGGCCTTCCTCGATCTCGGCGACGGCGTCTGCTGAGAGTTTTGAATCGGACACGGCAAATCCTCGGACAGACCTGATGCTGCAAATCGTGTGGCGAACATCCCTCCCCGCAAGGGGGAGGGAAAGAGCGGCGTCACGCGAACCGCGTCAGCGATGCCCCCGGACCATCGACATGAAGCGGGCCTGCTCGGCCGGATTGTCGCGGAACATGCCGGTGTAGCGGCTGGTGAAGGTCATCGCGCCCTGCTTGCCGATGCCGCGCACCGACATGCAGGTATGCTCGGCCTCGATCATCACCGCGACACCGCGCGGCTTCAGGACCTCGTCGACCGCCGCGGCGATCTGCGCGGTGAGATGCTCCTGGGTCTGCAGCCTTCGGCCGAAAATATCGACCAGCCGCGCCAGTTTCGACAGGCCGACGACGCGCTCGACCGGCGTATAGGCGATATGGGCCTTGCCGTAGAACGGCATCACGTGATGCTCGCAATGCGAGGTGAATTCGATGTCGCGCACCAGCACGAAATCGTCATAGCCGGCGGTCTCGCCGAAGGTGCGGTTGAGCACCTCGGCCGGGCATTGGTGATAGCCCTGGAACAATTCGTCGTAGGCCTCGACCACGCGGCGCGGCGTATCCACCAGGCCCTCGCGTTCGACATTCTCGCCGATATAGGCCAGCAGCGTCTGCACCGCCTGCTCGGCCTCGCTGCGCGACGGGCGCGGCTGGTCGGGCGTAACGGCAGCGGCGAGGAATTCCGACGGATCGAGCTCCGCGGGCTGGAATCCGGCTAATTTGGCGTCAGAGGCCTTGCCATCGGACGATTTTGTTTCGGGAGAGAGGCCCGCGCGAAGCGGCTTGATCACTGCGTCCATCTTTACTCCGTTCGACCGGCCTTGCGAGACCGGAGTGTCACCGGGCAGACGGGGCAGCCATCGCCACCGGTCGCCTGACGCTTGTTAACGCTGCATCCGGCCGGGCTGTATTTCGCCCGGCACCCCACCTATATAAGACGACCAACCGGAACCGCCAAGGGTGGGGTCCGGATCGGCCGAATTGGCTCAAACACCGTGAGTCCCATGCTGAACGACATCTATAACGCGCGCATCATCGAATTGGCCGGCAATATCCCGCGTCTCGGGCGGCTGCCGGACCCCGATGCCACCGCCACCGCCCATTCAAAACTCTGTGGCTCGACCGTGAAGATCGACCTCAAGATGGACGGGCCGGTGGTGACCGATTTCGCCCATGAGGTGAAAGCCTGCGCGCTCGGCCAGGCCTCGTCCTCGATCATGGCGCGGCATGTGGTCGGCTCCACCGCCAGCGAATTGCGCGAGTTGCGCGAGGCGGTGCGGCGGATGCTGAAAGAGAACGCCGCCCCGCCCGACGGCAAATGGAGCGAGATCGCGATGCTGGAGCCGGTACGCGACTACAAGGCGCGCCACGCCTCTACGTTGCTGACCTTCGACGCCGTGGTCGATGCGATCGACCAGATCGAGGCCAAGGAATCCGAGAAGGAATGCGACAAGGCCGCCGGGGAAGACGCATCGCCGCAGGCGGCCGCGCGGGGCTGAGCCCGCTTGGGCGCGGACCGACCCCACCGCGCAATGAACCGCGCGGCGCCATTCCGGCCGCCAGATATGCAGATACGAACGCCTCGCCTTGTGAGGCGTGGTCGTGCTAGGAAGGCTGATCACCGCTCCGCCCTCGGCAAACGTCGGTGACTGAGAGCCCGGTCATGCTCCCGCCCACCAGGACTGGAGCGGCAGTGGAAAATTTCATCCGGGACGAGAACATCAAGCTCTATCGCCTCGCGCTGCTATCAAGCACCGACGACGGGCAGAAAGACGTGCTGCTGACCTTGCTGGGCATCCTGATGGCCAACGTCCCCGCCGCCGGGGCGGCAGCGGCAACCCCGGATTGGTCCGAAGCCCTGCCGACAGCGCAACCGCCAAGCCGGCAATGCGATGTCTGCCAGCGCGACATGAGCTATCTGGCCGAATTGCCGGCGACCCTCGCCCACGGCGTCACCTGCGTGTTTCGCTGCATGAATTGCAACGCCGTGGTTTCCACCGCGAAACCGCGCTGCAGCTGCGTCGACGAATGTCTCTCGCAGACCTATTGCGTTACGCCGGCGCACGCCGCCACGATCACCTGATCGGTTCGGCTTCGCCCGCAATCGCGCCGCGTCGGCATCGGGCCTCCATCGAGCGCCGCGGCGAACCGGCTAGCGCAGGATAACTTATCTTCGAATCGTCATCCCGCTCCAGCATCTTGTTTGAGCATGATCTTTTCCGAAAACCGGGATCCACTTTTCGGGATCATGCTCTAGCGCTGCGCCTGAACGGTCGGCGCCAGACCGGACGGCAACGCCTCCGCCGTCTGGGTGGGGGCATTGGACCGCACGGGCAATCGCATGCCGATCATGTCGGCCTTGCCGCTGAGGAAGCGCTCCTGCAGCGGTTTGCGGTCGGCCGCGGCCACCGCCTTGGTGCTCGGCGCATTGGGCGGCGGCAACAGATCGGCGATGGTGGTGGTCGTCACCAGATTGGTCAGCCGCAATTCATGCGCCGACAATTCGTGTAGATCTTCCCATGGCGGCACGTTGAGCGCGAGCGACAGCAGATCGCCGGTGCCGCCCATGTCGAATGTGTATTTGGCCAGCCGGCCGATATCGCGCTCGACGATCATCATGTCCTGCGCGGTGTAGTTCGATGCGCGGGCGTCCTCGGCGCGATCGCCCATCCAGATCTGATGCACCCGCACATGGGCCTGCCCGGGCACGTAGCGCGCATTGCCGGCCAGCAGCAGGAAGACACACATCGATTCGCAATAGGCATCAGGCGAGATCGACGCCTGCGGTCCAATCGGCGTGGCGGTCTCGATGCTGGCGCCGACCGTGGTGGTGAGTCCCATCTGGCGCCAGCGCCGGCCCAGCGTAATGGCGTCATTGACCGAGCCGCCGCTGGAATCCAGCACCACGGCGGCGCCGCTCAAATGCCGGCCGCGGGCGAAATCGTCGAAATCCTTCGGGGTGTTGGCGGTGACGATGCCGACCGCTCCGATCCAGCCGCGGCAATTGGGCTCGCAGGCGATCCAGCTGAAGCGCATCGGCAGTTTGCGTTCTTCGAGACTGCCGCCGGCCTGCGCCATGGCGGGAAGAACCGTCTGCATCAAGCCGGCGAGTGCGACGCCGAGCGTCGCCGTGCGCAACAGCGCCGATCCGATTCCTCTTGGCGAAATCATCAGTCTCACTTTGGTCCCTTCTTCCTCCCGGCACGGGCGGCGGTCACGGTTCCCAGCTCAACGATCCGATTCTGTCATTCATCCGTTATCTATTCGTTATCAAAATGGTAACTTTGATTAAACGCAAGGGTCTACAGGTTCTTGCTGCAGTGCAGTCACATTAGTGCGATATTTCGGGCGCTGTGGCTCATTGCCCACACAGCAGCCGGGGCATTGCACCGGAACCAGGCAAACGTTCGCCCACGATTTTAGCAAGACGCCCATGAACCCATCAGAGCTCTGCGCCGATTGCGCCCGGATGCTGCAGCGCGCACCGCGCAACGCCGGCCGCGGCATGATCTGGCTATATCGGCACTCACTGTCGCCGCTGGTCGGCGCCAATTGCCGGCATCTGCCGAGTTGTTCGGTCTATGGCGACGAGGCCATCGGGCGATTCGGGCTGTGGCGCGGCGGCTGGATGACGCTGGCGCGGCTGCTGCGCTGCAATCCCTGGGGCACCTCGGGCATCGACAATGTGCCGCTCACCGCCCCGCCCGGCGCGACCTGGTACTTGCCCTGGCGCTACGCACGCTGGCGCGGCGTCAACGGCCCGGACGGCCCCTCCGCGCCGGCGTCCTGATCGCGCCAGCGCGTCGGCGAGACGCCGAACTCCCGCTTGAATGCCCGGCTGAAGGCCTCCTCGGAGTCGTAGCCGACCTCGTGGGCGACTTGACTGACGCTCCTGCCGGACTCGCGCAGATTGAGCTTCGCGGTGCGTAACCGCCACATCGTGAGATAGCGGATCGGCGGCATGCCGACCAGCGTCCGGAATCGATCCATGAACGCGCTGCGCGACAGCGCCACCTCGCGGGCGAGCGAGTCCGCGGTCCACGGCGCCGCGATCGTCCGGTGCATCAGCGCCAGCGCCCGGCCGACTTGCGGATCCCGCAGCCCCTTCAGCCAGCCCAGTTCGTCGCTGCCCAGCGTCGCGGAGTAGTGGCGCACGGCTTCGACGAACAACAGCTCCGACAACCGCGACATCACGCTCGACGACGCCAGTCGGCCTTCGACCAGTTCGCCGGCGGCAAACCGCACCGAGGCTTCGATCCAGTCGCGCGCGGTGCCGTCGCGGATATCGAGCTTCATCACCCGCGGCAGGGTTTCGATCAGCGGATTATAGGCGTCCTCGCTGGCGAGAAAGCCGCAGACGATATGCGTCGCCGCGCCGCCGCCGCCGTGTCGAATACGCATCAGCCCGCCGTCGCCGGCGGGCAGGATCAGGTCCTGGGCGTTCAGCGGCTTCAACCCGGTCACGCTCGACAGCGTGTGCACTTCGTTGCGCGGCACCAGCACGATCTCGCCGGCCATCACCTCGATCGCCGCCTCGCCTTCGACCGACAATTGCAGCCGGCCGGCGATCACCACGTGATAGGCGATAATTTGCGCCGGCGCCGCCAGATAGGGCTCGCAATATTCAGCCGTCGTCTGCGAATTGATCGACCAGGGCGCCGTGAACCGGGCGTCGAGAAACACGCCGCCGGTCAGGCGCACCGAGCGAAGCACATCGGACAGAGCATCCATCGTGGTCGCCACCCTGGTGATTTGGACGCGCGGTCAGGTGATCCGGCGGCACGGTCATTCATCGAACCGCCGCCCGCGCCTACAAACAGCAGCACCGGACGGCAGCATACTCGCCGCCGGCGCGTTGCGGCAGCGGCATTTTTCCGCGCCGGCAACGGATCTCCACCGACGATATCCAACAGGTCATTTGAAAGGGCACCGCCATGGATATGATGACAGGAGTACAAAATAAAGGCAGCGCGCCGGACTACGCGGCGATCAAGCAGCGGCAACAAGCAACTTGGGCGGCCGGCGACTACGCCGTGATCGGCACCACGCTGCAGATCGTCGGCGAGCGGCTTTGCGAGGCGATCGATCTGCGCCCCGGCGAGCGGGTGCTCGACGTCGCCGCCGGCAACGGCAACGCCACGCTGGCCGCGGCCCGCCGCTTTGTCGACGTGACCTCGACCGACTATGTCGGCGCCCTGCTAGCTCGCGGCAAGGAGCGCGCCGACGCCGACCGGCTGCCGGTGACTTTCCAGCAGGCCGACGCCGAGGCACTGCCGTTTGCGGACGGCCGTTTCGACGTCGCGGTGTCGACCTTCGGGGTGATGTTCGCGCCGGACCAGGACAAGGCGGCGCAGGAACTGACCCGCGTGGTCCGCGGCGGCGGCCGCATCGGGCTCGCAAACTGGACGCCGGACGGCTTCATCGGCCAGCTGTTCGGGATCGTCGGCAGCCACGTGGCGCCGCCGGCCGGGGTCCGCTCGCCGGGGCTGTGGGGCACCGAGCCGCGGCTCGGCGAGCTGTTTGCCGGCCACCGCGTGACTGCGACCAAACAGGTCTTCATGTTTCGCTACAAGTCGCCAGCGCATTGGCTGGAGATCTTCCGCAGCTATTACGGCCCGGTCAACCGCGCCTTTGCCGCGCTCGACGCCGCCGGCCAGGCGGCGCTGGAGGCGGATATCACCGAGCTGCTGTGCCGGATGAATCGCGGCGGCGGCGAGTCGCTGCTGGTGCCGGGCGATTATCTCGAAGTGATCGTGACCAGACGATAGCGACATTCGATCGACCGATGGCCCGATTGCGCAGCGCCGCCCGGTGCGGCCGGCGCTGCATTCTTCATTATGGAGCGTGTCATGTTTGGAGATATCAATTTATTGCTGACGCTGTGCCGCGCATTGGCGGTCTATATCCGAACATCCTGGCGCCAGCTGTGAGCGCCGCGATGCTAGAAGCTGACGCAAGCGCTGCGCAATGTGGTCAGCACCGATTGCTGTTTGAACCGCGCCTTGTAGGCCTGCGCGATCGCGGCCAGCGCCGCGCGCTTTTCGGTGCTGTCGTCGAAGGCGATCAGCACCAGCTTGCTCGGCTCGCGCACCAGCGCGCCGCGCTCGGTATCGCGCCACTGTCCGTTGGCATCGATCACCGTCAATCCGTCCGGAAACCGCGGCGTGATCTCGCGCGCGGTGAAATCCGCGAAGGCCTTGTCGCTGACGCCGAGGCGGTCGGCGATGTTGCGGCCGAATAATAGTTCGGCCGAGGCCATCAGCCGCGCCGGCGGCACGCAGGCTTGCGGCAGGCTGGCGCACCCGGATAGCGCGACCGCCAACAGCGCCGCGACGGCCAGCGATCCCCTCAAGTTTGATCTGCCGTCCACCTTGCTACCGGACAATGACGGTGAAGTAATCCGTCACCGATCTTCTCGGCAACGTGTATTCGATGACAAAGCTGTCCTCGCCGCGATAGCCAGGCTCGGACCGATAATTGACCCTGAACCCGTTCAGCTGGGCGCCGACGCAAGCGTCCTCCGGATTGAAGCGATTGCGCTTCAGGGTCGAGACCTCGCGGCCTGGTATCAGCCTGCCATGTTGCGGTTTGGTGACCACCCTGATCACGCCGGCCTTCTCGCTGCAGTCGCGCCGATGCGCGTGATACGAAAAGACCTTGGTTTCAACACCCGACCTGACATTCCGAACGAAGGAATCGGCGCTTGCTGCATTCGGGAGAAACACAAGCAGGAGGACGATCCCATAGCGAGAGAACGCCCTGCCCCACCCGGCCGCATCTGCCATTCCGCAATCCCCCGATCGCAATCGACGCCTCGAGCGTAGCGCACGATCCTCGTCTTGCTAAGCGGAATTTCGCCCTGACCGCCCAGATGCGCTTCGGGATGGCCCTCAGCGCTTGAGCAGGTTCTCCTCGGATTCCGGCGCCTTGCCTTCGGATTGCTCGCTGACCTCGATGGTCTCGTTGCGCAGATTGCCTTCGCCGACACTGACCGGGCTGCGCTCGTGGTCGACGACGGCCTCGCCGAGCCCACCAGGCCGCGCGCTTGTCGCCGCGCGATCGTCGTGGCGGATGATCGGGACGCCGTGGGGAAACACCACTTCGCGGGCGGCGTCGGGCAATTCGATCCCGCCGCTGAGCAGCGCGTCCTTGGTCAGGCGCAGCAGCGCCGAATTGATCTTGGCCGGCGAATAGGTGGCGCTGGCGAACCAATAGAATACCCGCAGATTGACGGTCGCAGCGCCCAGCTCCTCGACCAGCACCAGCGGTTCGGGCGTATCGAGCACGGCCGGATGCTGCGCCAACACATTGGCGATCAGCGACTGCGCCTTGGTGGTGGAAGAATCATAGCCGATCCCGACCGCGAAGGTCGCCTGCCGGCTTTGCGAGGCGCTGTAATTGGTGATCGTGCTCTTGAACACGATGGCGTTCGGGATCTGCACATAATTGCCGGCCAGCGTCAGCAGCACGGTGGTGCGCACATTGAGGTTCTGGACGATGCCGGTGTTGCCGTCGACCTCGATCAGATCGCCGGTGCTGAACGGATTGCGGACGCTGAGCAGGATGCTGGCGAGAAAATTCTCGGCGATGTCGCGAAACGCGAAGCCGATGATGATGCCGAACAATCCGGTGCCGCCCAGCACGGTGATGGCGAGCCGCGTGAGGCCCGCCACTTGAAGCACGAAGTAGATGCCGAGCAGAAACACGGGAATTGAAAACGCCTGGACAACGACGCTGGCCAGCAGCGACGACGACACCCGCCGCGCGACCAGGCGTCGAACGACGAACGCGACCAGCCGCGCCAGCAGCCAGGTGACGAAGATGATGACGCATGCCAGCAGGATCCAGGGCCATGTCTGCAGCGCCTGGCGATACAGCCGGGCGAATTCGTCGCCGGCGCGACCGAAGGTCGATCCGACGTCGGCCTCGACCTCGATCCGGTTGACCACCGCGACGGTGCCTTGGGTGTTCTGCGCCAGCGTCCCGGCCCAGCGCAGATGCTCCTGGGTCTGGGTCTTGCCGTCCATGAAGACGATGCCGTCGCGCACCGCGACCTTGGGGCTGACAAACCAGTTTGTCGACTGCAGAATGCGCTCAATGCGATTGGCGATCGCCGCGTCATCGGCGGTCGGCTTGACCTCGACGGGCTTCGACACCGCGTTGTCGCTTTGCTGGCTCGGCAGCGCGGCGGGTGGCGCGGTCTGGGCCAGAGCGTCGGGCACCGCGACGCTCAGCAGGACGAGCCACAGCACCGCCAGGAGCGACGCGCGCGACGTCGCCGTCCGGATTGCGCGGCCGCCCGCACCGCGCGTGGCAAACCGCACCGCGTGGCGCAACAGCGAACGAATCATCGAGGTCCTTACGCGCAACGAGAGAGCTTCCTTCGCCAACCCAGCTGGAACCGGTTGGTTCCATTGCGGCAGCCGCAGCGGCGCTGTCGCGGGTCGTTGCGGCCAACGATCGGTTCTCGCCCTGCCCGGCCGACATCCTGCGGCTCAGAACAGCCCGGGCAGCAGCATCGCCACCTGTTCGCGATATCTGCGGTAGCGATCGCCGAACACCGACACCAGATCGCGTTCCTCGAGCCGGATCCCGACGAAAATGTAGGCCGTGGTGACCGCGGCAAACAGCAGATGTCCCACGGTCATGACCGGCGTCGACCAGAAGGCGATGATGAAGCCGAGATAGATCGGATGCCGGATCAGCCGATACAGGCCCGGGGTCTTGAATTTGGCCGGAGCCGCGAGGCGTCCGGCAAAATGCGCGATCACCTGGGTCAGGCCGAACAGCTCGAAATGGCTGATCAAAAACGAGCTATAGACCACCATCAGCCAGCCCGACATCCCGGACGCAGTCGCGAGGGCGGCGAGCGCCGGGGTTTCAATGCGCCATACCACGTTCGGAATCGGCACCCACTGCCACAACAGCAGAAGCAGCGTCAGGCTCGCGAGCAGAATATAGCTCGACCGCTCGATCGCCGCGGAGGCATGCCGCGCGAACAGTCGTTTGAAGCGCTGCCGCGCCATGCCGCTGTGCTGAATCGCGAAGATCGACAGCAACAGCAGATCGATCAGCAATGCCTTCGACATCGGCGCGGCCGCGCCGTCGTTGATCGCCTTCGGCACGATATATTCGGCGACGAAGCCGAATGCATAGAGCAGGGTCGCGAGGCAGACCAGGTAGGCCGTGCCCCCATAGGCAACGACCAGGCCCCTCATGATCCGCAAATGCCACGAAATCAGCTCAGCGCTCCGGTCATCTTCCATTGCAGTTGGCATGCTCGCCTCTTGACGGTTGTGTCGGGTTTCCATTTCGGTCTGCATCGCATCACGATTTCGGCAGGCAGCGCAGCCAGGACCACGCCGCCCGTTCGGCAGCGCTGTCGACCTGGCCGTGATGGGGGGTGATATCCTGCGGTCCCCGGCTAACCCACCGGCGCAGCGCCGCGCGGCGTTGGTGGCGGACGATGGCGGCAGCGACCCGGCCGTTCACCAGCCGTCTTAATCCAGCCGCGATCAGCACAAGCCGCCCGCAGGCGGATCGCGTTGTCGGCAGTAACAGCAACGTCAAAAATATGGTCATGGAAATTTCCTCGCTTCGGCGCTCGATTGCGCGTGGTCATTTCCTAAATGTCAGGGGTCAGCAGGCCGTCAGGGCGGGCGTGAAAAAATCGTCAAAATGCCCGCTTCGAGTTGATAGGATGGACGCCGCTTCGACATCGAGAGGGATGCAATGCCGCGATTGGGGTTGCTCGGCGGATTCTCCGTTGAACGGATTGGACCTGTCGCCTTGCGCAGCAGGAAACCGCAAGCCCTTGTGGCATTTCTGGCGTTGGCGCCCGGCGTCGCCCATGTCCGGGAGCGGCTGGCGACGCTGCTCTGGCCGGATAGCAGCGACGACGCGGCGCGACAGAGCCTGCGCCAATGCATCAGCAAGCTGCGCCGCGATGTCCCCGAGCTGCCGCTGTCATCCGAGAGCGATCTGATCGGCTTCGAAATCGGCGCGATCTCCACCGACGTCGCGGAGTTCGGCGCCGCGCTCGCCGATCCCACCCTTGCCAACCTCAGGCGCGCGGCCGCGCTCTATCGCGGCGACTTGCTGGAGGGGTTCGACGCAAGATCCGACCTGTTCGAGGAATGGCTGCTGGGCGAGCGGGACCGGCTGCGCGCCGCCGCGATCTCCGGCTTGCGCGCCTTGATGCTGGAATTGCAGCGCGGCGGGGCGCAGCAAGAGGCCATCGCTGTGGCGCTGCGCCTGCTGGCGATTGATCCGTTGCAGGAGGACGTCGAGCGCGCGCTGATGCGGCTCTATGCCGACCAGGGCCAGACCGCGCTCGCCCTGCGACGCTACAAGCGCTGCGAAGCGTTGCTGCGCAAGGAGCTCAATGTCGAGCCCGATCAGGCGACCAAATCGCTGTATCAGGACCTGCTGCGCTACCGGACGCGGCGCAAGGCCAGCGACCAAAGCGCCATTTCGTCAGCTTCGGAACCGGCGCCGCCGTCGCTGCGGCAGACGGTGCGGACCTGCACCACCCAGGACGGGGTGCGGATCGCCTATGCGTCGGTGGGGTCCGGGCCGCCGTTGGTGAAGGCCGCCAATTGGCTCAACCATCTGGAGTTCGATCTCGAGAGCCCGGTGTACCGACACTGGATCGAGGCGCTGAGCCGCGACCATACCTACCTGCGATACGACGAACGCGGCACCGGGCTGTCCGATTGGGACGTTTTCGATTTCTCCTTCGATGCTCTGCTACGCGATCTCGAAACCGTGGTCGAAGCCGCGAGGCTCGACCGTTTTGTCCTGCTCGGCGCATCCCAAGGATGCGCGATTTCGATTGCCTATGCGGTGAAACATCCCGAGCGCGTCAGCCATCTCGTGCTCTATGGCGGCTATGCCAAGGGTTGGATCCATCTCGACGATCCCGCCGAAAAGGCGCGACGCCAGGCGCTCGCCACATTGGTGCTCGAAGGCTGGGGACAGGAAAACCCGGTATTCCGCCAGATCTTCACGTCGCTGTTGATTCCCGGCGCCAATGACGAGCAGATCCGCTGGTTCAACGATCTGCAGAAGCTCACGACGTCACCGGAAAATGCCCACAAGCTGGTCCAGGAATTTGGCGCGATCGATGTCCGTCACCTGCTCAAGGACGTTCGTGTGCCGACGCTGGTGCTGCACGCGCGCCAAGACGCGCGGGTGAAATTCACCGAGGGACAGGAACTCGCAGCCGGCATCAAGGGCGCGCGGTTCGTGCCGCTCGACAGCAGAAACCATGTGATTCTGGAAAACGAACCGGCATGGTCGGTGTTTGTCAGCGCAGTCCGAGCCTTTCTCGCAGGATCGGATCGACCACAGCCGCCTCTCCCGCCGGGCTCGGCCTAATCGAACCCGACGAAGCGGGCTGCCTCGTCGACGGTTTTGCGTTCCGAGACCACCGCATTGGCGGGGAAACTGTCATCCGGCCAGCCCAGCGCGATGCTTTTCATGATGATCTGATCGTCGGGGATTTTTGCGTGCTCGCGCACCACCGGCGACTGCATGATGCCCTGGCTGTTGATCACGGCGCCGAGCCCACGCGACCAGGCGGCATTGACCAGAGCGGTCGCCACCGCGCCGCAATCGAATGGCGTATCGTCGCTGCCGTCGAGCACGCGGTCATAGGTCACGATCACGCAGACCGGGGCGTCGAATTGGCGGAAGCCGCGCAGCACCCAGTCCTGGCGCATCTCCTTGTCGTCGCGCGCGATCCCCATCGCGGAAAACAATTGCTTGGCGACGCCGACCTGACGGTCGCGATGCGCACCTACAAAAGCCTGGCCGGTGCGGAATTCGCGCGATTGCGGCACGCCCGCCACCATCCGCTCGGTATTGCCGGCGCGGATCTTGTCCAGCGGCTCGCCGGTGACGACGGTGAAATTCCACGGCTGGGTGTTCATCGACGACGGCGCACGCATCGCCAGCGCGATAATTTCCTCGATCAATTTCCGCGGCACGGGATCGGGCTTGTAGCCGCGGATACTGCGTCGGCCAAGAATGACGTCATCGAACTGCATGTGGTTGGGATTCCCCGTTCGTTTCCTCGATCGGACAATCGCGGTTTAGCGGCCTTGGCGCAAGACCTCGGGATCTGTCACGCGCCTTCCCCGGGCGCGCGCCGCACGGCCCGCGTCATCACCACCACCGTCGCCAGCGCCAGCGCGATGAAGGCCATCGCCACATAGCCGGTCTGGCGCAGATAGCCGGCCGCGAACAGCGTGCCGCCCAGGGCCGAGCCGACCGCCTGGCCGATATAGAGGACCGAGGTGTTGAGCGAGACGGTGGCGCTGGCAAGAAGCGGATCGGCGCCGACCAGGCGCACCTGCTGCATCGAATTGGTGGCGGCGAAGCCCAGCCCCCAGATCCCGACGCCGGTCGCCATCACCGCCAGATGCCCGGCGCCGAGCGCCCAGACGCTGGCCCCCAACAGCAACACCGAGATGAACAGCAGCGAGGTCCGGTAGGCGCCCCACAGATCGACGATCCGGCTGGCGATCATGTTGCCGATGAAGCCGAACACGCCATAGACCGCGAACACCAGGCCGATCACCTGCGGTCCGGCGTCGGCCAGCCGCTTCAGCAACGGGCCGAAGTAAGTGAAGACGGTGAATTGTCCCGAGGTCAGCAAGGTCGAGACCAGCAGCAGCATCAGGATCAGGCGGCTGCGCCCGATGGCGGCCCAGGTCTTCAGATTGACCGGCACCCCGGTCAGACCGCGCGGCAGCCACCATACCAGCAGCGCGAAGCTCACCGCGCCGATCAGCGCGACGCCGCCATAGGCCGCGCGCCAGCCATAGTGGCCGGCGATCAGGGTCACCAGCGGCAGGCCGAAGGCGATCGCCAGCGACCAGCCGAGAAACACATAGGCCATCGCGCCGCCGCGCTTGTCCACCGGCACCACCAGCGCCGCGGTGCCGGCCGCCTGCGGGGTATAGAGCGCGCCGACCGACAGCATGATGAGCCGGATGATCAGCAGCACGGCGTAGCTCGGCGCGAAGGCCGAGGCCAGATTGCCGAGCGCCAGCACCGCCAGCGTGGCGCCGAGCAGTGTGCGGCGTTCGATTCGGGAAGTCAGCCACGCCGACAGCGGCGAGCCGATGCACAGCACCACGGCGCCGAAGGTGATCAACAGCCCGGCGTCACGGATCGTCACGCCGAGGCCGGCGGATAATTCGCCGAGCATCCCGGCCGGCGCCAGAATGGCGGTGCCGGTGACGAAATTGCCGAGCATCAAAGCGGTGGGGGCGAAGGCGGGGGCGGCGGGACGGGACATCGCCTCGTGTAACACGAAGATCATGCACTTGCATTTAATTTCGCGCCCCCCGCGGATCGCGATCGCAAGGCGGCGATCCGCGCGCGCGATCGGCGCTGGCGCGGCAAAAACCGGCCGCGATCGCCGCAGCGCGACGTTTTCCGCCGTTGCAACGCCCGATTCCGCTGCTATACCGCTGCAATCCGCTTACCTGCGCTCGTTCGCAGGAGTGAGCCACAGGAGACCAAAATGCCTGACAAATCGACGCCCGCATCGGGATTCCAATTCGGCCTGTCCAATCTGAAGCCGGTCACGGCGACCCACATCTCCCTCACCTTCCCCAATGGCGACCGTCGCGATTATCCGCGCGGCTGCACCGGACTCGAGATCGCCAAGGGGATTTCGCCGTCGCTGGCCAAGCGCACCGTCGTCATGGCGCTCGACGGAATCGTTACCGACCTCGCCGATCCGATCGATCATGACGCCAAGATCGAATTCATCAGCCGCGACGACCCGCGCGCGCTGGAGCTGATCCGCCACGACGCCGCCCATGTGCTGGCCGAGGCGGTGCAGGCTTTGTGGCCCGGCACCCAGGTCACGATCGGCCCGGTGATCGAGAACGGCTTCTATTACGACTTCTTCCGCAACGAGCCGTTCACCCCGGAGGATTTCGGGGCGATCGAAAAGAAGATGCGCGAGATCATCGCCCGCGACAAACCCTTCACCAAGGACGTCTGGGACCGCGAGAAGACCAAGCAGGTGTTCGCCGACAAGGGCGAAAGCTTCAAGGTCGAGCTGGTCGATGCGATCCCCGGCACCGAGCCGATCAAGATCTATTACCAGGGCGACTGGTTCGATCTGTGCCGCGGCCCGCATATGACCTCGACCGGCAAGATCGGCAACGCCTTCAAGCTGATGAAGGTGGCCGGCGCCTATTGGCGCGGCGATTCCAACAACCAGATGCTGACGCGGATCTACGGCACGGCGTTCGCCAAGCAGGACGAGCTCGACGCCTATCTGCACCAGATCGAGGAGGCCGAGAAGCGCGACCACCGCAAGCTCGGCCGCGAGCTCGATCTGTTTCACTTCCAGGAGGAAGGCCCCGGCGTGGTGTTCTGGCACGCCAAGGGCTGGTCCATCTTCCAGGAATTGATCGCCTATATGCGCCGCCGTCTGACCGGCGATTACCAAGAGGTCAACGCGCCGCAGATTCTCGACAAGTCGCTGTGGGAGACCTCGGGCCATTGGGAGTGGTACCGCGAAAACATGTTCGCGGCGCAGTCGGCCGGCGACGAGGCCGAGGACAAGCGCTGGTTTGCGCTGAAGCCGATGAACTGCCCCGGCCATGTGCAGATCTTCAAACACGGCCTGAAAAGCTACCGCGACCTGCCGCTCAGGATCGCTGAATTCGGCATCGTGCATCGCTATGAGCCGTCCGGCGCGATGCACGGGCTGATGCGGGTGCGCGGCTTCACCCAAGACGACGCCCATGTGTTCTGCACCGAGGCGCAGCTCGCCGACGAATGCCTCAAGATCAACGATCTGATCCTGTCGACCTATGCGGATTTCGGCTTCGAGGGCGAACTCACGGTCAAGCTCTCGACCCGGCCGGAAAAGCGCGTCGGCACCGACGAGATGTGGGACCATGCCGAGCGGGTGATGGCCACGGTGCTGTCGCAGATCGAATCGCAGGGCCACAACAACATCAAGACCGCGATCAATCCCGGCGAAGGCGCGTTCTACGGGCCGAAATTCGAATATGTGCTGCGCGACGCGATCGGCCGCGACTGGCAGTGCGGCACCACCCAGGTCGACTTCAACCTGCCGGAACGGTTCGGCGCGTTCTACATCGACGCCGACGGCTCCAAGAAGGCCCCCGTGATGGTGCATCGCGCGATCTGCGGCTCGATGGAGCGCTTCATCGGCATCCTGATCGAGCACTTCGCCGGCAACTTCCCGCTGTGGCTGGCGCCGACCCAGATCGTCGTCACCACCATCACCTCCGAAGGCGATGACTACGCCAAGGTCGTGGCGGCCGCCGCGCGCCGCGCCGGGCTGCGGGTCGAACTCGATCTGCGCAATGAGAAGATCAACTACAAGGTGCGCGAACATTCGCTGATGAAGATCCCGGTGATGCTGGTGGTCGGCAAGAAGGAAGCCGAGAACCATTCGGTCTCGATCCGCCGCTTCGGCAGCGAGGGCCAGACCGTGATGGCCACCGCCGAGGCGCTCGCCGCTCTGGTCGAGGAAGCCACGCCGCCCGACGTCAAGCGGGCGCGGGTGGAGGTGTAAGCAGTCGATCGTGTCCCGGGCGCGATGCGGCATCCTTCATGCCGCATCGCAGAATCGGACCCCGGTTCACGACCTGCAAAAAGCGGGGCCCGGCGCTGCAGCGCACCACGCCGCAAGGCGGCGCGGTGCGCTGCGTCCGGGCACGGGACGAATTGCAGCCGACCATGCCTGACGAAGTCGCCGCGTCGCGCCTCGGCGCGCGACGAGGCCGCCTGACGCCTATCGACATTGCCGCGTCGGAGTGCGAGACCCGTAGGACGAAGCATTCACTCAAGGAAAAGAAAGAAAATGCGAAGATTGGCCGCGGAATTTGTCGGTACGTTCTGGCTGGTGTTTGGGGGATGCGGCAGCGCCGTGCTGGCGGCGGGCTTTCCGCAATTCGGCATCGGCTTTGTCGGCGTCTCGCTGGCGTTCGGCCTGAGTGTGCTGACCATGGCCTATGCGGTGGGGGGCATCTCCGGCGGCCATTTCAACCCGGCGGTATCGCTCGGATTGGCGATCGCCGGCCGTTTCGAATGGCGCGACGTCATCCCCTATTGGATCACGCAGGTGATCGCGGGATTGTGTGCGGCGGGGATTCTTTACGTCATCGCATCCGGTGCGCCGAATTTTTCTGCCGGCGGCTTCGCCTCGAACGGATACGGCGACCTGTCACCAGGCAAATATTCGATGACCGCCGCGCTGGTCGCCGAAACCGTGCTGACGGCGGCGTTCCTGATCATCATCCTCGGCTCGACCTCGCGCGCGGCACCGGCGGGTTTCGCACCCATCGCGATCGGTCTCGGCCTGACCCTGATCCACCTGATTTCAATTCCGGTGACCAACACGTCGGTCAACCCTGCCCGGTCGACGGCGGTGGCTTTCTTCGCAACAACAGGGGCGCCCGGACAACTCTGGTTGTTCTGGGTTGCGCCGCTGTTGGGCGCGGCGATCGGCGCGGCCATCTACAGGTTTGTGCTGTCACCGGGTGAATCACCCGGACAGATCGGCCGCGAGCCGAAATAACCTATCCGCCCGCCGCCGCCGCGCGCGGCGGGCACTCTCGCCAATGCACCGGCGAACGCGTTAAGACCAGAACCAAAATAGAATCAGCAACGTCCAAGGATGACAGATGACCGACGAACAGGAATTGCCGGCCTATCCGATCCGGGCCTATCAGCTGATCCCGGACCCGAACCAGCCCCATGTGGTGGCGCTGGCGATCGAGACCGATCTGGGCCACAGCCTGTTTCTGGCGACCCGGCAGATCCTCGAGGATCTCGGCAAGGATCTGCTGGATCGCGCCGGCAAAATGCCGGCGAAGGGATAGCCCGCCATCAGGCCGGCTCGACCGGAGTCAGGACCGGACGCCCGGCAAAATGCGCCGCGAGGTTTTCGATTGCCAGCGTCGTGGTGGCGGCGACCGCCTCCGGCGAGCGACCGGCGATATGCGGCGTCAGCACCACATGGCCGAGTGACAGCAGGCCCTCCGGCACCACCGGCTCGCCTTCGACGACGTCGAGCGCCGCGCCGGCGATCCGGTGCTGCCTCAGGGCATCGATCAGCGCCACGGTATCGACCACGCTGCCGCGCGCAATGTTGACGAGAAAACCGTCGGGGCCAACCGCGGTCAGCACCGCCGCATCGACCAGATGTCGTGTCGCCGGCCCACCCGGCGTGGCGATGATCAAGTAGTCGCACCAGGCGGCAAGCGCGGCCGGCGATGGCCGATAAAGATAATCGACGTCGTTGCGCGGTTTGCGATTGTGATAGGCGACCTGCATCTCAAAGCCGCGATGAGCGCGCCTCGCGATCTGGTCGCCGATGTTGCCGAGACCCAGAACGCCGAGCTTCTTGCCGAACAGCAGCGGCCGCGGCGTGCGAATCTCCTTCCATCCGCCACGCCGCAGCGTGGCATCCGCATTCGGAATGCCGCGCACCACCGACAGCAACAGCGCCATGGCGTGATCGGCGACCGAGGCATCATTGGTGCCGGCACCATTGGTGACCACGATGCCGCGCGCGCCTGCCGCCACCAGATCGATGTTTTCGTAGCCGGCACCGAGCGCGCAGACGATCTCGAGACGGGGCAGCCTCGCGATCTCCTCGGCCCGAAGCCCGGTCGATCCATTGGTCAGCACCGCGCGGATGTTGTTTCCCGCTTCGGACATCCTGGCGGCGCGCTCGGCCGGCGTCAGCGCCAGATCAACGTGAAACCCGGCGGCCTGAAACCGCGCGAGATTTTCCGGCAACAATTCGACGAGAACCAACAATTCGCATGCCATGTCGGCGACCTCGTCCGGAGATGAATTTCATCGTATATCGAGCGGTGCCGCACCGGGCGCAAGTATTTGGCCCGCAATGCAGCGTTGCGATCAGGCGTTTCGCATAATCAATCCAAAGTCGCGCCGCCGGCCTCGTGGCGGTGAGGCTTGCATGCTAGGTTGGGCAACATCGCAATGGACAACGAGATCGCCGTGCCCGACACCATCGAATTCCTGAAAACCCGCCGCTCGGTGAAGCCGCGCGAGATGACCGAACCCGGCCCCTCCCCGGCCGATCTCGACACCATTCTGACTCTGGGCGCGCGGGTGCCGGATCATGGCAAGCTGGCGCCGTGGCGCTTCATCGTATTTGAGGGCGAGGCGCGCGCGCGGGCCGGCGAGTTGATCGGCAAAGTGTTCGCGGCCAAAAACCCCGCCGCGCCGCAGGCCGATATCGACGCCGAAAAGGGCCGGCTGCTGGAGGCGCCGCTGGTGATCGCGGTGGTCAGCTCGATCAAGCCGCACCCGCAAATTCCGCCGTGGGAGCAGGAATTGTCGGCCGGCGCCAGCGCCTCGGCGCTCGTCACCGCCGCCACCGCGCTCGGCTACGGCGCCAACTGGCTGACCGGCTGGTTCGCCTATGACCGCGAGGTCCTTGCCGGTCTTGGCCTGGCGCCCGAGGAGAAAATCGCCGGCTTCATCCATATCGGCACCAAGTCGCGCACGCCCAGCGAACGCCCGCGTCCGACGCTGGCAGATATCGTCACGCGGTTTTAGGTTCGGCGTCTTGGCGAGCCGAGGCCGGCGCGCCGCGCGGTCTTTTGCGTCAAACTCCGAGAGCCAAAACCGCGCTAGCGCGCCAGCACTTCGACTTCGCCGTCGACGCCGTTGACGACATTGAAGCCGCGCTCGAACATCTTGCCTTCGTTCTTGGCGATGGCGCGGTATTCGCCCTCCGACAGCACCACGCGGGGAAACGCGCCGATCGATTCTTTGATGACGTCGCCGCCCGGCGTGATCACCGACCAGGCGGTGTTGGCCAGCGCCTCGCCGCCCTTGTCGCTGACCAGCTTCAGGGTGATGACGGCGGCGCGGTGGGTGACGATCACGTCGGTCAGTTTGCCGGCCTGAACGCGGATGTCGGAGCGCACCACCGAATTGGCGTCGCCATAATTGGAGACGATGTAATAGGTCCCCTCCGGCACCAGCACGACGTCGCCGGCCGCAACATTGGGCACCAGCGGCGGACGCTGATTGCCGTCGAACTGGCTGCCCTTGTAGATGGCGAATGAAATCTGGTTCTGCGGAATCTTCGAGGTGCCGACCCGCCCCTCGAGGCGCAACCCGCCGGCGGGCAACACGAAGGCTTCGCGTTCGGTCTCGGCCTTCAAGGTCACCGGCCGCACCGCGCTGACCAGACCCAGAGCGACGTGAACCACATAGTTTCCCGGCGGCAACACGATGTTGGGGGTCGCGCCGTGATCCTCGCGGACCAGCTTGAAGGCACCGGTGGTGTCCGGGCGATCGGAATAGACCCGCCAGATCAGCCCGCCATTGATGACCGGCAGATCGTTGCCGTAGCGCGCGGTCAGCGCCAGCACGCCCTGGCTCGCCGGCGGCGGCGTGGTGGTGAGCGGTGGCGCGGCCGGCGGTGTCACCGCCGAGACCGGCGGCTGCGTCAGCGGCGCCGGCAAGGTCGGGGACGACGCCGCACCCGATGGCGGAGCCAGGCTGATCGCACCGCCCGACGGCACGTCCGGGACCAGGCCTGGCGGTACCGGGGGCGGACGATCGCCGAACAATTGCGCCGATGCCGGATTTGTGACGAATGACAGCGCCAGCAAGGCCAGCGCAAGCACCAGCTTCAGGCCGCCTCGCTGCCCCTTTTTGTTGTCATCGTTACCGCTCGAAACCATGGCGATGGTTTTCACTGAAAACGAGGCAAATTCAAGCCTATGGTCGAATATGTCGAAGCCGGAAACTGGCCGTGAATCGGACATCGCGCGATCGATTCGCCGCACCGTCATGATTCCCGCGTAGGTGGACAGGTATCCAAGGAGGGTTTGGCGCCGCCATGGCATTAATCAAGCGTTTGAAGCGATGTGGCACGATCCCCGCAAGCGCGCTTAAATCGTTCCCTGGTGTGCGATTCTCGGCGCTGGCTTCGGCGAGATTCTTCGCAATTGCCGAATATCAGGCCGAGGAGGCCCGCAGTGCTGGATAATCTGATCGGACGCAGTCCGAACCAATCGCCCGCTCGGGCCAATGTCGGGCTCGACAGCATCCGGCGGCCGGTGATCGGCCTGGCGCTGGGCGGCGGCGCCGCGCGCGGCTTCGCCCATATCGGCATCATCAAGACCCTGCTCGCCAACGGCATCGTGCCCGACGTCGTGGTCGGCACCTCGATCGGCGCGGTGGTCGGCGGCGCCTATGTGGCCGGCCATCTCGACACGCTGGAGCAATGGGCCTGCAGCCTGCAGCCGCGCAATATCCTGAGCTATCTCGACATCCGCCTCAATGGCTCCGGCCTGATCGGCGGCGGCAAGCTCGCCGCCCAGCTCGAGGCCACGCTCGGCCAGGTCCAGATCCAGGACCTCACCCAGAAATTCGCCTCGGTCGCCACCGAGGTTCGCACCGGCCACGAGATCTGGCTGACCCAGGGCCGCGTCGTCGACGCGCTGCGCGCCTCCTACGCGCTGCCCGGAATTTTCGCCCCGGTGCTGATCGGCGATCGCTGGCTGGTCGACGGCGCCCTGGTCAACCCGGTGCCGGTCTCGGCGGCGCGCGCGCTGGGCGCCGAAATCGTCATCGCGGCCAATGTTTCCAGCGATGTGTTCGGACACGGCACGACCATCTTCGCGCATGGGACACCGATCGAAGAAGAGGTTGAGCCGGTGGTCGAGCCTGCGCCGGCAAGACGCGGAATTGGCAGGTTTTTTTCGCCTGAGCGAATCGTCAAGCAGGAGATTTTCGGCAGCAATGGACGGCCCGGGATTTCCAAGGTGATGATGGATGCGTTCAACATCATGCAGGATCGCATCACCCGCGCGCGGCTGGCGGGCGATCCGCCCGACCTGCTGATCTCGCCGCGGGTCGGCAAGATCGGATGGTTCGACTTCCATCGCGCCGAGGAAATGATCGGTCACGGTGCCCGCGCCGCCGAGCGCGCCATCGAATCGATCCGCGAAGCCATCGAGATCGTGGGCCCCGAAGCCGGCGAGCCGAACGCCAAGATCGAGTCCGCGGGGTAGCGGGCGCACCCGCATTCCCCGCCCTCGCAAACCCGGACGCAGTCAGCCGCGACGCGCCGCCGCGATCGCAGCGACGTCGATCTTGCGCATCGTCATCATCGCATCGAACGCGCGCTTGGCTTGGTCGCCACCGGCCGCCAGGGCCTCGGTCAGCACACGCGGGGTGATCTGCCAGGAAATGCCCCATCTGTCCTTGCACCAGCCGCACGCGCTCTCCTGGCCGCCGTCGCTGACGATGGCGTTCCAATAGCTGTCGGTCTCGGCCTGATCCTCGGTGGCAATCTGAAACGAGAACGCTTCATTGTGCTTGAAAGCCGGACCGCCGTTGAGGCCGAGACACGCGACCCCGGCGACGCTGAATTCGACCGTGAGCACGTCTCCCTCCTTGCCGGATGGGTAGTCACCCGGCGCACGGTGGATCGCCCCCACGCTGCTGTCTGGAAACGTCTTTGCGTAAAACCGGGCCGCCGCCTCGGCCTCCTTGTCGTACCACAGACAAATCGTGTTCTTCGCCATTGCATGTCCTATCGTTTCGACCGCGTTGCTCATTGTCGTCCGCCGCCGCAGCGGCCGCACGCGGCGATCACATGCCGCCCATCGGCTTCACCAGCATGACTTCGATCGATGACTGCGGAATTTGCAGATGCGGGTGATCCTTGAAGGCCAGCGCTGCGGCCTCGTGGGACTGAGCTTCGACGAATGAATACAGCATGATGTCGTTGCTGATGTCCGAGACCCCGCTCGCAGTGATGCGCTTGGTCTTGCCGCCGACCTCCGTGCCGACGATCATGGCGGCATGTTCGCCCATCCATTTTCCCCACGCGGCCTGCATCTTCTGTTCTTCGGGTTCCCTGATCGCAGGGTCGGTCTTCACCCAGTCCGCCACGACCGCGGCGGGAATGAGATAGAGGACGAGAAACTTCTGTTTGGTCGCGTCGGTCATGGTTTTTCCTTCGGCTCGCACGCTGGTTTCGATCATGCGCGAAGGACGAAGCACGCCGAGGCCAGCCGACATCACCCCAAGTTTTTTTCGATACGATCGCCCGGCGGTCAGGACCGGCGGGCTTGGTCCTGCCGCGACCGACTCCGCCACGCCGTCAACCGCGGTCACAGCGCAGCGGCGCCACCGCCGCCGGGATCGGAAAACAGGCGCGGGTCGCGACCGCGCGCCGCAGACCAGCCGCTCAGGCCGATTTGATGTAGTCGTGCAGCGCCTGCTGCTCGCTCTCGAATTCGCGCAGCCGCCATTTGACGACGTCGCCGATCGAGATCAGCCCGATGATGTTGTCGTCTTCGATCACCGGCAGATGGCGGAATTTACCCGACGTCATCATCTCCATGATGGCGCCGACGCTGTCGCCCGGCCGGCAATTGATCACCTTGCGGGTCATCACCGCGCTGACCGGCTGCTCGAGCACCGCGGCGCCGCGTTCGCCGAGCACGCGCACCACGTCGCGTTCCGACAGGATGCCCTGGATGCGCCGCTCGCTCAGCACCAGCACCGCCCCGATCCGACGCTCCGCCAGGATCGTCACCGCGGCCGACAGCCAGGTATCCGGCTCGACACTGACGATGTGGTGGCCCTTGGACTCAAGAATGGCACGGACTGTCATGGTCGCCTCCCAAAGTTCGCACGCCCGTTGCGGGCACGGTCTCTTATTGTCGAGTCGTCAACCAACTGATCAGTTTCAAATTCGGCTGCGCGTGCGATCCGGCGCATTCGGCAGGCGCACGCGGCGCTGGGTGCGATCACCCCAGATGCAAATGATACCGATTAATGATGACTGAAACCGGTCCGCGCCGCAAGCGCCGCGGAGTTCGGACCTACAATCCCGGCACGGGGCGGTCGTCGTGGTTGGCCGGGACCGGGTCGAATAGCGAGAACAGCAACAGGCCGGCGACAAACCCGCCGATATGCGCCTGCCAGGCCACGCTGACGCCCTCGGTGCCGATCGCAATCGAGCCGATCCCGAACACGATGTTGATGCCGAACCAGACCGCCAGAAACCCCAGCACCCGCGGGTCGCGCAGCGCGCGCGACAGCGACAGCGCTGGCACCCGGGCCGCCGCGTCGGCGTCGCCGCGGCGCAGCGACAGAAAACTGCCCTTGACGAAGGCAAAGCGGATCGCCGCCGCCATCGCGCCGGACACCGAGGCCGATGCGCCGATCATCGGCGCCATCGCGTGTTCATGGGTCAACAGATGGGCCAGCGCGCCGGCGGCCGCCGTCACCGCCATGAACAGGAAGAACCGCACCGCGCCGAAGCGGCGCGCCAGCGCGCTGCCGAACGGCAGCAGCCACAGCACGTTGAACACGATGTGGCTGAGATTGGCGTGCAGCAGCGAATAGGTCAGAAAGGTCCAGACCTTGGCGCCGTCGCCGCCGGGAAACGGCAGCGACAGCAGGGTGGTATCGTAGCGTTTCGGAATGAAGCCGAACACTTCGATGGTCCAGTATTCCAGATCGGGCGGCAGCAGAACGCGCAAGTGAACGACGGCCAACAGCGCCACATAGGCCGTCAGGGCGCCCGGAATGGTCAGGATCGGTTCGCGCGGCGGCTCCGGGGGCAATTCGAGCGAAGATTCCAAGGGCCACGACCTGATACGAGCGGCTCACGCGAGCGACACGACCAAATAGGCGGCTTGGCAGGGCGGCGCAAGCCAAGGATCGGACCGGGTGCGGGTTCCAGGACCACCGACCCGCCCCCACGAAAAAGGGGAAGGCTCTGAGAAGCCCTCCCCTGGTCGATACCGGTCTTTCGCGCAGGAGTCCCCACCCCTCCCCTCGCGACGACCAGCTTGTTTTGCAGCCACCCTGTATTAGCGGCGTCGATGCCTGGAGAACACCGGCGCCGTGGACCCGCGCAACCTAGCCGCCCGGCGACGGCTCGCAAAGCTGATAGTTAATTTAACGTTAACGCCATCCAGTCGCGGCCGCCGGGGGCAAAACCCGCTTGCGGCATGGACGGTGCAAGTCCCGTTGAGCAAAACTGCATTGCGGACCAAAGCTGCGCAAAACCGGGACACACCTGTCCCCAAAACCGCGCTGCCAGGTCAAGGGCGAGTAACGGGTCATGAAACATCCCTCCAACCGCGCATTTTTCGCCTATTGGGACGACAAGCGCTGCGGCGGCGCCGCGCCCGAGCGCAGCGAGATCGAACCCAGCGAAGTGCGCGACCTGCTCGCCGATATTTTCGTGCTGTCCTACGACGCCGACACCTACCCGTTCCGGGTGGCGGGCACCCGGGTCTGCGCCCTGCTCGGCCGCGACCTCAAGGGCCAGGGATTTGCCGCGCTGTTCGCGCCCGACAGTCGCAGCGAGGTCGCGGATATTCTGGGCATCGTCGCCGAGGACACGCTCGCGGTCATTGCCGGCATCGTCGCCAAGACGACGCGGGGAGACACCGTCAACCTGGAATTGCTGCTGCTGCCATTCAACACCCGCCCGCACACCCCGCTCAGCCTGACCGGCTTGCTGGCGCCGTTCGGCGAGCCCGGCGCCGGGACGCTCGGGGAATTCACGCTGACATCGTGGCGCACGATCGGCCAGCAACCGCGCCGCTTCACGCCGCGGGCACTGCGCAAATGGTCGGTGGTGCAAGGCCTGACGGTCTATGAGGGGCTGCGCTGAGCCAACCCATCGTCGAAACGGGAATGACGTCGCGGCTGCGGATCGTTGCAAACGAGATCGTGGCTGATGTGATCGGCCATGGAGCACTCGCATGAGCGCCGGATCAGACCGGCCAGATCGGTGATTTCGAGATCGCCCCGGCTGTAGCGGATCACGCCTGCGCGCCGCAACGCATGCGCGACCAGCGAGATCGTATTGCGTTGCACCGCCAGCATCTGAGCCATCGCCTCCTGGGTCAGCGTCATCCGCCCGCTGCGGGACAATTCGCGCAGCTGCAATAGCCGGCGGCACAGCCGGGCCTCGACGCCATGCGAGGCATTGCAGGCGGCGATCTGCTCGGCCTGCATGATCTGGGTAGATAGGTGCTGCATCAACGCGGCGCGCAAGGCCGGGCTGCTGTCAGCCGCCGCACGAAAATGCCCGACATCGATCACCGACGCCCGTCCCGGATAGCGCATCATTGCCGACGTCAACGACAGCTCGCCGAACAATGCGGAGGCGCCGAACACCCCGTCGCGGCCGATCATCGCCACCTCGACAAGGTCGCCCTGGCCCACACTGATCATGCTGGAGATGACGCCCTGGTGGGGGAAATAGACCCGCTGCAACGGCCGCCCGGCCTCGATCAGCACCTGCCCGCACAGCAGATCGATCGGCCTGAGATGCCCGAGCAACAACGCGTAATCCTTCGCCGGCAGCGAATCCAGCAAGCCATTCGGTGATTGGCGGATCATCGGCATGACATCCATTCCGGCCAAAATGGCGGGGCTATCGAAGATCGCGGTGGCGGCTAAGTCGTCAGAGCTGAGGCGCCGGGCGCCGAACCCACAAGACGCAAAACTCACGAGTCCGTCACGGCAAAACATCGCGCAGGTCGCGGCAACTAATCTACTTGGTATTACTACGCGGTCCTTCGCTATATTGATCAATATTGCTCATTTCATTATCAAGCCGATCGCCGTGCACCGATCCGATTGCCGCGGCGGACACAGGCGTTGAATGGCAGAGCGGCTGAATATCAGAAGCGTTGAATGCGAGAGGTGACGCCGGCTCCCAGCAGCGCGCCGTGATCCGGTTCGACGGGCTGATAACATGTGCAGGATCGCTCGGTCAGTCCGTCGACATCGAGGATCTCCAGATGGCCGCGGCTATAGCGCAACAGGCCAGCCTGCTGAAGCGCGATCGCGACCAGAGAGATGCTATTGCGCTGCACACCGAGCATCTGCGCAACGACGTCCTGGGTCAGCGGCAATTTATCGCTGCGGGCCCGCGCGCGGAACATCAGCAACTGCCGACAAAACCGGGCTTCGATGCTGTGCGCCGCATTGCACGCCGCGGTGCGCTCTGCCTGCATCAGGTATCGCCATTGGCACTGCATCAACGCCGCGCGTAGCGGTTCGCTTTGCGCGCAAATCGCCTGAAACCGCTCGACCTCGATGACCGAGGCCGTTCCGGGAAAGCGCACGATCCCCGTGGTCCGCGACAATTCGCGCTCATCGCCGGCAGCTGCCCCGAACACGCCTTCGCGGCCGATCATCCCCACCTCGACGGAATCGCCTTGCGCCAGACTGACAAGCTTGGAAATCACGCCGCTATGCGGAAAGTAGATCAGCCGCAGCTGCGCCCCCGCCTCCACCAGGATATCGCTGAGGACAAGGTCGACGGTACGGCAAGCCGCGCCGAGCTGCTCGAACGTGGCTTCGGGGAGCGAAGCCAGGAGGTCATTGGGTGACTGCCGAAACGAAGCCATCTGCTCTCTCCCAACCCGCGTAACGGTGGCCGGACCCAGCAGCGGCGTCACCCGATCAAACGTGGGCGCCTAGCAGGCGCGGTCGAAGATACGATCTGACGACGCCACAACAAACATAAAACACCTACCATGACGCGCAACCTCGCCGGTATTCCCGAATTCTGGCAGACAAGTCTCGCTGATCGAGCGGAGGATCGGCAGCGGGTGGCGATTCGCGAGCCATTGAAAGGTCAGCAGCAAATCCAAGGGTGGAATATGCCGAGAATTCTTCTTGTCGACGATGATCCACTGATCAGAGGTGCGGTAAAGATCTGGCTGGAGAACAATGGTCACGAAGTGGTGACGGCGGAATGCGGCGTGACCGGATTGAACGCCCTCCAGCGCGCCACCTTTGACCTGATGATCATCGACATCTTCATGCCGAACATGCGCGGCTTCGAATCGATCCGGGTCTTCCATCAGAACGCGCCGGCGACGCCACTGATCGCCATTTCCGGCTATGTCTTCGCCGAGAACAGGGCCCCGGCCCCCGATTTCCTGAGGATGGCCCTGGATTTGGGCGCTTCGCGCTGCCTTCGCAAACCATTCACGCCTTCCACGCTGATGACGGTGGTCGACGTCTGCCTCTCGGAACGATCGGTCCCGGCCGCCAGTAGCGCCATTGCGAGGTAGTGTGTTCACATGATCCAAGAGCAACCTGAAGCCAACTGGCTGCAGGCAACCCCATCGGCAACGATCGACGGGATACTGCTGATCGATTCCGATGAATCCATCCAGCTGTTCAATCAGGCCTGCGAGAAGCTGTTCGGCTATGCCCCCGAGGAGGCGATCGGCCAGAACGTTCGGTTGCTGTTGCCAGCCTGGAGCCCCGACTGGCTGGAACGCATAGCCGACTATCCCACCTCGACCGAGCATGGGCGACGCAAGGACGGCACGATCTTCCCGATGGAACTATCGATGGGACGGACCAGGCTCGACGGCAAGCCGGTTTTCGTCTGCGTCACCCGCGACCTGACCGAGGGCCACCGTGTCCATCAGGCGACGCGCGAAAGCGAGCGCAACTATCGGCTGCTGGTCGAAGGCGTCACCGACTATGCCATCTACATGCTCGATGTCGGCGGCCACGTCACCAGTTGGAACAGCGGCGCCAAACGCATCAAGCAATTCGGCGCCGAGGAAATTCTCGGCCAGCACTTCAGCAGATTCTATACTGAGGAGGCGCTGCAGCGCGGTGAGCCGGAAGCCAATCTCGAAATCGCCAGACGCACCGGACATTACGAGGCGAAGGGCTGGCGGCGGCGCAAGGACGGCAGCCAGTTCTGGGCCCACGTCGTGATCGAGCCGCTGATGAACGAATACGGCGAGTTGATCGGCTTCGCCAAGGTGACCAGCGACATCAGCGAAGGCCGGCGCGTCGAACTGGCCGTCAGCGAGGCCGACGAACGGATCAACGCCCTGATCGAAACCATGGTCGATGGCGTCATCCTGATCGACGCCGAGGGCACCATCCAGACCTTCAACCGGGCCTGCCAGACCCTGTTCGGCTACGCCAAGGAGGAAGTGATCGGCCACAACGTCAAGATGTTGATGCCAACAGAATACCGCGAAGCGCACGATGGCTATCTCGGCAATTATCATCGAACCGGGGTCCGCAAGATCATCGGTATCGGCCGCGAGGTGAAGGGCCAGCGCAAGGACGGCTCGGTCTTTCCGATGGAGCTATCGGTGGGCGAAACCCGGCGCGACGGCGAGCCGCTGTTCGTCGGGGTGATTCACGACCTCACCGAACGCAAACGAATCGAGGCGCAACTGGTCCAGGCGCAGAAAATGGAGACCGTCGGGCAGCTCTCGGGCGGCATCGCGCACGACTTCAACAACCTGCTGACCGTGATCGTCGGCAATGCCGAATTCCTGAGCGAACAGCTCATGGCGCGGCAGGACCTGCGCAATTTGGCCAACGATATCGGCCGGGCCGGCGAACGGGGTGCCGAATTGACGCAGCGGCTGCTGGCCTTCAGCCGCCGGCAAAACCTGATGCCGGTCGGAATCGACTGCAATGAATTGCTGGATTCGATGCACAAGCTGCTGCGGCGGACCCTGCGCGAGAACATCACGGTCAAGGCCAACTATGAGCCCGCGCTGCGCACAACCTTCGCGGATCGCGTACAGCTGGAATCCGCGATCATCAACATTGCGCTCAATGCCCAGGACGCCATGCCGAACGGCGGCATACTCGGCATCGCCACATCCAACGTGTCGCTCGACGATCCCTATCAGTTCCAGCACCCGGAGGTGCGGCCGGGGCAATATGTGCTGCTCGCCATTACCGACAACGGCGACGGCATGTCGCAGGAGACCCTCAACCACGCCTTCGAGCCATTCTACACCACCAAGGACGTCGGCAAAGGCAGCGGCCTCGGGCTCAGCATGGTCTATGGATTCGTCAAGCAATCCAACGGCCACGTCGCCATCTATAGCGACCCCGGCTTCGGCACCACGATCCGGATCTATCTGCCGGCGCAGCGCGGGGACGCGGAGGCGTCGCCGGGGCAGGCCCCAATTGCCCAGAGCTACGCCTGCGGCGACGAGGTGGTGCTGGTGGTCGAGGATGATCCTTTCGTGCGGTCTTACGCGGTGATGTGCCTGCGCAGCCTCGGCTACATCGTGATCGCTGCCACCGACGGCGTCGATGCGCTGCGAAAGCTCGGCGCCGACGTCAATATCGACGTGCTGTTCACCGACGTCGTGCTGCCGGGCAGCATCGACGGCTTTGAGCTTGCCAATCTGGCGCGCAGCCAACGCCCGGATTTGCGTGTGCTGCTGACCTCCGGCTATGCCCATGATAGCACCGCCACCAGCTTGCGGACCGACGATGCGGTGCTGCTCAATAAGCCCTACCGCAAAGAGGATCTCGCCCAGCGGATGCGTGATATCGTCGATAGCGGCAGAGCACCGCAACCGGTCGGGCCAGCGCTAACCGGCCGTTAACTGTACGCGCCGTAGGGTGAGGGTGACTACGGGCCCGGCCGACCGGCGGATATTGATGGCGTTACACAATCTTTCAGTTCAGCCGACCGCGGTGGAGCGACGACGCTTCCAGCGGGTGAAGGTTCATCTGCTCGGGCGCTATATGCTGCCCGACCGCCGTGAGTTTCCCTGCCAGATCATCAACATGTCGCCCGGCGGCCTGGCTATGCTGGCGCCCGGGATCGGCAATGTCGGCGACCGGGTGATCGCCTATCTCGACCATATCGGCAGGGTCGAAGGCAAGATTACCAGGATCATCGACAACGGCTTTGCGATGAATCTCGGCGCCACGCCGCGCAAGCGCGACAAGCTCGCCGCTCAGCTGACCTGGCTTGCCAATCGCGACATTCTCAACCTGCCGGAAGACCGCCGTCACGATCGAATCGTGCCGCGCAATCCGATCTGCGTGCTCACGCTGGAAGACGGCAGCACGATGAGTTGCCGGATCATCGATTTGTCGCTGTCGGGCGCGGCGATCGCCGCCGAGCGCCGGCCGCCGCTGCAGTCGCAGGTGGCGCTCGGCCGGGTGCAGGCCCGCGTGGTCCGAAATCTCGAAGACGGCTTCGCGCTGGAGTTCGTGCACGAGCAGCTCGCCGAGACACTCGAAGACAGCGTTACCGCCCGGTAAAGCGTTTTCTCCTGCCATCAGCCGATTTCCGACCGATCAGCACGCCTCCCCCCGCGCGCGACGCCGCGTCGTCGCCCCGCGCCGCGCACCGTTCGCGGTTAACGCGCCCGGCATTCGCGGCAAAACTGCGCGTCCCGCAGGCCTTGCGGCGTTAACGCATCAAATTTGAATCAATTGCCGATCATTCAAATTTTAGACGAATTCGATTCAATCAAGATTCAAATCGCGCGGCGTTTTTACTTGTATTTGCTTCAATTGTACTTGTGCCACTTAGCGGCCGCGAAAATTCCCTGTGCAAAACATGGTCCCAACAAGAAGCGGGGACCACAATGTTTGGTAGCAGGGGATTTGTTAGCAGCGGCTCGGGGTTCGCAGTTGCCGTTGCAATGCTGACGATGGCGGCGACGGCCCAGGCCGGCCAGCCGGCACGCTACGCCAGCGTCGGCGAGAATACACGGGCGCCGATCGGCTGGATCGAACTCTGCGCCGAGACGCCTGGCGAATGCCGCGGTGGCGACACTCAGCCGCGCGACATTGTTTTAACGCAGACCGCATGGACCGATCTGCTACGGATCAACCGCTGGGTCAACGACCACATCAAGCCGATGACCGACATGGATCATTGGGGCGTGGTCGAAAAATGGTCGCTGCCGACCGACGGCTACGGCGATTGCGAAGACTACGTGTTGTTGAAACGCAAGATGCTGATCGACTCCGGTTGGCCGCGCGAGGCGTTGCTGATCACCGTGGTCCGCGACAAGCAAAATGACGGCCACGCCGTCCTGACGGTGAAGACCGACAAGGGCGAATTCATTCTCGACAATCAGAACGAGGAAGTCGTGGCCTGGACCGAAACCGGCTACCGCTTCGTCAAGCGCCAGTCGCAGAGCAATCCGAATATCTGGGTCGCCTTGGGCGACGCCAAACCGTCGATGGCCACGGCCACCGCACAACGACGCTAATAGCGGCACCAATCAGGAGCTACGCGACCCGGTCGAATCCCCACCCCTCCCCGTCCAGACCGGATCGTGCGCGGCCAGCTCTCCCCCAAGAGCTGGCCGCAACTTTTTGCGCGGCCGCGTGGCGAATGCCGTGGCCACAGGCGGCCTGGTTTGGATGGTTCGGCTCAGCTGTCGTCGGTGACGCGCTGAATCGCGACCTTGGTTCGCCGCTTCAGCGCCTCGAGCTTGTCCTTGACGTCGTGCAACTCATCGCGGTCGAAGTCGCGAAAGATGAAGCTGTGCAGCGCGTTCCAGCGCGGCCTCAACTCGTCGATCCGCTGCCGCGCGCGATCCGACAGCGACATCAGCACCACCCTGGCGTCGGTGGTCGAGGAAACCCGGTTGAGCAGACCGAGACGCTCCAGGATTTTGGTCTGGGTCGTCACGAAGGTCGAGACCGCGTGAACCTTCTGCGAGACGTCACTGACCGAGACGCCCTCGCCCTGATCGAGATCGCTGATTGCCATCAGAATCAGCCATTGCGAACCGCTGATGCCAAACATCTTCGCCCAGCAACGGCGCATGTCCTCCAGATTGTTGCTGATCGACACGAAATCCCAGATGATTTGATGAGAAATCTCGAATTCGTGGTGAGATTCGGGCGCCGCGCCGGCGTCGGCCGCGGTCCCGGCGACTGCGCCTGTGTGCTGTGCTGTGGCGTCGCGCCGATCCGACATTCCGCGTCCTCTCCCTTTCGCATCAGAGGCCGCTTTCGGCACTCGATACTCACCCAGACCGTCACTCCCCAACAGCCGCGTGTTCTTTTATTATCTATTTAGCAGACAAGTCCCCGGCATCGGAAGTAAAACCCGCACCGCTGGATTTCCCACCTCCGCATACCGCGGCCAAATTCTCACAAATTCAACGCGTTGGCTGGCTTTAACCGGTACGGCGCGGGCTTCTATTACATCCCGGGCACCGATACCTGCATCAAGCTCGGTGGCTATCTCCGTGCCGAAGTCAACTTTGACGCCGGTGGCAGCCACACCCCGTATTGGAGCGGCACTGGCGGCTTGAATAACCGTCTGGGCAACGACTACACGTTCCGCACCCGCGCGCTGACCTCGATCGACACCCGCACCGCCACTGAATATGGCGTTGTCCGCACCTATGCCGAGCTGGTCAATCAGTGGACCACTGGCACCGACGGCGTCGGTGGCGGCACCACCGCATTGTACAATGCCTTCATTCAGTTCGCCGGCTTCACCTTCGGTAAAGCGCAATCGACGTTCGCAGCGCCGTGGAACAACTATCCGGGCAACCTCGGCGGCTTGCTCGGTGGCGACGACAGCTCCACCGCCCAGAACCAGATCGCCTATACCGCCCAGTTCGGCAACGGTATTTCCGCGAAACTGGCCCTGGAAGATCAGTCCGGTTACCGCTCCGCCTCGCTCTACAACGTGGACGTGGTCGGCACGAATGCCGCCACTGCGTTCTTGAGCCAGTCTCAGACGTCTGCATACGGCGGCACGTCTATTCCCGATATCGTCGGCCAGGTCCGTGTCGATCAGGCCTGGGGTCTGTTCCAAGTGACCGCCGCGGCGCATGACATCCGTGCCAGCTACTACAACCCGGGCGACGAGACCACCGGTCATCCGGATGACAAATACGGCTTTGCGGTTCAGGCCGCGTTGTCGCTGAAGAACCTGCCGACGGGTCCTGGCGACAGCCTCAACGTCAGCGCAGTCTACACCGACGGCGCAACCAAGTACGCGGTGTTCGCCGGCGGGCCGTTCGTCCATTACAATTCCAGCGACGTCGCCTACCAGGGCATCGCGTCTCTGTCGAATGCGGACGGTATCTTCCAAACGGGCGGTGACATTAAGACCGTCACGGCTTGGGGCATGAACGGCGCCTTCAACCACAACTGGAATCCGTACTGGACCACGTCGCTGTTCGGTTCGTACACCAAGGTTGATTTCGGCGATGCTGCCGGCATCTATACCGCCGCACTTCGTCGCGCGGTTGGTGGCACCTTTACTGGCAGCCCGAACTACAACATCGCCCAGATCGGTACCCGTACCTCCTGGACGCCCGTCAAGAACCTGACCTTCACCGGTGAAGTCACCTACACCAACCTCGATCAGGATTACAGCGGCCTGACCGGATCGGTTAAACCCACCGGCAAGCCTACCGCTACTTACGAGTTCAAGGATCAGCAGATCTGGAGCGGCATCGTCCGCGCTCAGCGCAACTTCTGATCTAAATCACCACGAAAGGAGACTTTCCTCTCTTCTGTAAACCTCCAAGGAACCTCCGGCGATGCCCCGCCGGAGGTTTTTCTTTGTCTGATTGACGTCGCCGGGAACGATCGTCGGCCCTGATGATTGACGTCACGCAGAACCGGGATCATTGATGCGAAAACTGATCGCATTCGACGACGACACTTTGGATCGGCTGAAACTGCTGGGCCGCGATCGCATGGCGACGCTGCAGGAGCTGGCAGACGAAGCCTTCGCCGATCTGCTGAAGAAACACGGCGTTCCGATCGATCTCAAGGACGCATTGCGCAAAAGCGCCAGGCCGGCGAGTTCCCCGCCCAAGCCGGCGACGAGCAGCCGTTCCCGACGCCCTCCGACCAGAAAGGCCAGTCATGCCAGCCGATCCGTTTGAACAGGGTGAAAGCGCCGCCCGCAAGTCGATCCCCGCCGAGGCCAATCCGTATCAAGACGGCAGCGAAGAACATGCCTTGTGGGCCGCCGGACATGAGCGCGTCGCCACTGCGATCGAGGCCAGCCAGTCCGAAGGCACCTGACGTCGATCGCCTACGCCGCTGTTTGGCCTTCCGACGAGCTCAGCCGATCTTCTTCAAGCCCTTGGCGAAGCGCGGCCCGTTGAGGATATAGAATTGCGCGCCCCGCCCCATCGCCGCGACCTGTGCCGGCTCGAGCGTGCGTACGACCTTCGCCGGCGCTCCCATGATCAATGAGTTCTCGGGGAACTGCTTGCCCTCGGTGATCACCGACCCGGCGCCGACCACGCTGCCGCGGCCGATTCGCGCGCCGTTCATCACGATCGAGCCCATCCCAACCAGCGCGCCGTCCTCGACGGTGCAGCCGTGCAGGATGACATTGTGGCCGATGGTGCAGCCCTTGCCGATGGTCAGCGCAAAGCCCGGATCGGTATGGCAGGTGCAATTGTCCTGGATGTTGGAGCCCTCGCCGATCTCGATCCACTCATTGTCGCCGCGCAGCACCGCGCCGAACCAGATGCTGGCCTGTGGCAGCATGCGGATTTTGCCGATCACCGTCGCGGTTTCGGCAATGAAATAATTGCCGTCAGCGGGAAGATCGGGGCCCTGCCCGTCGAGCTCATAGATCGCCATGTCGGTCTCCTGTTACCCCTACACGCATGACAATGCCGGGCCGGCAACGCAATGGTTTTTGCCGGGACGCGGTCAGCCGACCAGACCGATCGCCTGCAACATCATCAGCACAAACGTCCCCGACATCAGGCTCCAGAACCCCGACAGCACCGTGGCGGCCATCACGAACTGGGCGCGGCGGCCTTCGATCGGCTCAGCGCGCAGCGTGTTGCGCATGATGATGAAGGGGGCGGCGAACATCAGGAATGGCAGCGCCACAAAGGTTTTCGGCGCCGCGCCCTGCTGCAGCAGCGCGAAACCCGGCGGACGCCGCAGCATCGCGTGGTAGCCACTGGCCAGCGCGCCCGCCAAGGCAAAGCCAATCAACAGCGAGAACAGGTTATTCAACGCATCCGGTGACATCGGGGATCTTTCGCTACACAGCTCAATGCCCCTGATGTCGCAAAATGCGGCGACGCCCGCCACCAGATCCTTAATAAGAGGTTAACGCCACAATTCGGAACCGCGTCCCGTGCACGGCTCCGCGGATCGCCATCCGGCAATGTCGTTCGGGATGGCGCCGCGCCGTGGCATATTCGGCGCTGATTCGGCCGCCCTCGTACCGTCTGCCCGCATGACCCTGCTTACACCTGCGCATACCATTCGCCGCCGCCGCAAGGCCCGGCGCGGCCAGCGCGTCTCGATCCTGCTGGCCAGCCTGCTGACCGCCAGTTCGATCGGGCTGATTATCTATCTGTTATGGCCGACCTGGCACGCGCAGAGCACCGACCTGCCCTACCGCACCCCGGTCAGCGTCGGCGACACGCTGTTCAACGTCCCGACCGAGGCGTTCCGGGTCAAGCTGCAGAAGCATTCCGGACCGCAGGAGCGGGTCGATCTGAGCTTTCAATATCCCTCGCTGGCCGCTGCGGACCGGCCCAGGCATGTCAGCGCCGCGACGGTCGAGCGCAATCCCGAGGCGATCGACAGGATCTTCCTGTCGATCGAGGCGCATCACGACGCGCTGTCGCCGGAGACGCGGCTGCGCACGATCTATCCGCGCTATCTGGCGGAGGACAATGCGCCCGCCACCGACGGCCTGACCCAGCAGGCGTTTCGCGACGGGTCGCCTTATGCCAATGAGGATCTGTTCACCGCCACCGCACCAGAGTTGACGGCGCGCTGCACCCGCGACGGCGCCACGCCCGGCATGTGCCTGAGCGAAAACCGGATCGGCGGCGCCGACCTGATTTTCCGGTTTCCGCGGCAGTGGCTGACGCAATGGCGCGGCGTAGCCGGCGCCATCGATCGGCTCAGCCGGCAACTACACGCCCAGCACGATTAGAACGTCGTCGAGCGAACTGGGCACCGGTTCGCGTCACGAAAACGCGTCAAAACAAAAGTTTAGAGCTCCGGTTCTGATCGATCGAACCGGAATTTCTCTAGCCGTCGTCGACCAGATCGTCCTCGAGGATTGCCATCTGGAATTGGAACGAGCGGTCGTCGTCCTCATCGTCGACGAACAGCACGCCGATGAATTCCTCGCCGATATAGACCTCGGCCGAATCGTCCTTCTTGGGCCGCGGCACCACGCGAATCTTCTGATTGCCGAACAATTTCTTCAGATACGCGTCGAGTTTTCTGACTTCCTGAACGTCCACAGCCGTCTCCAATTCAATCAATAATCACCGCAGCCGTCGGACGATATCGCCGCTATTCGGGGATGGGTCCGCCGAACCGAAAGCCGCAGCGTGAGTACTTTTTCGGCGCGCCCGCCGCAACCCCCCGCGATCAAATTGCGGCCACCGATCACAGCCCGGTGGCGTTGAGCATCTGGTTCATGGTGCGCGACGGCTCGGCGCAACCCGCCTCGCCGACCACCTTGGCCGGCACCCCCGCCACGGTGACGTTATGCGGCACCGGCTTGACCACGACGGAGCCCGCCGCGATCCGCGCGCAGTGACCGATCTCGATATTGCCGAGGATTTTCGCGCCGGCGCCGATCAGCACGCCATGGCGGATTTTCGGATGGCGATCCTCGTGCTCCTTGCCGGTGCCGCCCAGCGTCACGCCGTGCAGGATCGACACGTCGTCCTCGATCACAGCGGTCTCGCCGACGACGAGGCCGGTGGCATGGTCGAGGAAAATCCCGCGGCCGATGGTGGCGGCGGGATTGATGTCGGTCTGGAACGCGGCGGAGGCGCGGCTCTGCAGATAGAACGCAAAATCCTTGCGGCCCTGATGATACAGCCAATGCGCCAGACGATGGGTCTGCAGCGCGTGAAACCCCTTGAAGTACAGCAGCGGATCGATGAAGCGCGAGGTCGCGGGGTCGCGGTCGAACACCGCGACCATGTCGGCGCGAAACGCATTGCCGAGATCGGGTTGCTCGCGCAACGCTTCCTCGAAGGTCTGCCGGATCAGATCGCCCGACAGTGCCTGGTGATCGAGCCGCTCGGCAACGCGATGGACCACCGCGTCCTCGAGCCGCTCATGATGCAGCACGCTGGCATAGATGAAGGACGCCAGCTCCGGTTCGCGGCGAACGATGTCCTCGGCCTCGGTGCGGACCCGCTGCCAGATCGGATCGAGCGACGCCAGTTGCGCATTCTGCGGATTGACCTGATGCACCGTCATGATGTTCTCGCCAATTCGAGGTTCTGCCGCCATCCTAGCACGACCGGGCGGCGGCTGTCGCGGCGCGGTTTGGCCGCGTCACGGGCGCGGCTGTCATCGCGTTCCGACGGCGGACGCCGCCGGCAGCGGGCAGTCTCCAGTCAACGTGGGCGGCGGCGCGGCTTTATCAAGCCGCCGCGGCGAAGAAATTCTCAAGGCCCGCCCCGAACCGCAGGACGGGAGCCGAGGTCAGGGCCGCCGCGCCAGAAAATCCAGCACGCCTTGCTTGTAGACCCGGTCGCCGACCGCGCGCATGTGATCGCGGTTGGGGATATCCAGCACCTCGGCGCCGGGAATGACGTCGCCGAGCGCATGCGCCGAGCCTGCGACCTCGTCGACCGTGCCGACCGCGATCAGCACCGGCACCGCGATCCGCGCCGCATCCGCCGCCGACATCAACTGCCGGGAGCCGCGCATGCACGCCGCCAGCGCCTTGCGGTCGGAGCGGGTCTGCTCGGCGAAGGTCCGAAACGTCCGCCCCATCGGATCGCTGACGTCGTCGATCGAGGCCGCCTCCAGCGCCTCGGCGACGTTCTCGCCCGGACCGCCGCCCTCGATCAGGCCGATGCCGAGGCCGGCGAGAATCGCCGAGCGTACCCGCCCAGGCTGATCGAGCGCCAGCCGCGCGGTGATCCGCGCGCCCATCGAATAGCCCATGACGTCGGCGCGGGTGATCGCCAGATGATCCATCAGCGCCATCACGTCGCCGGCCATGATGGCGATGCCATAAGCATCGGGCTGATACAGTTTGGTGGAGTCGCCATGGCCGCGATTGTCGAGCGCGATCGCCCGACGGCCATGTTTCTTCAATTCGGAGACCCAGGTCGGGTACACCCAGTTGACGTTCTTGCTCGACGCGAAGCCGTGGATCAGAACCACCGGCTCCCCCTCGCCTTCATCGAGATACGCAATGTCTACACCGCCGTGGTCAAAGCTCGGCATCGGTCAGTCCTGGTTGGGTTTGGAAGTTGGGAGTTGGAGTTGGGATCGTCGCGAGACGGTCGCGACGGATTAGCAGGCCGCGCCGAGGGGCTGCAACCGCGCCGTGGGGGCGATCGCATCAGAGCTGGCGGCGGTGGCTTGGGCAAATTTGCCTTGGACAGGATTGGTATGGAAAGGATTGGGTTGGGTAAGATTGGATTGGGCAAGATTGGCTTGGGCAAGATTGCCTTGGATAGTTGCGGCTTGAGCAGCGGCGGCTTGCGCTGATGCAGCTTGGGCGTCGGCCAACAGCTTGCGCGCGCGCTTGGTCTTGCGGCGATCGATCCAGCGCTGCGTCATCCGCTCGGTGCCGGTCTTGATCGAGACGACGAAGCCGAACAGCGCCATCACCGCGCCGAACACCCACCAGGTGAAATTCAGCGCGCCGAAGCTGAGAAACAGCGCGCCGCGCCCGAGCAGCTTGAGAATCCCACGGGTCTTGCCGCCCTTGGCTTCCGCCAGCGCCGCGGCGCGCGCGACGTCCTTCGGGCCCTCGGCGATCTTCAGCGTATCCAGCGCGCCGCGGGTGCCGGCTTTCTCGCCGATCCGCCCGACATCCTTGGCCAGCCGCACCAGCCCGCCGGCTTTTTCGGCGCGGAACGCGGCCTTCACCGCACGCACGGTCTCGCCCGGGCGACTGAACGATCCGCCGGCGACGGCGCGCTGCAGCGCCGGTGCATCAACCACCTCGCGCGCCGATCGACTGGCCCACCGGGTCAGCCCCTTGCCGATCCGCCCGACCTTGCTGGCATCCTTGACCAGCGTCAGCCCGGCCCGGACTGGGGCCGCGCCGCCGACGGTGACGAAGGTCGCCGCGGTGACCGCAAGGCCCGCGGTGGCGAGGCCCAGCACCAAGCGGTCGGTGTCCTCACCCATCGCCAGATTCTTGCCCTCGCGCACCACGTCGCGAATATCGCCGAACACGAACAGATCGCCCGCCACGGTGCCGGACAGGCTGCCGACATCGTCGGCATTGCCGGTCACCAGACCGGTGGCAAATCGCTGGGCGAAATAAGCGGGCGAATTTTCCACCGCCACCGCCTCGGCAACGCGTCGCGTCAGATCCGCAGGCAGCGCCACCTGCTTGGCGGCGGCAAGCTCGACCAGACTATTAGCGAGATCGGCATCCTTGGCATCGAGGGCGGCGCTGATGTTGCGCGCGATCAAGTCACCGTCATTTCGCAAGGCGGAATTCAGTTGCAGATCCGACAGCGCCACCGGGTCGTCCTGCGCTGCCAGGATCGCGCCGCCTTCGCGGGCGTGCGGCAGCGCCAACACGAAAGCCACGGCGCAAACCGCCGTGCCGACTTTCGCCAAGCCGAGTTGCCGCCGCATCCGCACTATCCTCTGCTGTCGACTGTCCGTTGCCGTACGATCGTGGCCTTACTATGTGGTGCGTCATCTTTCAGACACAACCGACTCGACGAAAGGAGGGCTTCTCCAACACCGGTGGATTGTGTCGAATTTCCCCGACCCATGCGTAACCGGTCGCTCTAGGAATCAAGAGCCGGTATCGGTATGGTGCGCCGCACCGTGATGATGCCATCTCCGCTGCCACCAAAGGTGAAACTTATGTCCGACCATCTGGTTCCGCATTTTCACAATGATGCCGGCGTGGCGATCATCGAAATCGGCTCGAAGGAATTCATGTGCGTGGGCGCCAATCCGCCGTTCGACCATCCGCACGTCTTTCTCGATCTGGGTAACGACAACGAAATCATCTGCCCCTATTGCTCGACGCTGTATCGATTTGCCGCCGACCTTGCGCCGGGCGAAGCCAGGCCGCCGGAATGCGTGTTGAAGGACAAGGTCGCCTGATCTTTTCGTGGCAACATCACGCCCCATAGTCGTGGCCGGCGCCGGCATCGGCGGATTGACTGCGGCGCTGGCGCTGGCCGCCAACGGGTTCCGCGTTATCGTGCTGGAGAAGGCCGAACGGCTTGAGGAAGCCGGAGCTGGCCTGCAGCTGTCTCCGAATGCCAGCCGGGTGCTGATCGATCTCAACCTGATGCCCCGGCTGGCGCCGCGGGCTATCGTGCCCGAATCCGTCGCCATGATGAGCGCCCGCAGCGGCGGCGAGTTGGTGCGGCTGCCGCTCGGCGACGCCGCGACGGCGCGCGCCGGCGCGCCCTATTGGGTGATCCACCGCGCCGACCTGCAGGCGGCGCTGCAGGCCCAGGTCAACGCCACGCCGGCAATCGAGCTGCGGCTCGGCCACTGCTTCGAGGACGCCTCCAGCCATGCCGAGGGGATGTTGGTCGGGCACCGCCGCCACGCCGTGCGCCGTCAGGACTCGGCGCTGGCGCTGATCGGCGCCGACGGGATCTGGTCGAATGTGCGCGGCCAGCTGTTTCCCGCGGCCCAGCCGAGCTTCAGCGGGTTGATCGCCTGGCGCGGCACCATCGACGCCAATCAGATGCCGCGCGGCTTTCCGGCCGGCGGCGTGCAGTTGTGGATGGGATCGAACGCCCATCTGGTGACCTATCCGATCTCGGCGGGGCGGCAGATCAACATTGTGGCGATCGTTCCCGACAGCTGGAACCGGCCGGGCTGGAGCGCCCCCGGCGAGGCGGTGGAGATCCAGAGCCGTTTCCCCGCCACCCGGTGGCCCGCGGCGGCGCGGATGATGGTTGGCGCCGTCGGCAGCTGGCGCCGCTGGGCGCTGTTCGCGATGCCGGATGACGGGGTCTGGAGCCACGGCGCCACCGCTCTGCTCGGCGACGCCGCGCACGGCATGCTGCCATTCGCCGCGCAGGGCGCCGGCATGGCGATCGAGGATGCCGCCGTGCTAGCCAAATGCCTCGCCCAGAGCCATGGCCCATCGGCGGGCGGCGATGCCGTCGCGGCCGCGCTGCAGCGCTACGGCCAATTGCGCAAGGCGCGGGTCGGCCGGGTGCAACGCACCGCGCGGCAGAACGGCCTGATCTATCATCTCGGCGGCCCGGCGGCGCTGGCGCGCGACCTGGTGATGAAGCAACTCGGCGGCGCCCGGCTGCTGGCGCGGCAGGACTGGATCTACGACTGGCGGGTTTAGGCCGCTGACCGGCGCGCGGCGCTCAGCGCCCGGATCGCCGCGCCGTCGCCGGAGAGGCCGGCCCTGGCTGACCGAGTTTGGGTCCGCCCGGTTTTGCCGCGGAAGCGGCCGCCGCGGCGGCATCCGACGCGGCCTGGTCGGCGTCGGTGCATTTGTTGTCGCGCCAGGCCTGTTCGGCGAGCCGGGCCTGGGCGCGAACGTTGATGTAATCGTTGCCATAGGCCACTTCCGCCACCACCGTTCCCCCGGTGCCGGTCTTGGCCTTGTCGATCAGCCCCTTCAAGTCAGCGGTGCGCTGATCCAGCACCTTGCGCGTGGCGGCGAGCCGCTTGCAGTCATACAGATTGAATTGCGCCGGATCGACGAAGGCGGCCGAGGCCGCGCTGTCGCCAATGGCGGCGCAACCGCCGAGCCCCAGCGCAACACCGAGCACGCTGGCCAACAGGACCGCCGTCGCGAGCCGACGCGGCGCGAAAGAACAATGGCGAAGAGAATCGATCATGTCGCTCGCTAGCCGAACGGGGTGAATTGGCGTGAGACCACGCCTGGATGACCGCATTGAGGCCAAAACCGGCCGCAAGACAAGGGGCGGCTGCAATCGACCCGATGGACCGCTCGATTGGCGCCCCGCCGCAGCCATGACCTTCGGGCAATTGCCGCCTTGGCGACACTTCGCCGCCGCCCGCTTGGTGCGGCATCGACGGCGCCCCGTCCTGGTGGCGGCCCCCACGGGCTCGCTCACCGCAAGCACGCCGCGCCCGAGCCCACCGTGGTGTTGTTGATCGCGTCCGAAATCCTCATTACCTTCGCTCGCGTCCAGCCCGACCAGAGACCCGACCACGCAGCCGCCCGTCCGCCGATCCCGCCCGCCTCCGATAGGACCGACGCAATGCACAAGATCCTCGTGGCCTATGATGGCTCCGCCAATGCCAACCGCGCGCTGGACTGGGTCATCGGAATGGCCGGGGACAAGGTTCCGATCGAACTGGCGCTGGTCTACGCCCACCCCGAGCCGGCGCTGTATGGCGAGATCGCCGTCTATGTCTCAAAGGACAAGATGGACGAGCTGCAGCGCAACCACGGCAAGGACATCCTGCAGCCGGCGATCGACAAGCTGAACGCCGCCGGCCTCCCCTTCACCACCGAGGTGCTGACCGGCGACACCGCGCAGCGCATCGTCACGCGCGCCGACGAACTGCACTGCGACTCCATCGTGATGGGCACCCACGGCCGCAGCGCGATCGGCAATCTGGTGCTGGGATCAGTCGCCAACAAGGTGGTGCATCTCAGCAAGCTGCCGGTGACGCTGGTGAAGTAACTGAAACATCCATCGCGGCACCCCCGACACAGGAAGATCCCGGTCTGGACGTTGCAGAGCCGCCACGGAGGTTGGGTAAGCTGCGCTCTCAGATCCGTGGCAAACAATCCCGAATGTGGTATGCTTCAGCCATGCCAAAGCAAGAACGACCAGCCGGGAAGAGTGGCGCCAGAAAAGTCGCCAAGGCTGGCTTTGTGCTTGGCCACGCGCGTTTTAGCAAGATCAGCGCCGTCGAAGGAATCCGGCTTTCGCCCGCGATGAAGGAGCGCGCCGCCGACGCCAAACAGCAAGGCCTATCGGCTGACGAATACCGCCGCACGATCGTGCAGAGCCACCGCAAAGGCTAAGCGGCAATCGCATGTACGATGCGGTTGACGATCCCTACACTTACGAGAATTCAACGGTTGGCTTGACCCTGATGCGATGCTCCAGGCCATGATCGCGAGTTTCAACGGCGACGAAAAGCAACTAACAGCGATCATCAGAGAGCTGGCTGAATGAGTCGGGAGTGGTGCGGACGGCGGGAATCGAACCCGCACGACGTTGCCATCGAGGGATTTTAAGTCCAAATGCGCCTAGCACCTCGGTAAAATGACCGTCGTTTTAAAAGGTACGCGGTTATCCTTTTGCCTAAGCTAGCAGGCTGTCGAAAACGAGAACAATGTTCACGGCCCGATTCCATTTCATTCTCGCCATGATTCCGATGTATTCACGTCGAAATCGACTTTTCAACAGCCTGCTAGTCAAATACCGGACAACTCTCAGGCCAGTCCTTGGTGATAGCTTTGGTCGCAGCCAACTTTGCTCCATCCTTCGGCACGGAAACGCCAAGATCGAGCCAATGAACTACATTATAGTAACGGTGGCCGTCGCTCCCCACATATTCTTTAAGAAGTTGAGCCAGACGCGTCTTTGAGAAAGTGCGCACGGCTTTGAGTGCGCATGCCTTTCGTACACTGTCATCCTCATCAAGAAAGAGTTTTTTGAGTTGAGCGTCGGTGAGATTCCTATAGCTCGACTCTGAGATTTCAATGATCAGGCGTGCCAGCAAGCTCTTGGGCATCTGCTGCTCGAGCAGTTCTGCAAGCCTTTTTTTGCCGATGGCGTACATCGCTTTTGCGGCTGACCGGTATTTTGCGCCATGATCTGCGCCGAGCAGCGAGGTACCAGCCTCGCTCCTCCCGGCAGCAGCAATAATAAGCGGTATATCCTGCCATTCGCCATGTTTTTGCAAATATTCCACATCGTGACGGGAATAATCGACGAAATTGCTTTCAAGCGCGTTGCGGACCAGCTTCAGGTGCTCCGCACCACCTGCTTTGCAGACAATATCAAGGGCCTGCCGCGTGAACCCCTTACGGAGAAAATCTCCGAGCCCCTGGGTATCTTTGACCAGTTGATTGTCCTCTCCATAACGAGAGGCCATTTCAGCAACCGCTTTGGCAAAATCTCGATGGAACTGATCTTCGATTAGACTCGTCAATTGTTGTGGCTGGCGGGCGAACTGCCTCTGCAGCAATGCCAACCGAACATCCCGCTGAAAAACCGACTCGTTTGCCGCAAGAACCCCAAGCTCTGCGTCAGTTTTCGCTGCCAATATGGTCTCTCTGAACTTTGCAAACTGGCGTCCGCCGGATTGCGCGCCGGGACCGCCAAGGATTCCGCTGCCCGTCTGCCTCAAGAGTATCGATTGGGCCTGTTCCTCTGTGAATGTCCTGCCGCTATCTGCCAAAGCTCTCAGAGCGACATACCGGACGTCCTCATCCGTATCGGAAAGAAGTCGTTCGGCATCGCTTACGGTGAGTTTGCCGCGCTTCGCCAGAATCGTCGCGGTAATCCTTCGGACTGACGCGCTGCGGTGGCTAGTCCCTTCAACAAGAATCTCCTCGTCAAAAGCGACATCTTTCTCAAATACGCACGCTAGAAGTTGTCGATCGACGGAATCCGGCTGTAGCTCGTAAAGGGCCCTGATGGCCTGCTCGCGCCCCTGCCGCAGATTGATTCGAAGGATGGCGTCAACGCTTGCGCTGCGCGTCTGATAGTTGGTGCGGTCGAATTCTTCTTTGATGCTAGGAACATCCTCGGGAAGGCCGCAGTCAGCCAGATAGGCTAAAGCGGCGCTCTTTTGCTCGCTCTGCGTATCCTTGTTGAGCCATCTTTGCAAAAAAAACTCGCGCGGCCATTCCTTGGAAATTGGCAGCGGCTCCTCGATCAGTCGCGCGGCCAATAGAGCGTTCGCCTGAATACGATGTCCATCCTTGAAAATAGAAAACAAGCATAACAGGCCTCGCTCGAAGCCATCGACATCCATATACCAGTGCCAGAGAGGAACGTTTTCCGAAGTTAAATTTTCAAGGCCGCTGCGAACAAGCCCGAAATTCTCACGACGGTCGAGGGTCAGCACGGAGCGTTGCGCGAAGAGCAAGTTCGCATCGTGCGCCCCGATAGTCGTATCATCATTTCCCGGTTCCTTGACCGTGGTCGCTACAAGTCGGAGGCGCGCCACCTCGATCGCAGTGTAGTTGTCGGCCGACGATTCTGCGGCAGTCAAAAATGTGCGCAAAAATCGCGCGGTTTCGCCCGCGATGGATGGATCGCGCGCGGGCTGTTCTTCGTCCTGCATCACCTGTTGCGGTTCGGTCGGCGTTGCTTGCGTCTCGTTCGATAGTTTTTGCGATTCGGCATTGCGAAGCTTCTGAACGTAGGAGGTAATGCTGGCACGCACCTTTCCTTCAAACTCGCTGAGGTCTTTGAACGGTACGAAGAGAATTTCCTTCTCCGCAATCACCTTCTCCCGGAATGCGACGACCTTCTTCAGTTCCTCGCCGGGATCACGAAGCAATTCCTTGTCGACCTCCTTGAAAAACAGTGCGAGTTCGGGCCGACCAGCCGAGCGGCGGCTTGTGAGGGAAGTTTCAAATTCTTCTTCGAAGCCAGAGGTAAATGGTCCGGATTTGCTGGGCGGCGTCCCCCAGCGTTTCCAAATCATGCCGATGACGAGTTCACAGCGTTCGAGGTCTTGATTTATGGTCGCCTGCGGGCGACCGTATTGGGAAATGGTGTCTTCCCAGCCGATTAGCTCCACATGGTAGCCTAAAGAATCGGCCCAAAGCTTGTTGAACTCATCGACGACTGCCTTTGCGGCGCGCCGCTCGTCCTGTAGATCACCGGGTGATGCTAAAAAGACTCTTATAATCTTGCGGGTATCAGGCATCCAAGGCCTTTGCAAAGTGATAGTGGTGCGGGCGGCCGGGATCGAACCGGCACAGGCCTTTCGGCCCGAGGGATTTTCTTACCAACCACGGCTTTCGCCGCCTCGCCTCGTGCAAGCGCTGCATGTCGGCGCGTTTGGGGTCTGGACTATACCTTCACCGTAGCGTTCGCGCCTTAGGTGCTGCCCGTCTAGTCTCTACACCTTCCCAAGGCGAATTCATGCCTGGGGCTTGGCTCGGGATTGCCTGTAACCGGTTTCCCCGAATTTGAGCAGTTCTACGCCATGGATTTCCCCATGGGCACTCAAGTCGTTCAAGTCCCTTGCGTCTACCAGTTTCGCCACGCCCGCACTGTGGAGCACCCTAGCAACCGAGAGGTAGTGCGCCAATGGAAACCTTGGCGCCTACTCTTGCCGCCCGCTCCCATCCCCGGCCAGCGGCCGGCAATGCCCGAACCGGCGCCAGGATGCTGCTTTCATAGTCGAGTGTGCCGCGCAAAGCAAAGCGGCCCTGCGCCGGCGCGCTTTGACAAGCGCGCCGGAATTCAGTTCGATGCCAATTATTCGCAGCAACGGCCGGCTGTCCCGGTCGCGCCGCGCCCGCCAGCCGTGATCCCGCAGCCGTCGCTGCCACCGAGAGGCCCCATGCCCAATATCGACCTGATCGACAGCTATGCGGACGAATTGACCGCAATCCGCCGCGACCTGCATGCCCATCCGGAGATCGGCTTCGAGGAGGTGCGCACCTCCGGCATCGTCGCCGACAAGCTGACCGGATGGGGCATCGAGGTGCATCGCGGCCTCGGCGGCACCGGCGTGGTCGGCGTGCTGAAGGGCAAGGGCTCGGGCGGCAAGCGGATCGGCCTGCGCGCCGACATGGACGCGCTGCCGATGGAGGAAAAAACCAATCTGAAATGGCGTTCGACCATTCCGGGCCGGTTTCACGGCTGCGGCCATGATGGCCACACCACGATGCTGCTCGGCACCGCGCGCTATCTCGCCGCCACCCGTGATTTCGACGGCATTGTGCATTTCATCTTCCAGCCGGCCGAGGAAGGCCTCGGCGGCGCCCGCGCCATGATCAAGGACGGCTTGTTCCAGCAATTTCCCTGCGACGAAATTTACGGGTTGCACAACGCGCCCGATCTCAATCATGGCGAGGTCGCGGTCCTGCCCGGACCGGCGATGGCGGCGGCGGATTTCTTCGACATCACCATCACCGGCTATGGCGCCCATGGGGCGATGCCGGAGCGCTCCAAGGATCCGGTGGTGATCGCGATGACGCTGGGCCAGGCAATGCAGAGCATCGTCAGCCGCAATGTCGATCCGCTGCAGGCCGCGGTGCTGTCGATCACCCAGATCCATTCCGGCTCCGCCTATAATGTGATCCCCGGCGAGGCCAAATTGTGCGGCACGGTTCGCTGCTTCGATGAAAAGATCCGGATGCAGATCCGCGAGCGGATGCACAAGCTCGCCGCCGGCATCGCGCTGGCCTTCGACGTCGAGATCAAGGTCGAGATCCGCGACGGCTTCAGCGTGCTGATCAACGAGCAGGCGCAGAGCGACGTCGTCGCCGAAGTGGCCAAGACCGTGGTCGGCGCCGACAACGTCATCACCCGGACCCAGCCCAAAATGGGCTCCGAGGATTTCGCCGACATGCTGCTCGCGGTGCCCGGCGCCTATTTCTGGCTCGGCCATGACGGCTCGGTGCCGGTGCACAATCCGGGCTATGTGCTCGACGACAAGATGCTGCCGATCGGCGCCTCGATGTTCGCCCGCATCATCGAAACCCGGCTGCCGATCGGTGCCCGGATCTGACGGCGACCTGCGGCCTCATTGCCGCGACGCCACCCGGTTCTTGATCGTGAACCGCGATGTCGTACAACAACCACCGGCGTCATTCCGGGGCGCGCCCAGCGCCAGCTGGGCGCGAACCCGGAATCTCGCGGTCTGACCGCAGCGCGCGAGTCCGGGGGCGCTTGGCCTGCGGACGCGCGCCCCCGGACTGACGAACTTCAACGACAACAAACAACAAACAAGAAACCCAGGAAGGAAATATCGATGGCGTATGAGACGATCAAATACGAGGTCGCCGAGCAGATTCTCACCATCACGCTGAACCGGCCCGACAAGCTCAACGCCTTCAACGCCACCATGCAGAGCGAGCTGATCGACGCCTTCGACAAGGCCGACGCCGACGACGACGTCCGCGCCATCATCGTCACCGGCGCGGGCCGCGGCTTCTGCGCCGGCGCCGATCTGTCGTCGGGCGCCGACACCTTCGATCGCGACGCCCGGCGCGGTCCGGTCAAGCGCCTCGACAATGGCGAGGTCGATTACAGCGACCCGATGGTGCGCGACGGCGGCGGCCAGGTGACGCTGCGGATCTTCAAATGCCTCAAGCCGGTGATCGCCGCAGTCAACGGCGCGGCGGTCGGCATCGGCGTCACCATGCAGCTGGCGATGGATATCCGCATCGCCTCGGCGGACGCCCGCTTCGGCTTCGTGTTCTCGCAGCGCGGCATCGTGCCGGAAGCCGCCTCGAGCTGGTTTCTGCCGCGCATCGTCGGGATCTCGCAGGCGCTGGAATGGTGCTATACCGGCAAGGTGTTTCCGGCGCAGGAGGCGCTGGCCGGCCGGCTGGTCAGCCGCGTGGTGCCGGCCGACGAATTGCTGCCGACCGCCCGCGCGCTGGCCAAAAGCTTCGTCGACAAGACCGCGCCGGTGTCGATCGCGCTGATCCGGCAGATGATGTGGCGGATGCTGGGCGCCGACGATCCGATGGAAGCCCACAAGGTCGACAGCCGCGGCATCTACGCCCGCGGCCGTTCCGATGACGTCAAGGAAGGCGTGGTGTCGTTCCTGGAAAAGCGCCCGGCGGAGTTCAAGAACAAGGTCTCGGCCGACATGCCGAACTACTTCCCGTGGTGGGACGAGCGCGATTATCAGTGAGGCGAACAGCTGGGATTTTCACATTCGCTTCCTCGCCCGTGCCCCGGATGCGACGCAGCGCGCCGCACTTGCGGCGTGGTGCGGCGCTGAGCCCGGGCCCCGCTTGACGGCGCCGAACAAAATAGCGGGGTCCCGGTCTGCGGCTCAGCGTTTCACGCTGCACCGCGCCCGGGACACGGACAACAACCAACACGACCCATTCCGATCGCCCGTGCCCCGGATGCGACGCAGCGCGCCGCACTTACGGCGTGGTGCGGCGCTGAGCCGGGGCCCCGCTTGACGGCGCCGGACAAACATAGCGGGGTCCCGGTTCTGCGGCGCAGCGTTGCACGCTGCACTGCGCCCGGGACACGGACACTACCAACAAGCAATACGGCGTCCTTTTGCTCTTGATCGTCAATTCGATCGCCCGTTCCCCGGATGCGGCGCAGTACGCCGCGCTTGCGGCGTGGTGCGGCGCTGAGCCGGGGCCCCGCTTGACGGCACCGGACAAACATAGCGGGGTCCCGGTTCTGCGGAGCAGCGTTTCACGCTGCACCGCGCCCGGGACACGGACAGCAGGATTTAGTCAGTCGCACCCAGCCACGTGAGCGCGCCCCGGCCCGCGGTCGCGCCGGTGGCGAAGGCGCCTTGCAGCAGATAGCCGCCGGTCGGGGCTTCCCAGTCCAGCATCTCGCCGGCGGCGAACACGCCGGGCAAGCGCCGGATCATGAATGACGCGTCGAGTTCATCGAAGGCGATGCCGCCGGCAGTCGAGATCGCGCGGGCGATCGGCGCGACGCCGTTCAACGGCACCGGCACCGCATTGATCAGCGCGGCGAGTTTTTGCGGCGACAGCGCCGACAAGGCCACGCCTTTGGCCAGCGTCGCCTCGTGCAACAGGCCGATGCCAAGCGGCGTCAGATGCGCGGCCTTGCGCAGGACGCTCGCCAGCGATTGCTTGCCCCGCGGCGCCGACAGTCTGGCGGCGAGATCGGCCTCCGCCAGATCGGGCCGCAGCGCGATCCGCAGCACCGCTCGGCCGCCGGCGCGAATCGCCTCCCTCAGCGGCGCCGACAGCGCATAGACCGCGCCGCCCTCGATCCCCGCGCTGGTGATCATCGCCTCGCCGCGCACATGATGGCCGCCGAACGACAGCGCGACGTTCTTCAACGGCTGGCCTTCGAAGCGGGCGCGAAACACCGCCGACCACGCCACCGTGAACCCGCAATTGGCGGGCCGCAGCGGCGCAATCGCGACGCCCTTCCCGCTCAAGATTTCGACCCAGCCGCCATCGGAGCCAAGCTGCGGCCAGCTGGCGCCGCCCAGCGCCAGCACGACGGCGCGCGCCGCGACGCGGTGCGGCCCGTCGGGGGCGTCGAATGTCAGCTGACCATCCTCGTCCCAGCCGCTCCAGCGATGCCGCAGCACCAGCCGCACGCCTTGCTGATCGAGCCGGCGCAGCCACGCGCGCAGCAAGGGCGAGGCCTTCATCGCCTGCGGAAACACCCGCCCGCTGGAGCCGACAAAGGTCGGCTGCCCCAGCGCCTCGCTCCACGCCCGCAGCGCGTCCGGCGTCAGCGCCGCGATCGCCGGCGCCAGAAGCGGCTGCGCCGCGCCGTAACGCGCCAGAAACGCCGGCAGCGCCTCGCTATGGGTGAGATTGAGCCCGCCGCGCCCGGCCAGCAGCAATTTGCGGCCGGCCGAGCGCATGCCGTCGAACACGGTGACCCGCGCGCCGCCCCGCGCCAGCGTCTCGGCCGCCATCAGCCCGGCCGGGCCGGCGCCGATCACAGCCACGTCGATGGTTTGAATGTCTGCCACGGCGCAACGCTATGCACGCTCAGTGGCGGCTTGTAAAATCGCAGCGCGCGCTCACGCCAATACCCGAGATCCTCATGGCGAGGAGCGCGCCGTTGCGCGCGTCTCGAACCATGAGGTTTGTCGCCCATCCTTCGAGACGCCCGGCTGCGCCGGGCTCCTCAAAGCCTGACCGAAAACGAAACCAATAAACCAACCTCGATTTCGTCATTGCGAGCCGAGGACGGCGCATAGCGCCGTCCGACAGCGAAGCAATCCAGGGGCGCCAAGCACAGACTGGATTGCTTCGTCGCTGCGCTCCTCGCAATGACGAGCTCGAAGGCTTGATTCCATTGATCCCTCTTACAGTCAGACTCTCAGGATGAGGCAGCCGTGCGCGTCAAGGCCGCGCTGATGTTACAGCTTCACCCCGGCCCGTGCGGCGGCTTGCGCCACGTATTTCTGGGTCTGCTGGAACGCGCCTTCCAGCGCCTGCGCCTTGCCCATGTCGTCGATCGCGGCGAAATGCGCGGCGATGGCGTCGGGGGTCCAGTCGGCTTCGGCGAGGTTGATGCCGTCGCTCTCCAGCACCTTGACCACCGCGAAGGAGCCGGCGCCGGCGCCCATGATGGTGCGGGTCGGTGCGTCGGCGCCGAGCAGATACAGCACCGCCGGCGTGATCGATTCCGGCTTGAGCAATTCCAGCGCCTGCGGCGGCAGCAATTCCTCGGTCATCCGCGTCGCCGCGGTCGGCGAGATGGCGTTGACGCGGATGTCGTTCTTGCGGCCCTCGATCGCCAGCACGTTCATCAGCCCGATGATGCCCATTTTGGCCGCGCCGTAATTGGCCTGGCCGAAATTGCCGAACAGGCCCGACGACGACGTCGTCACCACGATGCGGCCGAAATTGCGCTCGCGCATGCCGTCCCACACCGCCTTGCAGCAATAGAACGTGCCCTTGAGATGCACGTCGATCACCTTGTCGAAATCGGCGAGCTCCATCTTGGCGAAGGATTTGTCGCGCAGGATGCCGGCATTGGCGACCATCAGGTCGACGCTGCCCCACTCCTTGGTGGCCTTGGCGACCATCGCGGTGACCTGCTCGAAATTAGAGACGTCGGCGCCGTCGGCCATCGCGGTGCCGCCGGCCGCGCGAATTTCCTCGACCACGGTCTCGGCCGCGGTGAGCGAGCCGCCGCTGCCGTCGCGGGCGCCGCCGAAATCATTGACCACGACCTTGGCGCCGCGCGCCGCCAGCCCCAGCGCATGCGCGCGACCCAATCCGTTACCCGCGCCGGTGACGATGGCGACGCGTCCGTCAAACTTGATAGTCATGAATGTCGTTCCTGAAGGTTACGCGAAATAGATCAGGCCGAGCCAGTCGGCGACCAGCGCCGGCTTCGACTCGCCTTCGATCTCGACGCTGACGCTGGTGCGCGACAGCAGCTCGCCAGGCTTGCGCATCGTCGCTTCGGTGAGGGTGAAGCGACCGCGAATCCGCGCGCCGGCCTTGACCGGGGAGATGAAGCGCAATTTGTCGAAGCCGTAATTGACGCCCATGGTGGCGCCGCTGAGCTTCGGCATCGCCTCGTAGGAAAACACGGAGAGCAGCGACACCGTGAGAAAGCCGTGCGCCACGGTTGAGCCGAACGGCGTTTCAGCCTTGGCGCGCGCCGGGTCGATATGGATGAATTGCCGATCCTCGGTTGCTTCGGCGAATTCGTCGATCCGCTTCTGATCCACCAGATGCCATTCCGAGACGCCGACCTCGCTGCCGACCATCTTGATATATGCGTCGCGTTCCACCATTGAGTTCATGCAGTCCTCTTCTTGCTTTTCTTGTGCGGCGCACATTCCACATCGCGCGGTCCTTCGCCAAGCGAAAATTTCGGTTGCAATCGCCGCTCAACGCGTCATCAGCACCACCCGGCCGATGGCGCGGCGGTCGATCAGCAGCCGCATCGCGTCGGCCCATTGCGCCAGCGGCACCCGGTGCGAGATATTGGGACGCAGCTTGCCCTGCTCGGCGAGATCGAGCAGCGCCGCGATCCGCCTGACCCCGAGCGCCGGATTTTTGCGCACCGCCTCGCCGGCGCGCACGCCGAGCACGCTGGCGCCCTTCATCAGCACCAGATTGGTCCGCGCCATGCCGATGCCGCCGGTGAAGCCGACCACCAGCAGCCGCGCGCCCCAATTGATACAGCGCAGGCTCTGCTCGAAGATCTCGCCGCCGACCGGATCGAACACCACATCGGCGCCGCGGCCATCGGTGATCCGCTTGACCGCGTCGCGAAACGGCTCGGTGCCATAGAGCACGCCGTGATCCGCGCCCTTGGCGCGCGCCACCGCCAGCTTCTCTTCGCTGGACGCCACGGCAATCACCATGGCGCCGAGATGCTTGCCGAGCTCGACCGCGGCGAGGCCAACGCCGCCGCCGGCGCCATGCACCAGCAGCACCTCGCCGGGCTGCAGCTGCCCGCGCTCGACCAGCCCATGCCAGGCGGTGCCGTGGCCGGCCAGATAGGTCGCGGCTTCCGCATAGTCGAACGCACGCGGCATCGGCGTGAGCTGGGTCGCCGCCACCACCACCTCGTCGGCATAGCCGCCGAAGCGCAATTTGGCGATCACCCGGTCGCCCAGCGCGACGCCCTCGACGCCCTCGGCGATTTCGATCACGTCGCCGGCGGCCTCGACGCCGGGAATGAATGGCAGCTCCGGCTTGAGCTGATATTCGCCGGCGCACATCAGAATATCGGGAAAATTGATCCCGGCGGCATGCACCGCGACGCGAACTTCGCCGGCTGCCAACGGCCTGCGTTCGAAGCTTTCAAGCCGCAACGTCTCGGGTGGCCCGAGTTCGCGGCAAACCACGGCGGTCGGCATCAGGCCGCACTCGCCCGGCGACGCACCAACGCCTCGCGGATGAGCGGGAGGCGATCATTGCCGAAATACATATCGGTCTTGTCGACAAAGATCGTCGGCGAGCCGAAGCCGCCGCGGGCCATCACCTCGTCGGTATTGACCTTGAGCTGGTCCTTGACCGCCTGATCAGCGATCCCGGCGAAGAACGCCGCCGGATCGACGCCGACCTTGGCGCAGATCTCGCTCAGCACCTCGTCCTTGGAAATGTCCTTGTCGTCGCCCCAATAGGCCTCGAACACCGCGGTGGCGAACGGCACCATGTTGTCGCCCAGGAAAATGCAGCCGCGCATCGCCCTGACGCTATTCACCGGGAACACCGACGGCGGCATCTTGATCGCCAGCCCCGCCGAGCGCGCCCAATCGGCGAGATCCTTCTTGGCATAGCGCGCCTTCAGCGGCACGGGCGCCTCGCGCTGGGCATAGACGCTGGGATTGACGCTGTTGAAAATCCCCCCGACCAGAACCGGCCGCCACGAAATCTCCTCGGCAAATTCCTTGGCCAGCGGCTGGATGTTGTGGAAGGCGAGGTAAGTCCAGGGACTGGAGCAGTCGAAGAAGAATTCGATCATCGGGGTTTCCTCGGTTGTTGTTGGGCGGGTTGTTATTTCGACGGCGTTGTTATCATTGCTGGTATTGTTGTCGTTGCAGGCAGCGGCTGCATTTTTCCGCCGTCATCACCCGCGAAAGCGGGTGACCCAGCATTCCAGAGCATCAGCGTTCCACCGCAAGCGCTCTGCAATACTGGGTCGCCCGGTCAAGCCGGGCGATGACGATCTTTGTTGGAGCGCCTCGCCTCATGCCGCCGCTCTTCATCGCCCCCCTCACTGCTGCGCCTGCACATGCGCGGGCGCATCGACGCCGAACATGATCTTGCGGGCCTGCTCGTCCATCGGCTGCTTGTCCTGCTTGCCAACCGCGAGCCCGGCCTGCAATTGCGGCCGCGCGCGCAGCGTTGCGTACCAGCGTTTCAGATTGGGATAATCATCGAGCGAAAGCCCCTGCGCCTTGTGGGTCATGATCCAGGGGAAACACGCCATGTCGGCGATCGAATATTCGCCCGCGATATAGTCGCGCTCGGCGAGCTGAGCGTCGACTACGCTATAGAGCCGCCTGGCCTCGCGGCCGTAACGCTCGATCGCGTAAGGGATCTTTTCCGGCGCATAGAGCAGGAAATGGCCGTGCTGGCCGAGCATCGGGCCGAGGCCGCCCATCTGCCACATCAGCCATTGCATCACCTCGAAGCGCGGCCGGGGCGCGGCCGGCAGGAAGCGGCCGGATTTTTCCGCCAGATAGATCAGGATCGCGCCGCTTTCGAACAGGCTGACGGGCGCGCCGCCATCGGCCGGGGCGTGGTCGACGATCGCCGGCATCCGGCCGTTCGGGCTCAGTTTCAGGAATTCCGGTTTGAGCTGGTCGCCGCGGCCAAGCTGCATCGGATGCAGCGTGTAGGGCAGAGCGCATTCCTCCAGCATGATCGAGATCTTCCAGCCGTTCGGCGTCGGCGCATAATAGAGATCGATCATGGGGGCTCCGTTGGCGAGGCTCGTTTTGCCCGATCCTAGCCCGGCAAGCGATCCAACGCCAATCCCATCACTGCGCCCATGTAAACCGCGCCCATGTACGCCGCGCCGCGAACATGGCAGACAGGGCCAAATTCCACCGGAGAGAACGCCATGCTGTTTCCCACCACGATCGCCGGTTCCCTGCCGAAGCCCGAATGGCTGGCCGAGCCGAACAAGCTCTGGGCGCCGTGGAAATCCGCCGGCGACGAATTGTTGCGCGCCAAGCGCGACGCCACGCTGCTGGCGATCAAGGTCCAGGAAGACGCCGGCATCGACATCGTCACCGAGGGCGAGATGGCCCGGCAGCATTTCGTCCACGGCTTTCTGGAGAATATCGAGGGCATTGATTTCGCCCATAAGGTCGAGATGGGAATCCGCAATGATCGCTACAAGGCGATGGTGCCGCAGGTGGTGGCGCCGTTGCGGCTGAAGGGCCGGGTCCACGCCTTCGAGGCGCTGGCCGCCCGCGCCCATACCAAGCGCCAGCTGAAATTCACCCTGCCCGGCCCGATGACCATCATCGATACCATCGCCGACAGCCATTATGGCGACCGGGTCAAGATGGCCTTCGCCTTCGCCGAATTGCTCAATGAGGAAGCCCGCGCGCTGCAGGCCGACGGCGTCGACATGATCCAGTTCGATGAGCCGGCCTTCAACGTCTATATGGACGAGGCCGCCGATTGGGGCGTGCAGGCGCTGCAGCGCGCCGCGCAGGGCCTGACCTGCGCCACCGCCGTGCACATCTGCTACGGCTACGGCATCAAGGCCAACACCGACTGGAAGGACACGCTGGGCAGCGAGTGGCGGCAATACGAGCAGATCTTCCCGGCGATCGACGCCTCGCCGATCCAGCAGGTCGCGATCGAATGCCGCAACTCGAAAGTGCCGCTGGAATTGCTCGGCCTGCTGCAGAACAAGATCGTGCAGGCCGGCGTGATCGACGTCGCCTCCGACACCGTCGAAACCGCCGAGGATGTTGTCGCCACCATCGAGGCGGTGATGCAGTTCGTGCCGAAGTCCAACATCATAGCCACCACCAATTGCGGCATGGCGCCGATGCATCGCGACATCGCCGAAGCCAAGCTGATGGCGCTCGGCGCGGGTGCGGCGCTGGCGCGGCAGAAGTTCGGCTAGGCATCGCGGCGCGTCGGGGGCGCAAGCGAACGCACAACCACAGCTATCAAGAATAGCAGCTATCAAGGATGTCATTCCGGGGCGCTAGGCCGCAGGCCGAGCGAACCCGGAATCCTGCCCCACGATGAAACGTTGCCAATCTGAGCGAGATTCCGGGTTCGCTCGCAGCTGACGCTGCGCGCGCCCCGGAATGACGTCGTCTTGTCTTCAGTGCTTGTCTTCAGCGCTGCAAGAACGCCCGGCGCTGACTAACCGGCCGTTGCACGCGCGCTCGGATGCAGCACCGGAGCATAGCCTGCGCCAAGCGCGCGCAACGTCGAGGGCGGCGTCAGGAGCAGGGCGTCGCGTGGCGCGTCGGTTTCGTGGTAGCCGTCGAACGACCAGCGCCACGCCCTCCCCTGCACGATGAGATAGCTGTTCGTTTGAATGCGACTTGCTTCTGCGCCATCAGTGTCCGGCGCCTTCGCCTGCACCATCGCGCCATCCGGCAAATCACCGATCGCACAGGGTAGCAGATGCAAGCGCTTGGTTCGGCCGTCGAGCCGCTCGCGATGCAGCACGGCGTCGATCGCCTTGGCGCTCACTTGCGCGCCATTGCCGCGCGCCCAGGCGGCGCGGAACGCCTCGGCGTCGGCGCGGCGGCAGTAGAAGCAGGGCCGGTGCCCGGCCGCCAAGGCGGTGGCCTCATCGAGGAAGAACAATTCGGTCCAGCTGCGCGTGCCCATCACATCGCGGCGGCGGCCGCGGAATTCGCAGACGCAGACGATCCAGGCCGGGTTAGTCCAGCGCCGGCGCAGCAGCGTTTTCGTCGCCGGATCATGGATGATGCCGCGATTGCCGGTGAACAACCCGCGCTGCGGCACCGCCACGATCTCGCCCGATGGCGTGACGCGGTTCTGCAGGGGATCGCGCATTGCAATGCAATGTAGCATATAAAAGAACACACGCTCAAAGCGTACACGGATATTGGAAATGATAATAGTTATTATAATTGCGAAGATTGCAGCTTATACATTCGTCTTGAACGTCGTGTTGCGCCAGACTTACAATTTCGTTTTTCTTCTATGGAAGAAGCCGGTCGTCTGGGCTGGAGTTGTCGCGAGTCTTTCGATCGCAAACATGTTAATTGCTTACGGATTATCTTGGAATCCGGGCATCGTATCCTCCGCTGTCATCTTCGTCCTTATACTCAATTGGCCGCCGACAATTCCGAAAGGGGTATCGAAGGCCGATGCCAAAAATCTTGTTAATCAAATCTACGAAGAACTGGGTATCAAGAAAGGCCGTGCAAAATATCGATTTGGGTTATTGTTATTCATGCTGTTTTCTCTCGTTAGCTACGCTTTCCTATTTGGGGAGTTTTGCACTATCGACGGAAAATGTACCCCTCTATTGCAAAGCGCAGACTAAATACAAATTTAAGCCGCGCCATCGCGGATCGGCGGCTGGAATGACAGCGCGGTGTCCCAGGGGAAGAAGATCCAGGTGTCCTGCGAGACCTCGGTGATGAAGGTGTCGACCAGAGGCCTTCCCTTCGGCTTGGCGTAGACGGTGGCGAAATGGGCGTCGGGCAGCATGTCGCGCACCAGCCGCGCGGTGGCGCCGGTGTCGACCAGGTCGTCGACGATCAGCAGCCCCTTGCCGGTGCCGCCGCCGAGCGCCGCGGTCGCTTCGGACACGCCCTTGAGCACCTGCAATTCGCCCTGCTTGTCGTGGTCATAGCTGGCGACGCAGACCGTATCGATCACCCGCAGGCCGAGTTCGCGCGCCACGATCGCCGCCGGCACCAGGCCGCCGCGGGTGATGGCGATCACCGCGTGAAACGGGCCGACGTCGTTCAGCCGCCAGGTCAAGGCCCGGCAGTCGCGGTGAAACTGGTCCCACGACACCGGGAACGGCCGGCCCGCCCGTTGCTTCGGGCTTGGTTCCGAATCCGTCATGCACTCTCCTAAATTCTGCGAATCACCGCGGTCGCCGTGGCGGTCGCCACGAGCCGGTCGTTCTGCATCAATTCGCCGCTGAGCTGGCAAACTTCCTTGCCCCGCAATACCACGCGGCCGATGCCTTTCAACGATCCGACTTTCGCCGGCCGGTGAAATTGCACATTGAGACTGACCGTGGGGGCGAATTCGTCGGGCTCGAGCGTCGCCACCAGCGCCGGGCCCATAGTGTCGTCCAGCATCGCGGCGAGAAACCCGCCCTGGACATGGCCGGCGAGATTGAGAAACGCCGAGATGGCCTCGAATTTGACCTCGATGCCGCCGCGCTCGCTGTCGATCCGCAGGAATTCGATGCCCAGCGTCTTGGCGCATGGCGGCGGCGGCAGGCGGCCGTCGGCGATCTTCCAGAACACAGAATCCTTGCTCATCCTGTCCGTCCCCCGGAGCCTGGCGTTCTATCGCGGGATGCTGAGCCCCTCCAGCATCGCTTTGACCGCGCTCATGGCTTCCCGCAGCTTGACCGGATCGCGCGAGCGCACCACCAGATTGGTGTTCGGCTTTCGGTTGTCGTCGAGGAACGGATAGCTGCCGATCATGGCGTCCGGATGGGCCTTGGCGATCTCGCGCAGCGGCCCGCCGATGTCGCCCTCGCGGCTATTGGCCAGGACGGTCTCCGACAGCATCCGCACCCCGGATTTCAGCTTCGGCGCGATGATATCCATCATCGCCTGCATGATCGAAGGCACCCCAGCCATCACGATGACATTGCCGATCTTGAAGCCGGGCGCCAGGATGGTGGCGCTCTGGATCAGTTCGGCGCCGTCCGGAATCCGCGCCATCCGCAGCCGCGCCTCGTTAAGTTCGGCCTCGGAAAACCGTTCGCGGAACCGGGCCACCACTTCGGGATGCAGGTCGATGCCGACCCCGAATGCCTTGGCCACGGCGTCGGCGGTGATGTCGTCATGGGTCGGGCCGATCCCGCCGGTGGTGAAGACATAGGTGTAGCGGTGCCGCAGCGTGTTCAGCGCCTCGACAATGGCGGGTTCGTCGTCGGCAACGATCCGGACCTCGCAGACGTCGATGCCGAGATTGGTCAGGTATTCGGCGATGAAGCCGATATTGATGTCCTTGGTCCGTCCGGACAGGATCTCATCGCCAATCACCACAATACCCGCCGTAACAATGTCGCTCATGGCCGTCCCTTGTCCTTGTTCGATCTCGCTTAACACGCGAATATCACGGAATGCCCTGCATTTGTGAGGCTTGCCACTGAAATAAGCAGGCGATCGCCCGTTTTTCGGGCAACTGCAGCAAGCGCGTTAGTCAAAAGTCTTCGGCCATTGCATATCGCGGTGGCGTGGGCCTTGCTACCATCCTATTCCGTGCTGCACTCTATTGCAGGACCACTTGGAAGCAGTCAGGTTAAATGGCAGTCGCGTTCGACGAAATGAATGGCCCCGATGGCGAGTTTCGCTCCGCCTATCAGGAATTGTCCCGCTGGCTGGCCGATACGCCGCCTGACGCTTTGGAACATCGGCGCCACGAGGCGGAATTGCTGTTCCGCCGCATCGGCATCACCTTCGCGGTCTATGGCGACGCCGAGGCCCAGGAGCGGCTGATCCCCTTCGACGTGATCCCGCGAATCATCTCCGGCAAGGAATGGACCTTGCTGGAATCCGGGCTGAAGCAGCGCACCCGCGCCATCAACATGTTCCTGCGCGACATCTATCATGGCCGCGACATCCTGCGCGCCAAGCTGATTCCCGACGATCTGATCTTCCAGAACCCGGTGTTCCGGCCGGAAATGAACGGCCAGGACGTGCCGCACGACGTCTATGTCCATATCGCCGGCATCGACGTGGTCCGGGTCGACGCCGAGAATTTCTACGTGCTGGAGGACAATGCCAGAACCCCGTCAGGGGTGTCCTATATGCTGGAAAACCGCGAAATCATGATGCGGCTGTTTCCGGACCTGTTCTCGCGGCACCGCGTCGCGCCGGTGGAGCGCTATCCGGACGAATTGCTCACCACGCTGCGCTCGGTGGCGCCGGTGCATGCGTCGTCCGAACCCACCGCGGCGCTGATGACCCCCGGGATCTACAACTCGGCCTATTACGAGCACTCGTTCCTGGCCGACAAGCTCGGCGTCGAGCTGGTCGAGGGCCGCGACCTCATCGTCAAGAACGACGAGGTGTTCATGCGCACCACCGAGGGGCTGAAGCGGGTCGATGTGATCTACCGCCGGGTCGACGACGACTTCCTCGATCCCTTGACCTTCCGCCCGGATTCGGCGCTCGGCGTGCCGGGCCTGATGTCGGCCTATATGGCCGGCAATGTGACCCTGGCCAACGCGGTCGGCACCGGCATCGCCGACGACAAGGCGGTCTACAGCTACATGCCGGAGATCGTGAAATTCTATCTCGGCGAAGAGCCGATCCTGAAGAATGTGCAGACTTGGCGCTGCCGCGAGCCGACTGATCTGGCTTACGTGCTCGATCATCTCGGCGAGCTGGTGGTCAAGGAAGTCCACGGCTCGGGCGGCTATGGCATGCTGATCGGCCCGGCCGCCACCAAGGCCACCATCGAGGCGTTCCGCGACAAGCTCAAGCGCGAACCGGAAGGCTTCATCGCCCAGCCGACGCTGGCGCTGTCCACCTGCCCGACCTGCACTGCCTCCGGCCTCGCCCCGCGCCATGTCGATCTGCGCCCCTTCGTGCTGACCGGCAGCAAGCACGTCACCGTCGTCCCCGGCGGCCTGACCCGCGTGGCGCTGCAGGAAGGCTCGCTGGTGGTCAATTCGAGCCAGGGCGGCGGCACCAAGGACACGTGGATTTTGGATGAGTAAGTTCGCGGCGATGACTCGGATGCGCGGCACCCACTGCCGGCTCCCCTCCCCTTTGCGGGGAGGGGTCGGGGGTGGGGGTCGACATCCGATGCATTGCTTGTTGCCACCCCCCACCCCAACCCTCCCCCGCAAGGGGGGAGGGAGAAAAAGCTAACATGCTGTCGCGCACCGCTGAAAACCTGTTCTGGCTGGCCCGCTATGTCGAACGCGCCGAATATCTGGCGCGCACCATCGAGGCGACGTTGCGCGTCGCCGCGCTGCCGAATGCCTATACGGGGAGCCAGGGCAATGAATGGGATTCGGCGCTGCTGACCGCCGGCGTCAGCACCGGCTTCTACAGCCTCTATGACGAGGCCAGCGAAGCCAATGTGGTGGAGTATCTGTCGTTTTCCACCGCCAACCCGTCCTCGATCCGCAATTGCATCGAGAACGCGCGGCAAAATTCGCGCGCGGTGCGCACCGCGCTGACCGGCGCGATGTGGGACACCATCAACGGCGCCTGGATCGACCTGCAGGAGACTTGGGGCAAAGGCGCCAAGACCCGCGAGGAGCTGACCAAGTTCCTGCGCTTCGTGCAGGAGATCTCGCTGCGCTTCGACGGTTCGGCCTACCGCACCATGCTGCGCAACGACAATTACTGGTTCTCCCGGCTCGGCCTGCACCTGGAGCGCGCCGACAACACCGCCCGCATTCTCGACGTCAAATATCACGTCCTGCTGCCCGAGGAGGAGCATGTCGGCGGCCCGCTGGATTATTATCAGTGGACCTCGATCCTGCGCTCGGTCTCGGCGTTGACGGCCTATCACTGGGTCTATCGCGAGACGCTGAAGCCGTGGCTGATCGCCGACCTGCTGATCCTCAACGACACGCTGCCGCGCTCGCTGGCCTCCTGCTATGGCAATCTGGTGCGCAATCTTGACAAGATCGGCGTCGCCTATGGTCGCCAGGGGCCGGCGCAGCGCCACGCCCGCGGCGTCCGCAACCGGCTGGAACACAGCCATCTGGATGACATCTTCCAGCGCGGCGTGCACGAATTCATCCAGGAATTCATCCTGGATAACAGCCGGCTCGGCGAAATCATCGCCAAGCAATATCTGATCTGAGCTAAGCTGACACACCCCAACCGGATTGCCGACGCCATGCGCCTGCGAATTGCCCATACGACGACCTATCGGTATGAGCCGCCGGCCACCGGCGTCATCCAGATTCTGCGGATGACGCCCGGCAGTCACGACGGCCAATACATCGCCGACTGGCAGATCGACGTCTCCACCGATTCCCGGCTCGACGTCCATGACGACGCCTTCGGCAACATCACCCATGTGCTGACCATCGGCCCGACCAGCGACCTCACCATCAGCGTCGAGGGGCTGATCGAGACCCAGGACACCGGCGGCATCCTGAAGGGCACCGAGGAGCGGTTTCCGCCGCGATTCTTTCTGCGCGCGACGCCGCTGACCGAACTCAATCCGACGATGGCGGCCTTTGCGCGCGACCTGCGCGCCGCGACCGGAGACGACGTGCTCGGCTTCCTGCACGCGCTGATGATGCAGATCAACGAGCACATGACCTTCGACGGCGACCCGACCAATTCCGGCACCTCGGCGGCCGAAGCCTTCGCGCTGCGTCGCGGGGTGTGCCAGGACTACGCCCATATCTTCATCGCCTGCGCCCGGTCCGCCGGCGTGCCGGCGCGCTTCGTCGCCGGGCATTTCCTGCGCGCCGACGGCATGGTGGATCAGCAGGCCGGCCACGCCTGGGCCGAGGCCCATGTCCCGGTGCTGGGCTGGATCGGCTTCGACCCGGCCAATGCGATCTGCACCACCGACGCCCATGCCCGCGTCGCCATCGGCCTCGATTATCTCGGCGCCGCGCCGGTGCGCGGCACGCGCTATGGCGGCGGCACCGAGACCCTGACGGTGACCGTCAAGGTCGATCAGGCCAGCGGCCGGCCGGGAAAATGGCAAAGCCAGTCGCAGAGCTGACGCCGGACCACGGCGCCCGGCCCGCGCCAGCGCGCGGGCTGTGGGGGCTGGACGACTCCGGCGAATTGACTAGTGTCGCCAAGCTGGCCGACCGACGCAGGTTGCGGCCCCCATCCCCCATCATCGCCGCGTTTCGAGGACCGACATGACCTATTGCTGTGGAGTTCTGGTGCGTGACGGGCTGGTGATGATCGCCGATACCCGCACCAATGCCGGGCTCGATAACGTCTCGACCTTCCGCAAGCTGCACGTCTTCAGCAAGCCCGGCGAGCGGATCATGGCGGTGGCCAGCGCCGGCAATCTGGCGATCAGCCAGTCGGTGCTGTCGACGCTGATCGAGGGCATCAAGGACGAGACCAGCGGCGAGGTCGAGACCCTGATGAATGCGCCGACGATGTTTCAAGGCGCGCAGCGGATCGGCCGAGCCATCCGCCACGTCAACGCCACCGAGGCCGAGGCGTTGAAGGCCGAGGAGATCAATTTCGAGGTTGCGTTCCTATTCGGCGGTCAGATCAAGGGCGGCCGGATGCGGCTGTTCATGATCTATCCAGCCGGCAATTTCATCGAATGCACCACCGATACGCCCTATCTGCAGATCGGCGAGCACAAATACGGCAAGCCGGTGCTCGACCGCGCGATGCATTACGACGTCGAATTATATGAGGCGCTGAAGACCAGCCTGATCTCGATGGATTCGACGATGCGCTCCAATCTCGGCGTCGGCATGCCGATCGACGTGCTGGTGGTGCGCACCGACGTCTACGACGCCGATCTCAACCACCGCATCGAGGCCGGCGAGCCGTATTTCCACGATCTGCGCTCGCGCTGGTCGGCGGCGCTACGCCAGGCCCACAAGAACATCCCGCGCCCGCCCTACAAGAAGGACGACTAGGACTCCGTCGTTCGGGCGGAGCGACCTATCCCGCCGTCATCCGGGGCGCACATAGCGAAAACACCGCGGCTTGTTGAAGCGGTTGCCAGCCATTACGATCGCGCCAAGCAAGACGGCGCATCAAGCAAGAAACACCGGGGAGAGACACCATGGCAGCGGCCACCAGAATCGCAATCGTCACCGGCGCCGGCACCGGGGTCGGCCGCGCCGCCGCATTGGCGCTGCTGCAGGCCGGCTTTACGGTGGTGCTGGCCGGCCGCCGGCTGGCGCTGCTGCAGGAAACCCAGAAGCTCGGCGAGGCCTTCGGCACCAGCCTGCCGGTCACCGCCGACATGGCCGACCCGGCCTCGATCGCCGCGCTGTTCGCCACCACGGTGGAGAAATTCGGCCGGCTCGATCTATTGTTCAACAATGCGGGGATCGGCGCGCCGCCGCTGCCATTCGAGGATCTGACGTTGGCGCAATGGCAGGCCGTGGTCGACACCAATCTCACCGCGCCGTTTCTGTGCACCCAGCACGCCTTCCGCATCATGAAAGACCAGACCCCGCGCGGCGGCCGCATCATCAACAACGGCTCGATCTCGGCGCATGCGCCGCGGCCATTGTCGGCGGCCTACACCTCGACCAAACACGCCATCACCGGGCTGACCAAATCATCCAATCTCGACGGCCGCGCCTATGACATCGCGGTCGGCCAGATCGATATCGGCAATGCGGCGACGCCGATGACCGACCGCATGGTTGACGGCCCCGGCGTGCTGCAGCCGGACGGAACCAGCAAGCAGGAGCCGCGGATGGACGCCAAAGCCGTCGGCGACGCAGTGGCCTATATGGCCGGCCTCCCGCTCGACGCCAACGTGCTGTTCATGACCGTGATGGCGACCAAGATGCCATTCGTCGGGCGCGGCTGAGCCATCGCTGCGGTCGTCAACGAACCCGATCCGGCGGCCCGGCCGCCTGATCCGATCGGCTGACTTGCCTGCCGGGTGATCGTGTCATACTCGTCCTCCGGCCTCGGGGGACTCATGCTTCAGCTGCAATCGGCGTTTGGCGTATTCGCGCTGTTGATGCTCGCCTGGACCTTCGGCGAGCATCGCAGCCATGTCTCGGTCAAGCAGGTCGCGATCGGCCTTGTCGTCACCTTCCTGACCGCCGCGATCCTGCTCAAGCTGCCGATGGTCGCCCACGCCTTCGGCGCCATCAACGACGCCGTCGGCGTGATCTCGCAGGCCAGCCGCGCCGGCACCAGCTTCGTGTTCGGCTATCTCGGCGGCGGCGCGCTGCCGTTCGACCCCAAGGCGCCGGGCGCTGCATTCATCCTCGCGTTCCAGGCGCTGCCGATCGTGCTGGTGATGAGCGTGCTAACCACGCTGCTGTTCTACTGGAAGATCCTGCCGCCGATCGTGCACGGCATGGCCTGGCTCTTGGAACGCACGCTCGGCGTCGGCGGCGCGGTCGGGCTGTCGACCGCTGCGAACGTGTTTCTCGGCATGGTCGAGGCGCCGCTGTTCATCCGGCCCTATCTCGGCCAGCTCAGCCGCAGCGAATTGTTCCTGGTGATGACCGGCGGCATGGCGGGGATCGCCGGCACCGTGCTGGTGCTCTACGCCACGCTACTGGCGCCGGTGCTGCCCGACGCCGCGGCGCATTTCGTCATCGCCTCGGTGCTGGGCGCGCCGGCCGCTATCCTGATCAGCCTGATCATGGTGCCGGAGACCGCGCCCAAGCGCACCGGCGGCGCGCTCGACGATCCCGGAATGATCGCCTCCAGCACCATGGACGCCATCGTCAAGGGCACCACAGCCGGGCTCGAATTGCTCCTCAACATCGTGGCGATGCTGATCGTGCTGGTGGCACTGGTCTATCTCGCCAATGCGGTGCTGGGCCTGCTGCCGGATTTCCATGGCGCGCCGATCTCGCTGCAGCGGCTGCTCGGCTACGCGATGGCACCGGTGTGCTGGATGCTCGGCCTGCCATGGGATCAGGCGGTCACCGCCGGGTCGCTGATGGGGATCAAGACCGTGCTCAACGAGCTGATCGCCTATGTGGAATTTTCGAAACTGCCGGCCGACGCGCTCGATCCGCGCTCGCGGCTGATCATGCTCTATGCGCTATGCGGCTTCGCCAATTTCGGCAGCCTCGGCATCATGATCGGCGGGCTTTCAACGATGGCGCCGCAGCGCCGCGAGGAGATCGCGGCGCTCGGCCTCAAATCGATCGTGTCCGGCACGCTGACCACCTGCCTGATGGGCGCGGTGGTCGGCGTGCTGACATAGCGCCGGCGCTATCCCATCCGTTCCCACAATTGCCGCACCAACATGCCGGCCCGCTTCTCGATCGTGGCGGCGGCGTCGAGCGCCAGATCCTCGCGATAGCGCCCGGCGATCAGCTGCACGCCGATCGGCTTGCCGTCGTGTAGCCCCACCGGCACCACGGCGCCCGGCAGGCCCAGCACGTTGATCGCCGAGATGAAGCGCAGATCGTTCCAGAAGATCTCGCGCACGCGCTCGGCGCTGATGGCGTCTTCGCGCGGGCCCGGCGTCGGCTTCACCGTGGTCGGCGCCAGCACCACCGGATAATCCTCGAAGAACATTTGCCAGGCGCGGATATGGCCGTTGCGCGCCGCGGTGGCGCGCATCCAGCCCGCCATGTCGAGCACATTGGCCTTGGCCTTCATGCCGGTCCAGGCGGTGCGGAAATCCTCGGAGGTCACCGCCAGCATCCCGGCTTCCTGCATCACCATGACTTCATTGGTGATGATGTCGCACCAGTTCTGCCACACCCCGTTGATGTCCGGGACCTCGACCTCGCTGACCCGATAGCCGCCGCGCTCCAGATGATCGGCGGCCTGCCGCAGCGCGGCGCGCACCGAGGGATCGACGTCCATATCGGCCGGCAGTTTCGCCAGCGCGACCTTGATCGGTCCCTTCGGCTTCGGCCCCTGTAGCGGCGCCGGCACCCACCACGGATCGCGCGGATCGCGCTGGCTCATCACCTCGAGCCCGAGCCGGACATCGCCGACGCTGCGCGCCAGTGGGCCCTGCCCGGACATCAGATGCGACAGCATCGGCCGCTCCGCCGCGGCACTCTCGTTATAGGCCGGGATGCGGCCCTGGGTCGGCTTGATGGTGGCGATGCCGTTGCAATGCGCCGGCCAGCGCAGTGAGCCGCCGATGTCGTTGCCATGCGCGATGGTGCCGATGCCGGATGCCACCGCGGAGCCGGCGCCGCCCGAGGAGCCGCCGCAGGTGATGTCGGCACTCCAGGGATTGAGCGTCAGCCCGTGCAGCGGATTGTCGGTGAAGGCGCGGAAGGAAAATTCTGGCGTGTTGGTCAGGCCGAGGACGATGGCGCCGGCCTTTTTCAGATTGCGCACCACCGGGGCGTCCGATGGCGCGATGATCTGCATCTGCGCGGCGACGCCATTGGGGTTGGGCCGGCCGTCATAGTCGACGTTCTCCTTGATGGTGATCGGCACGCCGTGCAACGGCCCGAAGCCGGCCTTCCCCGGCCTGGCGCGGTCAGCGGCTTTGGCCGCCGTGAGCGCCTGCTCCGACAGATCGACCACGACCGCATTGAGCGCCGGATTGACCGCGTGCATCCGCGCGATATGGGCCGAGACGACCTCGACCGAGGAAATTACGCCGGCGCGAATCGCCGCCGCGGTGTCCACTGCCGACCATTGCCAGACCGGCCCCTTCGGCGGCCGCAGCTTGGCGGCACGCGGTGCGGCCCGTTTGGCTGTGCTGGCGCGGCCGACCGGCGCTGCCCGTTTCTTCGCCGCCGGCGTGGCGCGGGTCTTCTTCGTGCTCACGGTGTTTTTGGCTGAGGCCTTCTTGGTCGAAAGCTTTTTGGCTGAAGTCTTTAGGGCTGAAGCGTTCTTGGCTTGAGTCTTCTTGGCGACAGTTCTTTTCGCGACAGTCTTTTTGCTCACATCACACCTCTCGTTACCGGCGCTGCACGGTAAGGGCGCTGGGCCACGGTGTCGAGGTGGATGGGACAGCAGCACTCGCCTTCGAAACCGGCGTCGCGCCTATTTGTTCGCCGTCAATTCCACGGTGTCGAACTCCGCCGGCAGGATTACTTCCAGCAATTCGCAATCGTCGGAGTAATCATTGATCTTGTGCCGGATCCGCGGCGGCTGGGTCCAGCAGCTGCCTTCGCGCATCAGGATCTCGCCGTGGCCTTCGAGATCGGCCTTCACCCAGCCGCTCAGCACATAGACCATCTGGAAGTCGACATCGTGGAAATGCAGCTTGGAAACCTCGGCCGGGTTGCACGGTCCGACCAGCCGGATCACATGGGCCTGGACCATGCCATGGCTGGCGCGGGCGATGCCGAGGTCGCGATATTGCGCATAGGCGCGCAGACCATTGGCGACGAAGGAATCCTCGCGCAGATGGCTGATCGCGACGCGCTGCTTCAGACGCGCTGGCGCGGCTGCGGGCTTGGCTTCGGAGTTGGCGGCGGTTTTGGCCGCAGGCTTCGCGGGAGTCTTGGCGGCCGATTTGGCCTGGGGAATGGCCTTCGAGCGGACCGCCGACTTGCCGACCAGCTTGGCCATCGATTTCACGGCTGCCTTGGTGTTGGGATTGATCTTGGAATTGGCCTTGGACTCGGACTTGGTCTTTGACCTGGCCTTGGCGGCCGACGCCGAACCGGATCTGGCCGGGCCCGTCGCTGCCTTGGTCGCGCGAAAACCTGCGGATGCCATCTGTTTCTCCCCCTCGCGGCGCGCCCCCGTTGCTCGGGATGCTGCGCCGCTTGGTGAGGTTAGCCGCTGGCGATGACGACGGCAATTCGTCAGATCGGGGATCGCCCTCAATGCAGCCGGAAGACGCCGTCAATGGCGCGCAGCTCGGCCGGCTTGATCAGCTTGCTGTGCGCCACGGTGACGGAGACCAGCGGCCCTTCCAGCTCCTTCTCCCAGAACGCCAGAAAATCCTTCAGCGCCGGAAATTTGGGAAACAGATCGTAATTCTGCCAGACATAGCTTTGCAGCAGCCAGTGCCGACCGGGGCGGCGGTACAGAATCTCCGCCGTCGTCAGCCCATAGCCGAGCACCTGTTTCCTGAAATCTTCAGAAACTTCACCCTTTCCGACCATGCCAACCTCCGTGGGTCGAGCGCATTCAGCAAAAGTGGTGTCCGGTCTTGCCGTTCGAATGAGCCCGATGCCGTTGCCCGATCGCGGCGGGGCGAACCGGAAGCCACCTCGCTCCACCCGCGATGTTCCAAATGTGACGCAGCCAAGTAACCCATCACAAGCCTAAAAGTTTAACGATGTGTTGAATAATTCAGCGTTAGCAGCGACTTAGCGCCAGTGCTAATACCAGCCGGGTGGCATTAAGAGTGCCGGCGAAATCTGGCAGCCGCCCTATTTGAGTGCTAATTTTTCTGCTATCAGGGCTTGTTCCCACCTCAACTCTGGCTTATCTCCAGACCATCGCCCTGGCACTCGCCGGGCGCGACTGCCAATTTCAAAAACTCGAATATCTTCAGAAACTTAGGAGGACTTGCATGAAATTCCGTCCGCTGCACGACCGCGTTGTAGTCAAGCGCATCGACGCCGAGGCCAAAAGCGCTGGCGGTATCATCATCCCCGACAGCGCCAAGGAAAAGCCCTCCCAGGGCGAAATCACCGCTGTTGGCCCGGGCGGCCGCGACGAAGCCGGCAAGCTGATCCCGATCGATCTCAAGGTCGGCGACCGCGTGCTGTTCGGCAAATGGTCCGGCACCGAGGTCAAGCTCGACGGTGAAGAGCTGCTGATCATGAAGGAAAGCGACATCATGGGCGTCCTCACCGACGTCGCGCCCGCCAAGAAGAAGGCGGCCTAAGCGCCACACGCGCCCTCATCCTGAGGAGCCGGCGCAGCCGGCGTCTCGAAGGACGAGGGCAGATGTTTTGAACTCTCATCCTTCGAGACGCGGACCAAGAGGTCCGCTCCTCAGGATGAGGCATCCAAGTCGAACCCAAGGAAACACATATGTCAGCTAAAGAAGTCAAATTCGGCGTCGACGCTCGCGATCGCATGCTGCGCGGCGTCGACATTCTCGCCAACGCCGTCAAGGTGACGCTCGGCCCCAAGGGCCGCAACGTCGTGCTCGACAAGTCGTTCGGCGCGCCCCGCATCACCAAGGACGGCGTCACCGTCGCCAAGGAGATCGAGCTCGAGGACAAGTTCGAGAACATGGGCGCCCAGATGGTGCGCGAAGTGGCCTCGAAGTCCGCCGACCTCGCCGGCGACGGCACCACCACCGCGACCGTTCTGGCCGCCGCGATCGTCCGTGAAGGCGCCAAGTCGGTTGCCGCCGGTATGAACCCGATGGATCTGAAGCGCGGCATCGACCTGGCGGTGGAAGCCGTGGTCGCCGACCTCGTCAAGAATTCCAAGAAGGTCACCTCGAACGAGGAGATCGCCCAGGTCGGCACCATCTCGGCCAATGGCGACAGCGAAATCGGCAAGTTCCTCGCCGACGCGATGAAGAAGGTCGGCAACGAGGGTGTCATCACCGTCGAGGAAGCCAAGTCGCTTGAGACCGAGCTCGACGTCGTCGAAGGCATGCAGTTCGACCGCGGCTACATCTCGCCCTACTTCGTCACCAACGCCGACAAGATGCGCGTTGAATTCGACGACGCCTACATCCTGATCAACGAGAAGAAGCTCTCCAACCTGAACGAGCTGCTGCCGCTGTTGGAAGCCGTGGTGCAGACCGGCAAGCCGCTGGTGATCGTTGCGGAAGACGTTGAAGGCGAGGCGCTTGCCACCCTGGTGGTCAACCGCCTGCGTGGCGGTCTGAAGGTCGCCGCCGTCAAGGCGCCGGGCTTCGGCGATCGCCGCAAGGCCATGCTGCAGGACATCGCGATCCTGACCGGCGGCCAGGCGATCTCGGAAGATCTCGGCATCAAGATGGAGAACGTCACCCTCGCCATGCTCGGCAAGGCCAAGAAGGTGATGATCGACAAGGAGAACACCACGATCGTCAACGGCGCCGGCAAGAAGGCCGACATCGAAGCCCGCGTGGCGCAGATCAAGGCGCAGATCGAGGAAACCACCTCGGACTACGACCGTGAGAAGCTGCAGGAGCGTCTTGCCAAGCTGGCCGGCGGCGTGGCCGTCATCCGCGTCGGCGGCGCCACCGAAGTCGAAGTCAAGGAGCGCAAGGACCGCGTCGACGACGCGATGCATGCGACCCGCGCCGCTGTCGAGGAAGGCATCGTCCCGGGCGGCGGTGTCGCTCTGCTGCGCGCTTCCGAGCAGCTGAAGAAGATCAAGACCCAGAACGACGACCAGAAGACCGGCGTCGAGATCGTCCGCAAGGCGCTGTCCTGGCCCGCTCGCCAGATCGCCATCAACGCAGGCGAGGACGGCAGCGTCATCGTCGGCAAGGTGCTGGAGAAGGACCAATATAATTACGGGTTCGACAGCCAGACCGGCGAATATGGCGACATGGTCAAGAAGGGCATCATCGACCCGACCAAGGTCGTCCGTGCGGCGATCCAGAACGCGGCTTCCGTCGCGGCTCTGCTGATCACCACCGAAGCCATGATCGCCGAACTGCCCAAGAAGGGCAACGCCGGCGGCGGCATGCCTCCGGGCGGCGGCATGGGCGGCATGGATTTCTGATCCAGGCCACCTTCGCGAAAGCGAACTATCAAATGCAAAACCCCGGCGGAAACGCCGGGGTTTTTGTTTGGAGGAGACGAGGCTGTCGTCGTTACCATCCATGGCCGCAACGAAGCGCTGCGCGCGACACAGTCAACTCACCTTGCGAGCAACGATCCATAGGAAGCGGGCGTCTTCATTGTCTTGCTGAACGACCTCCGCCCGAACCATCTGAAGACCGGCCTGGCGCACGAAATCGAACGTTACCGCATCGCTGTTGTGACTAAAGAACATCTCCGTACCGAGCCATTTACCAACCCAGTCATGCGCACTCCCCGTACCAAAACTGCCGACAAACAGCCCGGCCGGTTTGAGCCATTCGCTAATTCGCCTCAGCAGTAACCCTTGCTCAGTCGCCGCAACGTGCGTGATCGAATAGAACGCCGCAACCCCATCAAATGACGAGACGGGCAAGTCCACCGTCATCATATCGCTTTGCAGGAAAGCGGCGCGATGAACTCGCTCCCGCGCGATCTCAATTTGCCGAGCAGAACTGTCCACCCCAGTTACGGCGTGACCGGCGAGGCACAATCGTTCGGCGACAGGAATCCCGGCGCCACATCCCAAGTCCAGGACTTTTGACTTTGGTGGCAGGGCCGCAATAAGTTCGTTTAACCACGCGTCTCGCACGTTGGATGATGAGAAGCGGTCGAGATAGGTTTCGGCAATCGCGTCATACCCTCGCGCTACCAAGTCTTTCGGATTCGTTGTCATTGATCAACTGGCCGGTTACCCGCAGCGATGGGTGGATCTTTTCGCGAAACCCATCACATCGCAAGCCCCTCGCGCGGGTATCGCGCCGCTCAACCCGTTCTGCAAGACAGCGCAGCCCGTAAGTCGGATTAGCGGAGCGCAATCCGCCTTACGATGGCCGTCCGCTCCCTTTCCGCGCAGCGCGGCGTGAGCGCAGCGGCGGCATAGCGTTGCGCCGGCCGGCGCAATTAGCTTCGTTGTTGCGTCGGGCTCTCCCCTACCCCTTCGTCGCGCCGTGCGCGCAGAGGCAATGCTGGATTCGATTTGGATTCATCCTCGACAGCACCACATCGCCTTCCCGCATCGCAGTTTCGCCATGGTTCCTTCAGTCTCAATTCATCCGCCACGCCCCAAGGTCCTCGCATGGCTTTCGCATCGAAACAGCCAATGCAAGGAGAACGCTCGTGAAGAACATTGCTTTTGGAATGGCAGCCGCGGTGCTGCTCGGGCTGGCGTCATTTGCGGCGCCGGCGTCGGCTGCCCCGGTCGCGGCGCCCGGAATGGTTGCCGCGCCGATGACCGACGTGTCGGCGGCGCGCCGCGTGGTGCGCAAGACCGTGATCCGCCGCGGACGGGTCTGCACCATGCGCAAGGTGGTGCGCCGCGGCCCGATGGGCCGTCGCGTCGTCACCAAGACCCGCGTCTGCCGCTGACGAATCTGCCGGGCTGTCCGCGTCAGCGCACGGCCCGGCGCTCCCCCCGCCACGGCGGGGCGGCCAGCCCCGCAATCGCCGCTACGCGCCCGAGTCCGCCGGGACAGGCCGGCTAATGCGCCCGGCCGCGCCTGTGTCAGGCCCTCCTCAGCTCAGAACGTCACGCGCAGGTTCGCGCGGACACCATGGTCGGAGATGCCTGAACCCAATTGGCCGACATAGTTGAAGCTGATCGCCGTGCTCTGGTTGAGAGCGGTGCCGAGGCCCGCTTCGAACACGGCAACATCCTGCGCCACCGGCACGCCCGACACCGTGAATGCGTCTCCGCCCGAAAACGCATTCGTGGCCGTCGCCGTGACGTTGCTGAGCAGATGCCGCCAGCCGATCATGCCGTTGGCGGTCACCGCCGCAGGGCCGAGATTGATGTCGGAGTTTGCCCGCAGGCCCAAAGTCGTGAACGTTGCGTCGACCACATCGCTCGCACTGGTAAGTGCCGCCGCGCCACCCTTCTCGGTGAAGCCGGAGGTGTTAAGGCTGACATAAGCGAGGCCCGCGAAGGGCTTGAAGCTGGCGCGTCCGAGGTCGATCTGGTAGCCGACATCACCATAAACTTGGGTCGTGCGCGCATTGTAGTCGGCCGAGAGCCGATCCGCAAAACCGGGCAATGCAACATTGCGGTTCGATGACAGATTGTGCCAGGCATGGTTGACGCCCAGGCTCAGCGCAACGGCATTCCAGTTCCCGCCACCATAAACGCCAAGGCTGTAAGTATCACCCGACACCGCACCTCGCCCGCCATTGAGGCTGATGCTGGAATATCCATAGCCTCCGACGACACCGAGCCGGAAGGCATGGAAGACTTCACCATCGGCACCATACAGGACACCGCCGGCGCTTCGGTTGAAATCGGCGGCGTTGCCGTTGCCGTTGAACTTGCCCCACGAGCCATAGCCCCGCGCCCAGACCGCGCTGTCGGAACCGGCCGCACTTGCCTGCAGCTGGCGATCCGTCGCGTCGCGCACAAAACGGCTGTCGTCGAGCAACGCCGTCTTGGCCGAGGCGTAGGCTTCGCCCGACGCCTGGTCGAACCCAACGCGCGCCGTCGCGTCGAACGCGGACGCCGAAATCGCGGAGCGCAACCCGTTGCCGATCGGCACGCTCTGCAGGCCGTCGGCCGTGGCGCGTTGATTGAAGGTCGCCGCCGCATCGGCGAAACCGCGGGTCTGCTGCGCATCCACATACACATGCGTGGGGTCGTAATTGGCGATCAACGCGTAGAACGCCGACACATAGGTATCCCCGGTCAGCGTGTACCTGCCGGTGACCCCGCCGGTCGCCGTCAGAACGGTGTAGTGCGCATCCGGTGCATAAGCGGCCGTGCCGTAACGAGAGACGCTCAGAATCGCGCCGGCGTCGATCGTGGCGGTGCCATTGACCGCGATCTGATCCGAGACCGCGCTTCCGGGCACCAGTTCGGCATGATAGGTCGCGCCCGACGCCTGATGGTAGTTGCCGGCCACGGCCAGCGTGCCCGGACTGTTGCCGGGCGAGATCGTCGACCCTGACAGCAACTCGGTGGTCCCGACCGTGCCCGAACCGGACAAGACAGCGCCGTTGTAGACAGTCACAGCGGATGCACCGCTGTCGCTGTTAACGACCATTTTTCCGTCCTTGACGAGGATGCCACCGGTATAGCCGCCGCCGCTTCCGGACAGCGTCAGCTGGCCGTCACCGGTCTTCTCGATATAGTCGAAATCGCGGTATTGGCCGGTCGAACCCACCGACAGTAGCGCAAAAGACGCCGCGCGGGTGGTATTCAGCACGAGGTAATTGTCTCCCGTTCCCGCCTGGACGATACCCTGAATGGTCGACTTCTCGGCATCGAGCTCCAGCCGGTTGGTGCCGCTTCCGAACTGAATCGCTTTGCCGCCGCCGGTATTCGAGATCGTGCCGGCATTGCTGATCGTGCTGTTGCCACTGCCGGTGACGATCGCAGCATCGCTGGCCGAACTGGTCGTGACCGTGCCCGAATTCACCAGAGAGTTGGTGGTGCCGTTCAGATTGACGCCCACAGCGCTCGCAGTGACTGTGCCGTTGTTCGTGACGCTGACGGAACCGCTCGACGTGGACGCGACGATGCCTTGCGCCGCGGTGACGGCCCCAGCCTGAGTGATGGTAATCGCTCCGGATGGGGTTGTGGCCAGAATGCCGGTCTGATTGGCCTGAACGATGCCGCGTTGCCGGTTCTCGATGGTGATTTGTCCCGCTGTTGCGATGTCCGCGTAGAGGCCATGATGACCCGTGCCCTGGTCCACCTGACCAGTGTCGTCCTGCGAGATCGCGGTGCCGCTGTTGACGATCGTGACGTTGCCGATTTCCGCGAACGACGCGATGGCGGAATCGTCCTTCGCGGTCACGGTGCCGGAATTCGCGATCTCCGACGAACCGTTCGCCGACCAGGCGACGAGGCCCTGACGCAAGCGGCTTTCCACGGTGCCGCTGTTGTCGATCGAAGACAGGCCATTGTAATTGATGGACCTGGCGCCGGCCTGCGCGGAGGTGACCAGGCCCGAATTGACGATGCTCACCGTCACCGGATCGATGCCGTTGTAGTTTCCGTCGGCATAGAGGCCGCGGGCGAAGGCGGAGGTGACCCGACCGCTGTTGATGACGCTGGAACTGCCGAGATTCGTCGTCAGGGTGATGCCGTCCTGGTCGGCGCCGGTGGCGGTGACGGTGCCTGCCGAGTTGATCGACAGATTGCCCGAAACGTCGTTCCGCAACCAGATGCCGCCCATATTCAGGTCCGACACCAGCGTCACGCCCGAACCGACATTGACCGACAGATTGGCGTTGCTGCGGTTGGTCTGCCAGGCGATCGCCGGATAAGTGGGCCGATGGACGGTCATGGTGCCGAGAACATTCACCGTCACGTCCAGCGGGGTGGCAAAACCATTGGAGGGATAGATGTCGATACCACCGGAACTGACCGAATCGATAGTGATCAACGAGTTGCCTTCGGTCGGCACCGCCGAAATGAGCGAACTGTCACATTGGGTGATGGTCGCATTGCCGGAAGCCGAACAGGCCGCCTGAGCGGCCGTCCCGCACACCGCGCCGAAAAAGACTTGGCTCAGCGCCGTCGTCATCAACAAGCGGCGGGCAGATGCACGCGCGGCGGATTTCGAAACGGAATTGCCGCGGGCGTTCATATCAACCTCCTTAGCGTTTTCTTAACACCTCCCTCTGTGTAGTTTGAGCAAATGCAATTCACAATCAATTAATGTCCGGAACCGCACTTTTGCCGCATCGGACGAGCGATAGTTGGGATTTCGAATTTCGATAACTGGGGCCGGCGCGCCAAACGATATCGAGCGCACGCGCAATCTCACAAGCGGGACGTAGAGACGAGCTGGATATCCAGCCGCGACGAGCGCGGCCGCCCGTGAGGCGGGATGGCGCAATCTGTTTCGCCCGGCGCGGCTGAAGACAACCAATTCGTCGCGCTTGACCGCGAGCCGCGCTATCGCTCCCGCCTGTGCGCGCGGCGATCCTGTTCGGGCGGATTGAATACGGCATAGCAGGCGGGGCTGAGCTTCGGGCCGGCTTGGCGCAGGCAGGACTCGACGCGCCCGGCATCGGGGATCGCATCGCCGCATAACCGCATCGCGTCGGGGGTGCAGGCTTGGCGCTCGGCCTCGGTACCCTGCGCCACGGCCGGCAGGCTGAGGCAGCACAGCGCCGCGGCCACGCCCAGCATCTTGATCGAAAACATCAATTCATTCTCCTGACCGGGAGAGAACCGCCCAGCCGCCAATGGGTTCCGGCATTTCTGTTACCCGAGGCCGGCAGGGCCAACGCCCTGGCCGGACCGGCCTTGCCGCCGCGGCGATCACCGATCACAGAATGCCGGCCGGTTTTGCAATTTTTCCGACCTATTGAACTTTGCTGCATTGCGGAATAAGGACACTCGTAATCATTTGCATCTATCGGTCGCGAAAGCGTGGCGGCGTGGCCGGGTTCAATTGTTGTGATCGGAAATCGAAATGAGCTTGTTGATCCAGGGCTTTTACGCCGTTCCGGTGGTTGGCTGGATGGCCAAGGACGCCGTTAAGGGCCATTCTGACGCCAAATACTATTTTGGCTTCAATGCCGCGGTGATCCTGGTCGGGCTGACCTACTTTATCGGCTATCCCTTCGTGATCTGCGTCGCGCTGGCCGGGGCGGCCGCCGCGCTTGTTGGGCTGATCGTGCTGACGTCGTTCGATGCGATGGGCCGCCCTCCCGAAAAAATCAGCGAGGATGCCCGCCGCGCCCGCAACAAGGCGGCCCGGGCCGCCCGCAAGGTCCGGCAACGGGCCTGAATCGCGCGCTCCCGCAACGTCATTGCCGGGCACTCGCCTCTGGCGACACTGACGCAGGATTGACGACCTCCTAATCAGGGGCGTGCCCCAGATGCAGCGCAACGCGCCGCGCAGCGGCATGGTGCGCTGCTAAGCCGGGCCCCGGTTGAGGCGGCGCGCAAAGCGGGGTCCCGGTTCTGCGACGCAGCGCTGCGCGCTGCATCGCGCCCAGGACACGTCGCACCAAGAAAATTTAGCCTCTACTTATCCCTGCTCGCAAAACCTCGCTTATCATCCGCGTGTCCCGCCCCACTGAGGGGCGCTCGCGATCGTCACGGACGCGGGGCGGGATGCGGTGGGCGCGCGTGGCGTTCGATATCTCGGATCGCGCAGGGGCAACCTTGCGAGTGAGATCGGGCTGACGACGGCGCCAGGCGCGAACGGCCCAGCGCGGGATATCCCGGCGCATCGCCTTGCGCCATGAGGCAGAGCCGCGGCCGTCCAGGACGGCGGCGGGTCGCAAGTCCCCTGCAGTGGCCGTCACCTCAGGCTCGGCGGTCGGGGGTTTTCGCGCTTCAAGCCGTTAACACCATCGCGTGCGGAACGCCGGACGATGCCGGCGTGACCGTGGTGACTAACTCGTGTGCTTTTCACCTTGCACACGAGGTCGCGGACGCGTCACGCGTCCGGCGTTCCGCGCGCCCTCTTGGCAAGAGGGCGGAACGTTCACCGCAAAACCCGGGCGCGCCGCGCCGCGGGAACGCGAAGGTGTATCCGAACTTCGCGGGCTGTTTGACAATCAAATCCAACTTCGTGTCCCGGGCGCGGTGCAGCGCGCAGCGCTGCTCCGCAGAACCGGGACCCCGCTTCTGCCGCCGACAACACCACCGGGGCCCCGGCTCAGCAGCGCACCACGCCGCTGCGCGGCGCGTTGCGCTGCGTCCGGAGCACGGACCGGGACCGCAACAAATGCAGGCAGCCGTGGTGGCCTACTCGAACCGCCATTTCGCCGTCATGAACGGGCCGTGGGTGGTGAAATTGCTCTGCAGATGTTGGGCCGTGGCGAGATAGACGCCGTTCGGCGGCAGCACCAGCGAGGTCGGCACCTGGGTCACCGCATATTCGCCGACCGCGTCGAAATACACCGCGGCCTGATAGCCGAGCTCGACCTGGAACTGGCCATAGGCGGTCGGCGCGAAATTATAGGCAGCGGCCAGTCTTGCATCGATGCTGGGGATCACCCGGGTGGCGTTGGGCGATTGCAGATATTGCACCGTCGGCTCGGCCAGCGCCGGCTTGGTCGTCAAATAATCGACGCGGCTTTGCGTGGTGCCGATCAGCGCCGCGCCGGCGACTTCGCCGGAGAAGTCGAATTGACCGAGCGCATACTGGCCCTTCACGCCGACGCGGGGACCGGCGCCGGTGAAGCGCGAATGGTTGGTGTAGGAGCTCGAGGCCGCGCCGTCGCGGCTCTCGGCGGTGCCGGTCAGGTCCTGGCCGAGCCGGGCGAATTCGACGCCGCCGAAGGCGCGCAGCTGGAAGTCGCAGTCGTTGCAGAAGGTGTGGCCGGCATCGAGCTTGACCGAGTCGAGCTGGGTCTGCACCGAGCCGCGGCCGCGCTTGTACAGCGCCGATTCCGGCCCGATCAGATAGGGCGGGCCGATCATCTGCGTCGGCGTCGCCTCAAACGAGGCGTTGGTGGTGTCGTTGAGATGCGTCCATCGCAGCGCGATGTCGTTGGCGCCGCTGAAATAACGGGCGCCGACATCGAAGCTCGGGGCGAAACCCGGCGCCAGCGACTGATTATTCCAGTGCGGCGACACCAGCGGCAGCGGATTGATCAGCGTGGCATATTCGAGATTGCCGGCGACCGTCTGCAGGAACAGCAACGATCCGCTGACCTCGAAACCGGATCTCGCGGGGCCGGCGACGGCCAGCACCGGCGCCTTGGCGTAACCGTCGCCGCTTTGCCGCGCCGGCATCGCTTGCATATCGCCCCGCTCCAGGCGCGCCATCGCCGGCCGCAGCGCTGGCTTTGAGGCTTCGAGCCGGTTGAGCCGCGCCCGCAGCCCGGCATTTTCCCGCTCCAGAGCGTTGAGCCGCGCGGTGATCCGCTCCTCGGCAGTGGCCGCAAAGGCGACGTGGGGTATCGCCGAACACGCTAGGATCAAGCCGAACAGCACCGCAGGTCTGGTGAATCGGGTCATGGGCCGCACTCCCTCCGCATGAGTCGCCCGAATCATCCGGGGCTCATTGCGAGAAGCAGAGCACGTTGATGCTGCCGCGATGAGCAACATCGCTCACCGCGCGGAGTTGGGTGCCGATAGCGACATCCTTGCATCACTGGCACAACTACCAGGACGGAGCCGTGCGCCGCTCGCCCTGCCCGCTATGCGTCGTTCAGGCTGCCGACCACGACCAGCTTCTTGATCTCGCCACGGCGGAACGCCTGCAGGAACTTGTTGTAGTCCTTGAACGAGATGCAGCCATTGGAATCGCCGCGCGGCCCCAGCATATAGGTGTGCGCCAGCAGCCCGTTGCGACCGAAGATGACCTGATCGCCGCCGACCGGATTTAGCCGGATCGCCGCGACGCCGTGGAACAAGGATTCGCGCATCTTCAGATTGTAGATATGCGGCGGGGTGGCGCCGCGCATCCGGACCTTGACGTAGCGCGGATTATCCAGCTTGTCGCCGAGCCCCGAATGGGCTTCCAGCTTGGAACCGTCCGGCATGTAGACGGTCGCGGCGCTGATGTCATAGACCGCGGTGACCCGATCATCGGGCGAAGCCGTGAAGGCGCCGCTGCGCGCCGAACCGGTGAGATCACCATCGGCCGAGGCATAGGCCAGGCCAGGCGCCTCATTGTCGGATCCGCCGAACAGCTTCTCGAAGATGCTGGACTTGCGCGCCGCAGCCGATGCCATGATCGCCGCCTTGGCGCGCTCCACCAGCGCGGTGTGGCGCGGCGCGCGCGGCGTTTCCGGCAATCGCGCCAGCGACGGTCGCGCCGGCGGTACGGGCACGTTCAGGGCGAGCTGGACCGGCGCGGTCTTCGGCGCGGCCGGTTTCGGCGCGGCTTCCTTGGCGGAGGCAACTTTCGTCGGCGCGATTTTCGTCGCCGCAACATTATTGGACGCAATTTTCGTCGATGCGGCCTGCGGCGACGCCTCGGCCACCGCGCTCGGCGCCGCAGCGAGGGCCTCCGGCTGCCGGAAGCTGTCGGGCGCCATTCCCAGCGAATAATTGGAATCCATCAGGGCGAAATATTGATTCTTCTGTTTCGATTCAGCCGGCGCGGCGATCACCGCTGCGGTCTTGATCGTCACAGCCGACGCCTTCGCGGCGAGCTGCTTGCCGAGCTTGGCAAGATCCGACGCCTTGGCGGCCAGCACCACCGGCCCGCTCTTGGCGGCGTCGGCGAGCGGCGCAAAGCGCGCGGCGAAGGAGAGTCGCTCGACATGGCGCAGCGGCGCCGGCGGCACATATTCGACGACGCCGACGCTCGGATAGATGCTGGCGGCGAACACATTCGCATACACCGTCCAGACGCAGCCCACGACCAGCGCCGACACCGCCGCTCCGCCGATGAGGTTCCTGGAGCCGGCCTTGCGGCTTCCGCGATGATTGGGCAAATGACGCGCCCCGTGACTCACACTCATAAGCTTCGCATCCACACTGGTCCCCTCGCCTGCGGAGCTTCACGGAACGAATTTCCGTTATGCCTTTCGCAATGCAGGGCAGCGTCATTAAGGCGAGTTTTAGTTAAATGCAGATTAAGTGCGGATGGAACCCGGGCCCGTGCGAGTACCAGCCGCGCGACGCCCACAAGCGCTTGGGCTTGCAGGACAATCTTGACCGGACCGAGGCTCCGCGCGGGAACCCAATTGCGGCGAGAATTAGGTGTTTTGGACCGCGCGCATGAAATCGAAGTCGCAGCCGTCATCGGCCTGCAGGATCGTGCTGTGAAACAGCCGCGCATAGCCGCGCTCGGCCCAATCCGGGGCGGTTGGCAGCGCCAGCGCGGCGCGGCGGCGATCGAGTTCAGCTTCCGCGACCAGGAGCTCGATGCGGCGCGCGGCGACATCGAGCCGGATGCTGTCGCCATTTTCGACCAGCGCCAGCGGACCGCCGACGGCGCTTTCCGGCGTGATGTGCAGCACGATGGTGCCGAACGCGGTGCCGCTCATCCGCGCGTCGGAGATCCGCACCATATCCTTGACGCCGGCGCGCGCCAGCTTCAGAGGGATCGGCAGATAGCCGGCCTCCGGCATCCCCGGGGCGCCCTTCGGCCCGGCATTGCGCAGCACCAGCACGTCGGAGGCTTCAACATCGAGCGCAGGATCGTCGATCCGCAACGTCATGTCCTCGACCGAGTCAAATACGACGGCGCGGCCGGTGTGTTGCAGCAGGTTCGGCGAGGCCGCCGAATGCTTGATCACTGCGCCGCGCGGCGCCAGATTACCGGTCAGCACTGCCATCGCGCCCTCGCCCCGGATCGGATTGTCGCGCGGGCGAATGACGTCCTGGCCCGGCACCTCCTCGGCCTTGGCCACCACCTCGCGCAATGTCACGCCGGTGATCGTCCGGGCATCGAGGTCGATCAAGTCGCCGAGCTGCGCCATCAGCTTCGGCACGCCGCCGGCGTGATGGAAATGCTCCATGTAGTGATCGCCGGACGGCTTCAGATCGACCAGCACCGGCACCTCGCGCGACAATTGATCGAACGCGGCCAGATCGATGTGATGAATTGTGCGGCCCGCGATCGCGGTGAGATGGATCAAGCCGTTGGTCGAGCCGCCGATCGCCTGCAGCACCATTTGGGCATTGCGGAACGATGCCGGCGTCAGCAGGTCGCTCGGCTTCGGCCCCTTCGCCTTGGCCATTGCGGCCGCGACCTGGCCGCTGTGTTCGGCCGAGCGGAAACGCTCGGCATGCGGCGCCGGAATGGTGGCGCTCATCGGCAGCGACAGGCCCAGCGCCTCGGTGATGCAGGCCATCGTCGACGCGGTGCCCATCACCATGCAGGTGCCGACCGACGGCGCCAGCCGGCCGTTGACCGCCTCGATCTCGACCTCGTCGATCTCGCCGGCGCGGAATTTGCCCCATAGCCTTCGGCAATCGGTGCAGGCCCCCAGCACTTCGCCCTTGTGATGGCCGACCACCATCGGCCCGACCGGGATCACCACGCTCGGCAGATCGGCCGACACCGCCGCCATGATCTGCGCCGGCAGCGTCTTGTCGCAGCCGCCGATCACCACCACCGCATCCATCGGCTGGGCGCGGATCATTTCCTCGGTCTCCATCGCCATCAGATTGCGCAGATACATCGAGGTCGGATGCGCGAAGCTCTCGGCGATCGAAATGGTCGGAAACACCATCGGCAGCGCGCCATTCAGCATCACGCCGCGCTTCACCGCCTCGATGATCTGCGGCACGTTGCCGTGGCAGGGATTGTAGTCGCTGTGGGTGTTGGTGATGCCGACGATCGGCCGATTCAGCGCGTCGTCGGAATAGCCCATCGCCTTGATGAAGGCTTTGCGAAGGAACAGCGAGAAACCGGCATCGCCATAGCTGGTCAGTCCCTTGCGCAATCCATCGGCCATCTTGTTTCCTCACCCCAACCGCCATTGCCTGGCTCGTGCCAGAAGCGCGTTCACGCGTCTTCGACGCACTATGGCTGCGCCTGAGCCCGAAATCCACAGCCGCGAGAGGGGTATTGAGTTCAGACCCGCGCCGCAAGCGCGGCACGACGACGGCGAGCTCGTTCAGCCGAATGAGGACGAAGACGCGATCGGCCTCTCGCCGATCAGGCCAACTGCCGCAGCGATTGCCGCGACGCGACGCCGTCCCTGACACAGTTGCGTCCGGACTGTTTGGCCAGATACAGGGCGCTGTCGGCCGCCTCGACCAATTCGTGCGGGTCAAGATTGGTCCCGGCTGCGGCGATGCCGACACCGACGCTCACGGTCAGCGGCGCACTGAGCTGCGACAACGCCGCGCGGTCGATCGTTTCAACGGCCTGTCGGACCTGCTCGGCAACCGCCAGCGCGGCGGTTCTCGTCGTGGCGGGCAGGATGACCGCGAATTCCTCACCGCCATAGCGCGCCGTGAAATCATCGGACCGTCCCGCCGTTCGAATCGCTCCCGCCACGAGCTTGAGGCACTCATCGCCGGCCAGATGCCCGTATGTGTCGTTGAATTTCTTGAAATGATCGACGTCGATCAGCAGCAAAGCCAGCGGCGCCGCGGAAGCCGGCTGGCTCTGCAAAAGAAGCTTCAGTCTGTGGTCGAAATCCCGCCGGTTGCCGACGCCGGTCAAGCCGTCGGTGAGCGCGATGGTCGACAGCCGCGCGTTCACCAGCGCAAGATCCGAATTGTAACGCGTCACCTGCCCCAGCAATGCGACCCGTTGATGATTGGCCTTCAACATTTTTGTCCGCAGGGCCACCAGCTCGAATACGAAGCCGATCTGATACCATAAATAGAGCAGCGTCAGCGGCATGGCGATCGCGATCCCGAAAGCCGTGGCGGAGATCCCGACGATTCCCAGCACGATGCTGATATGCATGATGACAACGGCCGGTATTGCATAGGCGCGCGCGCTGGCGCCCTGAATCGGCGCAGTGATCAAGGCAAAGACCGCAAATAGCGCCGGCCCCTCGGTGGTGTAGATCAGAATCGACAGGCTACTGCCCCAGCCAAGCGCCGCGATCAGGCTGGATTTCGCGCAGAGGCGAATCCAGCGGGAGACCAGCGCGTCCGATCCGCGCTCGCGAAACCGTCGCGCGAAACTGACGCGAAGACCGAGGGTCGCCAAAACGATGGCGGCGGCCGGAACGGACGCCCACGAGTTTTGCGCATACCAATTATACCAGACGATGAGCACGATCGCGCTGGTCGTCAGGGCGTGGGCGAACGGACTGAACAGCCCATCCAGCATCTCCCACGCCTGCTCGGTGGTGGCGTAGTCCGAGCCGACCAGTCCCGCCGGCGACGACAGCACGCGGCGCATCGCGACAAATTCGGCGCGCCCATTCTCCATCAACCGACTGACGGCTGACCACCCCATGCCCGACCTCAATCGCCCAAAGCCCGAGCCGGGATCATGCTGCGCGATGTCTAATGGAGTGGTAAGATTCCGGCACAGCTGCCGATAGTCTTAACGACGCGTTACCGGCGCGCGATGATCCACCGATGGGTGAACCGCTCGGCGCCAATGGAAAGACGGCGCGATCCGCGGTTTTGCGAGCTAGGCAACCAGCGAAGCGACGCAGAGCGCCACGAAAATCGCGATCGCCGCAAAGCCGATACTGAGGAATTGCCGCGCGGCGGCGTTCGACATCGGTGCGTTCATCACTGGCCTCGGACGGGCTTGGCATGGGTGGCCGGTTGCACAAACTCAGCCTCGGCGTCGAACGCACGCCGGATCAATCGCGCTTCTAGCCGCGCAGCCACGGGCCGGCTAGCTCGGGTGATTACGCGGCTACCAAACGCAAACGCCGGAGCGGATTTGCATCCGCCCCGGCGCAGCAATCATCGCAGAGTTAAGCGGCGTTGAAGCCGGCGATGGCCTTGACCTCGAGATATTCCTCGAAGCCGAACTGACCCCATTCGCGGCCGTTGCCGGACTGCTTGTAGCCGCCGAACGGCGCGGTGCGTTCGTTGGGGGCTCCCTGCAGATTGACGTTGCCGGCGCGGATCTGGCGGCCGACCTTGCGGGCACGCTCGACGGTGCCGGCCGAGACGTATCCGGCCAGACCATAGGGCGTGTCGTTGGCGATCTTCACCGCCTCGGCCTCGTCCTTGGCGCCCATGATGACCAATACCGGCCCGAAGATTTCCTCGCGCGCGATGGTCATGTTGTCGGTGACGTCGGCGAAGATCGTCGGGCGGACATAGAAGCCCTTGTTGACGCCTTCCGGCAGGCCGGGACCGCCGGCGACCAGCGTCGCGCCTTCCTCGATGCCCTTCTGGATCAGGCCCTGGATCTTGTCCCACTGGCCGCGATTGACCACCGGGCCGATCGTGGTGCCCTCGGCGCGCGGATCGCCCGCCTTGGTCTTGTCGGCGACGCCCTTGGCGATGGCGGCGACTTCCTTCATCTTCGACAGCGGCACGATCATCCGGCTCGGCGCGTTGCAGGACTGTCCGGAATTGTTGAACATGTGCATGACGCCGCCGGCGACGGCCTTTTGCAGGTCGGCGTCCTCGAGGATGACGTTCGGCGACTTGCCGCCGAGTTCCTGGCTGACGCGCTTGACGGTCGGCGCCGCGCGCTTGGCGACGTCGATGCCGGCGCGGGTCGAGCCGGTGAAGGAGATCATGTCGATGTCGGGATGCTCGCTCATCGCGGCGCCGACTTCCGGGCCCATGCCGTTGACCAGGTTGAACACGCCCTTCGGCACGCCGGCCTCATGCAGGATTTCGGCGAAGATCAGCGCCGAGGTCGGGGTGAACTCCGACGGCTTCAGGATCATGCAGCAGCCGGCGGCGATCGCGGGCGCGACCTTGCAGGCGATCTGGTTCAGCGGCCAGTTCCAGGGCGTGATCATGCCGACCACGCCGACCGGCTCGCGCACCACCATCGCAGAGCCCAACGGCTCCTCGAACTGATACTTCTTCAACACCTCGAGAGTCGACATGATGTGGCCGAGACCTGCGCCGGCCTGCATCTTCTCCGCCATCGGCAATGGTGCGCCCATCTCGTCCGACACCGCGGCGCCGATGTCCTTCATCCGGGTCTTGTAGACCGCGATGATCTTCTCCATCAGCGCGACGCGTTCCTCGCGGCTGGTCTGCGAAAACGTCTCGAAGGCGCGGCGCGCGGCGGCGACCGCCTTGTCGACATCGGCCTTGGATCCCAACGCAACCTCATACATCGCCTCTTCGGTCGCCGGATTGACGACCGGCGTCGACTTCTTGACGACGGGATCGACCCATTCGCCATCGATGTAGAATTGCATGCGGTTGACCATCGTGAACCTCTTTGATTGCGGGTGGTTTGATCTATTGAGATGGGAGACGTCGGCGAATGCAGCGTCCGGCGAGCATCCTCGCACGAAAGCCGCAACCACGAAAGGCCGGGAACCACGCCATATGCGGGGCCGCCACACTTACATTTTCACATATAAAATCACCGCCGCGCCGGGGCAAGGCTGCCAAGCACAATTGCCCGTGTTGGTGCGCACCATCATATCGCCAGATGTGCAGCCAAGTGGCCTCGGCGGAACGCGCGCCGGCTCCATATCGCAACGCAACACGCGCGACATGACACCACGCGTTGGCCAACTCCGACATTACTGCGACGCGGCGCAGCCGCCGCGAAGTCAACCGAAACGCGCCCCGGCCATGACCCGCTCGATCGCTTCCGGACCGCCGCTGGTCACCGCGCGATAATGCGCAATCGGCTGCGGCCGTCCGATCAGATAGCCCTGCACCTCGTTGCAACCTGCCCGAGCGAGAAAATCGAGCTGGCCGGGCGTCTCGACGCCTTCGGCGATGACCGGCAGATCGAGCGTATGGCCAAGGCCAAGCACCGCCTTCACAATGGCGGCGGAATCCGCATTGGTCTCGAGCTCCGAAATGAAGGCCTGGTCGATCTTGATCTTGTCGAACGGAAACGATTGCAGATAGGACAATGACGAATAGCCCGCGCCGAAATCGTCCATCGCAACCCGCACGCCGAGATTTTGGATCCTGCGCAGGATCGCGACCGCCCCGGCGAAATCGTCGATCAGCACGCCTTCGGTGATCTCGACCTCAAGCCGCGCCGGCGCGAGCCCGGTTTCGAACAACACGGCGAGAATCAGCGCCGGCACGTCGGTGCGCCGGAAATCGAGCGGCGAGAAGTTGATGGCGACGCCCAGCGGCTTCGACCATGACGCCGCCTCCGCGCAGACGCTGCGCAACACCCATTCGTCGATCGCACCGATCAGCCCGGTTTCTTCCGCCAGCGGAATGAAGATCGCCGGCGACACCATCCCGCGCACCGGATGATGCCAGCGCAGCAAGGCCTCGAATCCGACGATCTCGCCCTGCGCCGTCGCCTGCGGCTGGTAGTAGATCTCGAATTCGTCATTCTTGAGCGCGACCGCGAGTTCGCGTTGCAGCGCCCGCCTCTCCCGGATCTGCAGATCCATCGATGCCTCGAACAGACAAACGGTGCCACGCTTGTCCAGCTTTGCGCGGTACAAAGCGGTGTCCGCATGGGCGATCAGCGTCTCGATATCGTTGCCATCGCGCGGAAACAGACTGACGCCGCCCGTACAGCCAACGCGGATCACCTGGCCGTCGACATCGAATTCGGAATCGCAGATCGCCGCCAGCTGCTCGCAAATCTGTTGCGCTGAATCCGTCCCCTGCTGCGGCGTGGTAACAATCGAAAATTCGTCGCCGCCCGGCCGTGCCAGAAAGCCCCAGTGGCAAATCTCCGCGAGCCGCTTGGCCATGGCCGCCAGCACCGCATCGCCCGCGGACTGACCGAAGACGTCATTGATTTCCTTGAATTTGTCGATCCCCAGACGGATCACCGCAAAACTCGCGTTTTGCTCGGCGGCTAGGCTCAGGCTCTCCGCGATCCTTTGATTGAGGGCTGCGCGGTTGGGCAGTCCGGTCGCGAGGTCGTGCAGGGCCAGATAGGCAAATCGCGCTTCGGCCTGCCTGTGATCGGTCACATCCTCGTGCTTGCTGAGCCAACCGCCATTGGCCATCGGCCGATGGTCAACCTTGATATGCCGCCCATCCTGCAATTCGAAACTGAGACTTGCCGGACTTCCGCTTGCGATGGCGCTTTGCAATTCGGCGAATTGTCGACGATCACTGATGATATTGCCAGACAAATGAGCGATCGCCAACGCTTCCATGAAGGTGCAGCCGGCGATAGCTTGCCCCGGCGGGATCATGTAAATTTCGAGCAGTCTTTCATTCCACAATTGCAGCCGCCCGTCGGATCCGAACATCGCAAAGCCATGCAAGTCGGCTTGGATAGCCGCCTCGAGCTGCATATAGCGCTCGTTCGCGCTTCGCCTGCTGCGCTTGTCGGCCGCGATGCCAAGCCATGTGACCGCGGCCGCCACCAGGGTGATCGCGGCGATCGTCAGCGCCTGTACGGGATGCGATACGTTGTGCTGCGTGGCGTCAGTGGGTGTGGCAGCAAGGATCGCGACGACATAGGTCGCCCAGCATCCCACGCCTGCCGCCGCGGCCGCAGCGCCTAACCAGACGGTTCGCGCGAGCCCATCTTTCGCCCGCGCCATCTGCAGCAGTCTAAATGCCGCCAAGCCGACCAGAACAAGGACCGTCCCTGCAAGCACCAACAGCCAAAGGTCAGTGCTCCCCGGACCGTCCAAAAAACCAGTCATGACAATTCCGTAATTGCTATCGACTGGCGTTCCTACCAGTCAAATTTTGATCAATGCTTAAAGCACTGGTGCGCACGATGGCGTCTCATTTGGTGGACCGAGAGATGTTCTATCGGATACGGGCCTGATTGCGGGCGGGCGCGTCCAGATGATCGTCGACCGCTGCTGCAGCGACACAAACCGTTAACTATCTTGGTCGCTCACACCGCCATCTTGCGGTGCAGAACCGGGGCGCCGCGGACCAGGCCTTCGGCGGCGTCAATGATCGCGTTGGCGTCGAGCCCATAGTGCCGGTAGAGGTCGCCGATGCTGCCGGTCTGGCCGAAATGCTCGACGCCGAGCGCTTCCATGCGATGGCCGCAGACCGCGCCGATCCAGCCCAGCGTCGCCGGGTGGCCGTCGAGCACGGTGACGATGCCGCAATCGCGCGGCAACGGCGCCAGCAATTGTTCGATGTGGCTGGGCTGGTGCGCGCCGCGCCGCTCGCGGCGCAATCGCCGCGCCGCGGTCCAGCCGGCATGCAGCCGGTCGGCCGAGGTGATCGCCAGCAGCCCGACATCGCGGCGGCTGTCGCCGAGCAGCCCGACGGCCTCGATCGCCTCGGGCGCCAGCGCCCCCGTATAGGCGATCACCAGCTCGCAATTCGGCCCCGGCGGCCGCAACCAATAGCCGCCGTCGGTGATCGCCTGTTGCAGCTGCGGCGTCATCACCCGTTGCGGCTGTGCGATGCTGCGGGTCGACAGCCGCAGATAGACCGAGCCCCCGGCCCGCATGCCGCTGCGCGCATCACCGCCCTCGGACGCCTCGCGCTGCATATGGGCAAAGCCCCAGCGCATGATCACCGCGAGTTCGTCGACAAACCCAGGCTCGAACGCGGCCAGACCATCCTGGGCGATGCCGATCAGCGGCGTGGCGATCGACTGGTGCGCGCCGCCCTCCGGCGCCAGCGTGATGCCGGACGGTGTCGCCACCACCATGAAGCGGGCGTCCTGGTAGCAGGCGTAGTTCAACGCATCGAGGCCGCGCTGGATGAAGGGGTCGTACAGCGTGGCGATCGGCAGCAGCCGCTCGCCATTGATGGCATGCGACAGCCCCAGCGCCGACATCAGGATGAACAGGTTCATCTCGGCGATGCCGAGTTCGAGATGTTGGCCCTTGGGGGAAAAATCCCAATTGAAGGTGGTGGGGATCTTCTCGCTGCGGAACAGATCGGCCTTCTCGGCGCGCGCGAACAACCCGCGGCGATTTACCCAGGCGCCGAGATTGGTCGACACCGTGACGTCCGGCGACGCGGTGACGATCCGCGCCGCGAGATCGCTGTCGCCGCGCGCCAGTTCATTGAGGATCAGCCCAAAACCCTGCTGGGTCGACATCTCCGCCGCCGGCTTGAACGAAAGTTGCGACGGCACCTCGATCACGGGCGCGGTCAGCTTGCGGTCGCCGCCGCGATTGATCGGGGCTGCGTCGAGAAAGGCTTGCAGCGTGGCCTCATCCTGCTCGAGCCCTTCGAAACGGTCCCATTCATGGCCGGGCCGGATGTTCTGGGCGGCGCGCAAAGTTTCCATCTGGGTCGGGGTCATCAGCCCGGCGTGATTGTCCTTGTGGCCCTGGAACGGCAGGCCGACGCCCTTGATCGTATAGGCGATGAAGCACACCGGGCGGTCGTGATCGATCGCCTCGAACGCCTCGACCATGCTGGCCATGTCGTGGCCGCCGAGATTGGACATCAGCGCCAGCAATTCGTCGTCGCTGCGCGCGTCGATCAACCGCGAGACCTCGCCCTGATCGCCGATCTCGTCATTGAGCCGCTTGCGGAACGCCGCACCGCCCTGAAAACACAGCGCCGCATACATCTGGTTCGGGCAAGTATCGATCCAGTTGCGCAGCGCGGCGCCGCCGGGCTCGGCGAAGGCCGCCTGCATCAGCCGGCCGTATTTGACGATGACCACGTCCCAGCCGAAATTGCGGAACATGGATTCGAATTTTTCCCACAGCCCTTCGCGGACCACGGCGTCGAGGCTCTGGCGATTGTAGTCGACCACCCACCAAGTGTTACGCAGCCCGTGCTTCCAGCCTTCCAGCAGCGCCTCGAAGATGTTGCCCTCGTCCATTTCGGCGTCGCCGACCAGCGCGATCATCCGGCCCTCCGGGCGATCCTTCATCCAGCCATGGGCGGTGACGTAGTCCTGCACCAGCGAAGAAAACAGCGTCTGCGCCACGCCGAGCCCGACCGAGCCGGTGGAGAAATCGACGTCGTCGACATCCTTGGTGCGCGACGGATAGGATTGCGCGCCCTTGAAGCCGCGGAAATTCTCCAGCCTGGCCCGGCTCTGGCGCCCGAATAGATATTGGATGGCGTGGAACACCGCGCTGGCATGCGGCTTCACCGCGACGCGATCCTGCGGCCGCAGCACCGAAAAATACAGCGCCGACATGATGGTGACCAGCGACGCCGACGACGCCTGATGGCCGCCGACCTTGAGCCCGTCGGCATTGGGCCGAATGTGGTTGGCATGGTGGATGGTCCAGGACGACAGCCACAGCACTTTGCGCGACAGCGCGCTCAACAATTCAAGACGATTCGGCGCTTTGGGCATGGCAATCACCTGCTCGGAGATTGCCCATCCTAATCCGCAACCGAGCGCGACACTTCTCAATTCTTGGCGACATTCCGGACAAAATTGGGATAATTTCTCCTTCCGGGGTTCTTGAAAGTGAGTTCATTCCAATGACGACGCTCGACGCGATCGACCGCAAGATTCTGGCGGCGCTCCAGGCCGACGGCCGCACCACCATGCAGGAACTGGCCGACAAGGTCGGGCTGTCGGTGTCGCCGTGCCATCGTCGTGTCAAGCTGCTGGAAAAGAGCGGCGTCATCAGCCGCTATATGGCACAGGTCGATCAGACAGCGGTCGGCCTGCCGGTCAGCGTCTTCATCTCGATCAAGCTGGCACGGCAGAAGGAGGAAGACCTCACCCGCTTCGCCCGCGCCATTTCGAAATGGGACGAGGTGCTGGAATGCTATCTGATGACCGGCAACCGCGACTATCTGCTGCGCGTGGTCGCCGCCGACCTTGCAGCCTATGAGGCGTTCCTGAAAAACAAGCTGACCCGGCTCGACGGCATCGCCTCGATCGAATCCAGCTTCGCGCTGAGCCAGGTGAAATATTCGATCGCGCTGCCGGTATAGTGGCTGGTGCGGCGTGGCAAACTCACCCCTCATCGAAGCCAAACTACCATTTTGCGGTGCAGCCCGGGATGGCTGGCAACCCGGCCTACGGCAGTGTCGATGATGGCGTTGGCGTCGTGGCCGTGGTACCAGTACAGTTCTCAAAACCCGCGGGTATGGCCATAAATGGTCAGTGCAGGGAAACATGCTACTCACTAGGGCTGTATTTAACACCGATCAAGTGAACCGTCAGCGTATGTTATGCCCCGCATCTGAATTGATGCGGGCAGATGAGAGACATTATAAAGATTGCCTGCGTCACGGCGGCGCGCTCGGCTTGCCTGCAAATATGCAACACGACATGGATAGGCTGATTGGATGGAGCCGTCCACTCGGCCTCTATATCGATAGTGAGATGGTTCGCGTGCTTGGCTTGATCGAAGAGCCACAAACCGAGCAGGAAAAGGAAGTTCTGGCGGCGCGCGCCCAAGCCCATTGGGGACGTCACCACCGCGAGGGTACAGAGGAATATCGTGAAGAACTCATTGCTCGGGTCGCCCCCGCCGACATCAGCGACGCCCACTTTCTTCGGATAGAAGCGGCTGTCGTCAAGCGAAAAGGAATCGCATCAGACCTCTATCCCGATTTATTCGATCCTAGAACGGGCTCCGTCGACAAGGATGGCCTGGTGGACTACCGAGAACTCTTGGAACGCCTAGATCCAGTGCAGCCAGGCGTATTTCACGATCGCAGCCGTCAACTTCTGTTGTTCGCTCATCGCTTCTTCCGTCGCAGCCTTTCCCACTCAAATAAACTCAACAGCAACTTCCTAGAAACCTTTGACTCAACTGCCCGAGGGAACGGGAGTCTACGTGTTCGCCTTAGATTGGACCCTGATCTGGTCGGCCATCCGGCCAGTGCTCGCAGTTTGATCGAACTGGAACATTGGCGTGGCCCGCTCTATAATGATGACATCGCAAATATTCCGAAAGGCGTTTCAGAGCACAAGGCGGATGAGCGGACGAGGCTGTACGAGGGGGTGGATAGAACTCAGATCTGGTGGAAAGCGCCAGAGTCTCGCATGGTGAATGGCCTAGGCGTCGACTATCGCACCTTCGAAATTGAGGAGCTTGTTGAAAATTTTTCAACCGGCCTCGGTGAGCAAAGATTCGGGTGCCGATATGCGCACGCAGAATTCTCTGTTGTTGAGGCGACGATTACACATTTCGACGGCGCCATTCGTGCATATGAACCAGAACAGTACCTTGAACGAATAGATACCTCCATTGAGAGGGCGGGTAAGCGCGCCGACTACACAAAGGTCTTTCGCTTTGACGGACCTTTGCCGACCCCAAGTTGGAAGCGACTTCTCAGCGACTTCTTTCGAGGCAACAATCTTATCCCAGAATACCTCGGCGCGCCTAATGAAGTCCCTGAGGGCCCTGATGTTGATGCATCGCCCCTTCCTTCGGAGCAGGCCAATGAGATCAACTTGGCGGCGTTGATCTCGCTTGCGTCCGGCTCATTGGATGGACCGTCGAAATTTTGCGCAGAACTCTACCAAGAAATCGCCGACGAAGTTTTCCCGTACATAGAAATCGGTGTCGGTGAAGTGGCTAGTTATCTCCGCACACGCTTTGACCTGAAGGACATAACATCCGTCGGGTTTGGGGATGGAACACTGAATTTGTCACGTCTTTACATCGGCGCTTCGGATGATCTGAAATCCGAGTTCAAGAAAGAAGTTTCAGGCCTCGCAGAAATGATTCAACGGGATAACGAGGCGGGTATCACGAACCGAGCTGCAATACCGCTAGCATGGGGCAACGATGGGCTTTTGGTAACGCTGACCATCGCAGGTGAAGCAAGCAAGGTTGCCTCGGTGCTCCGAGAGCTTCCTTCGAAAATCGATCCCGAACAGCCGCCATCTGAGTGGATCGAACTGCTCTCAAGCCTCGTTAAAGCGACTGAACCGCGTCAACATTCGCCCGTTTTCTGGGATGGCATTGATCGAGGTGTTCTAAGCATTAGCCGGACGGGCAACGTGGAGCTGCAACTTGAGATGCCTGACGCGCTAATGCAAAAGATACTATCGAACGGCAAACCGAAGATCAGCAACACCGATCATATTAGCTAGCGAATTATGGGCGACGCCCTCGACGCGATCGACCGCAAGATTCTCGCAGCATTGCAGGCCGACGGCCGCACCACCATGCAGGAACTGGCCGAAAAGGTCGGGCTGTCGGTGTCGCCGTGCCATCGCCGGGTCAAGCTGCTGGAAAAGAGCGGCGTGATTAACCGCTACATGGCGCAGGTCGATCAGACGGCAGTCGGCCTGCCGGTCAGCGTGTTCATCTCGATCAAGCTGGCGCGGCAGAAGGAGGAAGACCTCACCCGCTTCGCCCGCGCGATTTCGAAGTGGGACGAGGTGCTGGAATGCTATCTGATGACCGGCAACCGCGATTATCTGCTGCGCGTGGTCGCCGCCGATCTGGCCGCCTATGAGGCGTTCCTGAAAAACAAGCTGACCCGGCTCGACGGCATCGCCTCGATCGAATCCAGCTTCGCGCTGAGCCAGGTGAAATATTCGATCGCCCTGCCGGTGTAAGAGGGGAAACGCAATGCCCGCTGGATTGATTCAGACCTATCGCGCCTTCGCCTTCAACAATGCATGGGCCAATCACCGACTTCTCACCAGTTGCGCAAAGCTGCGCCAGCAGGAATTTGAGGCCGAGCGGATCGGGTTCTTCCCAAGCCTGCAGCGCACGCTCAACCACATCTATGTAATCGATCTGTTTTATGTCGACGCTCTCGAGGGCGGGACGCTCGGCCCAAGAGCCTGGGCGAACGAGGTCCCGCACCGCTCCGTGTCAAAGCTGCGCTCCGCCCAAGCGGCCGTCGACAAACGGCTGATCGCGATCTGCGATGCGCTGACGCCGGATTCGCTCGACGCCACCGTCGAGGTCAATCGCGATACGCACGTCAAGGCCGAACGATGCGACCGCCTGCTGATGCATCTGTTTCAGCACCAGATCCATCCATCATCGCGGTCAGGCCCATGCGATGCTCTGCGGAACGAATATTGAACCGCCTCAACTCGACGAATTCTTTGCCGCTGCGGAGGCCCCACTCCGGGCGAAGGAATTCGCTGATCTCGGCTGGACTGAAGACCAAATATGGGTCTCGGACGGCCCCCGCTGAGCAGCGCCGGCCGCGCGGCGGCCATCCGAACTCACGCGCTGGGATAGGGCTCGGTGGCGAGTTGCTGCAGCCGGCGCATCCGCTCGCGATGCGCGGTGTAGATGCCGCTGGCGATGATCAGCGAGGCGCCGACAAAGGTCCAGACAACCGGAATCTCGGCGAACACCAGGAAGCCCAGGATCGAAGCCCAGAGCAATTGGGTATAGGAAAACGGCGCCAGCACCGAGGCATCGCCATAGCGGAATGCCAGAACCACCAGCCATTGTCCGGTGGTCGAGGCGACGCCCACGGCGATGCCGATCATGATGTCGTGCCAGGTCGGTGCGATCCAGACCAGAGGCGCCAGCGCGCTCAGCAGCAGGAAGCCGACCAGCGCGGAAATCGCCATGGTGGTGATGGCGCGATCGGCGCCGCTGATCAGCCTTGTCATGATCAACGTGCAGGCCCAGGCCAGTGCCGACATGATCGGAAAGATCGCCGCCGAGTTGAACGAGGCAGTGCCCGGCCGCACCACGATCAACACGCCGATCAACCCGGTCAGTGTTGCCGCCCAGCGCCTGACGCCGACCTTCTCGCTAAGGAACACGATCGACAGCGCGGTGACGAACAGCGGCGCCACGAAGGACGTCGCCGAGGCCGCTGCGATCGGCAGATAGCGCAACCCCGAAATGAACAGGATCGACGACAACACCAGCGCCAGCCCGCGCAGCGCCTGCAGCCCGGGCCGGGTCGAGCGCAGCACCCTCGACGGCTGCGGCGACATCACGACCACCGGTATCATGATCAGCACGAATACCAGAAAGCGGATCCAGGCGATTTCGAGCGCCGGCAGCGTCAGCGACAGATATTTCGCCAGCGTATCCGAACAGGCCAGGAACACGGTCGAACCTACGATCAGCGCGATGCCGCGCAGCGGGTGATCGGCATGGCGATGGGTCGGGCCGCGACCGGCGTCGGGCAGAGTTGGCGAAGTGGTGGTCAACGGTGTCTGCCGAAGCTGGGAATGAATGACATCGGCTCCCGAGAATCGGGAAAGCCAGCTCAAATACCCGCGGACCAAACGATGTTCACGACAGGGTCGCAAGTGCTGAATTCAGGATTGCGATATGCAGCATTGGCTGCGACCGCGTGACGCGCCAGACCGATGTTGCATCACAGCATCGGCAGGCTGTCCGGCTCCGGCCCCAGGGGAAAGGCCTGCGCGAGCGTCGCGATCTCGTCCAGGCCGAGGGACAAAGCGCCCGCCGCCGCATTGTCGGCGGCATGGTCCGGAGTCCCGGCTTTGGGGATCGCGAACAAGGACGGCTGCCGGGTCAGAAATGCCAGCGCCACCTGGCGCGGTGTGGCGCCATGCGCCTCCGCGATATTCTGCAACACCCGCCCATGCGCGCTGCGCGGACCCGGAAAATCGTCATGGCCGAACGGCGAATAGGCGGTGACCGCGACGCCATGGGCCTCGCACCACGGAATCACCGCGTGCTCGATGGCGCGTTCGCGCAAATGGTACAGCACCTGATTGCAGGCGATCCGGCCTGGCCCGGCGACCTTCAGCAATTCGGCGAGATCGGCGGCGTCGAAATTGCTGACGCCCCAGGACAGGATCTTGCCGACGCTGACCAACTCTTCGAACGCCGCCACGGTCTCGGCCAGCGGATATTGCCCGCGCCAATGCAGCAGATAGCAATCCAGACGGTCAGTGTTGAGCCGTTGCAGCGAGCGCTCGCAGGCGGCAAGCGTGCCGCGCCGCGAGGCGTTGCTGGGCAGCACCTTGGAGACCAGGAACACCTCGTCGCGGCGCCCGGCAATGGCCTGCGCCACTACTGGCTCGGCATCGCCATACATCTCAGCGGTGTCGATATGGCTGAGGCCGAGATCGAGCCCGCGGCGCAATGCAGCGATCGCGCTGGCGCGGTCGCCACGGTCGATATACCAGGTACCCTGCCCGATCGCGGCGATCTCCGAGCCGCCGGTGCCGAACGGCCGTTTAGCGCTCTGTGTCGCGTCGCGCTTTGTCACGGGCCTGTCCTACGCATCGACCGCATCCGCCAGCATCGGCTTCGGCGGGGCGCCCTGGCCCGGCTTCAGGCGGAAATCATAGCTCATCAAATGCCACGGCCCCGCGGCCGGCGCACCATCCGGCATGGTCGCGTCGTGACGCAGCTCGACGCGGGAAACCAATTCATCCTTGACCCCGAACACCACGTCGGAATCGAGATATTGGTCGCCCGCGATGAAGACATGGGTGATCAGCGGCTCATAGCCCGGGGCATCGACCAGAAAGTGAACATGCGCCGGCCGCATCGGATGTCGCCTGGTCTCCAGGATCAGCTCGCCGACCGGGCCATCGATCGGGATCGGATAGCTGCAGGGCAGAATGGTGCGGAAGAACAGCCGGCCGTCGGCATCGGTGACGAAGCGCGCCCGCAGCGACGGACCGTCCTGCTCGTAATCCGGCTTTTGCGAATCGTAAAAGCCGTCATCGTCGGCATGCCAGACATCGACCGTGACGCCGGCCAGCGGCCGGCCCTCCAGGTCGGTGACGCGGCTTTGCACGAACATCCGCTCGCCTTCGACATCCGCGGAGATGTCGGCGCCGTGCGGCATCAGCCTGTGTTCGCCGACATAGAACGGCCCCAGCACCGTGGTCTGCGTGGCGCCGTCCCGGGCGCGGTGGTTGACGGCATCGACCAGCATCGAGACCCCGAGCACATCCGACAGCAGGATGAATTCCTGCCGGCTCGGCGAGCATTTCTGCCCGGTGCGGGTCAGGAAATCGATCGCCTGCTGCCATTCCGCGAATCTCAGATCGGTGCGCTTCACATAATCGTGCAGCGACCGCACCAGTTCTTCCATCAGGAATTTCAGCCGTGGATTCTGGGTCTCCTTGAAACTGTTGATCACCGCGGCGGTGAGCTCGGCGTCGTCGAATTGTGGCATAGGTCGATCCCGTGTGTGATGGCGGCGGACGCTACACCAAGCCCTTTGCATTGATAACCACCCGCGCCCGCAGGGCTGGCCGTCGGCAATGGACCTGCTAAGCTGCCTAACCTATCAGAATGATGCGAAAAATTCCGCCAACAGAAATCAAAAACGCAGGCGCGGCGTCAGTGCCGTTCCGCACCGATCAACCAGCAATGCTTTGTCACGTCATGGAGTGTCCCGAATGCCGGCCCAAGCCCTGATCCCCACTTGTGCACCCGCCGCTGCCGCCGGCATGTCCGAGACCGCATTGCGCCGGATCGATGACCACCTCAAGCGGGTCTATCTCGAATCCGGCCGCTTCGCCGGCACCCAGACCTTGATCTACCGCCGCGGCAACATCGTCCACAACACGGTGCAGGGCTTTGCCGATCTCGAGCGCAAGGCACCGATGCGCGACGACACCATCTTCCGGATCTATTCGATGACCAAGCCGATCACCTCGGTCGCCTTGATGATGCTGTTCGAGGAAGGCCGCGTCGCGCTCGACGAGCCGGTGGCGAAATATATTCCCGAATGGGCCAAGCTCGGCGTGTTTCAGGCCGGCACCTCGGCCGGCTTCCTCACCAAGCCGCCGGCGCGGCCGATGCAGATCGTCGACCTGCTCCGCCACACCTCCGGACTCACTTACGGCTTCCAGACCCGCACCAATGTTGACGCCGCCTATCGCGAGAAGAAACTCGGCGAGCTCGTAACCTCCGGCACGCTGCAATCGATGATCGACGATCTTGCCGCGATTCCGCTGGAATTCTCGCCCGGCGAGGCCTGGAACTACTCCGTCTCCACCGACGTCGTCGGCTATCTGGTCGGCAAGATCAGCGGCATGCCGTTCGAGCAATTCGTCAAGCAGCGGATCCTCGATCCGCTCGTCATGGTCGACACCGGCTTCCATGTGCCCAAGGACAAGGCGCATCGGCTGGCGGCCTGCTACGCCGCCGACGGCAAGGGCGGCATGACATTGCAGGACGATCCCGCCACCAGTTCATATCTGACACCGCCCTCCTTCGTCTCCGGCGGCGGCGGGCTGGTCTCGACCGCGGCGGATTATCTGACGTTCTGCCGCGCGCTGCTGAACGGCGGCGAACTCGGCGGCGTCCGCCTGATCGGCCCGAAGACGCTCAAATTAATGACCACCAACCATCTGCCCGGCGGCCGCGACCTCACCGCGCTGTCGCGCTCTATGTTCAGCGAGGCAACCAATGCGGGGATCGGCTTCGGTCTTGGCTTTGCGGTGACGATGGACCCGGCCCAGGCGCTATTGCCCGGCAGCGCCGGCGACTATTACTGGGGCGGCGCCGCCTCGACGGCGTTCTGGATCGATCCCGCCGAGGAGCTGATCGCGATCTTCATGACACAATTGCTGCCGTCGAGCTCCTACCCGGTGCGGCGCGAATTGCGCACCATTGTCTATGGGGCGATCACCGAGAGCAATCTGTAGCAGCCGCTCAGATCCGCCGGTCGCGGCCGGCCCAAAACGGGTCGCGCACCGCGCGGCGGAGTAATTTTCCGACCGGGCTTTTCGGCACCTCGTCGATGAAGTGCACCTGTTTCGGCACCTTGTAGCCGGCGAGCCGCTCACGCGCGAAGGCGATCAGCTCGGCCTGCTCGGCGCTGGCGCCAGCGCGCAGCGCCACGAAGGCCGCGACCTGTTCGCCCCATTTGTCGTCGGGCAGCCCGACCACCACCACCTCGCGCACCGCCGGATGCGCGTTCAGCGTATCCTCGACCTCGCGCGGATAGACATTGTAGCCGCCGCTCACGATCATGTCGGAGGTGCGGTCGACCAGATAGAGATAGCCGTCGGCATCGAAGCGGCCGACGTCGCGGGTGCGCAGCCAGCCGTTCGGCAGAAACATCTGGGCGTTGAGCTCGGGCGCGTTGTAATAGCCCTTCATCGCGAACGGCGTGCGCAGCGCGATCTCCCCAGTTTCGCCAGGCGCCACGTCATCGCCCTCCTCATTCACCAGCCGGATCTCGCAATCGATGCTCGGCCGGCCGCAGGACGCCAGCCGCTGCTCCGCATCGGGGCCGACATGGTCCTGCTGGGTCAGGTGGGTGATGAAGATTGGCGCTTCGGACTGGCCGTAATATTGCGCAAAGCGCGGTCCCCACAGCTGCAGCGCGCGCTGGATCACCGGCCGCGGCATCGGCGAGGCGCCGTAGATGATGCTCCTGACCGAGCTGAAATCGACCTCGGCGATACCGGGCTGTTCCAGCAGCATGCCGATCATGGTCGGCACCAGATTGAGCGCGGTCGGCTTCCAGCGCTCGACCGCGTCGAGATAGCTCGCCGGCGTGAAACCGGGCAGCACCGCGGCAATTCCGCCGCGCAGCCAATACGGCACGATGAAACAGCCCGAGGCATGGATCATCGAGGCGGCGTGTAGCATGATGTCGCCCTCGGCGATCTCCATGTTGATCAGCACATTGGTCGCCATCGCGGCCCAGCTCGCCTGAGTGTGCTCGACCGCCTTCAGCTTGCCGGTTGTGCCCGAGGTGAAGATGGTGATGACGATATCGTCGGGCTCCGCCACCCGCGTTGGGTGGCTGTCCGGCTGCGCTTTGGCCAGATGCAGCAGATCATCGGGATTGTTGGCGTCGCCGACGCAGACCAGCTTGAGCCCCTGCATCGCCTGCGCCAGCTCGCCGGCCCGCGCGGTGAGATCGACACCGTGGATCAGCAGATCGACGCCGGCGCCTTCCAGCATCTGCTGCTGCTCGGCCGCCGACAGCCGTGAATTCAGCGGCACCCGCGACAACCGCGATTTGACGAAGCCGAAATCGATCGGGATCGTATGGACCGAATTGTTCAGTAACATCCCGACCCGGCTGCCGGGCACCAGGCCGAATTGGTCGATGAACACATTGGCGATCCGGTTCGATAACAGGTCGATCTCGGTGAAACTGAGCTTCTCGTCGCCGAACATCACCGCCGTCTTCGGCCCGTGCCAGATCGCGCCGCGCCGGATCATTTCAATTGCCAACATGGTCGTATCCTCGCGCTTTGGTTTTTTGTTGTCGGTCGTTTCGCGCGCCGCCATAGGCGCACGGCCTCTCAACTCGTCATTCCGGGATGCGCCCCTCTTGGGGCGCAGGCCCGGAATCCATAACCCTTGCAGGGGATATGGATTCCGGGCTCACGCGCAGCTGCGCTGCGCGTGAGCCCGGAATGACGAGGCAAATGCATGGCACGCCGCGCGCCATCGCATTCACTTCCCCGGCCATACCGGCTTGCGCTTCTCAGCGAATGCAGCGAGGCCTTCCTTGGCGTCCTCGGTCATTGCCAACAGCGCGATCTGGCTTTCGGTGTAGGCGATGCTCTCGTCGAACGACATCGCGGCGATCGCCCGCATGGCATATTTTCCGCGCCGGATCGCGGTCGGCGATTTGTCGGTGATCCGCTTGACCAGCCAATCGAGTTTGACGTCGAGCTCGTCCGCCGGCACCACGTGGTTCAGCAAGCCTGCAGCCTGCGCGGCGTTGGCGTCGAACGGCTCGCCGGTCAGCGCCCATTCGTTGATCAGCCGCCGCGGCGCGATGTCCTGCAGCAGGCTCATCACCTGCATCGGAAACACCCCGACCTTGACCTCGGGCAGCCCGAACAGCGCGTGATCGGCGGCCACCGCCATGTCGGTCATGCACAACAGCCCCATGCCGCCAGCCATGCAGGTGCCGTTGACCCGCGCGATCGCCGGTTTGGTGGCATTCTGCGCCAGCCGCAGCAGATCGGCGTAGTCGACATTGGGCTTGGAGAAGTCGAACGCGAAGGCGGCACCGGTGGATTGCAGATCGGCGCCGGCGCAGAATGCCTTATCGCCCGCCCCGGTCAGCACGATGACGCGGATTTGCGGATCGTCATGAGCCTCGCGATAGCCCCGCACGATGCCGTCGACCACGGCGGCATTGATGGCGTTGCGCTTGTCGGGGCGGTTGATGGTGATCCACAGCGCCTGCTCGCGCTTCTCGATGATCACGGCGTCATTGCTCATGGTCGATCTATCCTCGAGTTTCGTCATTGCGAGGAGGCTAAGTCGACGAAGCAATCCAGCTCAGTGCTCTGAGCTCCTGGATTGCTTCGCTGCGCTCGCAATGACGGGGCATGTCCGTACTCAACATTCACGTCGCGGCTTCGATCTCGGCGACGATCCGGCCGGTGGTGACCTGATCGCCCTCCGCGACGTCGATCGCGATGATGCCCGAAACCGCCGCGACGTGCACGTGTTCCATCTTCATCGCCTCCAGCGTCAGCACCGGCTGTCCGGCCGCGACGCTGTCGCCGGATTTCACCAGCACCGCGACGACGCGGCCGTTCAGCGCCGCGCGCAACTTGCCGTCGCCGCCGGCCGCCGCCGCGATCGCCGGCGCCGCACGGGTCAAATCGCGCACCGCATAAGTGATGCCGAGGCGTTGGATGAACAGACGATCGCCATCGCGGTGAAACACCGCGGATTCAGTCAAGCCATCGGCACGAAACCGGATCTGGTCGGCCGTCAGTTGCTCGATCTCGAACCTCGCCGCCTTGCCATCGGCGGTGGCCACATAGCCGCCATCGCGTTCGCGAAACACCTCGCAAGATTCGGCGCGGCCGTCGATGTCGAACTTCAACAGCGTCGGAAAGATCGCCGCCAGCGAGCGCCCCTTGCGCCACGGCCTGGCGTGGCGATCAGTGACATGCAGCAACAGGGCCGCCAGCGCGGCCGCCGGCACCGCATCGTCCGGCGGTGCCGCGACGAGGTCGTCGCGATGCTGGGCGATGAAGCCGGTGGTCGCCGCGCCGGCCGCGAACGCCGGATGGCGCAGGCAGGCGGCGAGAAGACCGCGATTGGTGGTGACGCCGAAGGCGATGGTGGCGTCGAGGCCGTGGATCAGCTTGCGCCGCGCCTCGTCGCGGCTGGCGCCATGGACGATGATCTTGGCGATCATCGAATCGTAAAACGGCGAAATCTCGCTGCCCGAACGCAGCGCGTGCTCGACCCGCAGATGTTCGGGAGCCCGCCACAGCGCCAGGGTGCCGGATTGCGGCATGAAATCGTGCCCGGCATCCTCCGAGCACAGCCGCACCTCGATGGCGTGGCCGGAAAACGTCACGTCTTCCTGTTGCAACGGCAGCGGTTGGCCGGCGGCGATGCGCAATTGCAACTCGACCAGATCGAGCCCGGTGATCGCCTCGGTGACCGGATGCTCGACCTGCAGCCTTGTGTTCATTTCCATGAAATAGAACGCGCCCTTGGCATCGAGCAGAAACTCGAGCGTGCCGGCGCCCTCATAGCCGATCGCCTTCACCGCCGCGACCGCGACGGCGCCCATCTGGTCGCGCAACGCCTGCGAGACCGCTGGCGACGGCGCCTCCTCGATCAGCTTCTGGTGCCGGCGCTGCACCGAGCAATCGCGCTCGCCAAGATGGATGGCGGCACCGTGGCGATCGCCGAACACCTGGATCTCGATATGGCGCGGTTCGACGATCGCGCGCTCCAGGATTACGGTCGGATCGCCGAACGCGCCCTGCGCCTCCGAGCGCGCGCCGCGCAGCGCGTCGGGAAACGCCGCGGCATCGCCGACCAGCCGCATGCCGCGGCCGCCGCCGCCAGCCACCGCCTTGATCATCACCGGAAAGCCGATCCTGCCGGCTTCGATCGCCATCGTGGCATCGCTCTGGTCGTCGCCCTGATAGCCGGGCACGCAGGGCACGCCGGCCTTCTGCATGATCGCCTTGGCGCCGGCCTTGTTGCCCATCGCGGCGATCGATTCCGCGCTTGGGCCGATGAACACCAGCCCGGCCTCGCGGCAGGCGGCCGCAAAGTCCGCGTTTTCGGCGAGGAAGCCATAACCGGGATGCACCGCGTCGGCGCCGCTCGATTTCGCCGCGGCGATGATCGCCTCGATCCGCAGATAGGATTGCGCCGGCAGCGCCTCGCCGATGCACACCGCCTCGTCGGCGTCGCGGACATGCGGCGCGTCGGCGTCGGCGCTGGAATGGACCGCGACCACGCCATAGCCGAGCCGGCGCGCGCTGCGCATGATCCGCAGCGCGATCTCGCCGCGATTGGCGATCAGGATTTTCGAGAACGGGGTCGGCTTCAACTCGGGCACGCTCATGGTCGCGCCACCGAAAACTGCATCCGCTGCGGCGTGCGCGCCTCGGATTCGCGGCAGATCGCCAGCACCTCGGCGAGCAGCGCACGGGTGTCGCGCGGGTCGATCACGCCGTCGTCGAGCATCCGCGCTGAGGTGGCGAACACGTCCATCTGGCCGTTGAACACCGCTGTGATCCCGGCCTTCATCTTGTCGAGCTTGTCCTGCTCGACCGGCACGCCGCGGCGGATCGCGGCGGCCTCAGTGACGATCGCCATGGTCTCGGCGGCCTGCTCGCCGCCCATCACTGCCGTCTTGGCATTCGGCCAGGAAAAGCAGAACCGCGGATGAAAGCCGCGCCCGCACATGCCGTAATTGCCGGCGCCGAACGAGGCGCCGCAATAGATCGTGATCTGCGGCACCGTGGCCGAGGTCACCGCCTGGATCATCTTCGACCCATGCTTGATCATGCCGGCTTCTTCGTAAGCGCGGCCCACCATGTAGCCGGTGGTGTTGTTGAGATAGAGGATCGGCGTGCGCGACTGGCAGCAGGCCTGGATGAAATGCGTCGCCTTGTTGGCCCCGGCCGGATCGAGCGGGCCATTATTGGTGATGATGCCGATAGCCTGGCCTGCGATCCTGGCGTGGCCGCACACCGTGGCCGGGCCGTAATTCGGGCTCATCTCGGTGAAATCCGAGTCATCGATGATGCGCGCGATCACCTGGCGCATATCGACCGGGCGCTTGTGATCCATCGGCACGATGCCGAGCAATTCTTCCGGATCGTGCCGCGGCGGATGATAGGAGGCCGGGTCCGGCCCACCGCCGGGCCGATCCCATTGCAGCCCCGCCATGATGTCGCGCGCAATCCGGATCGCGTCGCGGTCGTCCTCGGCCAGGTAATCGCCAAGCCCGGAAATCGAAGTGTGCATCTCGGCGCCGCCGAGTTCTTCCTCACTGGCAATCTCGCCGGTGGCGGCCTTCAGCAGCGGCGGGCCGGCAAGAAACGCCCGGGTGCGGCCGCGCACCATCACGATGTAGTCCGACAATCCCGTCTGGTAGGCACCCCCGGCGGTGGATGAGCCATGGGTCACCGTCACCACCGGCAGCCCGGCGGCCGACAGCAGCGCCAGATTCCGAAAGATGTTGCCGCCGCGGACGAAATCCTCGACCCGGTAGCGCAGCAGATTGGCGCCAGCGCTTTCCACCAGCTGCACGAAGGGCAGCCGGTTCTCCAGCGCCAGCTCCTGGATCCGCAGCGTCTTGTCCAGCCCATAGGGCTGCAACGCACCGGCGTCGATGCCGGAATCATTGGCGCTGATCATGCAACGCACGCCGGAGACGAAGCCGATGCCACCGATCACGCCGCCGCCGGGCACGCTGGCGTCCTCCTTCGGCGTGTCGAACATGTAGCCCGCCAGCGTCGACAATTCGATGAAGGGCGAGCCCGGATCGAGCACCAGCGCCACGCGCTCGCGCGGCAGCAATTGCCCGCGCTTATGAAAGCGCTCGCCGGATTTCGCCGAGGTCACGCGCGAGCGCGCTTCCAGCGCCCGCATCCGCTCGATCAACGCCAGCATGCCGGCGCGATTTGCCTTGAAGCTCTCGCTGCCCGGCGCCACGGTGGATTCAATGATGGCCATATGATTTCCTGGTGACGCGCATGGTCATCCCTTCCCCTTGCGGGGAGGGTCGGCCGAGCGACGACGATGCGCAGCATCGCCGGAAGTGGAGGCCGGGGTGAGGTGCCGCGGGCGCCGCGTAAGCGGCTCCCCCACCCGACCCGGCTTCGCTGCGCTTCGCCGGGCCACCCTCCCCACAAGGGGGAGGGATCAGAGTCCCGCGCGTCGACATCCTGTCGATCGTGAAAATCATGCCGAGCGGGCCTGATCCGACGCGAAGAAGTCGGCGAACTGATTGCGCAGTTCGACCTTGCGCAGCTTGCCGGTGGCGGTCATCGGCATTTCGGCGACAATACGGATCAGCTTCGGCACCTGGAAGCCGCCCAGATGCGCCTTGCAGTGCTCGAGAAGGCCGGCTTCGGTGGCCTCCGCGGCCGGCTTCAGCTTGACGAAAGCCGACACCGCCTCGCCCCATTGCGGATGCGGCAGGCCGACGACGGCGGCGTTCGCCACCGCCGGGTGGGCCAGCAGGGTCTCCTCGATCCGAACGGAGGCGACATTCTCGCCGCCGGATTTGATCATGTCCTTCTTGCGGTCGATGAACAGCACCTCGCCATGGGCGTCGATCAGCGCCAGGTCGCCGGTGTGGTGCCAGCCGAATTTGCGCGCCGCCTCGGTGGCGTCGGGGTCCTTGTAGTAGCCCATCATCACATTGGGGCCGCGATGCACCAGCTCGCCGATCTCGCCGGGCGGCAGCAGATGGCCGTCATCATCCATGATCGCCGTCTCGTTGACGATCATCGACTCGCCCCAGTAATTGCCGAAACGTTCGAGCTGGCGATCCGGCTGCGACATCGTGGTCGCCGGATACATCTCGGTCTGGCCGCTCGGCTGCATGAAGTTCGGGCACAATTCCTTGATGCATCGCTCCAGCAGCGGTCGCGGCATCGGCGCCATGGTGTAGACGCAGGCCCGCAGGCTCGACAGGTCGAACTCCTTGCGGCGCGGGTGGTCGAGGATCACCTGATACATCGCCGGCAGGCCGATGAAGATGCTGAGCCTGTCGCGCTCGATCGCCTGCATGCAGGCGACCGGATCGAAGCCGCGCAGGATCGACATCTTGCCGCCGACAGCCAGATAGCTCAGCAACAGCACATGCGCGGCGCAATGGAATAGCGGAAACTGCCCGGTGATGCCGTCATTGCGGTCGAGATGGATCTCGATGCAATTGCTCATCACCGCCATCACCACCGCGAGGTGACAATGCATCGCGCCCTTCGGCCGCGAGGTGGTGCCGGATGTGTAGATGATCATCGCCAGGTCGCGATCGTCGAAGGCGATCTCCGGCTCGCGATCGGACTGGCCCTCGATCAATTGGTAGAAGCTCTGCAGCCCGGCCGCCGCGGCGGTGCCGGTGAGATCGATCGCCACCATCGCGATGCCGCGCTGCTGCAAAGCGGCCCGGCGCTCGGTCTGGGCGTGCAGATTGTCGTCGATCAGCGCGAATTTGACCTCGGCGTGGTCGAGGATGTAGCTCATATCGTCGGGGCCGAGCATGGTGTTGATCGGCACCCAGACCAGGCCGGCGCGGTGAATCCCGAACAGCGCTTTGACGAATTCAACCGAGTTGTTGCAGATCGTCGAGATCTTGGCGCCAGGCTGCAGCCCGCGCGACACCAGATAATTGGCAAAGCGGTTGGCGTCGCGCTCCAGCTCGTCATAGCTGACACGGCGCTCGCCGTCGGTCAGCGCGACCCGCTCGGGAAAACGTCGCGCCGCCCTTTTCAACAAATCGCCGATCGCGACCCGGCCGATCCGGCCCGGTCCCGGCACGCCGCCGGTGGCTTGCAGATTGGTCATCCTGTTTCCCTCCGTGCTCGGTGCCAGCTCTTGCGGCTGGTTGATGTGTGCCACTTGCTCAGGTCATTCCGGGGCGCGCGCAGCGCCAGCTGCGCGCGAACTCGGAATCTAGCGTGACATCGCTCCGCTTTGCCTGTGGCGAAATTCCGGGTTCGCTCGGCCCGCGGCCTCAGGCCCCGGAATGACCATCCTCAATGCAGCAGTCCAAAAATCTGTCGCGCCTCGGCGGGGCTCGCAATTTCCCGCCCTGCCCGCCTGGCGCAGCCGGCGATCTCCTCGATCAATTGCCCGTTCGAGCTCACCTTCTCGCCGCTGGCGAGATAGAAAGTGTCTTCCAGGCCGCAGCGCAAATGGCCGCCGAGCTCGGCGCAGCGCTGATGCAGCGGCCAGATCTCGGCGCGGCCGATCGCCGTCACCTGCCAATGCGCGTCCGGCGCCTTCAGCTTCAGCAGGATCGGCAGCAATTCCGGATCGGCCGGCATGCCGGAGGCGACGCCCATCACGAAATTATATTCCAGCGGTCCCGCATACATCCCGGTCTGGCGATACATCCCGACGCAGCGCACGATGCCGACATCGAAACATTCGAATTCCGGAATCGTGCCGGCCTGTTTCATGACGTCGAGATAGTCCTGCACCTTCTCCACCGCATTATCGAACATCATCGGCGGCCACGCCCATGTATTGTCGGATTTGACCTTGAGATAGTTCAGCGAGCCGGCATTGCAGGCCGCCATTTCGGGCCTGGTCTCGCGCACGCAATTGAGCGCGCCCTCATAGTGCGGACCCGAGGTGCCGGTGGTGTGATTGATGATGACGCCGGGGCAGGCTTCGCGAATGGCCTGCTGAATCTCGCGCGACACCGCCACATCCCAGCTCGGCAGATGGCCCTTGTCCGGCTCCTGCTGGCGCAGATGGATATGCATCACGCTGGCGCCGGCGTCATAGGCCGCCTTGGCTTCGCGCGCCATCTGCTCCGGCGTCACCGGAACGTGGTGCTGCTTCGGATCGGTCAGCACGCCGTTCAGCGAGCAGGTAATCACGGCCTTGTCGCCCATGCTGTGTCAGCCTTTCGGATCGAATGAATGCGCGCTGCGCGGTACCGGCATGATGGGTGGCGGCCAATCCGCCTTCTTGCGTCCACGCGCTATCGCCCTCCGATCGATCTTTGCTGCGCCCGCGTTGATCCCACCTCTCCCATAGGGAGAGGTGAAGAAGCCCGCTTCGGCTCGGCGCGCCTATTGCCGGCCTTGGCGCAGATCGGCGCTCACGCCTGCCGCGGGATCGCTGCGATAGATCGCCAGATCGCGCGAGCCGGAAAAGATCGCGCGCGGCTGCAGGCCATAGAACCGCCGGATCGAATGGCTGAAATGGCTGGAGTCCGGATAGCCGATATCCTGCGCCAGATGCGCCAGGTTGATGTCCTCATTGACGAAGTGCAGCAGATGCCGCGCCCGCTTCCAGGCCCGCAGTGCCCGGAATGAAATTCCGGTCTCGTCCTTGAACAGATGCAGGAACCGCGACTGCGACAGATTGACCATGCCGGCGCAATCGTCGGCGGTCGCCGCACTGCCGGAAAAATCATTGAGCCGGACGATGGTGCGGGCAATCCGGCGGTCGATCGACCGCACCGGCAGCGCCTCGCCGAAAAACAGCGTATCGAATTCGGCGGTGGTGAAGCCGTTGCGCCGGCCGCTGGCGAGCAGCGCCAGATAGGCCCGGCGAATCCGGCCGGCCAACACGCCCTCGCCCGCGCCGCCAATGCGGGCGCCCAGCGCGGTCATCGCCGCGGGATCGACCGTCTCCGGTTCGATCATCAGACAGACCACCGAGCGGCAATCGGACTCGACGCTGTGTGCCCGATAGGGCGGCACGAAGGCCATCGCGCAGGCCCGGCTGGGGCCGCCCTCGACGCTGATGCGCAGCTTGCCCTCAAGCGAGGCATAGACGGAATAGCCGCCGCAGGAGCGTTGCCGCGGCCGGCCCAGCAGGCCGGCATAAAACACCCGCTCAGGACTGATCAGCATCAGATGCCCGCAATCCGGGCATTCGTCGTCGTTCATTTGGCCTCCCGATGGCGGTGTTGGCGCCTGTTGCCGCATCGCTGCGGAGCCCTCTGCGGGGCAAGCGGGAGAATACAGCAAAGCCCGGCGCTGTCACCGGGTCATGCGCGCCGGGGAACGTTCTGCTGCTCGCCGGCCAGGGTCTCAGCTGCCACCGCGCGGCGATAGCCATCGCGCTGCTGCAGCCGCTGCCAATAGGCCTGGACATTGGGGCCGAAATCCTTGGCCAGCCCGATATTCTCCGCCAGCCGCAGCCCATAGCCGATGACGATATCGGCGGCGGTGAAGCGCCCGGCGCAGAGCCATTCGGCCTGCCCGGCGGCGGCTTCCACCGCACGCAGCCGGCCCAGGAACCATTTGGTGTAATCGCCGGCGACCTGCGCGTTCCGCCGCTCTTCCGGCTCGAGCTGAGTGTAGCGCAGCACCAGGGTCTGCGGAAAGGTCAGCGTCGCGTCGGAAAAGAACATCCAGTTCAGATAGGCGCCATAGGCGGCCTCCTCGACGCCCACCACCAGCGGGGTCGGCCCATGCCGGGTGCCGAGATAATGGCAGATGCCGGACGACTCGGTCATTCGGGTGTCGCCGTCGATCATCAACGGGATCGTTCCCAGCGGATTGATCGCCAGATAGTCCTTGGCCAGCACCCGCGGCGGAAACGGCAGCATTTTCAGCTCATAAGCGAGCCCCTGCTCCTCCAGCATCCATAGCGGCCGAAACGAGCGCGCGGCGTGGCAGTGATACAGCGTGATCATGTCGGTTTCCGTCCCTTGGGTTTTTGTTGTTGGTGCGTATCATCGTAAACACCCTACGCCGTCATTGCGAGGAGCGCCGGATCGGCGACGAAGCAATCCAGGGCTCAGCATTCGGAGCCCCTGGATTGCTTCGCTGCGCTCGCAATGACGAGTAGTGAGGCATTCAACTCACTTCTGTCCCATGCCCGGCAGCGTGCCCATCATCTTGCACAACACGCTCAGCATCACCTCGTCGGCGCCGCCGCCGATCGAGGCCAGCCGCGTGTCGCGATAGGCCCGGCTCACCGGGGTCTCGTTCATGAAGCCCATGCCGCCCCAATATTGCAGGCAGGCATCGGTGAGTTCGCGGCCCAATCGCCCGGCCTTCAGCTTGGCCATAGTGGCGAGTTTGGTCACGTCCTCGCCGGCGATCAGCGCCTCGGCGGCGCGGTAGGTCAGCGCGCGCAGCAATTCGACCTCGGTCTGCAATTCGGCGAGCCGGAAATGCACCACCTGATTATCCAGGATGCTGGCGCCGAACGCCTTGCGATTGCGAGTGTAGTCGATCGTCTCGTTGATGGTGCCCTCATGCGCCTTCAGGCAGGCGGCGGCCGCCCACAGCCGCTCCTCCTGGAATTGCAGCATCTGGTAGGTGAAGCCATGGCCCTCCTCGCCGATCCGGTTGCGCTTCGGCACCCGCACCTCGTCGAAGAAGATCTGCGCGGTGTCGGACGAGCGCATGCCCATCTTGTCGAGGGTGCGGGCGACGGTGACGCCCTTGCTCTTCATCGGCACGATGATCAGCGATTTGTTGCGGTGCTTGGGGCCGTCGCCGGTATTGGTGAGCAGGCAGATCCAGTCGGCCTGGGCGCCATTGGTGATCCACATCTTGCCGCCATTGATGACGTAGTCGTCGCCATCGGAGTGCGCCGCAGTCTTGATCGCCGCGACGTCGGAGCCGGCGCCGGGTTCAGAGACGCCGATGCAGGCCACCGCGTCGCCGGCGATCGCGGGCGCCAAGAACTCGGCACGTAATTCGTCGGAGCCGAACCGCGCCAGTGCCGGCGTCGCCATGTCGGTCTGCACCCCGATCGCCATCGGCACCGCGCCGCAATTGATGGCGCCGAGCTCCTCCGCCATCATCAGCGCATAGGAATAGTCGAGCCCCTGCCCGCCGAATTCCACCGGCTTATTCAGACCGAGAAAGCCGAGCGAGCCGAGCTGCTTGAACAGCTCATGCGCTGGAAAGATGCCGGCCTTCTCCCAGTCGTCGACATGCGGGTTGATTTCAGCCGCGATGAATTTCTGCAGGATGCGGCGCGGCTCGTCATGGTCGGTGGTGAACAGCATTTCCTGGTACCTTCAAGAGTCAAACCGTCAGTGAGTTCATCGTGCCCCGGACGCAGTGCATCGCGCCGCCGTTGCGGCGTGATGCACTGCAGAGCCGGGGCCCCGGTTGCTTAGCGGCGCCAAGAATAAGCGGGGTCCCGGTTCTGCGGAGCAGCGCGAAGAGCGCTGCACCGCGCCCGGGACACGAACCACCACTCACAATCCCATCTGCCGGCTGGCGAGATCCTTCATGATCTCCTCGCTGCCGCCGCCGATGGCGTTGACCTTGACCTCGCGATAGATCCGCTCGACCTTGATGCCGCGCATATAGCCGGCGCCGCCGAAGATCTGCACCGCCTCGGAGGCGCAGAATGCCATGGTTTGCGTGGCCTGGTTCTTCAGCATGCAGATTTCGGCGACCGGGTTTTCGCCCTGGTCGAGCCGCCAGGCCAGCAGTTCCAGCATCGCCTGCGACGCCGCGACCTTCTGCGCCATGTCCACCAGCTTGTGGCGGATCACCTGATGCTGGCTCAGCGGCTTGCCGAAGGTGACGCGCTGCTTGGCGTAGTCCATCGCGTCGTCGAGACAGACCCGCGCCGCCGCGGTGCAGCCGGCCGCCATGGTCAGGCGCTCATGGTTGAAATTATGCATGATGATCTTGAAGCCGGAGCCTTCCTCGCCGAGCAGATTGCCGACCGGCACACGGCAGTCGTCGAAATGCAGCGTCGCGGTGTCGGAGGACCACCAGCCCATCTTCTTCAGCGCGGTGCGCGACAGGCCCGGCGAATCGCCCTCGATCACCAGCAGGCTGACGCCGCCCGGCCCCGGCCCGCCGGTGCGCACCGCGGTGGTGATGTAGTCGGCGCGCATCCCGGAGGTGATGAAGGTCTTCTCGCCGTTGACCACGTAGTGGTCGCCGTCGCGCCGCGCCGTTGTGCGCAGATTGGCGACGTCGGAGCCGCCGGAAGGCTCGGTGATGGCGAGCGCGGAAATCTTGTTGCCGGAAAGAATTTCCGGCAACACCCGCGCCTTGAAGGCCGCGGTGCCGGCGCGCGCGATCGGCGGCGCGCCGATCGAATTGCTTTTCAGGCTGGCGCTGACGCCGCCGGCGCCGGCCCGCGCCAGTTCCTGCACCGCGATGATCCACATGAAGCGGTCGACTTCGCTGCCGCCATATTCCTCGGGAAAGCCCAGCCCGAGCAGCCCGATCGCCGCCGCCTTTTGGTAAAGCTCGCGCGGGAACTCGCCGGCCTCGTCCCATTGATGCGCGAATGGCGCGATTTCCCGGTCGACGAAGCGGCGCACCATGTCGCGGAAGGCGTCATGCTCGGCCGTATAGAACGGGCTCTTGGTCAATGCGACACCTGCCAGCTGCGATCGCCTCAGGATGCCGGCAAAACCCACGGCCAACTTGCGTTGACTGGCTGATTCGGAACCGGCTACGGCTTCTTCTGCAGCGCGATATAGGACGCCAAATCCTTGGTATCCTCGACGCTCAGCGCCATGTTGGCCATCTTGGGATGCGGCTCAAGCAGGAAAGTGCCGAGCTTGTGTTCGTCGAAGCCCGGCCGCTCGGCGATCGATGCGAAAGACGGCGCCAGATCGGTGCCTTTGCGCTGCTCCTCGGAGACCACATGGCAGCTGGTGCACCAGCGCTTCGCCAGCGTTTCACCCTTGTCCGGATCGGCGGCAAACAATGAGCCGCTCGAGCCGGCAAGCATCAGCAGCGACAGTCCCAATTTCACATGGCGCATGGCGTTTCCTATCTCCGCGGGCGCAAGGCGGCACAGCCACCGCTCGCGCCGGTTGATCGGTTGCAGATGTACTGCAACCGGCCGGCAGGCGATAGACGGTCACCCCAAATTTGGGTTCCACGGGCCGGCGAAGCGGCTGCGCTGGATTTCCACCCATCGAAAAAATGCTCTATAGCCAAGTCATGGATAGCGATCCGGCCCTCCCCCAGCGATGCTGACCGCTCAGCGTGACTCGATTCGGCTGCTGCGCGCCATCTTGGTGGCCTCGGTGGTATTGCCGGCCGCGTTGTTCGGCTACGCCTCATGGCTGGCCTATGACAACAGCCAGGCCACCGCCGACCGGCAGATCGAGCAGACCCGGGATATCATCACCGAGCACGCGCTCAAGGTGTTTGAATCGGTCGAACGCAGCCTGGCGGAGATCAACGAGATCGTCCGCGACCTGTCCGACAGCGAGATCGCCGCGAGGGAGGCCGCGCTGCACCAGCGGTTGAGACGGCTGGCGCGGAGCTCGCGTCAGATCAAATCGCTGTGGGTGTTCGACCGCCACGGCAAGGCCCTGGTCAACAGCCTCAGTTTTCCCTCGGGCAGCCTCGATTACTCCGACCGCGATTACTTCAAAGCCCATGTCGCCGGCAACATCGGCACATTTGTCGGCGCGATCCTGCAGCCGCGGCAACCCTATGACGGAGCCGCATTCTTCGGCGTCAGCCGGCGACGTCCATCGTCCGACGGCAGCTTCGCCGGGGTCACCCAGGCCTCGCTGCTACCGGGCTATTTCGTCGGCTTCTACGCCAAGCTCGGCGGCGAAGCCGGCGGCTACGCCGCGCTGATCCGCGCGAACGGCCAGATCCTGGCGCGGGTCCCGGCGATCGGCGAAAACATCGCGCTCGATCCTCACGGCACCCTGTTCAAGACCATCGCGGCGCATCCCGACGAAGGTGTCGTCACCAGCACGTCGCGGGTCGACGGCGTCGAGCGCAAAGTGGCCTATCGCAGGCTGCCGGGGTTTTCGGTCTATGTGATGTCAGGCCTGGAGACCCGCGTGATCCGGGACCGTTGGCTGGCGCAGGTCGGCAGCTATCTGATCTTCGGCCTGCCGGCGACAGCGGCCCTGATCGCGATCGTGCTGCTGGCGTTGGCCCGGACCCGCAAGCTGTACGAAGAGGCCGGCCGCCGTCAGGTCGCCGAGGACGCGCTGAAACAATCGCAACGGCTGGAAGCGCTCGGCCGGCTTACCGGCGGCGTGGCGCATGATTTCAACAATCTGCTGATGGTGGTCGGTGGCTCGGCGCAGAAATTGCGCAGACGCCACAGCGATCCGCAGGATCAGCGCAGCCTCGACATGATCGATTCCGCCGTCGCGAAGGGCGCCGGCCTGACCCGCCAGTTACTGTCGTTCTCGCGGCGCCACAGCATCGCGGCCAAAGTGGTCGATCTCGGCCGCAGCATCGCCAAGTTCAGCGACGTGTTGCGGCAATCGGTGCGCAGCGACATCGCCATCGAGATCGCCCAGCCGGCGCAGCCGGTCGCGGCGCGGATCGACCCGAACGAATTCGAGATCGCGCTGCTCAACCTCACTTTGAATGCCCGCGACGCGATGCCCGAGGGCGGTCGGATCAGCATCTCGCTGCGGACCGAGGCGCTCAACAATCACGGTCCGAACCGGCTGACCGGCGACTACGCCGTCGTCAGTTTCACCGACACCGGAACCGGAATTCCCGATGACATCCGCGAACAGATCTTCGAGCCGTTCTTCACCACCAAGACGGTCGACCGCGGCACCGGCCTCGGTCTGAGCCAGATCTACGGATTTGTTCAGCAGTCGCATGGCGCGATTACGGTCGATAGCACCGTCGGCCGTGGCACCACATTCAAGATGTATCTGCCGCGATCGGCCGAACAGCCTTTGCCCGAGCCCGCCGAGAGCAACGCGTCGCCGGCGGCGCAAGTGACCAGGCAGACCACATTGCTTCTGGTGGAGGATCATCCGGATGTCGCGGCGGTGGCGTCAGACTATGCCGAGCAATGTGGTTACCACGTTCTGCACGCCAGCTCGGCCGAGGCGGCGATCGAGCTGCTCAATACGCGGCACGATATCGAACTGGTATTTTCCGACATCGTGATGCCGGGCATGAGCGGACTCGAACTCGCCCGGCTGATCCGCGATCATCACCCGGAAATCCCCGTGGTTCTGGCATCGGGCTATAGTGAGCGCACCGCGACAGCCGTGCGCGAAGGATTCCCCCTGCTGCACAAGCCCTATACGATGGACGCGTTGCGGCAGAAATTAGTTCAGGCGATCAACAGCCGGCCGGTGAACCACCCGGATTCACCAGCGCGTTGACGCCGCGTCGCGCCACAACGGCGCGGCGTCGCGTTCGGGACGGCCTACCAGCGGCGCCAATGCCGACCGTAGTAGCCATGGTGACGCCAGCCGCCATAATATCGAGGACCACCGAACGACGCGACGATCGGACCGCCATAGCCGTAATACGGCCGATAGGCCGGCCGGTAGCGATAATAGGGCCGCGGCGCGTAGTACACATAGGCCGGCTCATAATCATAATAGCGGGGCGCGTAATATCCCGGCCCGTAGGCGTAGCGTGGTCCGTAATAGGGGCCATAGGCATAGGCATTCGACGCCAACCCGGCGAACAGCATGCCGGCTGCGAGTCCTCCGACCAGTCCGGGACCGAAGCCGCCGCGAGCCTGCGCAGGCGCAGCCGAGCCCGCCGCCAGCGCCGCAACGGTAGCCAGAACGATAGCTATCCTTTTCATTTTGATGTCCTTTCGACGTTGCAACGGCCGAATAACGGCAACCGATCAGAAAAGTTGCAAGGACCCGGCGCGCCGATCAACTGCCCCAGATTTTGACGACCGAACACGGCAAAAATCGGGAAACCGGCACCGCCTGGAGGGCGGGCTTGGCTGGGTTGCCTGGGTCGCTTGGCTTGATCGGACCGACGTCCGCCCCGGCAGCTTGCAGCGTCGGCGCCGCCTGGGGCGTTAGCCCGGCCCGTAGCGACGCGATGCCTCGATGGTCAGCCCCTTGCCGACCGCGCCGAAACTGTCGCCATCGACGATTCGCGCCGCGGGCAGCGCCGCGGTGATCGCCTTGCGCACATGCGCCAGCCGCACCGAACCGCCGGTCAGGAACACGGCGTCGACGCCGTCCGCCGCAAGCTGCGCCTGCGCCAGGCACAGCTCGATGCGCGCGCCGATCCGCTTGGCGAGCTGCCGCGTATGACCGACCAGATCGGGCCGCGCGATCGAAACGTTCAATCCCGGCTCGATCCATTCCAGCGGAATCGCCGCGGTCTTGGCATCCGCCAGCGCGATCTTGGCGGCCTCGACTTCCATCGCCAGCGTATGTCCGCGCTGCTCGTCGATCACCCGCACCAGCCGATCCAGCAGCTCCGGCTGCTTCGCCTCGAAGCGCACCTGGCGCAGCTCGGTCAAAACCTTCTGGTCGTACATCCGGTTGATATTGGCCCAGGTCGCCAGATCGTGGAAGTAACCGGACGGCACGTCGAGGCCGGCGCGCTTCATCGGGCTGCGAAAGCCGAACAGCGGCATCACCGTTCCGAGGCTGAGCTGGCGATCGAAATCGGTGCCGCCGATCCGCACGCCGTCATTGGCCAGAATATCCGCCTTGCGATCGGCCTTGAGGTGCCGCTCCGGGCTCAGCCGCACGATCGAAAAATCCGAAGTGCCGCCGCCGATGTCGGCGATCAGCGCGATTTCCTCGCGCCTCACCTCGCGCTCATAGTCCAACGCCGCCGCGATCGGTTCGAACTGAAAGGTGACGTCGTCGAATCCGATCCCGCGCGCGATCTCGCGCAGGGTTTCCTCCGCCTTGCGGTCGGCGGCCGGATCATTGTCGACGAAATGCACCGGCCGACCATGTACCAGCTGGCGCAACGGCCGTTCGCTGGTCTGCTCGGCCCGTCGCTTCACGGCGCCGAGATAATAAGCGATGATCGCGCGAAACGCGGTGCGCTGGCGCCCGACCATCGTGGTCTCATCGATCAGCGAGGTGCCGAGCACCGATTTCAGGCTGCGCAGCAGCCGGCCGGGCACGCCCTCGACATAGGCGTCCATCGCCCGGCGCCCGATCAGCACGGCGCCGGCGACCTCGTAGAAGATCGCGCTGGGAATCGTGCTGTGGCCGGGTTCCAGCGCGCACAACACCGGCGCGCCACCAATGATGGTCCCGAGCGTCGTGTTCGACGTTCCAAAATCAAGTCCACACGACGACATCAGCGATCCCAAAAGGAACGTTCGTCTACACACATCGCGCGCGCCGGGCCAGAACTATATTTTTGCCTCAATTGCAGTCGCCGATGGTCGCCAACAGCGCGTCTTTTCAGCATGAAATGCCGCCATCCACAGCTTGTGCGGACACCTCGCAACGGGCTTGATGATGGGGCCGGCTTTGGTCCATAAGCCGTCTCCCCGGCGGCCGGCGGTTCTCCGGCTCCCTCTCTCGACGAAAGATTCGCGCGTGGCAAACATCATTCGACAGATCGCCGACGAACTCGGAGTCCGCGAACAGCAGGTTGAGGCCACCGTGGCGCTGCTCGACGGCGGCGCCACCGTTCCGTTCGTGGCGCGCTATCGCAAGGAAATCACCGGCGCGCTCGACGACGCGCAGCTGCGCACGCTGGAAGAGCGCCTCACCTATCTGCGCGAGCTCGAAGAGCGACGCACCGCGATTCTGAATTCGGTGCGCGAACAGGGCAAGCTCGACGCCACGCTGGAAGCGGCGATTCTCGCCGCCGACAGCAAGGGCCGGCTCGAGGACATTTATCTGCCCTACAAGCCGAAGCGCCGCACCAAGGCGGAGATCGCACGCGAAGCCGGCCTCGAGCCGCTGGCCGAATTGCTGCTGACCGCGCCGGACGGCGATCCGCAGCTCGCCGCCGCCGCCTTCGTCGATGCTGACAAGAACGTCGCCGATGTCGCCGCCGCGCTCGACGGCGCCCGCGCGATTCTGGTGGAGCGCTTCGCCGAGGACGCCGATCTGATCGGCAGCCTGCGCGAGCAGATGTGGTCGGCCGGGTTGATGACGTCGAAAGTGCGCGACGGCAAGAACGATGCCGGCGCGAAATTCTCCGACTATTTCGATTTCAGCGAACCGCTGCACAAGCTGCCGTCGCATCGCATTCTGGCGATGTTCCGGGGCGAAAAGGAAGAGATCCTCGATCTGCACGTGCTGCCCGAGCCGGTCTCGGCGACGCCGGCGCCGGTTAGTCCCTTCGAATTGCGGATCATGAACCGCTTTGCGATTTCCGATCGCGGCCGCCCCGGCGACCGCTGGCTGCTCGACACCGTGCGCTGGGCCTGGCGCACCAAGATCCAGGTCCATCTCAACATCGATCTGCGGATGCGGCTATGGACCGCGGCCGAGCAGGAAGCGGTGCGGGTGTTCGCCTCCAATCTCCGCGACCTGCTGCTCGCTGCACCGGCCGGCGCGCGGGCGACGATGGGGCTCGATCCGGGCTTTCGCACCGGCGTCAAGGTCGCAGTGGTCGACGCCACCGGCAAGGTGGTCGCCACCACCGCGGTGTTCCCGCATGAGCCGCAAAAGCGCTGGGACGAGGCGCTGGCGATCCTCGGCAAACTCGCGCGCGAACATCGCGTCGAGCTGATCTCGATCGGCAATGGCACCGCCTCGCGCGAGACCGACAAGCTCGCCACCGAATTGGTGAAACTGCTGCCGGAATTGAAGATGGCCAAGATCGTGGTGTCGGAAGCTGGCGCCTCGATCTATTCGGCCTCCGCCTTCGCCTCTGAAGAACTCCCCGACCTCGACGTCACCTTGCGCGGCGCGGTGTCGATCGCCCGGCGGCTGCAGGATCCCTTGGCCGAACTGGTCAAGATCGATCCGAAATCGATCGGCGTCGGCCAGTATCAGCACGATCTCGGCGAGGCGAAATTGTCGCGCTCGCTCGACGCCGTGGTGGAAGACTGCGTCAACGCCGTCGGCGTCGACGCCAACACCGCTTCCGCGCCGCTGCTGGCCCGCGTCTCCGGCATCGGCGCCGGCCTGGCGCAGAGCATCGTGCAGCATCGCGACGCCAACGGCCCGTTCGATTCGCGCAGCGCGCTGAAGAAGGTGCCGCGGCTCGGGCCGAAGGCATTCGAGCAATGCGCTGGCTTTTTGCGGATCGCCGGCGGCAAGGACCCGCTGGACAATTCCGGCGTGCATCCGGAGGCCTATCCGGTGGTGCGGAAAATTCTCGCCGCCACCAAGAGCGACATCAAGGCGCTGATCGGCAATGGCGAGATGCTGCGCCAGATACGGCCGCAGAATTTCGTCGACGACAATTTCGGCCTGCCGACCGTCACCGACATTCTGCGCGAATTGGAAAAGCCCGGCCGCGATCCGCGTCCGGCCTTCAAGGCCGCAGTGTTCATGGACGGCGTCGAGACGCTGAAGGATTTGAAGCCCGGCATGATCCTGGAAGGCGCCGTCACCAATGTCGCGGCGTTCGGCGCTTTCGTCGATATCGGCGTGCATCAGGACGGGCTGGTGCATATTTCGGCGATGTCCAAAACCTTCATCAAGGATCCGCGCGAAGTGGTGAAGCCCGGCGACATCATCAAGGTGAAGGTGCTGGAGGTCGACGTCGCGCGCAAGCGGATCGCGTTGACGCTGCGGCTCGACGACGAACTCGGCGCCCGGCCCGATCGCCAGGCCGATCGCGCCGCACAGATGCCGCGCGGCAACAACGCCCGCACGTCCTCATCCGCGCCGTCGCGCGGCAAGGCGGCAGAGGCGCCCAGCAGCAACCCGTTCGCGGACGCGTTCAAGAAGGCCGCCGAGGCGAGCAAGAACGGCAAGCACTAGACCAATTCCGGTTCTGATAGAATCAGAACCGGAGCTCTGGATTCTTGTTTTGACGCGTTTTCTTCACGCGAACCGGTACCCACTTCGCTCGAAAACGCTCTAACGGCAGAACGAGAACCGCCAGCGCCGTTCGCATCAACGGCGCTCGCCAAAGATCGCCGGCGCGGGTCCGAGCGATCCGCGCCGAGCCACAAACCGGGTCAGAACGTGGCCTTCAGGCCGGCATAGACCGCGCGCGGTCGGGCCGGATTGACTGAACGCGCGTCGGTGAATTCGGCGCCGCCATTGGCGAAATTCGGCACCGCGTCGGTCTCGAAGAACGTTCCAAAGGTGGAGTAGTGATGGTCCAGGAGATTATCCACGCGCGCATAGATCTGAAATGTCTTGTTGATCTGATACGACGCGTGAACATTGAAGACCGTATAGGATGGCAACAATTGCGCCTGATTGGATTCATCGCCGACGAAATATTGACGGCCGACGAACAGCGCATCGCCACCAACCTTGAGCGCATCGGTGACAGCCACATCGACGCCCAGCTTGACGCGATGGCGCGGGATCGCCGGGATCCGGTTGCCCGGCACGATCTGGACGTTGCCGTCTTCGTCGGCGAACGGGCTATTGGAGCCGACCTGCAGGGCATCGAGAAATCGCGCATCGACCAGCGCATAGCTGGCGTAGAGTTGTAGCGTCTTCGAGGTCAGATTGACCTGCGCTTCGATCCCCTGGCGGCGGGTCGAGCCGACGTTCTGGAAATAGCCGAACCCCTGCAAGGCGGGACTGGGAATCGCCAGAATGTCGTCGCTATTCTTGGTGCGGAATCCGCCGAGCTTCCAGCCCAGCGTGCCGATCTCCAGTTCTCTGCTGCCGCGCAGGCCGGCTTCCAAAGTGCGGGAGACGACCTGTTTCAGCGGCGGGTCGGAGACCAGGAACGCGGCGATGATACAGGGATTGGCCGGATCGGCGCAGCCCAGTTCCAGCGGGGTCGGCGCGCGGTTGGCTTCCGAATAGCCCGCATAGGCGGTCAGACCCGGGGTGATCTTGTAGGTGCCGCCGATGATCGGGTTGAAACGGTCGTAGCTCTGATTGCCGTTCAGCGCGCTGCCGATCTGATCCTCCAGCGTGATCCGCGCATGATTGAAGCGGCCGCCGCCATTGATCGAGAACGTGTCGGTGACGTCGAACGTATCGAGCGCGTAAACGCCGGTATATTGATTGATCGCCCGCAACGACACCGGGCCGATCGACACCGGGTCACCGGATTGCCCGAGAAAAACTCCGTTGCCGCTGACGACATAGTCGGTGCCGAGCGTGCCAAGCTCAGCGCTGGCGGAAAAATGCGTGACGCTGCGGTCGAAACTGGCGCCGACCACGAATTGATTGTCGTGTCCGACGATCTGGTCGGAATTGGTCGCCTGCAGCGACACACCGGCCGTGGTCGAGCGGGTCGTGGTGCGGTCGATCTGCCCCAGCACGGCATCGGGATCGAACGGATTCGCCAGCTGGGTGCCGCCGAGGCCATTGGCCGGCGTGTCGTCATCGTTGAAGCAAAGCTGGGTCGGATCGGCGGCGCAGGGCCTGGTCGCGGTCGGATTGCCATCCACCGATTTCTGATTGAACACCCGCAGATGCGCCGATCCTTCGAGCGTCCAGCTCGGCGTCGCCTCGGCCTTCCCCGTCAGATTGAGATAGCCGACGCGGTTGGTCGAGGTCTGCGGCGTGGTGTAGGTCGCGCCGTAATAACGATCCAGCAATTCGGTCGGCACCGTGGCGGCGGCGCCGAACTTGTTGTCGGCGACGCCCATATTGAGGTGGAATTCGCTGTCCGCGCTGCGGTAGCCGACGTCGCCGTAGAAGCGACGAACATCCGACGCGGAGAAATTGCGGTAGCCGCCATCGTGCAGGCCTTCGAGCGCGCCATAGATTGCGAATTGGTCGACCTGCTTGCCCCATTGCGCCGAACCTTGCACCCGCCCGTAGGAGCCACCCATGACGTCGAGTTCGGCGCCTTGATAGTTGAACCCGTCCTTCATCTGCACATTGACGGCGCCGCCCAGCGCGTTGAGTCCGAAGGCGGGATTGTTGGTAACCACCGTCACCGAACGGATCGCAGCGGTGGGGATCAGGTCCCAATTGACGGTGTCGCCGAACGCCTCGTTGACGCGGACGCCGTTCTGATAGACCGCAAGACCCTGCGGGGTGCCGGCAACCGGCGATGCCACGAAGCCGCGAAACTGAACGTCCGGCTGAAAGGGATTGCCGGTGACGTCGCTGAGCACGACGCCCGGCACCCGTTGCTGCAAGGCATCCGCGATGTTCAGCGAGCCGGTGCGCTGGATCTGCGCGGCGCCGACCGCGTTGATGCTCGACGCCACCTTGTCGACGTCGATCCCGGCGCCCGGGGTCGGGGTGGGGCCGGTCGGGTAGACGTAGACCCGTCGCGTTGGTCGTGCAGCCCGCCGCGCCGTCCTGTTGCGAGCGGGCTGGGCCTCGGTCGCCGGTGCCGTCACCACGATCGCCGGCAAGGCCTCGTCGGCATCATTGGCACTTTGGGCCTGCGCATGACCACTCGCGGATATCAGACAAATCGAAACCTTTCCGAGAAAAACAAAACGCGCGCCCATTGCCCCATTCCCATCCGTGCCGGCTGTGTCTGCGCCGGTTAGCTGCAGGCGATAGTAATGCGCCTCCCAGGTTGCGCATCTTCAAAAAATCCAGCTGCGACAGGGCATTATTCCCGAGAACGTCGGGAAGATTTCCCGATTCAATTGCGTGCATCGGCCGGAATCACGGCTTCCACGGTGACGCCATCCGCGCCGGAGGCGACCGTCAGCGTACCGCCCAGTGCCAGGATGCGCTCACGCATCCCCGTCAAACCGAAGCCGAGGCTGTGATCCGGCTTCAAGCCGATTCCATTGTCGCGGACCCTTACCAGAACCGCACCCCTGCCCGCGCGCGCCGAGATCAGCTCGGTCGGATCAATGGCGATGCTGATAGCGGTCGCGCCGGCATGCCGAAACACATTGGTCAGCGCTTCCTGAACGGTGCGGTAGATCGTCAGATCGGCGGTCTCGCCGGCCTCGCCGAGCGCCGGCGAGAACGTCATGTCGACCACGACGCCCGGATGAGATTGATCCCATAACCGCAACAGCGAACCAAGCGCCTCGCGCAGCCCAAGCTCGGTAAGCCCCACCGGACGCAGTTTTTCCAGCACCCGCCGATTGGATCGCTGCAGGGCGTTGACTTGCTCCAGGATGGCGCTGCCGCATTGACGCGCGGCCTCCGTGTTCGGCTCGCCGGCATCTGCCATCCGCGTCAGCGAGCCGGCATGGGCGCGCAGGGCAAACAGATAGGGACCGAATTCGTCGTGCAGCTCGCGCGCGATCTCCTTGCGTTCAACATCTTGCAGCGACACGACGCGCTCGGCCAGGCGCCGCTTGTCATCGACCGCGGCTTCGAGCGCCGCCGCCAGCTGATTGAGCTTGTCGCAAATCGCCGCCAGCTCCGGCGGACCGCTTGGCCGAACCCGCGTCGCATAGTCGCCGCCTGCAATTCTGGTCATCGCTTCCGATAGTTTCTCGATGGGAGACAGCGCACGGCCGACGACCGTGGTGGTAATAAGGAATAGAACCAGCGCAACGGCCGACCCGACCGCGAGCTGGGTGAGGATGCCTTGCCATATCTCGGCCATCTCGTCGTTCGGATGCGAGGCAATCAGCAGCGCGCCGGGTTGGCCCTTGACCGCAATCGGAACAGTCACCGTGGTGGTTTGCGGATGAACCAGGGTGACAAACCACGCCGGCACCACTTGCGCCGCAGTATCATCGCCGGGCGGGTCAGTCGTGACCGGCTCCGCTCCGCCAGCATCGGTCTGCCATTGGACGCTGACATGACGCAGGCGATGCAGATCCCGCACCATCCGAGCCAGCCTGGCCTCCGGGTCGGGGGCCTCGTTCAGACCGACGACCAGCGTGGCGATGAATTCGCGCGCCAACCGGATCACGCTTTGATCTTCCGCCTGCACCCGAGGCGCCGCCTCCAGTACCAGCCGCGCGATATTGACGGCCAGACCCAGCGTGAGAACCAGCGCCAGCAGCAGGTTGATCCGGGCGCGCAGCGACAAGTTCCGCCACATCGAGTTTGTCCGCGAGCGATGCCGCCTCGGTTATCGACCATCAGCGGCGTTGACAGAAAATTCAAGCACCTATCTAAATACAGCCTAAAGTAGTCTCACGCGCGATGCATGAGCGGGCGAAGTAAGCGCTGTGTCGGTTACCGTGCCGCGGCAATTTAATGCGATGCAGCATGGGACCGGAACGGTATTCGGGGCCTGTACCATGCGTGTCCTGATCGTTGACGATCATCCCATTGTCGCATCGGGCTGCCGTGCGCTATTTGCCGATCACCCAGAGACCTTGCTGCTGGAAGCCGCCGATGCCGAAAGCGGCGAGCAGATCTTTCTGGCGCAACGCCCCGATGTCTGCGTCCTCGACATCAATTTGCCGACCGTGTCCGGCTTCGAACTGACCCGCCGCCTTCTCGCCCACGATGCCGAGGCCCGGATCATCATCTTCAGCATGAACGACGATCCGGCTTTCGCCGCACGCGCGATCGAGGTCGGCGCCAGGGGCTATGTTTCGAAAACCGGCGATCCCCGCGACCTGGTCGAAGCCATCCGCGAGGTTGGTAATGGCGGGGTCTATCTATCGCCGGCGATCGCGCGCAGCATTGCGTTTGCCCGCCCCGGCATCGCCCAAAGCCCGTTGTCGAAGCTCAATTCGCGCGAAATCGAGATCTTGCGGCTGCTCAGCACCGGAAAAAGCCTTGCCGAGATCGCCTGGCTGATCCAATCGTCATACAAGACGGTCGCCAACACCTCGTCGCTGATGCGCCAGAAGCTCGGCGTGCGCACCTCCGCCGAATTGGTGCGGCTGGCGATTGCGAGCGGCGTCGCTTAAGAGCGTTTTCGAGCGAAGTGGCAACCGGTTCGCGTGAAGAAAACGCGTCAAAACAAGAATCTAGAGCTCCGGTTCTGATTCTATCAGAACCGGAATTGCTCTAGGATCGCGCCGCTCACGCCGGAGTTCAGCCAATCATGACATTGCAAACCGTTTCTTTCATCCGCTCGCATGGCGGCACCCAGGGCGTCTACAAGCACGCCAGTCGCGAGACCGGAACCGACATGACCTTTTCGATCTTCGTGCCGCCTCACCCGGAGAGCGCAAGGCTGCCGGTGGTATGGTATCTGTCCGGCCTGACCTGCACCCATGCCAATGTCACCGAGAAGGGCGAATTCCGCGCCGCCTGTGCCGAATTGGGATTGATCCTTGTGGCCCCGGATACCAGCCCGCGCGGCGACCAGGTGCCGGGCGATCCCGCCAACGCCTATGATTTCGGCCTCGGCGCCGGCTTCTATGTCGATGCGACGCAGCCGCCCTTTGCCAAGAATTACCGGATGTGGAGCTATGTGACGGAGGAATTGCCGGAACTGATCGCCGGCCACTTCCCGGTCGATGCCGCCCGGCAGTCGATCCTCGGTCACTCGATGGGCGGCCATGGCGCGCTAACTGTTGCTCTGCGCCATCCCGCGCGCTACCGCGCCGCCAGCGCGTTTTCGCCGATCGTCGCGCCCTCGCAGGTGCCATGGGGCACCAAGGCCCTGGGCGGATATCTGGGCGACGACAAGACGGCTTGGCGCCGGCATGACGCGGTGGCGCTGATCGAGGATGGCGCCCGATTTCCGGAACTGCTGGTCGATGTTGGCGATGCCGATCCGTTCCTGACCGAACAGCTTCGCCCGGAACTGCTGCAGGCGGCCTGCGACCAGGCCGGCATCGCGCTGACGCTGCGCCGCCAGCCCGGCTATGACCACAGCTACTACTTCATCTCCACCTTCATGGCCGACCACCTGCGCTGGCACGCCGCACGGTTGGCCAAATAGAGCCAGCCTATTATGGCTGCGGCGCACCGTAATTCGGCGCCAGCAACCGATTGCGGACCAGATAGCTGATCGCGCGCGACCAGGACTCGTCGGTATTGCCACGCATATCGGCGCTTGCGGCGGTGACGAGGCGCCCGGTATGGGCATTGCGCAGGTAGATATTGACGTTGAGAATGAGGTTGGAGACCTTCTGGACCACGCCGGTCATCGCCAGATCGGCGCCGAGCTGCTGGGCATATTGCACGTCGCAGCCGCCGCAGGCCTGGAGATTGCGCCCGTGCGCCGCAGCATTGATCGGCGCGATATCGACCAGATGGTATTTTCCGGATTGCACCAGTTCCCGGCGCAGCTGATCGCCGATCCGCGATAGCCGATCCTGCTCCTCGCTGCGCGGACCATCGACCTCGCCCTGCAGGCTGGTATCGATCATTTCAAAGTCGAACACCGCAAGTCTGGACGGATCCGCGCGCGCCGGCACGGCACCGCTCAGCATCAGCGCGAGGCACAGCAGCAGCGCTCTCATCACGGTGATCACCACGCGAGGAAAATCAGGGTTGCAAGCTAGGACAATTCAGTCATGTTTCAAGTCAACAATCCTTGCAGGCCAGGCCGGGCGCCGCGACTGGTTCAGTCGAGGAGAAATTTCAGGGAGGCACCATGATCCGATGGTTGATCGGTGCAATCGGCCTATCCGTCATGGTCAGCCACGCGCTGGCGGCCGAGCCCGTCGAGATCGGCATTGGTTATCTCGGCCGCGCCGGCGTCGCGCAGACATTGTCGCTGGTGCAACAGCCGGCCGCGGATAACGGCATCGCGGGCGCCCGATTGGCGATCGCCGATAACAACACCACCGGCAAATTCCTCAATCAGCACTTCACGCTCGACGAGGTCCGGCTCGGCGACAGCGACGATTCCGCAGCGGCCGCGACCGCGCTGGCCAGCCGCAACGGCTTCATCATCGCGGATCTTCCCGCCGACGCGCTGCTGAAGGCCGCCGATGCGCTGCGCGATCGCGGCACCGTCCTGTTCAATATCGGGGCGATCGACGATTCACTGCGCGAAGAACAATGCCGCCCCAATGTCATCCATGTCGCGCCCACCCGATCGATGCTCGCGGATGCGCTGGCGCAATATTTGGTGTGGAAGAAGTGGAATCGCTGGTTGCTGGTGCTGGGATCGCACGAGGACGACAAGAGCTACGCGGCCGCATTGCGCCGCGCCGCGGCGCGCTTCGGCGCCAAGATCGTCGAGGAACGGGTGTTCGAGGATAAGGGCGGCGCCCGCCGCACCGACAGCGGCGTCACCTTGATCCAGCGGCAAATCCCGGTATTCACCCAGCAGGCGCCGGCCTATGACGTGCTGGTGGCGGCGGACGAGAGCGAAGTCTTCGCATCCTATCTGCCGTACCGGATCTGGGATCCGCGCCCCGTCGCCGGCTCGGCCGGGCTGGTGCCGACCAGTTGGGATGCGGCGCAGGATCAATGGGGCGCGACCCAATTGCAGAGCCGTTTCGTCGAGCAGAATTCCCGACACATGACCGCGCTCGACATGCAAGCCTGGACCGCGGCGCGGATGATCGGCGAAGCCAGCTCCCGCCTGGGGTCCGGCGATCCGCGGCGCTCCCTCGCCTTCATGACAAGTCCGGAGTTTTCGCTCGCCGCCTTCAAGGGTCAGCGATTGACCCTGCGCGACTGGAATTTGCAGCTGCGCCAACCGATCCTGCTGGTCGACGGCCGCATGGTGGTGTCGGTGTCGCCGCAAGAGGGATTTCTGCATCAGTTTTCCGAACTCGATACGCTGGGCGTCGATCGCCCCGAAACCAAATGCAAGTTGAAGTGAGAGTCTGGCTCTAAAAGGGATTAATAGAATGAGGCCTTCAAGGTCGTCATTGCGAGGAGCTCTTGCGACGAAGCAATCCAGTCTGTGCTTGTCGCCCCTGGATTGCTTCGCGTTCGGACGGCGCGATGCGCCGTCCTCGGCTCGCAATGACGAAGTCAAGGTTGATTTTATCGGCTTCTATTTCGGTCAGGCTCCGAGGGCGCCGATGAGCGAACAGCACGATAAGCCTCGTGTGCCGGGCACGGTGCGTGTCGGCCGCGTGGCGACGCTGGTCGCCATCATTCTGGCGATGCTGTCTGTCGCCTCCCCCGCCTCTGCCTTCATCGCCTATGTGTCGAACGAGAAGAGCAACACCGTGTCGGTGATCGATACCGACGGCTGGCGCGTCACCGACACCATCAAGGTCGGGCAAAGGCCGCGCGGCATCGAATTCAGCAAGGACGGCAAGTTCGTGATGGTCGCGGTTGGCGATGACGACACCATCGAGGTGATCGATACCACCACCCACCAGATCGTCGACAAGCTGCCGTCGGGTCCCGATCCGGAACTGTTCACCCAGGATGATTCCGGCAAGACGCTGTATGTCGCCAATGAGAACGACAACACGGTGACGGTGATCGATCTCGTCAAGCGGGTCCGCGTCGGCGACATCCAGGTCGGCGTCGAGCCGGAGGGCATGGCGCTGAGCCCGGACGGCAAGACCCTGATCAACACCTCCGAAACCACCAATATGGCGCATTTCATCGACACCGCGACGCGAAAGAACGTCGCCAATGTGCTGGTCGATGCTCGGCCGCGCTTCGCCGCCTTCAAGCGCGACGGCTCGGAATTATGGGTCTCGTCGGAAATCGGCGGCACCGTGTCGGTGATCGATCCGGCCAAAGCCGCCGTGGTCGACAAGATCACTTTCGAGATTCCGGGCCTACGCCGCGAGGCGATCCAGCCGGTCGGCATCGGCATGACCAAGGATGGCAAGACCGCGTTCATCGCGCTGGGACCGGCCAACCGGGTCGCGGTGGTGGATGCCGCAACTCATAAGGTGAGTAAATATCTGCTGGTCGGACAGCGGGTCTGGCATATGGCCTTTACGCCTGACGAAAAATATCTGCTGGTGACCAATGGCGTCTCCAACGACGTCTCGGTGATCGACGTCGCCGCGCGCAAGGTCATCAAGACCATCCAGGTCGGCGAACTGCCCTGGGGCATCACCATGGCGCCGCAATGATCACAGCCGACGTCAATCATGTTGTTCGCACCGCGCCGGACGCGACGACGGGGCCTGATCCCGCGGCGATCCCGGCGCTATCGATCGCCGGACTCAGCCATAGCTACGGCGCGCGGCGCGCGCTGATCGACATCAGCTTCGCCGTCGCCCCGGCCAGTTTCACCGCTTTGCTCGGCCTCAACGGCGCCGGCAAGAGCACGCTGTTCACGCTGATCACCCGGCTGTTCGGCATTCAGGCCGGACGCATCGGCATCTTCGGCCATGACGTCGGCTCGGCACCCGGAGAAGCGCTGCGGCTGCTGGGCGTCGTATTCCAACCGCGCACCCTCGATCTCGATCTGTCGGTGACGCAGAACCTGCTCTATCACGCCGCGCTGCACGGCATCGATCGCCGCGAGGCCCGGCTGCGCAGCGGCGAGGTGCTGGCGCAGATCGATCTTGCCGACCGCGCCGCCAGCAAGGTCCGCGACTTGTCGGGCGGCCAGATGCGGCGGCTGGAAATCGCCCGCGCTTTGCTGCATCGCCCGCGCCTGTTGTTGCTCGACGAGGCCACCGTCGGGCTCGACGTCAAGGCCCGCGCCGCAATTCTGGGCCATGTCCGCCAGCTGGTCAGCGACCACGGCATCGGCGTGCTGTGGGCCACCCATCTGTTCGACGAGATCGCACCCGGCGACGATCTTGTGGTGCTGCACCAGGGTCGGGTGCTGGCGCATCGCGAGGTCACGGGCGTCGTCGCCGAAGCCGGTGCGCCGGACCTCAACGCCGCCTTCATGCGGCTGACCGGGAGCGCGGCGCCATGAGCACTACCACCGTCTCGCCGGCCCGAACCGGCTTCTCCGTCGCGCAATACCTCACCTGCCTGAACGGCATCGTCTGGCGCGAAGCGCTGCGCTTCCTGCATCAGCGCGAACGCTTCGTCTCGGCGCTGGTGCGGCCGCTGGTGTGGCTGTTCATTTTTGCCGCGGGCTTTCGTCAGGTGCTCGGCATCTCGATCATCCCGCCTTATGAAACCTACATCCTCTACGAGGTCTATATCGCGCCAGGTCTGATCGCGATGATCCAGCTGTTCAACGGCATGCAGTCGTCGCTGTCGATGGTCTATGACCGCGAGATGGGCAATATGCGCACATTGCTGGTCAGCCCGCTGCCGCGCGGCTATCTGCTGTTCTGCAAATTGCTCGCCGGCACCGCGGTATCGCTGCTGCAGGTCTATGCCTTCCTGCTGATCGCCTGGTTCTGGGATATCGCGCCGCCGCCGCTCGGCTATCTGACGGTGCTGCCGGCCTTGATGCTGTCGGGGCTGATGCTCGGCGCGCTGGGGATGCTGATCTCGTCCGGCGTCAAGCAGCTGGAGAATTTCGCCGGCGTGATGAACTTCGTGATCTTTCCGATGTTTTTCGCCTCATCCGCGCTGTATCCGCTGTGGCGCGTGCGCGAGGGCAGCCCGATCTTGTATTATGTCTGCCAGTTCAATCCGTTCACCCATGCGGTCGAGCTGATCCGCTTCGCGCTCTACGGACAGCTCAACTGGATATCGCTCGCCGTGGTCGGCGGCTGTACCGCCGTCTTCATCGTCGCGGCTATTTATGCCTATGATCCCTCGCGCGGCCTGATCCGCCGCGGCCCCGGAGGTGAGACATGAAATACCCGGTCGCAATCGCCGCCCTGTTGCTGGCGATGTCGAGCGGCGCCGGCTTCGCCGCTGACCCGCGCTACCCGGACTGGCCGTGCGCGCAGGCCAAGGTCCCGGAAATTTCGCTGGCAGCGGTGTGGGCCGGCCCGCCGCTCGACGAAATCGGCAGCAAATGGCAGGACGATCCCAAGGTCGACGCGCTGGTGCCGCTGCTGGCGGCGCGCAAGATCCCGCTCGACCAGGCCGAGCAGAAGATCACCGATTTTCTCGCCAGCCCGGCAACCGACAAGACCCATGCGGGCAAGCTATTGTTTGCCGGCCTGTTCGATACGCTCAACGCCGAGCGCTCCTCGGTGCTGAATGGCCTGGAAAGGATCACCCGTAAACAACGCGACGCCGCCGACAAGATCCGATCGGATGCCGATGGATTACGGGCGCTGCAGGATGCGACGCCACCCGATCAGGCCAAGATCGACGAACTCAACAATCAATTGACCTGGGAGACGCGGATATTCGAGGACCGGCGCCGGGTGATCAAATTCGTCTGCGAGGTCCCCACCGCGATCGACCAGCGTCTGTTCGGCCTTGGACGCGTGATCCAGCAGGAGATGGAATAGCGGACCGCCAACTGCCCGGATCAGTTCTCGGCGTCGTCGCGCGGCTTCGGCTGCGCCGGCGTCAAGGGCAGCAGCGCCTGCTCCCAGCCATCGGTGCCGTCCGGATACCAGGCGACATTCTTGTAGCCATAGGACAGCACGCGCTTGGCCGCGTTCCACGACATCCAGCAATCGGCCTGGCAATAGATCACCAGCAATCTGGACTTGTCGCCGCCGGAGGCGTCGGCCACGCCGCGCTTGAGATAGTGCTCGGTCGCCGATGACAGCGCGCCATAGCCGGTGTCGGGAAGCCAGATGCTGCCTGGAATGTCGAGTCGCGGCCGATCGCGCCAGATGGTGCCGGCTGGCAGATTTGGTGGCTTCGGCGCGCGCGGCAGCACGTCGATGAAGGCCGCCTGCCCGGCGCTCCAGATCGCCTCGGCCTGCTCGGTCGACACCACGCGGGCGCCTTTCAGCGTGGCCGGGACTGGCGCCCGATAATGCTCCCACCGATAATCGTCCGGCTCCGGCGCGATGTCGCGCGCCAGCAGCGGGGCCGTGCCCACCACCAGCGCAAGAACTGCACCGGCCGCCCTCCAGTTCATGGCGACTTGGTGGTGGCGGCCGCGGCGATCGGTCGGTCGTTCTCATCCAGCAGCGGAACGCCGAAATCGAGCAAGATCTTGTTGATGGCCGGCTGGTTCTCCTCGATCAGCCGGTTGAGCTGGCGTTTCCAGTTCTGCTCTGCCGGCCGCACACCCATGCCGATACGGTAGACCAGTTTGGGTCCGGCGGTCTCCTTAAGCAGCGGCGTGACATGCAGCGCCGGATTTTCCTGTTTGGCGTAGTAGCCCGCCATCGGTCCCCACAGGATCGCCACGTCAATCTCACCCGCCATCAGATCCTTGATCATCGCGACCGCCGAGGATTCCTTGCGAGTGTCGATCACCAGCGGATAGGGCTTGGCATTTGTCATCAGCCCATTGGCGGCCATGTTGGTGGCGGGCGGCGTGCCCGCGACGATGCCGATATGCTTGGTCTTCAGCCGCGGATCTTCCAGCGTGGTGATATCCTCGAGCCCGCTGCCCGGCTTGACCACCACCGCATAGGCCGTTCGATAATAGGGATTGGTGCCCTGCACCAATTCGTCGCCCTGGGGAAACCCCATGATGACATCGCAGCGATGCGCGCCCAGCGTCATCCGAACGAAACCGGTGGCCTGCGGGAAATACATGTAGTCCAGTTTCTTGTGCATCTTTTCGGCGAATAATTCGGCAATCTTGTTCTCGATGCCCTCGCCCTTGTCGTTGGAAAACGGCAGATTGTGCGGATCAGCGCAAACCCGCAGCACCTTGGGATCGACCAGTTCGATCGACAGATCGGTCGCATCACCGGACTGCGCCCAGCATGCCACAGGGCCGCTGAGCGCGCCGGCAAGCCCGAGAAGCACAATCAGCGGCCAGCGATTCCGGGTGGGAGATCTCATCGAACCATGCACGGTTTGCCTGCCAATCTTCGCAAAATTTCACAGAGATCGGCCATCGCAAGCAACCGACGCTCATCGGGATGGTAGCGCAAACAAGTTAAGCCCCTCGCCCGCGGCCCGCAACCGGAATATCCTTACTACGCGCTTGACTACGCGCTTGCTACATTCATGTTGCGTCGCAGCGGACATCGATGACGCAGCGCGTCGTGAGTTTCTCGCGTCGTCCCACAGGGAGATCGGCAGAATGGTTGCTCTCGCGGCTCTGATCGTTGCATTCATCATGCTTGGATCGCCCTCTTCATGGGCACAACAACCGCAATTGCCGGTCACCGAGATCGCCCCCGGCGTCTTCGTTCATATCGGCGTCCATCAATTGATGACGCAGCAGAACGCGGGCGCGATCGCCAATCTCGGCTTTGTGATCGGTCGCGATGCGGTGGCGGTGATCGACACCGGCGGCAGCGTTGTCGAAGGCAATCAGTTGCGCGCGGCGATCCGCAGCCACACCGACAAGCCGATCCGCTACGTCATCAATACCCATGGCCATCCCGATCACGTGTTCGGCAACGCGGCCTTCGTAAAGGACGGCGTCACCTTTGTCGGCCACCACAACCTGCCGAAGGCGCTGGCCACCCGCGGGCCGTTCTATCTCCAGGCGTTCCGCCGAACCATGGGCGACGCGCTGATCGATCAGGTCGCGCTGATTCCACCGACATTGCTTGTCGACGGTGCGCTCAACCTCGATCTCGGCGACCGGGTTCTGGCGCTACGGGCCTGGCCGGCCGCGCACAGCGACAGCGATCTCACCGTGCTCGATACGCAAAGCGGAACGTTGTTCGCTGGCGATCTCGTGTTCCTCGGCCATACGCCGGTGCTGGACGGCAATCTGCGCGGCTGGCTTGGCGTGATCGACGAACTCCGTCAGCTTCCCGCCAAGCGCGTGGTTCCGGGCCACGGCGCCGTGAGCCCATGGCCGGCCGCCCTCGCCGACGAAAGCCGCTATCTCAACACGCTCACAACCGATATTCGTGCGGCGGTCGCCCGCGGTCAGTCGATCCGGGCCGCCGCCGACACCGCAGCGGCCTCCGAACGGTCGCGATGGCAATTGTTCGATGACTTCAATGCGCGCAACGCAACTGCAGCATTTTCGCAAATTGAATGGGAATAGCAGACGTATCAGCGTATAGTACCATCGCAACTCCGCCTTTCGAGAGGGGGTCATCATGTTCGGACGCCACCTAGGCTTACTCTGCGTCGCCGGCTTGTTGAGTGCTTTGCCCATTGGGACTGTCGCTGCCGCGGCGGAGGCCGAGGCCGAGGCCTATGATCCTTGGCCGGATCTCGCCCAGGAGATTTTCCAACGTCGGCCGATCAATGACGGCGCCAAGGTGATCGCCATCGACATGCCCTATCGCGCCGAAGATGCGGCGATCGTTCCGGTGACAATGCGGGTACTGCTGTCGCCGGCCGACGCCCGCCAGGTCCGGAAGCTGACCTTGGTGATCGATCAAAACCCCGCGCCGATGGCCGCAAAGTTCGATTTCGGGCCGGACGCCAAGATTTCTGAAATCTCGACCCGGGTCCGCGTCAACAACTATACCAACGTCCATGCGGTGGCCGAGTTGAGCGATGGCAAGCTGTATATGGCGAAGACCTACGTCAAGGCGTCCGGCGGATGTTCGGCGCCGGCCGCCAAGACCGCCGACGCGCGGGACCAGCTGGGCCAGATGCGATACCGGCAATTCGCCAAGGCGGGTGCGGGCGCCGCCAGCGGCGCCCGCGAGGTCCAGATCATGATCGGACACCCCAATAATTCCGGCCTGCAGATGGATCAGCTGACCCAGCTCTATACGCCGGCCTTCTTCATCAATGAGTTGCGGCTGTGGCAGGACGACAGCCTGGTGCTGGCGATGGAGGGCGGCATTTCGATCTCGGAAAACCCCAATCTGCGTTTCACCTACGTGTCGAACGGAGCCAAGCAGTTCCGCGCCGAGGCCAAGGACACCGAAGGCCACGTGTTCGAGCATCAATGGAAAATCCAGGACCCCGGCACCTGATGCCCGCAGGGCGGCAACGTTGCTGCGGCACGGTCCGGTAGCCCACCCGGTCTGGGTCGCAATCCAAGTGACGTGGTTTGATCCGCGGTCGTTAGAAGCAACGCACCTCCGCTTCGGCCTGCGCGCGCCGCAGCTCGTTGAGGGCATTGGCCGCCTGTTCGGAGGTGCGGAACTGGCTGCCGAGATTGCCCCGGACCTGCGACAGGCTCAGAACGGTTTCCGCAGTGACATACCGCTCATAGGGCACTAGTGACGCAATGATGTCTACCGAGCAGGAACATTGTTCGATCGCCTGACGGGTCTCGCCATTGGCCTTCATGCAGCCGAAGACATATTCGGCCCGCGCCGAGGTCGGATAGTCATTGACCTGCTGCGCGCGCGCACCGCTCACTGCCGCCGACAATGTCAGCGGCAGCGTCGCCAGCATGGTGACAAGAAGTCGTCTCGCTCCATCAAAAGTCATGTCGTACTCCACCGCACGGCGTGAAACTTATGCTATGACTATCATGCTGGAAGAAGTCGTATGAGGAAACCGTTCGAGGGACAATGCGATTCCTTGTTAGTATGCTTGTCGCCGCGTGGCTGACGATCGCCTGGGCAGGAGCATGTTGCGCTGCGCAGACCGTCCGGGTTGCGGTGCAAAAGACCGGCACCCTGGCCTGGGAGATGTCGGTCATCCGCAGCCACGGCCTCGACAAGGAGGCCGGCCTGTCGATCCAAACGCTCGAACTTGCCAGTCCGGAGGCCGGCAAGATTGCGCTCCGCGCCCGCAATGCCGATATCATCGTGTCGGACTGGCTATGGGTCTCGCGCGAGCGCAGCCTCGGCGCCAAGCTGACCTTCTATCCCTATTCCAGCGCGCTCGGCGCAGTGATGGTGGCGGGCTCCTCGCCGATCCGGAGCCTGGCCGATCTCAAGGGCCGCACCCTTGCCGTCGCGGGCGGGCCGCTCGACAAGAGCTGGCTGCTGCTGCAAGCCCGGCTGAAACAACACGACATCGACCTGAAGTCGGAGGCGACCATCGTCTATGGCGCGCCGCCATTGCTGGCGGCAAAGATGCGCGGCGGGGAAATGGATGCGGTGCTCAATTATTGGAATTTCTCCGCAGGGTTGGAGTCCGATGGCTTCCGCCGCCTCGCCGGAATCGAGACCCTGCTGCCCGAGCTGGGCGCCAAAGGCCGTATCGCGATGCTCGGCTACGTCTTTCGTGAGTCATGGGCCAACGCCAATCCCGAGCTGGTCGCGCGCTTCATCGCCGTCGGCCGCAAGGCCAAGGAGACCTTGGCGACGTCGGATCCGGCGTGGGATAGCATCGCACCATTGACGGGTGTGACCGACGCCGCGACCCTGCGCGTGTATCGCGAACGCTATCGCGAGGGCATTCCGCGCCGTCCGATCGCCGACGAAGAGGCCGATGCCCGCGTGCTCTATCGCGTGCTGGCCGGCATCGGCGGCCGCCAATTGGTCGGGCCGGCGTCGGATCTCGAGCCCGGCACTTTCTATCACCCGATTCCGGGAGACTGAGGTGCTGCGCCTGCTGTCCTTTGCCCTGCTACTGGCCAGCTGGTGGATCGCCTCGCTGCTGATCGGCGATGCCAAGCTGCCGGCGCCACCCGCGGTTCTGGCGGCGATGTTGGCTGAGGCCAGATCCGGCGCGTTGTTTCTCAACCTTGGCATCACCTTGGTGCGCGTGGCCCTCGCCTTCACCCTGGCGATGAGTTTGGGCTCCGCGATCGGCTATCTGATGGGACGGGTGCGGCTGGCCGACCGGCTCGGCGATCCCTGGCTGATCCTACTGCTCAACCTGCCTGCCCTCGTCGTGATCGTGCTGGCCTATATCTGGGCCGGGCTGACCGAGGCCGCGGCGATCATGGCGATCGCCATCAACAAGCTTCCGACCGCCGTCGTCACGCTGCGGGAGGGAACGCGGGCGCTCGATCCCGCGCTCGAAGAGATGGCGACCGTGTTCGCGATCCCCCGTGGCACAACGTTTCGTCACGTCATCCTGCCGCAACTGGCACCCTATATCGCCGCCAGCGCCCGCTCCGGCCTGGCGCTGGTCTGGAAGATCGTGCTGGTCGCCGAATTGCTCGGACGCCCCGATGGCGTCGGTTTCGAAATCGGGGTGGCATTCCAACTGTTCGACATCCCGTTGCTGCTTGCCTATTCGCTGACCTTCGCGGCCGTGGTCCTCATCATCGAAACCTTGCTGGTGCAGCCGCTCGAAACCCGTTTGTTTCGGTGGCGCCCCCGTGCGGCTTGAGGTGAACATCACGCGCAAGTGCTATCAGAACGCCGCCGGCGAATGCACCGAGGTGCTGTCAAATCTGAATTTCGCGCTGGCCAGCGGCGAAGTCGGCGGCGTCATCGGCCCGTCGGGCTGCGGCAAGAGCACGATGCTGCGGATCTTGACCGGACTCGACCACGATTATCAGGGAACGGTGAACCGACCCGCCGACGCACGGATCGGCATCGTGTTCCAGGAGCCGCGCTTGCTGCCATGGCGCTCGGTCGAGGACAATGTCCGGCTGGCGGCGCCGCGGGCCGACGAGCCCGGGCTTGCGCGGCTGTTTGCGCAGCTCGAATTGACCGCCCACCGCAATCATTTTCCGCATGAATTGTCACTCGGCCTCGCCCGTCGCGTCGCGCTGGCCCGGGCCTTTGCAGTCGAGCCCGACATCCTCATTCTCGACGAACCGCTGGCGTCGCTCGACGCCGCCCTCGCCGCGACGCTACGCGACCAGATCGCCGCGCTGGTCGACAGCCGCGCGGTGACGACCGTGCTGGTGACCCACGACATCGACGACGCCGTCCGTCTCTGCGACCAATTGTTCTTCCTCTCGCCGCGGCCGGGTCGCGTGGTCGCCACCGTGCCCATTGGCATAGCCCGTGCCGCCCGCGGCGGCGCCGAACTGACCCGCATCAAGGCCGATCTCGCGGGACTGGATCTTGCAAACCTGTGACTGTCCGATCGCGGACACACAAACGTTGGGAGAAGACTATGTCGCGCATCGCATTGCCGCTCATCGCCACCCTGCTCGTCGCGCCGATTCCGCTGATCGCGCATGCCAAAGGCAAAGGCATCCGGCTGTGGAACCTGACCACCGCGACAATCTCGGGCTTTCAGCTGTCTGCCGCCGGCAACAGCGACTGGGGACCGAACCAGACCCTGAACGACAAGGACAAGGAGGTTGACCACGACGAACGGCTGCGCATCACCGGCGTCGGCCCCGGGCGCTACGACGCCAAGGTCGGCTTCCCGGACGGGCGGCAATGTCAGGTGCGTAATATCGAGATCAAGGCCGACGCGGTGTTTCTGATCGAAGACAAGGATCTCACCGACTGCAATAAATAGCCAGCGCCAGCCCCAATCAGCCAGCCGATGCCGGAGCGCCGGCCCGGTCATTGCTGTGCGGATATTCGCAACGCCATTTCACCGCGTGCCACTTCGGATGTTCGCCGACCCATTTGGCAATGTAGGGCTGCGCCCCCATCACACATTGCCGCAGCGGACCGTTATAGTTGAACACCATGTGGGTCTCTTCGCAGGCCGCCGGCGACAACACCGTACAGACCGTCACGATCAGTTCTACCGGATTCATGGCTGTTGATCCCTGGCTGATACTTGATTTGCTTAGCACGAAACGGCGGCGATACCGCCGACCCGTTTTCAATCCTGCGTGACGGACCCGGGCGCTTCCGGTTCCAGCCTAGAAATTGACGCCGAACACCAGCCGGGCCTGGTGCCGTTGGAAATCAACCAGATCGAGCCCGGCATGGGCCCCGGCTGGGCGGCCCCAGGCCTGACTGCTCCAACTGGCCGTCAGCCACGATACTTTCGACAGCTGGACATAGACGGTCGGGCCGACAAACAGCGCCTGACCCGAAAGATCATCCAAACCGATTGCCTGATAGCGCCGCAGATAGCGCGCCTCGCCACCGAGAAGGATGCCGGGAGAAACCCGCGCCATCATGCCCAAGGCCACGCCTGCCGTGGACTCCCGCTCGGTCCGGCCGCTGCCGACGACGCGGGTCCATTCCGGCTGATAGATCAGATTGACCGCGGCAATGACGGCGTTGGCCACCAATTCCCGGTCGACCGCCAGCGTCAACTCCGTGCCATAGCTGCGGACCGCCTCGGCGGTCGCATCATCGACACGGTCGGCATGGCTCTGCAGCCCGACCGTCAAGCCAAACGGCGCCGCCTGCCGATCGAGAAATCTGTAACGAAAATCAATCGACGCACCCTGCAAGGCCAATTGGCGGCGATTCTCCAGGTCGGGCACGCCAGCGATATTATGCGCAGCGAATGCCGCCCCCGCCTCGATTCGGAAATTTCGGGCGGGCACGAATTCCAGCTCGAACTCCTGCTCGATTGCGCGATATCTTCCTTGGCTCGCGCCCAACCGCCCCGTCGTCTGGCTCTGGAATTCCCGCTCGCCGGGATTGCCGACGTCGGCCCCGATCATGAATCCGAACAGATGCTCGGTATCGATATCCTCGCCATGCACCACACAAGGAAGCAGTGCTACGAGCCATGCTATTGCCAAGCCGAATATTCGTGAGCTGATCGTCATCCTGGTTTGCGCGCCATTCGGCCGAGCACAGCATCACTCATCGCAACGCTTGATCCCCGGCATCGGATTGGCTGCATACCCGATCAGCACTCCGGCCAAGCGCTGATTGCCAGGCCGAGAACTCTGACCAGCTCCAGGCGCTGATGCCACGAAGCCGGTCAGATCGGATCCGCCGCAACTTACTTGCGCGCGGCGCAGGCGTACATGTTGATTTCCATGCCCACCGCAACTTCAACAATCTTCGGGGTTTTCCAGGTCATGCGGGTCTCCCATGGGGTTATGCGCGAGCTCGCGCGTTATCAAAGCTAGGGCCGCCCCGCTCTCAATGCAAGAGCCTGCTACCTGTTGTGCACTGCACACGCGCTCGACATCGCATTCCGACAAACACGACGTATCAGACTAACACGATGCCAAACGCCCGCCCCGCATGCGCCTTCTGCCCACGTTCATCGCCTAACCACCGCATCGATAGGCGCGCGCAATGACAACGTTGTTATCACCCGCAAGGCGCCGCTCACTAGCGAGGTCTCTACGAGGCCTTCGATGCTTGATTGTGGTGCTGGATCTTGTGAATGGAGGACGGAACAACGCCGAAATATTTTCGGAACAGGCGGCTGAAATGCGAGGAACTCGAAAATCCCCACGAAAAGGCGACATCAGTCACCGACTTGCCCGGCTGGGTCTCCAACTCCTGGCGACAATTGTGAAGCCGAGCCTGCCAGATGAAGTCGCTGACGGTCATTCCCCGATCGCTGAACAGCATGTGCAGATAGCGCTTGGTACAGCCCAGCGCCATGGAGATCTGATCGATGCAGAGCTCCGGGTCACGCAAATGTTCCCGAATGAAACCCTGGGCGCGCAGATACATCGCCTCGGGACCGACGCGATCGGCCATGATGTCGGCGTCGCGAAGCGGCAACAGCAACAGATCGATCAAGGAATCAGCGACGCCAAGCGCATTGCGCGGCGACAGCTTGGTTGCCTCGTCGAGCGTGACCCGGACGAAATCATGCGCGATCCGCCCGGCGCCGGCCCGCGCGGACAGTTTGCAAGCCGGCATCCTTGCTGAACGGAAGCCGCGCTCGCGCAGCAGCTCCTTGGGTACGATCACCACATCGTGCCGCGTCAACGCCGGGCTGACGATCGTATGCGGCGACTGCACGTCGTAGGCCAGACCATCTCCCGGCATCAGCTCGATGTGACGCCCGTCCTGCTCGAAATAGGACACGCCGTGAGTCTGGAATAGGATCTTGACATAGGGATGGTCGCTGGCCGTCGCGCGCGACAGCGGATGCACGACGCGATGCTGGCTCACTTCGATCCGGCACAGTTTCAGGCGGGAAACGGTCGCGTAGCTGATCCGCGCTTCGAGCGACGCCGCTTGCAGCGGGTCGATCTCGAAGCGCCCGCACAGATCAAACAGCGCATCAGTCCAACACTGAATCTGTTTCCTTGGCGTCAATCCGAACGTACTAAGCGCGCCGACCATATCAGCCATCATCATACCGCCACCCATTCGCCTCCCTCACGCCACCGTTTCAACGTGGATGCTTGAACATGACTGCAACATGACTGCGCCGACGTGCTCCTGATGCGTCTTCTCCCGCATGATCCCGCCAGCTCCGCGCACGAACGCGTGCGCGAGATCGCGAACTAATCCTCTGATTTCGTTCTCGCTCCGTCAAGCAGAACCTCAACCTATACTTGCTTGTCGCGCGCTGCACTGCAGCGTGAAACGACCAGCCAGGCGCGGAACGTTGCATTTTTGATCCAGCTTCGCTTTAGAGCAAATATCGTTCTCTCTTGGGCAAGATCGGCTTGGTCGGATGCCCTATGTTCGGGCACGCAGCCAACGAAGAATTTGGCAGATTCAGCGACACCAAAACTCGATAACTGGGAGGAGACCATTATGAGGAAGGTGCTATTTGCAACCAGTGTTGCGGCTCTGGCGACATTCGCCTCTGGCGCTTGCTACGCCAATGACGAACTCATCAAAATGTCGCAAAATCCGAAGGATTGGGTGATTCCCGCCGGCAACTACGCCAGCACGCGCTACTCGCCGCTGAACCAGATCACCGCCTCCAATGTCGGCAAGCTGCAGGTGGCCTGGACATTCTCGACCGGCGTGCTGCGCGGCCATGAAGGCGGGCCGCTCATCATCGGGAACATGATGTATGTCCACACCCCGTTCCCCAACAAGGTCTATGCCCTTGACCTGTCCAACGAGAACAAGATCGTCTGGAAATACGAGCCCAAGCAGGATCCGAACGTCATTCCGGTGATGTGCTGCGACACGGTGAATCGCGGCGTTGCCTATGGCGACGGCAAGATCTTCCTGCATCAGGCCGACACTACGCTGGTCGCGCTCGATGCCAAGACCGGCAAGGTGGAATGGACGGTGAAGAACGGCGATCCCGGCAAGGGCGCCACCGGCACCTCGGCCCCGCTGGTGATCAAGGACAAGGTGTTGATCGGCATTTCCGGCGGCGAGTTCGGCGTCCAGGCCCATATGACCGCCTATGACATCAAGACCGGCAAGATGGTCTGGCGCGGCTATTCGGAAGGGCCGGACGATCAACTCCTGGTCGATCCCGAAAAGACCACTGTGCTCGGCAAGCCGATCGGCAAGGATTCCAGCCTGAAGACCTGGCAAGGCGATCAATGGAAAATCGGCGGCGGCGCGACCTGGGGCTGGATCTCGTATGATCCTGAGCTGAACCTGGTCTATTACGGCTCGGGCAATCCTTCGACCTGGAACCCGAAGCAGCGTCCGGGCGACAACAAATGGTCGATGACCATCTGGGCCCGTAACCCCGACACCGGAATCGCCAAATGGGTCTATCAGATGACTCCCCACGACGAATGGGACTATGACGGCGTCAACGAGATGATCCTGACCGACCAGAAGATCGACGGCAAAGACCGCAAGCTGCTGACCCATTTCGATCGCAACGGAATCGGCTACACGCTCGACCGGGAGACCGGCGAACTGCTGGTCGCGGATAAATACGACCCGAAGGTGAACTGGACCAGCGGCGTCGATATGGACAAGAGCTCGCCGACCTATGGCCGCCCGAAGGTCGTCGACAAATACTCGACCGACAAGGCCGGCGAGGACACCAACGTCAAGGGCATCTGCCCGGCCGCACTCGGCACCAAGGACGAACAGCCGGCGGCCTATTCGCCGGACACGCAACTGTTCTATGTGCCGACCAACCACGTCTGCATGGACTACGAGCCGTTCAAGGTGAGCTACACCGCCGGCCAGCCCTATGTCGGGGCGACGCTGTCGATGTATCCGCCTCCAGGCGATGACCACATGGGCAATTTCATTGCCTGGGACAACAAGACCGGCAAGATCGCCTGGTCCAACAAGGAACAGTTCTCGGTGTGGTCGGGCGCGCTCGCTACCGCCGGGGGTGTCGTATTCTACGGAACGCTGGAAGGCTATCTCAAGGCGGTCGACGCCAAGACCGGCAAGGAGCTGTACAAGTTCAAGACTCCGTCGGGAATTATCGGCAACGTCACCACCTATGAGCACGGCGGACGGCAGTACATCGCGGTGTTGTCCGGCGTCGGCGGCTGGGCCGGCATCGGCCTTGCGGCCGGGTTGACCGATCCGACCGCCGGTCTCGGAGCCGTGGGCGGTTACGCCGCGTTGAGCAACTACACCTCGCTCGGCGGCAGCCTCACCGTCTTCGCACTTCCGCAATGACCTGACCTGTCCCGGCGCATGGACCGAAATCCCATGCGCCGGTCAACCGGCCAAAGGCCGGACAAAATAACACGAGGAAACGCACTTGCAGAAATTCTGGACTGTCGCGGCTGCGATTTTGATCGTGGCATCAGCAGAACTTGCCTTCGCCGAACCCGCCGTCGACCCGACCGCGGTCAAGTTCAAGGACGGCGAGGCCTTCGACGTCGAAGGAAACCCCACCTACAACATCACCGCCGACGGCACCGTGGATTGGTACACCTATTCCGGCTTCCGTCGTTATCACTCCGAATGCCATGTCTGCCACGGACCGGACGGGATGGGATCGACCTACGCCCCGGCGCTCAAGAATTCGTTGAAGACGCTCAGTTACGGCGACTTCCTGACCATCGTGGCGAACGGTCGCACCAATGTCAGCTCGTCGCAGGAGAATGTCATGCCGTCGTTCGGCAACAACCGCAACGTCGTCTGCTATCTCAACGATATCTACGTCTATCTTCGGGCCCGCGCCAATGACGCCGTGCCGCGCGGGCGTCCAGCCAAGCACGCCGGCAAGCCTCTCGAATATGCCTTGGCGGAAGACAGTTGCATGAGCTCGAAGTAGCCATTTCCGCGCGACGAAGCCGACTTGCGGACCAACTGATTGCAGAACTGAGACCCGAAAGGACACTATTCATGAAGACGCGCGCCGCCGTCGCCTTCGAAGCAAAAAAGCCGCTCGAAATCGTCGAGGTTGATCTCGACGGGCCGAAGGCTGGCGAAGTCCTGGTCGAGATCAAGGCCACCGGGATCTGCCACACCGACGCCTATACGCTCGACGGGTTCGACAGCGAAGGCATCTTCCCCTCGATTCTCGGCCATGAAGGCGCCGGCATCGTGCGCGAGGTCGGCGCGGGCGTCACCTCGGTCAAGCCCGGCGATCACGTCATCCCGCTCTACACCCCGGAATGTCGGCAGTGCAAAAGCTGCCTGAGCCAGAAGACCAATCTGTGCACCGCGATCCGCGCCACCCAGGGCAAGGGGGTGATGCCAGACGGCACCAGCCGCTTCAGCCTCAAGGGCAAGCCGATCTATCACTATATGGGCTGCTCGACATTCTCGAATTTCACCGTGCTGCCGGAGATCGCGGTGGCGAAGATCCGCGACGACGCGCCGTTCGACAAGAGTTGCTATATCGGCTGCGGCGTCACGACCGGCGTCGGCGCCGTGGTCAATACCGCCAAGGTGACGCCCGGCGCCAATGTCGTGGTGTTCGGGCTCGGCGGCATCGGCCTCAATGTGATCCAGGGCGCGCGGATGGTCGGCGCCGACAAGATTATCGGTGTCGACGTCAACGACTCCAAGGAGGAATGGGGCCGCCGTTTCGGCATGACCCATTTCGTCAATCCCAAGAAGATCGACGGCGACATCGTCCAGCATCTGGTCGGGCTGACCGACGGCGGCGCCGATTTCACCTTCGATTGCACCGGCAATACCACGGTGATGCGTCAGGCGCTGGAGGCCTGCCATCGCGGCTGGGGCGTCTCGGTGGTGATCGGGGTTGCCGAATCCGGCAAGGAGATTTCCACCCGCCCGTTCCAACTGGTCACCGGGCGGGTCTGGAAAGGCACTGCGTTCGGCGGCGCGCGCGGCCGAACCGACGTGCCGAAGATCGTCGACTGGTACATGAATGGAAAGATCGACATCGACCCGATGATCACCCACGTGCTCAAGCTCGAGGACATCAACAAGGGCTTCGATCTGATGCATCAAGGCCAGTCGATCCGATCGGTCGTCGTGTTTTGACATCCACAATGTCGCAAACCCGGAGGATAGCCCATGACTGTTCATATCCACCCATCGGTTGATGATGGCGTCAAGCAGGGGTCCGGCAATTTTGCCGGCGGCACCCTGGTCTGCAAATGCAAGGACAAGCCGGTCAAGGTCGCCATCAAGGGCGACGTCGCCCACAACCACGCCTGCGGCTGCACCAAATGCTGGAAGCCCGACGGCGCGATCTTCTCCGTCGTCGCCGTGGTGCCGCGCGAGAATCTGTCGGTGATCGAGAACGGCGACAAGCTGAAGATCGTCGATCCATCGGCGGCGATCCAGCGCCACGCCTGCACCGTCTGCGGCACCCATATGTATGGCCGCATCGAGAACAAGGCCCATCCGTTCTACGGACTCGACTTCATCCATCCCGAACTGTTTCAGGAATCCGGCTCGGCCGCTCCGGGCTTCGCGGCCTTCGTCTCGTCGGTGATCGAGTCCGGGGTCAAGCCGGCCGAGATGCCCGGCATCCGATCACGGCTGAAGGAGCTCGGCCTCGAGCCCTATGATTGCCTGTCGCCAGCCTTGATGGATGCGATCGCCACCCATGTGGCCCAACCCAAGGCGGCCTGATCCGCGTCGCCAGAGCTGGCGGTGACCCGCACCGCCGGCCCCGCGCCCGCGCCTTGATGCCGGGCAGCGTTTCTCATGCCGATTGCACGCCGCCGTGTCAGGGCGATCAATGACGGCGATCCGATGCCCCGCGCGGCGCAAGACGTGCGTCGCGATGCGGCGCGCGTTGCATGTTCCCAAGGGTACTGAGTCCTCATCCTGAGGAGCCCGGCAAAGCCGGGCGTCTCGAAGGATGAGGAGCCGGATGTCTGCGGCGCATGGTTCGAGACGGCGCTTCGCGCCTCCTCACCATGAGGCAGTGCCTGTTGTGAGCGCACCGAAGCGCAGTTCTGATTCCATCAAAACCAGAATTTCGCTAACGGTTCGCCGCCCCACAGATCCCGATGAAACCCGGCGATGCTCATCGTGTGATATTCCAGTTGAAACGTCATACAGCGTGTGGTTACGTTGGGTCGAACCGTTGCGTCCTACGCGGGCCGCGGCGGTTGCCAAGAGGCCATTCAATCCAACTATCACCGCATTTGCTTTGGTTATGACTGGGCGATCGAGCAGGGCCTGAAGATGCCGCCGCGACGGTGGCCGAGCGCTGTTCGATCTCGCAAACCGGCACCGCGGCTGAGCATCGCGCAGGCTGAACATGAGCGAAATCACCGTCAATGCTGTTGCGTCCCGCCGCGGCCGGCTCGGTCGGCTGTTTGACGATGAACCGGAAGGGTATCGCTTCAAGGTGATGGCGGTCTACGCCATGCTGGCCGTCTTCAATATCGGCGCGTGGGCGGCGGCGGTGATCGCCTTTCGCGACTATCCGCTTTTGCTCGGCACCGCCTTGCTGGCCTACACGTTCGGCCTGCGCCATGCGGTCGATGCCGATCACATCGCGGCGATCGACAATGTCACCCGAAAATTGATACAGAGCGGCAAGCGGCCGCTGTCGGTCGGGCTGTTCTTCTCCTTGGGCCACTCCACCGTGGTCATCGTGGCCTCGATCTTCGTGGCGCTACTGGTCAGCGCGATCCAATCGAAATTCGAGGGCTTCAAGCAGATCGGCGGCGTCATCGGCACCGGGGTTTCGGCACTGTTCCTGCTGATGGTGGCGGCCGCCAATATCGTGATCCTGGTGTCGGTGTTCCGGATGTTCAACGCGGCGCGGCGCGGCGAGGACGTGATCGAGGAAGACCTCAACATTCTGCTGTCGCAGCGCGGGCTGCTCGGCCGATTGCTGCGATCGCTGTTCCGGATGATCTCCAAGAGCTGGCACATGTATCCGCTCGGCCTGCTGTTCGGCCTGGGCTTCGACACCGCCACCGAGATCGGACTGCTGGGCATTTCCGCCGCGCAAGGCTCGCAGGGACTGCCGCTGTGGTCGATCCTGATCTTTCCGGCGCTGTTCACCGCCGGCATGTCCCTGGTCGACACCACCGACGGCATCCTGATGATCGGCGCCTATGGCTGGGCCTTCGTCAAGCCGATCCGCAAGCTCTATTACAATATGACGATCACCTTCGTCTCGGTGGTGGTTGCGCTGCTGATCGGCGGCGTCGAGGGTCTCGGGCTGATCGGCAACAAGTTGGCGCTGGACGGCGCGGTGTGGTCGTGGATCTACGCTCTCAACGAGAATTTCGGCATGCTGGGCTATCTCATCATCGCCATCTTCGCGGCCTGCTGGCTGTTGTCGGCGATCGTCTACCGGCTGAAGCGCTACGACGAGATCGAAGTCAATATTCGCTGACCTTGTCGCTTTGCGGTGCAATAGAAACGGGCCGAACGCCATGCTAGCTTGGCGGCACTGCCAACTGCGGCAGATTCGATTTTGGAAACTCCCTGATGGTGCGTATCGGCATTCTGACCGTCTCCGACCGCGCCTCGCGCGGCGAATATGAAGATCTCGGCGGCCCGGCGATCGCCGACTGGCTCGGCCGCGCCATCGTTACACCGTGGGAGCCGGTCCGCCGGGTGATCCCGGACGGCGTCGACAGCGTCCGCGATGCGCTGATCCAGATGTGCGACGTCGACAAGGTCGACCTGCTGCTCACCACCGGCGGCACCGGCCCTTCGCCGCGCGACTGCACACCCGAGGCCACCGAATCGGTGATCGAACGGGTAATGCCGGGCTTCGGCGAAGCGATGCGGCTGGCCAGCCTGGAGCATGTCCCGACCGCGATCCTGTCGCGTCAGATGGCGGGCCTGCGCGGCAAATGCCTGATCGTCAACCTGCCCGGCAAGCCGGCTTCGATCGCCGTCTGCCTGCAGGCGGTGTTCGCCGCCGTGCCGTTTTGCCTCGACCTGATCGGCGCCGGACGGATCGAGACCGACGCCACGGTGATTGCCGCCTTCCGACCGAAATGACAGATCGGCCGATCAGCGCCGCCGCCGAAGCGATCCGCGTGCGCGGCGTGGTGCAGGGTGTCGGCTTTCGTCCCTTCATCTATGCGCTGGCGCATCGCCTCGGTCTGGTCGGTGAGGTGCATAATGACGACGAAGGCGTGCTGATCCATGTCGCCGGCTCACGCCACGCCATCGACGCGCTCGCCGCCGCCATTACCGAGGAGTGCCCGCCGCTGGCGCAGGTGAGCGCGGTCGAGCGCGCGCCATGGTCCCCCCCCGCCGGCCTGACGCTGTTCTCGATCGCGGCTTCGCCCGCATCGCGCGGCCAGCACACCGCCGGCGTGGTGCCGGATGCCCGGATCTGCGCCGCCTGCGCGGCCGAGATCGACAGCGCAGGCGAGCGCCGCCATCGCTACGCCTTCGCCAGCTGCACGACGTGCGGACCGCGCTTCTCGATTCTCGAGGCCATTCCCTATGACCGCGCCACCACCACGATGAGCGGCTTTGCGATGTGCCCCGACTGCCGCCGCGAATATGACTCTCCCGCCGACCGCCGCTTCCATGCCCAACCGATCGCCTGCCCGGTCTGCGGCCCGAGGCTGTGGCTGCAGCGCGCGGCGGACGAATTATTGCCCGCCGCCGATCCGCTCGCCGCCGCCGTCGCGGCGTTGCGCCAAGGCCAGATCGTCGGCCTGAAAGGGCTCGGCGGCTTTCATCTGGCCTGCGACGCCGGCAATGAAATCGCCGTCGCGGCGCTGCGCCAGCGCAAGCGGCGCCCGGCCAAACCCTTCGCCTTGATGGCGCCGGACCTCAATGCCATCCGACGGTTCTGCTTTGTCGACGCCACCGAAGCCGCGCTGCTGGCGAGCCCGGCGGCGCCGATCGTGCTGCTGCTGCGCCAGCCTGCCGCCGGCCTCGCGCCGGCGGTCGCGCCGAACCAGAACCTGCTCGGCTTCATGCTGCCGACCACGCCGCTGCACCATTTGCTGCTCAGAGAGTTCGGCGGCGCGCTGGTGATGACCAGCGGAAATGTCTCGGGCGAGCCGCAGGTCATCAGCAACGATGAAGCGCAGGCCAAGCTCGGCGGCTTCGCCGATCTGTTCGTGATGCATGATCGCCCGATCGCGCGACGGCTCGACGATTCCGTCGCCCGTGTGGTCCGCGGCGAGGCCCGGCTGCTGCGCCATGCCCGCGGCTACGCGCCGGCGCCGCGCAGCCTGCCGCCCGGCTTTGCCGACGCGCCGGCGGTGCTGGCGCTGGGCGGCGAGATGAAAGCTGCGATCTGCCTGCTACGCGGCAATGAGGCGCTGTTGTCGCATCACCTCGGCGACCTCGAGGAACCCCTCACCTATGGCGAATTCGTCCGCGCCATTGGCGACTATGCGCAGCTGTTCGACCATCGCCCGGCTGCGCTCGCCGCCGATCTGCATCCCGCCTATCGCAGCACGCATTGGGCCGAGGCCGCAGCCGCCGCCCACAACCTGCCTTTGATCCAGGTCCAGCATCATCACGCCCATATCGCCGCGGCGATGGCCGAGCGGCACTGGCCGCGCGACGGCGGCCGCGTCGTCGGCATCGCCCTCGATGGCGTCGGCTTTGGGGCCGACGGCACGGTGTGGGGCGGCGAGATCCTATTGTGCGACTACACCAATTTCACCCGGATGGCGTGTCTGCAACCGGTGCCGCTGCCCGGCGGCGCCCGCGCGGTGACCGAACCATGGCGCAATCTGTTGGCGCAGCTCGACGGGGCGTTTGGCGTCGACGGCACCATGGCCCGCCTGCCGCATTTGCCGGGCGGCGCGATCCTCGCCGCGCAGCCGCTTGGCGTGCTGCGCCAGGCGATGGCGCAGGGCCTGAACGCGCCGTTGTCGTCGTCCTGCGGCCGGCTGTTCGACGCCGTCGCGGCGGCGCTCGATCTCGCGCCCGTACGGCTGAGTTTCGAGGGCGAAGCCGCGATGGCACTGGAGGCGCTGGCCGGCCCCAGCGACGACACCCAATGCTATCCGTTCAAGCTTGCGACCGCGACCGATCCCTGGATCATCGATCCGGCGCCGATGTGGACCGCGCTACTGGCGGATCTGGCGGATGGCGTGCCAACCGCGACGATCGCGGCGCGGTTTCATCACGGCCTTGCCGCCGCCTTTTGCGACACGGCGCTGCGGATCGCCCGCGATCATGACGCCAAGGCGATCGCGCTCGGCGGCGGCGTGTTCCAAAACGGAATGCTGCTGCAGGCCTGCCTGACCCGGCTCGGCCAGGCCGCGCTGCCGGTGCTGGCGCCGGCGCAGATCCCCGCCAATGACGGCGGGCTGGCCTTCGGCCAGGCCATCATCGCCGCCGCGCGCGTGACGAATTGAATGTGTCATTCCGGGGCGCGAGGCCGTAGGCCGAGCGAACCCGGAATCTCGCAACACGCAAAGCCTCCGCAGCGAGATTCCGGGTTCGCGCGCAGCTTGCGCTGCTCGCGCCCCGGAGTGACCGCTGCTTTGGTAACGCGAGGCGGGTCAATAACAAAACTCGCTCAGCAGATCCGCGGCAATTGATCGCCGATCATCAGATCGACCAACCGTTCGCTGCCGAGCCTGGTGCGCATCACCACGTCGCCGGCCGGACCGGCGGTGATCTCGCCGATCGCGCAAGCCTGCGCCCCCTCGACCCGGGCGCGCATCGCCGCCAGTGCGGCGTCGGCCTGCTCGGGCGGCACCACCGCGACCAGCGTGCCTTCATTGGCCAGGTACAGCGGATCGAGCCCGAGGATTTCGCACAAGCCGTCGACCTCGGGCCGCACCGGAATTTTCGCCTCGTCGATGGCGACGCCGAATTTGGCGGCCGCGGCGATTTCGTTGAGTACGGCGGCAACGCCGCCGCGCGTCGCATCGCGGGCGCAGCGGGTGCCGGGAGCGGCGGCGAGCAGCGCCGCCATCAAACCGTTGAGCGGACGGCAATCGCTGATCAGCGAGGTCTCCAGCGCCAGATCGCCGCGCGCCGCCATCACCGCGGCGCCATGATCGCCGAGCGGACCGTTGACCAGCACCACATCGCCCGGCCGCGCATGGATCGCGGCCAGATCGCGGCCCGGCGGAAATACGCCGACGCCCGCGGTGGTGATGAACAGACCATCGGCGGCGCCACGCTCCACCACCTTGGTATCGCCGGTGACGATGGTCACGCCGGCTTCAGACGCGGTGATGCGCATCGTATCGACGATGCGGCGCAGCCGTTCGAATTCAAACCCCTCCTCGATGACCACCGCGCAAGACAGCCACAGCGGCACGGCGCCACCGACCGCGAGATCGTTGACGGTGCCGCACACCGCCAGCTTGCCGATATCGCCGCCGGGAAATTCCAGCGGCTGCACCACGAAGCCATCGGTCGTAAACGCCAAGCGCGCGCCAGGCTGCGCCAGCGCGCCGAGGTCGAGCCGCGCCTGATCCTCCAGCATGCCGAGGGTCGGATTGTCGAAGGCCGGCAGAAAGATTTCCGCGACGAGGTCGCGCATCGCGCGTCCGCCGCCGCCATGGGCCAGCGTCACCACCGAACCGATCAGTCTGCTCATGCGAGCGCCTCCGCGACGCGGCGGCCGGCATATTGCCAATAGGCCGCGCAAGATCCCTCGGTCGACACCATCAAGGCGCCGACCGGCGTTTCCGGCCGGCACACCGTGCCGAACATCGGACAGTCCGGCGGCTTCATCGCGCCCTTGACCACCTCGCCGCAGCGGCAATCGGCTAGTTCGGGCGCGGTCTCAGCCCGGGTGCCGCCATAGCCGACGCCGAATTTCTGCTCGGCGTCGAACGCCGCATAGCGCGGGCGAATCTTCATGCCGGACCATTCGATCTCGCCGAGCCCGCGCCATTCGAAACTGGCGCGCGGCTCAAACACCGTCTCGATCGCCTTGAGCGCCTGCGGATTGCCGGCGGCCCGCACCACGCGGCCATATTGGTTCTCGATCGCGGCGCGGCCCTCGACCAGTTGCGTCAGCACCAT